>DASREE010000032.1:0-209039 GCA_035652235.1 Gaiellaceae bacterium | reverse complement strand
TCGGGGCGATCGATGAGTTCGTCTGCAAGAACGCCGACTACCTCGACTGGGACGCCTTCGGCCACGCCCTCGCCGACCACGTCCGCCACCGCAACAGCCCCGCCGAGCGCGAGCGGCGCAAGCTCGAGGCCGCCAGACGGCAACAGCGGCGCGCCGCCAAGCCTGCAGCCGGCCTCCAGCTCGCCGCCTGAACCATGGACGAGTTTCCAGTGCAACGTTACGAGAGACCGCACTAGGTTCTACGGTCCCAGCCGTGCCGATTCGCAAGCTGCTCGTTGCCAACCGCGGCGAGATCGCCGTGCGCATCTTCCGCACCTGCCGCGAGCTCGGCATCGGTACCGTCGCGGTCGTCGCGCCCGACGACCGCGGGTCGCTGCACGCACGCTCGGCCGACGAGGTCGTCGAGGTGGCGAGCTACGCCGACGCGGCCGAGCAGGTGCGGGCGGCGCGGATCGCCGGGGCAGACGCCGTGCATCCCGGCTACGGCTTCCTCGCCGAGCGCCCGGAGCTGGCCGAGGCGGTGGAGGCGGCGGGGCTCGTCTTCGTCGGCCCGGCACCCGAGGCGCTGCGGGTAGGGGGAGACAAGCTCGCGGCCAAGGAGACGGCGCGACACGCCGGCGTCCCCGTCCTCGCCTCGGGCGACCCGGCTGAGCTCGGGTTCCCGCTCCTCGTCAAGGCGGCAGCCGGCGGCGGCGGACGCGGCATGCGCGTCGTGCACGGCGCCGACGAGCTGGACGGCGCGCTCGAGGCGGCGGCTCGCGAGGCAGCCTCGGCCTTCGGCGACGGCCGGGTTTTCTGCGAGCGCTCCCTCGAGCGGCCGCGCCACGTCGAGATCCAGCTGCTCGCGGACGAGCACGGAGGCGTCGTCGCGGTCGGCGAGCGCGAGTGCTCGATCCAGCGCCGCCACCAGAAGGTGCTCGAGGAGGCGCCGTCCCCGGCCGTCGGGCCCGAGCTCCGCCGCCGCATGTCGGAGGCCGCGGTCGCCTTCGCCCGCGCGATCGGCTACCGCAGCGCAGGGACGGTCGAGTTCCTGCTCCGAGACGGCGAGTTCTTCTTCCTCGAGCTGAACGCCCGCATTCAGGTCGAGCATCCCGTCAGCGAGCTCGTCACCGGCCTCGACCTCGTGGCCGAGCAGCTCCGTATTGCCAACGGGGGCCGGGTGCCGCCGCCCCCCGCCACGGCGGGGCACGCCGTCGAGGTGCGCCTGTACGCGGAGGACCCGCGCTCGCTGCTTCCCCGCTCGGGCCGGCTCGAGCGCCTGCGGCTGCCCGGCGGCGTCCGCGTCGACGCGGGCGTCGAGGAGGGCGACGAGGTCGGGATCTCCTACGACCCGATGATCGCGAAGCTGATCGCCTACGCGCCGACGCGCGGGGAAGCGCTCGACCGCCTCGCGGGGGCGCTCGAGGAGACGGTGGTCGAGGGCGTCGAGACGAACCTCCCCTTCCTGCGCTGGCTCGTGGCGCACCCGCTGGTTCGCGCAGGCGAGACGACGACAGCGTTCCTCGTCGAGCACCCCCCGCTCTCGCCGCCGCCGTTGCGACTCCCGTCCGAGCCCTGGCGCGGCGCCTTCCGGCTCAACCTCCCCTCCCCTGCCCCGGCCCCGCCGCCGGATGCCGAGGCGGCGCTCGGGGAGCACCGGTCGACTGGGGTCGAGAGCACGCTCGTCGCGCCGATGCCGGGCACCGTCATCCGGGTGCTGGTCGCCGAGGGAGACGCGGTTCAGGCCCGCCAGCCGCTCGTCGTCCTCGAGGCGATGAAGATGGAGACGCCGCTCGTCGCGCCGTACGAGGCGGTCGTCGGGCGGGTGCTCGTCGTCGAGGGCGACCGGGTGGCCGGGGGGACGCTCCTGCTGGAGCTCGAAGACGAGCCTCGCCCGGCCGCCCCGCGCTCAGGCCCAGACGAGGCCGGCAGCGCCCCCTGACGACGGGTCTGACACCTCGGCGCAGCGTCGGCCGGCATGCGCACGAGGGCGGGCCGGACAAACCGGAGCTCGTTGTCGCGCGCGGCAGACAGACCCCGCCCTCAGGCGCCGGAGCGTGCCCGGCCTGCGAATGCGCCAGCGAGGGCACGGCTCGCCTCGTCGAGGCCCGCTCGGGCGCCGTCGAGGACGGCCGGCAGGCGGAGGAAGCCGTGGATCATGCCGGCGTGCCTGCGCAGCGTCGTCGGCACGCCGGCGCTCTCCAGCCGGCGCGCGTAGTCCTCGCCCTCGTCGCGGAGGACGTCGCACTCGGCCGTGACGACGTACGCGGGCGCGACGCCCGCCAGGTCGGGGGCGCGCAGCGGCGAGGCGTCGGGGTGGAGGCGGTCGCCGTCCGGAAGGTACTGGTCCCAGAACCACTGCATCGCGGCTCGCGTCAGCCAGTAGCCCTCGGCGAAGTCGCGGTAGCTCTGTCGCTCGAAGTCCGCGTCGAGCACCGGGTACGCGAGCAGCTGCAGCGCGAGCGCGAGCCCGGCGTCGCGGGCGCGGCGGGCGACGACCGCAGCCAGGTTGCCGCCGGCGCTGTCTCCCCCGACGGCGAGAAGACCCTCCCGGCCACCCACCTGGCCGGGGTGCTCCGCCACCCACGTCGTGACGGCCCAGGCGTCGTCGAGCGCGGCTGGGAAGCGGTGCTCCGGCGCGAGCCGGTAGTCGACCGAGACGACCGCGCAGGCGGCGCGCCGCGCGAGCGTCGCACAGACGCCGTGCACGGTGCGCGCGCTCCCGAGCACCCAGCCGCCGCCGTGGAAGTAGACGAGCGCAGGCGCCGGCTCCGGCACGGGCGAGTACACGCGGACGGGCACCGGACCGGCCGGGCCGGGCAGGGAGCGGTCGGCGAACGGCACCTCCTCGACCGGGCCGAACAGGGCAGGCGCGCCCTCCTCCTGCTGGCGGCGCGCCTCCCCGACCGGCATCTCGCCGAAGGCGACGGCCCCGGCCTGGGCGAGGCGGTCGAGGAACGCGCGCGCCTGGGGGTCGAGCGGCACCGCTAGAAGAGCTTGCCGAGCTTCATCGCCGCGCCGACATCCCCGTGCACCTTGAGCTTGCCCAGCACGTACGCGCTGAGGGGGTTCTGCTTGCCGGCCACGATCCGCTCGAAGACGGCCTCGGAGGTCGAGATCGTGCAGTCGCCGCCGGCGTCGCCCTCCGTGACCGTCACCTCCCCGTTCGCGATACGCACCGTCCAGGTGCCGCTGCCGTCGATCGAGAACACGTAGCTCGCCGCCAGCCCGCCGGTGTCCTTCCCGGCCGCTCGGCCGGGCAGCGACTCGAAGAACTCGCGCGCCGTCACGCCCACAGACCGGACCCCCCTCCGTCGTTGCCGCAGGCGAGCCTACCTCACGCCGGCACGGGCGCTCACGAGGGAGCGATCTCCGGCGCGAGGCGGGCGCGGGTGCGCGAGGGGGGAAGGAACACCGTCAGCAGCGCGCCGACGAGAGGGGCGGCCGCGCAGATGTACAGCGCCGTGCGCAGGTCGATGCCGTCCGCGATCGCGCCGAGGATGACCGCGGCGATCCCGCCCAGGCCGATCGAGAGGCCGATCGAGAGGCCGGAGGCCATGCCGATGTGACGGGGCAGGTACTCCTGGCTCATCACCATCGTCACGCCGAAGGTGCCGACGACGGCCGGGCCGACCACGCACAGCGCGACCGCGCCGGGGACGCCGCCGACGACGACGAAGGCGAGGATGGCGGGCGGAACGACGACGTTGCTCACCATCAGGATCGGCCGCCGGCCGAACCGGTCCGCGGCCGGGCCCGCGACGAGCGTGCCGATCGCGCCCAGGAGCAGCATGAGCGACAGGAGGTGGAGGCCGTACGACTTCGAGTGCCCGAGCGAGCGCTCCCACAGCGGCACGAACGTGAGCAGACCGAACCAGGCGACGCTGCGCACGGCGACGATGACGAGCAGCAGCACCATCGCGCCGACGTGCTCCTCCCCCGCCACCACGGGGCGATCGACCCTCACCGGCGGCTCGAGGGAGAGGAGGAAGGGCACGGCCGCGAACAGGGCGCCGGCGACGAGCGCGCAGGGAACGATCAGGAGCAGCCCGCCGGTGAGTCCGAGCGCGGCCACGAGCGGCGTCGTCGCAAGCGTGCCGAGCGCGTAGCCGACGTTGCCGCCGACCGAGAAGATCGACATCCCGCTCGCCCGTCTCGCGCCGCTCGCGTAGGCGGCGAACTTCGAGCCCTCCGGATGGTAGGCGGCCGTGCCGATGCCGCTCGCGACGACGCACAGGGCGACGAGCCCGTACGCCGGCGCCGCGGAGGCGAGGCCCATGCCGATCCCCCCCACGGCCACGCCGAGCGGGATCAGCCAGACGGCGCCGCGCCGGTCGGACCACAGGCCGAAGAGCGGCTGGACGACCGAGCTGGAGATCGTCGACGCGAGCACGAGCACGGCTGCCAGCGTGTAGGAGAGGCCGAAGCGGTCGACGAACGAGGGCAGCAGCGCGGGCAGCGCGCCACCGGCGAAGTCGACAGCCATGTGCCCGGACGACAGGAGCGCCATCGCCCGCCGGTCCATGTCCGCCCGCACGCGTTGAGCCTATCCTTGGGCGCGACCTCGCCGATGGACTTCGATCTCTCCGAGGAGCACGAGCTCGTCCGCCGCACGGTGCGCGAGTTCGCGCGCGAGCGCGTCGCCCCGCTGGCGGCGGAGCTCGACCGCGAGCACCGCTTTCCGTACGAGCTCGTCGCCGAGCTGGCAGAGCTCGGGCTGATGGGCATCCCGGTGCCCGAGGAATGGGGCGGGGCCGGGGGCGACACCCTCTCCTACGCGATCGCCGTCGAGGAGCTGGCGCGCGTCGACTCTTCGCTCGCCATCACGCTCGCCGCGCACACCTCGCTCGGGACGATGCCGATCCTCCTCTTCGGTGACGACGAGCAGAAGCGCAGGTGGCTCCCCGAGCTCGCCTCCGGCCGTCGACTGGCGGCTTTCGGGCTGACCGAGCCGGGCGCGGGCTCGGACGCGGGCGCCTCGCAGACGCGCGCCGAGCTTCGCGACGGGCGCTGGATCGTGAACGGGTCGAAGATCTTCATCACCAACGCCGGGACGGACATCACCGCCTGCGTGACGATCACCGCCCGCACGGGCGAGGACGAGATCTCCAACCTGATCGTCCCCAACGGGACGCCCGGCTACGTCGTCTCCGAGCCGATGCGCAAGATGGGCTGGCGCGCCTCGGACACGCGCGAGCTCTCCTTCCAGGACTGCGCCGTCCCGGCCGGGAACCTGCTCGGCGAGCGGGGACAGGGCTTCCGCCAGTTCCTCGAGATCCTCGACGGCGGGCGGATCTCGGTGGCGGCGATGGGGGTCGGGCTCGCCCAGGGCGCCTACGACCTCGCGTTCGCGCACGCGAAGGAGCGGCGCCAGTTCGGGCGGCCGATCGCGGAGTTCCAGGCGATCCAGTTCAAGCTCGCGGACATGGCCACCGAGATCGAGGCGGGCCGGCAGCTCGTGTACAAGGCGGCGTGGCTGAAGGACGCCGGCCGGCCGTTCGCCAAGGAGGCGGCGATGGCGAAGCTCTTCACCGGCGAGCTCGCCCACCGCGTCGCGAACCACGCCCTGCAGATCCACGGCGGCTACGGCTTCATGGACGAGCACCCGATCTCGCGCTTCTATCGCGACCAGAAGGTGCTCGAGATCGGCGAGGGGACGAACGAGGTGCAGCGCATGGTCATCGCTCGCCAGCTCGGGCTGTGAGGAACGCCCGCGCGGCCGCCGGCGCCCGACGTCCACGTCCGCGTCGCAGCTTGCTAGCCTCGCGTCCGTGCTCTTCCGGCAGTTCGTCGACGACGACCTCGGCTGCGCCTCCTACCTGGTCGGCTGCGAGGCCTGCGGCGAGGCGGTGGTCGTCGACCCGGCCTACGCGATCGAGCCCTACCTCGCCGAGGCCGAGCGCCGCGAGGTGCGGATCGTGCGCGTGCTCGAGACGCACAACCACGCCGATCACGTGTCCGGCCACGGGCGCTTCGCGCTCGAGCACGGCGTGCCGGTCGCCGTCCACCCGCTCTGCCAGCCGGCGTTCCCGTTCGAGCCGCTCGCCGACGGCCAGGAGCTGACGGTCGGCAACGTCGTCGTCCGGGTCGTGCACACGCCCGGCCACCGGCCCGAGCACTGCTGCTTCACCGTCACCGATCGCACCCGCGGCGAGGAGCCGTGGCTCGTCCTCACCGGCGACTCGCTCTTCGTCGGGGACGCCGCCCGGCCCGACCTGGCCGTCGAGGCCGTGGAGGGGGCGGAGGACCTGTTCCGCAGCCTGCGCCGGCTGCTCGAGCTCCCGGACGGCGTCGAGGTGTACCCGGGGCACGTGGCGGGATCGCTGTGCGGCAAGGGGATGAGCTCGAAGGGCTCGACGACGATCGGCTTCGAACGCCGTTTCAACGCCGCCCTCGGCCTTGCGACGATCGACGAGTTCGTGCGGGCGAGCGCGTCCGTGACGACACCGAGGCCGCCGAACATGCAGCGGATCGTCGAGCTGAACCGCGGCCCCTTCCTGGCGGCGCCGCCGCCGCTCGAGGAGCTCGCCGAGCCGGGAGCGGGCGCGATCCTCGACGTCCGCCCCGTGGACGACTTCCTCGGCGGCCATCTCGAGGGCGCGGTCAACGTCCCCGTCTCCGGCACGAGCTTCGCGACCAAGGCCGGCTTCGTCCTGCCCGCCGGCTCGCCGGTCGTCCTGCACGCGTCCTCGCGCGAGGAGGCCGAGCGGGCGGCCCGCGGCCTGCGCTCGGTCGGCTTCCTCGACCTCGCCGGCTACCTGCTCGGCCCCCGCCAGGGGCACCGGATCGAGGCGGTGGGCGTCGACGAGCTCGACGCGCTGCTGGCCTACGGCGCCGAGCTCGTGGACGTGCGCGAGGCCGACGAGCACGAACAGACGCCGCTTCCCGGCAGCCGGCACATTCCTTACCGGCTCGTCGCCGAGGCGGCCGCCGAGCTGCCGCGCGACCGGACGATCGTGACCATCTGCGAGAGCGGCGCCCGCGCGGCCGTCGCGGCGAGCGTGCTCGCCGCCCGCGGCCTCGACGCGCGACCGGTGGCGCAGGGGGGCTTCCGCGAGCTCCGCGCCCGGCTCGCGGCGACCGCCTGATCAGGCGGTCGCCGCGAGCAGCGGCAGGTCGACGGCCGCGCACTGCATGCGTCCGCCGCGGCGCAGCAGCTCGAGCAGCTCCTGCGCGAGCGGGATCGCGCCATCAGCGCCATCACCGCGTCGCCGATGAACGTCTCCACCGTCCCTCCGTGGCGCTCGAGCGCAGTCGAGCCTGGTAGCGGCCGAGCTCGGCGGCGACGTCCTCCGGATCCCTCGGCTTCGCCCGCGACGACAGCGTCTGCGAGCGGAAGACGGGCGTGGCGCGCGGGCGGCCTCGAGCTCAGGCAGGCCGGGAGCGGTCCCGCTCACCGAGGCGGAAGACGTGGTCGAGGATGTGCTCGACAGCCGACAGCGGGTCGAGCTCCCGCCGCTCGACCGCGTCGAGCACCCGCCGCAGCGCGGGGTCGCCGGCGACGGCGCGCTCGAGGTGGGCGCGCGCGCGCGAGGAGGCGAGCGCGAACACCCCCCGGGCGAGATTCCGGCGCCGCCGCTCCTCGAGCACGCCGCCGCGCTCGAGGTGGACGCGGTGCGCCTCCAGCTCGCGCCACAGCTCGGCGACGTTCTCGCCACGCACCGCCTCCGTCGCCACCACCGGCGGCTGCCAGCCGCGCCGCTCGCCCAGGCCGAGCACCGAGCGCACCTCCCGCACCATCGTCTTCGCAGCCGGGTGGTCCATCTTGTTCACGGCGATCACGTCCGGGATCTCCATGATCCCCGCCTTCAGCGCCTGGATCGAGTCGCCCGAGCCGGGCATGAGCACGAGCAGCACGGTATCGGCGATCGTGATCACCTCGACCTCGCTCTGACCGGTGCCGACCGTCTCTACGAACACCACGTCCTTGCCGGCCGCGTCGAGGAGGAGCACCGCCTGCAGGGTCGCCTCGGCGAGGCCTCCGAGATGGCCGCGCGTCCCCATCGAACGGATGAACACGCCCGGGTCGAGGAAGTGGTCGGCGAGCCGGATGCGGTCGCCGAGGAGCGCGCCTTGCGAGAACGGGCTCGACGGGTCGACGGACACCACCCCGACGGAAAGCCCGCGCCGCCGCAGCTCCGGCAGCAGCGCCGCGACCAGGCTCGACTTGCCGACGCCGGGCGGGCCGGTGACGCCGACCGTGTACGCGCGCCCCGTACACGGGTAGAGCTCGCGGACGACCTCGACCGCGAGCGGGTCGGAGCTCTCGGCGAGGGTGATCGCGCGGGCGAGCGCGCGCCGGTCGCCCGCCCGGACCCCGTCGACGAGCTCCTCTCTCGTCCAGCGCCGCCGCCCGCCGGCCACGCGGCTAGCCCACCGCCGAGGCAGGCCGCGCCTCCGGCTCGGCCGCGTCGATCGCTGCTCGGATCCTGCGCGTGAGCAGTGCGCCTGCCGCGGCCGCCCCGGTCGTCAGGACGCCGGCCCCCGCGTAGACCCAGCGCGGGCCGACCGCGTCCGTCAGCGGGCCGCCGACGATCATCCCCACGCCGAAGGCGGCGAACGTCGCGCTCATGATCACGGTGAAGGCCCGACCGCGCACCCGGTCCGGCGCGCCGCGCTGCACGAGCAGGACGTTGTACACGTGCGCGGCGCCGTTTCCGGCTCCGCTCAGCGCCACGCACCAGAGCGCAACCCACACGTCGGGCGAGCCGGCCGCCGCGAGCGCGCCGAACCCCATCAGCGCGACCGCGCCCGCGTACACGGTCCGCATCCCCCTGCGCTCGAGCCAGGAGGGCGCGAACAGGCTGCCGAGCGCCTGTCCGATGCCGGTCGCCGTCCACAGCAGCCCGAAGCCGAGCGATCCCGCGTCGAACGAGACCTTCGCAAGCTCGACCTCGGCCACGTTCACGGCCCCGCTCGGGAAGAGGACGAGGTTCCAGACGACGAAGACGGTGAGGAGCGCCGGCGACCGGCGCACGGTTGCGAAGCCTTCCTGCATGTCGCTCAGGTGCCCGCGGCTGTCCGACGGCTCCGACTGGAAGCGGTCGGAGGCGATCCCAGCGACGAGGGCGAACGAGAGCAGGAAGGAGGCCGCGTTCAGCCAGTAGGCGAGGTGCGGGCCGGACGCCGCGGCGGCGATCCCGCCGAGGAGCGTGCCGACGGTCATGGTCATCGTCTCGACGAGGCGCAGCAGCGCGTTGGCACCCGGGAGATCGGGCTCGTCGACGAGGTTCGGAAGCCCCGCGAACACTGCGGGGCGGAAGACGCCGGTGGCGAAACCTGCCACGGCGGCGAGCCCGACGATCTGCCCCGGCGTGTCGGCGAAGGGAAGCGCGGCGAAGACGAGCGCACGCGCCAGGTCGGCGCCGAGCATCAGGCCGCGCCGGGAGAGGCGGTCGACGAGCGGCCCCGCCGTCAGCCCGATCACGACCGCGGGCAGGAAATCCGCGATCAGCAGCGCGCTCACCCACGTCGCGGAGTGCGTGCGGTCGAAGACGTCGACGGTGAGCGCGATGACCGCCAGCCAGGTTCCGAGCCCCGAGGCGAGCGCGGCCAGGAAGAGCGCGCGGAAGTCCCGCCCCCGGCGGAGAAGCTGCAGTTGGCGTCGTTGGGCACGCAGCACGCGGCGAAAAGGTACCCTCGCTCGCCGCCGCAAGCCGGAGGGCGTGGGCGCGAAGAGCAAGCTCAACTCGGGCGCACGCAGCCCGGGGGCGCACGCGGATCGCCGTCGTGGGCCGAGTCGCCGCGGGCGGCGTCGTCGGTGCGGGTGGGGCTTCCGTTGCCGCCCGGGCGCGGCGGCGCAGCGCAGGCGAGGCGGCGCGGCGCGGGCGGGGCTTCCTGGGCGCGCCTTCGGGCGGGCTGCGCGAGCGGACGGGGAAGGCGCTAGGCCGACGGTGCCAGCGCGCGGGCGAGGGCGTCCGCCAGGAACGCGTGCTCGTCGGGTGTACCCACGGTCACCCGGATCGCCTGCGGCGCGCCGAACCCGTGCGTCGGCCGCACGATCGCTCCCTCGCGCAGGAGCCGCTCGTGGAAGGGTCGCGAGTCCTCGCCGAGCTCGACGAAGACGAAGTTCGCGACGGCTCCCGGCACCGGCGCGAGCCCGCGCGCGCGCAGCACCCGCTCGAGCTCGGTGCGGCCGGCGGCGTTCAGCTCGCGCCTGCGCGCGACCTCCGCCGGATCGGCGAGGCTCGCGAGCGCGGCCTCCTGCGCCGGGGTGGACACATCGAACGCCCGCCGCACCTTGGACAGCTCGGTCGCGACGGCCGCCGGTGCGACCGCGTAGCCGACGCGGAGGCCGGCCAGCCCGTAGATCTTCGAGAACGTGCGCAGGACGACGACGTTCCGCCCCGCCTTGAAGTGCTCCTCGATCGCGTCGACGTAGTCGGAGTCGTCGATGTACTCGAAGTACGCCTGATCGACGACGGTGACGACGTGCTCCGGCACCCGCTCGAACCATGACTCCACCTCGCCGCGCGTGTTCATCGTCCCAGTCGGGTTGTTCGGCAGGCAGAGGTAGGCGAGCTTGGTGCGCGGCCCGACGGCGCCGAGCATCGCCTCGAGGTCGTAGCGGTGCTCTCGCAGCGGCACGAGCCGCGCGGTCGCTCCGAGCTTGCGCGCGTCGATCACGTAGCTCACGAACGACGGCCAGCCGCAGACGATCTCGTCGCCCGGGTCGAGGAAGACCTGGGAGAGGCCGTCGATCAGCCCGTCCGCACCGGCGCCGGTGATCACCTCCTCGAAGGCGACGCCGTGCCTGGCGGCGAGCGCCTCGCGCAGACGGTAGGCGCCGCCGTCCGGGTAGCGGTTCAGCTCCGGCGTCGCCCGCTCGATCGCGGCGACGGCGGCCGGGAAGGGGCCGTAGGGGCCCTCGTTCGAGGCGAGCTTCACGACCCGCTCGATGCCGAGCTCCCGCTGCACCTCCTCCACGGGCTTTCCGGGCTCGTAGGGAACGAGGCCGCGGAGCGCGGCCGAGAAGCACGAGTCGAGGTGGCGCCCGGTGGCCACGCCAGGACTCTAGATGCTCGACCGCGGCGGGTGCCGCTCCCCGGCCGGCGAGCGCCGCGTCCGCACCGTCCATGCGCTCGGGTCCACGTCTACGGCCACGGCCGCGCCGGCCGCGAAGCGCGGCCAGGCACCGGAACGGCTGGACAGGGCCTGATGTGGTAGTCGGCGACTACGCTAGTTCCCCTCCGTGCCGGAGCTCGGACTCTTCCCGCTCGCGCTCGTCCTCCTTCCCACCGAGCGCGTCCCGCTCCACGTCTTCGAGGAGCGCTACCGCGAGCTCGTCGGCGAGTGCCTCCGACAGGGCTTCGAGTTCGGGCTCGTCCTCGAGGACGAGCGCGGCCGACGCGACGTCGGCACACGGGCCGCCGTCGTCGAGGTACTGCAGGTGTTCGACGACGGGCGCATGAACGTCGTCGTCGAGGGCCGCGGCCGCTTCCGGCTGCGCGAGCTCACGTCCGGGCGCTCGTTCCCGACGGCGGTCGTGGAACCGCTCGACGACGAGGAAGGCGACCCGCTCGGCTCGGAGGCAGACCGTGCGCTCGAGCTCTTCCGCCGCCTCGTCGAGGTGGCAGAAGCGGACGTGGATGAGCCGGACGGTAGCTCGGGCCCGCTCTCGTTCGAGATCGCCTCGCGCGTCGACTTCGGGCTCGAGCCCAAGCAGGAGCTTCTCGAGCTCCGCTCGGAGCCACGCCGCCTGCGGCGGCTCTGCTCGCTGCTCGAGCGCGCCGTGGAGGCAGTCGCCCGCGAGCGCGAGGTGAGGGAGCGGGCGGCGACCAACGGCAAGGTCCAGCAGGGCTGAGGCGGCGGTCGGCGTCCGCCCGCGCCGGCGCCGTGGGCCTCCCTCACACCCGCAGTCGCTCCGCGGCAGGGGCTCCGCCCGATGGCTCCTCCCGGCACAGCTCCTCCGTGAACAGCGCCATCAGGATCGCGTCCACGTACCCGTGCCCGTACCCGCCTCGCCGGTAGTGGGCGCGGCGGTACCCCTCGCGGACGAAGCCGAAGCTCTCGTACAGCGCGATCGCGGGCGCGTTGTGCGGGAAAACGTGCAGCTCGAGCTTCGCCACCCCGGACGTCCGCGCCCACTCGACCGCCGCCGCCAGGAGCGCGCGGCCGACTCCACGGCGCCGGTAGTCGGCAGCCACCATCAAGCCGAGGTCGGCCACGTGCGCGCTTGCGGGGTGTGGGTCGCGAGCCACGGACAGGCGGCCGACGATCCGTCCCTCCGCCTCCGCCACGAACACCGCCGCGTCCGCGTAGCGCCGCAGCGCCTTCAGGTAGCGCCGCTCGTCACCGGCGCCGCGCCGGCCTTCGTCACCGATCAGCCAGCCTTCGGGCTCCGACGCGACCGCTGCGGCCAGCGCGACGAGCGCCTGTGCGTCCCGAGGCTGCGCAGGCCGCACGAGGAGGCTGCCGCTCATCCCACGACGGGGCCGTGTCCGCCAGGCCGGCGATCCTCCGTCGCCACAAGGCTCCCGTCGCGACGGAGCCCGACCGACGGGGCCCCGCCGACGAAGAGGCCGAACAGCCGGCCGCAGCGGGCGCGCGCACGCTGGACGACGATGAAGCCGCCGGCCTCGGCGGTCAGCGGCCGACCGGCGACGATGACGCCTCGCACGGGACAACTGTACTGCCGGCTACCGCGCCCGCTCGCCGTGCCGGGCGTCCTACTGGCGAAGGAAGCTCGGAGGCTCGAACGGAGCTCGCTCGCCCGAGCGGAAGGGGGTGGCGCGGCGGGCTCCGCCGAAGCCGGTCGCGATCACCGTCACCCAGACCTGCCCGTTCAGGCGCTCGTCGATCGTGGCGCCGAAGATGATGTTCGTCTCGTCCGTGGCGCGCTGGCGGACGATCTCGGCCGCCTGGTTCACCTCGTGCAACGACAGGTCCTCGCCGCCGGCGATCGAGAGCAGGATGCCGCGGGCGCCGACCATCTCCCCCTCGATCAGCGGCGAGCGGAGAGCCCGCTCGACGGCTTCCACCGCCCGGTCCCCGCCGCTCGAGTAGCCGATCCCCATCAGCGCGTTGCCGGCCTCGGTCATGATCGTGCGCACGTCGGCGAAGTCGAGGTTGATGAGGCCGGGCATCGTGATCAGGTCGCAGATGCCCTGCACGCCCTGACGGAGGACGTCGTCGGCGATCCGGAACGCGTCGAGCATCGACGTCGAGCGGTCGAGCACCTCGAGCAGCTTCTCGTTGGGCACGACGATGACGGTGTCGCACTCGGCGCGCAGGGCCTCGACGCCCTCCTCGGCCGAGCGGCGGCGGTGCGCGCCCTCGAACTTGAACGGCGTCGTGACGATGCCGACGGTGAGCGCCTTCAGCTCCCGCGCGATCCGCGCGACGACGGGCGCGGCGCCGGAGCCCGTGCCGCCGCCCTCGCCGGCGGTGACGAACACCATGTCCGCGCCGCGGAGCGCCTGCTTGATCTGATCGGCGCTCTCCTCCGCTGCAGCGCGGCCGATCGCCGGGTCGGCCCCTGAGCCGAGCCCCTGCGTCAGCTCCCGGCCGATGTGGATCTTGACGGGGGCGTCGGAGAACTGCAGCTGCTGGATGTCCGTGTTGACCGCGATGAACTCGACCTCCGAGAGCCCCGCGTCGATCATCCGGTTGACGGCGTTCAGCCCAGCGCCACCGACGCCGACGACCTTGATCACGGCCACATAGGTGCCCGACTCGGGCCGCGGCACCGCGTGCAGGATGGGCGGCTCGGGCGAGTCCTGCCACAGGTCCCTATGCAGCCCAGGATCTGCCGCCAGGGGCTCGAGCGGAACAGCCAGCGCGGCGGCCTCGGGCTCGACGGGCGCCGGCGCGAGCGTCTCGGCCGTGTCGACCGGCTCCAGGTGCCGTGGACGTCCACGCTTCGGACGCGGAGCGCCCCCCGCCTGCTCCGTCGGTGGCGGAGGCGACGAGGGGGGCGCAGATGCCGGCACGACCGGCTCGGCGCGACCTGCCTCCTCCGGCGAGGACGCGTCCTGCCCTGCCTGCCGCTGCGCCGCTTCGGTTGCCCGGAAGAGCTCCGCGAGCGGCCCCTCACGCATGCTGGCGCGCTTGCGCGCCATTGACGACCTCCTTTGCCAGCTCTCGATAGGCCTCGGCGGCGCTGCCCTGAGGCTCGTACTTGAGCACGCTCAGCCCCTTTACGGGCGCCTCCGCGTACCGCACCGTCTTTCGGATCCGCGTCTTGAAGACGAGGTCGCCGAAGTTCTCTTCCAGGATCTCGACGGCCTCGCGCGCGTGCAGCGTCCGCCCGTCGAACATGGTCGGCAGGATCCCCTGGATGCCAACGTTCGGGTTGAGGTTCTCGCGGATCATGCTCAGGGTGTTCTCGAGCTGCACCAGCCCGCGCAGCGAGAGGTACTCGCACTGGACCGGCACGATCACCCCGTCGGAGGCGACGAGGGCGTTGATCGTGAGCAGGCCGAGCGACGGCGGCGTGTCGATGAGCACGAAGTCGTACTGCGGCTTCACCGGGAAGAGCGCCCGCTCGAGCGCCCGCTCCCGGCCGATCATGCTCGAGAGCGCCAGCTCGGCCCCCGCGAGGTCGATCGACGACACGGCCAGGTCGATCTCGCCCTCGTGGACGACCTGCTCGATCGGCAGCCGGTGTACGAGCACGTCGTACATGGAGCGCTCGATCGTGTCCGGGTTGAGGCCCTGGCTCATGGTCAGGTTGCCCTGAGGGTCGAGGTCGACCGTCAGCACCTTCGATCCCTGCTCGGCGAGCGCGACCGCGAGGTTGAGCGTCGAGGTCGTCTTCGCCACCCCGCCCTTCTGGTTGGCGAACGCTATGACTCGTGCCATGGCTTCCTTCTGGGGGAGCTCGCCCACCGCGGGCTCGCGCAGTGCGTGCAAGAGACCCATGCTCGGGCTCTCTTCGAGCCACGTTACCAGAGTCCTCCGCCGCCATCCGGCCCCGCTCGGCGGCGGCCACCGCGCGCCGGCAGCGCTCGAGCGCGCTCTCGGCCACGCCGCCGGCGCGTGCTGGCTCCGCACGCAGCCACGCCTCCGCCTCCCCGAGGAGCGTGCGCACCTCGACGAGCAGGTCGCGGGCCGGCGCGCCCGCCCGCTCCAGCCGCTCGATGCGCTGGAGTCGCGCCAGCACGGCCCTCGCCTCGTCCATGGCTCGACGGTAGCCGACCGGCCGCCACGGAGGTGTGACGGGTTCGTATCGAGGGTGTGCCGAGGCGCGCCGCCGCTGGATGGGCCATGCGCGGCAGTTCCAGCCAGCCGTCAGCTCGCCAGCGCCTCGACCGCGAAATAGCTTCGCGGTCGAGGCGTCAGCCCGAGCAGCGAGTCGTCGAGGCGCGCGACGAGGCCGTGCCTGTCGTCGCTCATCAGCGCCTCGACGATCGCGCGACGGATCGCCTCGCCGTCGCGCGTCGACGCATGGCCGCCCCCGGCGAGCCCGCGCAACCTGGCGAACAGCTCGCCGCGCTCGGCCGGGCTCTCCCCCACCAGCGCCGCGAGCCGGGCAGACGCCGCCCACAGGCCGTCGCCCGCGCCGAGGAGAGCCGCGAGCGACTCCCGCAGCTCGCCGGAACGGGAGGGCTCCGCGGCGAACAGCGACAGCTCCCAGTGGTCGACCGCCTCGCCGAGCGGCGGGTCGCCGTCACATACGGCGAGGCGTTGCAGCAGCTCGGCGGCGAGGCCGCCGCGGAACTCGTCCAGGCGCGTCGGCTCTCCCGGCGGCTCGGCGGCCGCGATCGCCAGCACCGGGCGCACGCCCACCGGGCGCCAGTCGAGCCGCTCGAAGAGCACGGGCCCGGCGGCAACGGGCGCTGCCGTCGCGAGCCGGAGCGCGGTGACGGCGTCGGCGATCTCGCCCGGAGCGTCCGGCAGCTCGACCGCGCCCGCCGGGAAGACGCACTCGAGCTCGGCGACCGCCGCACGCTCTGCCTCGCGGCCGAACGCCGGCGGCAGCAGGCCGTTCGCCTCCGGCCAGTAGGACGAGATCTCGCCCACGGCGGCGGCGCGCACGCGGAGGCCGCGCCCGAGGCTCACCGGCACGGGAACCGAGACGCCGACGAGCGGTGCGATGGCGGCGTACGCGTGCCGCTCGCCGAACAGCGCCTGCTCGAGATCGAGGTACGCGCGCTCGAACACGCGGTCGTCCCATTCGAAGCCGCCGCACTGGTCGGCGATGCCGCTCAGGAGCGGAAGCAGGATCGAGCGGAAGAGCCGCTCGCCGCCGCCCGGGCTCGAGGCGTCGGCGTGCGCTCGGGAGAAGATCGCAGCCGCCGGCTCGCGGGCGAGCTCCTCGACCGCATAGTGGGCGTCGTCGAGCGCCAGCAGCCGGTCGGCTCGCGCCTCGACGTAGCCGCGCGTGAGCGGCCGGTACTCGTACAGGGGCGGACGGTCGGGCGCGACGTGCTCCTCGAACGAGAAGGGGAGCGGCGCCTCGGCCTGGGACTCGCGGTACAGGCAGGCGAACGCGCCGAGGCAGAAGCGCCTGATGGCCTCGTACAGCTGCGGCGAGCGCGGTGCCACGAGTTCACGTACGGCGCCGCGGCCGCCTCTCCTTCCTGTTCGCCCGGCTGGCAGCGCGGGCACCAGCACGCGACCCGGTTGTCGTCGCCTTGCCCCCCTGCCCGAATCGGCGTGCCGCAGCGGCCGCACGGGCGGCCTGCGCGCCGGTACCTCGCGCCGCTGCTCGGCGGCGCGCAGCCGCCCGAGCATGCCCGGGAGGTCGGGCGCGTCGGCCGGGACGTCCGGGCCGAGGCGGTCCGTCGCGCGCTCGGCGAAGTCGAGGACGGCTCCTCCCCGGAGCACCGCCTGCGAGCGACGACCGGCGGGTCGCCTGCCCGCCTACGCCCAGGGAAGGCGGTCCCAGTACGAAGGCCGTCCGCGCCGAGGCCGCTCGAACCGAGCGTATGCCTGCTGCGGGTCGGAAGTCTCCTCCTCCGCGCTCGCCCCGTACCAGGCCGCGAGCTCGGACACTGGGTAGAGCAGCTGCTCCTCCTCCGTCCTCACCCCGGTCATGAGGATTACGCAGGGCGACTCGCCCGCACCCACGAACACGTGCTCGACGCCGGCCGGACAGTGGAAGAAGTCCCACGGCCGCAGCAGTCGCTCCCTCCCCTCGACCAGAAGTCGGCACTCCCCGGCGAGGACGAGGAACGCCTCCTGCTGCGACTCGGAGTGGTAGAGGCAGTTCGGCTGCCCCGGCTCCAGGACGCTGATGTTGATGCCGAGCTGCGGAAACGCGAACTGCTGGCTCTCGAATCCGCAGCCCGAGCCGAAGGCCCCCGACGACCACCACTCGGCGTCCCGCACGTTCACGACGAACCAGCCGTCTCCCGAGGGCGCGAGACCTGAGCCGGAGTCCTCGAGCGGCGCCTCTGGGACTCGGTCTGGCACTCGGCGAGTCTAGCCGCTCGTCGCGCTCCAGCCGAAGCCCCACGTCGCCGTCTCTACGTGCGCAGAACGGCTCTTCGCGGCCCCGCGACGAAGCCGGCCTCGGCGAGGAGCGGCATCGCCTCGGAGTCGGCGACGGGAACTCCGTCGAAGCGCTCCACGGCGAGCCGCTTCAGCCCGTGTCGCCGCG
The DNA here is from genome assembly GCA_035652235.1 of Gaiellaceae bacterium. Taxonomy (GTDB): domain Bacteria; phylum Actinomycetota; class Thermoleophilia; order Gaiellales; family Gaiellaceae; genus PALSA-612. Next base: position 191,515 of record DASREE010000032.1, on the reverse strand, counting down.
CATGCTCGACGAGCGCCCCGAGCGCGCGGCGCAGCCACGCCTCGTCCAGCTCGCGCAGCGGGACGAGCGAGCGACCCCGGCGCTCGACGAAGAGCGCCGGCTCGCCCGCGAGCAGGACGACGAGCGCGCCCGCGACCCGCGCGGCACGGGCGCCGGCTCGCTTCGGCCAGGCCAGGGCGGCGCCGTACGGCTGCGCAGGGTCGGCGGCGGCCAGCACGAGCGGCTCGGGCTCGTCGCCCTCGCGCGGTCTCAGCTCGCGGAGCCGCTCGACCGCCCCGCCGAGCGCGAACTGCGCACCGCCGAGTCCCTCGACGAAGTAGCCGCGCCGGCAGAGACCGAGCGTCTCGAGCGCACGGAGCTCACCGTACACGGCCCCGTAGCCACCCGGGATGCCCTCGGCCCGGACGCCGTCCCGCGTGACGACGCCGTGCCGCTCGAGCAGGAGCTCGGCGAGCGCGCGCCGGTCCGGCCGCGCCGAGAAGAGGCGGTCCGTCAACGACCAGCGCCCCTGCGTCGACGTCACGGCCGTGGTGCGCCGCCGGGAGAACCGCCGCGGACGGCGCTCCTCCCTCGGAGCCCCGTACCGGCGAGGCGCGCGCAGCGGCTGCCACGCGTCGTTCGTCGCCTCGCCCGCCCAGACAAGGTCCCACAGCGCCGGCAGCGCCGCCTCCGCATCCAGCCCGGACTCCTCGAGCAGGTCGGGCCAGAAGAGCGCGCTCCCGCGCAGGGCCTCGCGGAGCCGGGCGGCCGCCTCCGTCTCGCTCGGCGGAGCCCCGGACGGACGCCCGAGCGGCGCCGCGTCTTCCCGGAAGTACACGGCGACGCGGTCGATCCCGGCGCCGACCCAGACGACCTCACCGGTCGCGCACAGCTGGTCGAGGAGCTCCGGCCGGTAGCCGGGAACGCGGCGGGGCAGGATGTCTGACTCCCACAGGGACACGGGCAGCGGGAGCCCCTGCAGCGGCACGAGCGCCTCGCGCAGGCTCGCCCGCCGGTCGATCCCGTGCCAGGCCGGGAGGAACCGGCCGAGCGCCGCCTGCTCCGCAGGCTCGACCTCCCTGCGCAGCGCGGCGAGCGACGCGCGGCGCAGCCGGCGGAGGACGTCGGGATCGCACCACTCCCGTTCCGTGCCCCCGGGGCGCAGCTCGCCGCGGACGAGGCGCTCCTCCCGTTCGAGCGCTTCCAGCTCCGCCTCGGCGCTGGCTGCGTCGATGCCGAAGCGGGCCGCCGCCTCCGCGGTCGTGAACGGCCCCCGCCCGCGGGCGAAGCGCGCGAGCAGGCTCCGCAGCGGGAGCTCGCCCGGCTGGAGGAACGCATCCGGCAGACCGGAGGGCGGCATGGCGCCGACGCCGTCTCGGTAGCGACCGGCGTCCTCGGCCGCGATCAGACGTACCTCGCCGCCGATGCGGACGAGCACGGCGCGCCGCTCGCGCAGGAGCGGCTCCGCCAGAGTCTGATCGTACTCTTCGGATCGCAAATCACCTCGAAGAAGAAGGAGATGGTGCAGATCGTCTGGAGTACGAGGACGGCCGCGCAGCTGCGCCTCCACCTCCTCGACTGCGCTCGCGTCGAGCAGCTCGCGCAGCTCCTCCTGCCCCAGGAGCTCGCGCAGGAGCTCGCGATCCAGCGACAGCGCCTGCGCACGCCGCTCCGCGGGAGGCGTGTCGTCCTCGTACATGTAGGTGGCGACGTAGTCGAAGAGCAGGGAGGCGGCGAACGGGGATGCGGACGGCGTCTCGATCTCGACGACGTCCAGCTCCCTCGTCGCGATCCGCTGCAGCAGGCGGCGGAGCGCCGGCAGGTCGAAGACGTCCTGGAGGCACTCGCGGTAGGTCTCGAGCACGATGGGGAAGGCCGGATAGCGGCGAGCCACCTGCAGGAGGGACTGCGCCTTCAGGCGTTGCTGCCACAGCGGCGTCCGCTCCCCGGGACGGCGGCGCGGGATGAGGAGCGCGCGCGCCGCGTTCTCGCGGAACCGCGAGCCGAAGAGGGCGCTCCCACCGACCTCGGCGACGACCAGCTCCTCCACCTCTTCCGCTGCGACCAGCAGCTCGGACAGCGGGGGCGGGGCGTCGGCGTCGGGAAGATGCAGGGCGATCCCGTCGTCCGACCAGATCGACTGCACGTCCAGGCCGACCGCCTCGCGCAGCCGCGCTGTGAGCGCGAGCGCCCACGGCGCGTGCACGCGGCCGCCGAAGGGGGTGAGGATGCAGACGCGCCAGTCCCCGATCTCGTCGCGGAAGCGCTCGACCACGACCGTGCGGTCGGACGGCACCGTGCCGGTCGCCGCCTCCTGCTCGCGCAGGAACGCGAGCAGGTTCCGGGCCGCCCGTTCGTCGAGGTGGTAGTCCACGCCGAGCCGCTCGAGCGCGGCGCCATCCGGGAGCGACGCGAGCTCGCGAGCCGCCTGTCCGATCGCGGCCCCGAGCTCGTAGGGCCTTCCGACTCCCTCCCCTTTCCAGAAGGGCACCGCGCCGGGGACACCCGGCGCCGGCGACACGAGCACCCGGTCGCGTGTGATCTCCTCGATCCGCCAGGTGGACGCGCCCAGCATGAACGTCTGCCCGGCCCTGGCCTCGTACACCATCTCCTCGTCGAGCTCGCCGACGCGGCTTCCGGAGTCGACGAGTTGGACCGTGAACAGGCCCCGGTCGGGGATGGTGCCGGCGTTCGTGACCGCCAGGCGGCGCGCGCCGGCGCGGCCGCGGACGATGCCGGCGGTGCGGTCCCACACGATCCTCGGCCTGAGCTCGGCGAACTCGTCCGACGGGTAGCGGCCGGCCAGCATGTCGAGGACGTTCTCGAGCTGGATGCGCGAGAGGTCGGCGAACGGGTAGGCGCGGCGCACGAGCTCGTGCAGCTCGTCGACCGGCACCTCCTCGTCGGCGCAGATGGCGACGATCTGCTGCGCGAGGACGTCGAGAGCGTTGCGCGGGATCGCGGTCTCCTCGATCTCGCCCGCACGCATGCGCCTGGCGACGACCGCGGACTCGAGGAGGTCGAGCCGGAACTTGGGGAAGATGCGCCCCTTGGAGACGGCTCCGAGCGCATGGCCGGCGCGCCCCACCCGCTGCAGGCCACGCGCGACCGACTTGGGCGACTCCACCTGGACGACGAGGTCGACGGCGCCCATGTCGATGCCGAGCTCGAGCGACGACGTGGCGACGAGGCAGGGAATCTCGCCGCGCTTCAGCAGCTCCTCGATCTCGAGTCGCTGCTCGCGGGCGAGCGAGCCGTGGTGTGCGCGGGCGATCTCCCGCTCGGCCAGCTCGTTCAGCCGCAGCGCCAGGCGCTCGGCGAGGCGGCGGTTGTTGACGAAGACGATCGTCGAGCGGTGCTGCTCGATCAGGCGGAGGATCTCGGGGTAGATCGAGGGCCAGATCGACTGCGTGCTGGGGCCGACACCGTCCGCGACGAAGCTGCCGTCGGCCGGCTCCGGCTGGCGGATGGGCTGCGAGGCGGACAGGTCGCTCATGTCCTCGAGCGGGACGACGACCTCGAGGTCGAGCTCCTTTGCTCGACCCGCATCGACGAGCTCGATGGAACGCCCGCCGGAGACGAAGCGCCCGATCTCCTCGAGAGGGCGCTGCGTGGCCGACAGCCCGATCCGCTGCACCGGCCCCGGGGTGAGACGGTCGAGGCGCTCCACGCTCAGGGCGAGGTGCGCGCCGCGCTTGGTGGCGGCGACGGCGTGCACCTCGTCGAGGATGAGCGTCTCGACGCCGCGCAGGAGCTCCCGCGCCTGCGAGGTGAGGAGCAGGAACAGCGACTCCGGTGTCGTGATCAGGATGTCGGGCGGCCGGCGGAGCATCTGCATCCGCTCCCTCTGCGGCGTATCGCCCGTACGCACCGCCACCCTGAGCTCGGAGCGAAGGCCGGCGAGCGGGCCGCGCAGGTTGCGCTCGACGTCGTAGTTCAGCGCCTTGAGCGGCGAGACGTAGAGCAGCCGAAGCCCCTGGCCCGCCGTGGGGGTGAGCCGGTCGATGCCGAACAGGAAGGCGGCGAGGGTCTTACCGGAGCCCGTGGGGGCCTGCACGAGCACGTGGCCTCCGGCGGCGATGGCCGGCCAGCCGAGCGACTGGGCGGGGGTCGGCGCCTCGAACGTCCGCTCGAACCAGGCGCGGGTGCCGGGGCTGAAGACGCCGAGTGGGTCCACGCCTGGAGGTTACCGAGAGAACGTATGTTCGTAAACCCGCTCGTGGGGACGTTCCCCGCTCGGCCGAGGCACGCCTTGCCCGTGCGAAGCGTCACACGCTTCCGGTGAACGCTTCCTCGTCGCGACCGAAGTCGCTCCTCGTCAGGGGCGCAGAGGCGCCGGCCGACCCTGAGGAGGTCGCCTCGCAGAGGCGGGATGCCCCAGGATTCGAGAGGTACCTCGAGCCCGTCGCGGACACGTCCGAAACAACCAGTACGGTGCCGAGCATGCGGCTTGTCGTCGCACGCTGCGAGGTCACCTACACCGGGCGACTGAGCGCGTACCTGCCAGCGTCCACGCGCCTGCTGATGATCAAGGCAGACGGCTCCGTGCTCGTGCACGCGGACGCCGGAGGGTACAAGCCCCTGAACTGGATGACGCCGCCGACCGTGATCGAGGAGATCGGCGACCCCCTCGAGCGCCTGGTCGTTCGCAAGCGCGCCGGGAAGGGGGAGGACCGGCTCGAGATCCGCCTGCACGAGGTGCTGAGCGACGTCACGCACGCGATGGGCGAGGCGGCCGGGCTGGAGAAGAACGGCGTCGAGCGAGACCTCCAGGCAGAGCTCGCGCGCCGTCCCGGCGTCCTCGCGGACGGGCTCCGGCTCGTGCGGCGCGAGTGGCCGACGGACGTCGGCCCGGTCGACCTCATGTGCCGTGACGCCGCCGGCGGCTGGGTCGCGGTCGAGGTGAAGCGGACGGGAACGATCGAGGCGGTCGAGCAGCTCTGCCGCTACCTCGAGCGCATCCGTCGCCATCCGGCTCTCGCCGCTTGCCGTGGCCTCCTCGCCGCCGAGCGCCTCCGGCCGCAGGCGGCCGTGCTCGCCGGATCCCGCGGGATCGCCTGCGTCGAGGTCGACCTCGCCGTCCTGCGCGGCGAGCGCGAGCCCGAGCTGACCCTCTTCGCCGTCGCCTGACGCGTGCACGCGCATCCCAACTGGCGCGACGCCGTCCGCGCCTACGGCGAGCACGGCGACTTCCCCGGCTGGGAGCGAATGCTGGAGTAGGATCGGGGCGTGCCCGAGCGGCTCTACTACACGGGCGACGAGGAGGCCGACCGACTCATCGCGCGCGATCCCTTCGCGCTCCTCGTCGGCTTCGCGCTCGACCAGCAGGTGAGGGTGCAGCAGGCGTTCTCCGGTCCCCGCAAGCTCGAGGAGCGACTCGGCCGCCTCGACGCGGCGGACATCGCCGGCATGGAGCCGGACCGGCTGGTGGCGGCCTTCCGCGCGAAGCCGGCCGTCCACCGCTTCCCCGGCACGATGGCCGCACGCGTGCAGGAGCTGGCCCGCGTCGTCGCCGGCGAGTACGGCGGACGGGCCGAGCGGGTGTGGACGCAGGCGCGGGACGCCGACGACCTCCGCCGCCGGATCGCCTCGCTTCCGGGTTTCGGGGAGATGAAGGTGATCGCGCTCGGCTCCGTGCTCGCCAAGCGGTTCGGGGTCGAGGTGGCGCGCCCGCTCGTGCCGCCGTTCGACACGCTCGCCGACGTCGACTCACCCGAGGCGCTCGCCCGCTACCAGGCGGCGAAGCGCGCGTCCAAGGCCGGCCTCCGCGCGGCGCGTTGACGCCGCCGAAGGCGCGCGAGTACGCTCGCGCGAACGGCGAGGAAGGGAGCGGCGGTGGACGAGGAGATCGACATCGAGTTCGAGTTCGACTTCGAGGCCAAGCTGGGGCCGCTCGGGAGCTTCCTGCAGCGGCTGGCGCTCGACAAGCCGCTGCGAGAGGAGTGGAACCGCGACCGCGCCAGGGCGATCGCCGACTCCGGCCTGCCCGCGGGCGACCAGCAGCTCCTCCTGAGCGGCGACCTCGCCGCCATCCAGCGCCAGATCGCCAAGGAGTCCGGCCAGGCGATGGTCTGGATCTGCATCTGGATCAGGTAGCCGGGCGGGGCAGAGCGGCGTGGGCTCCGGCTCGCTCACCGTCGTCGGCACCGGCATCGCGCTGGACGCGCACCTGACGACCGAGGCGCGCGCCGAGCTCGAGGCGGCGGACGTCGTCCTCGGCCTCGTCGCCGACCCGGTCGCGCAGGCATGGCTCGCGCGGTTGAACCGCAACGTCCGCTCGCTGCACCGCCACTACCGGGAAGGGCGCGACCGGGCGCTCGCCTACGAGGCGATGGTGGACGAGATCCTCGCCGAGGTGCGCTCCGGCAAGCGGGTCTGCGCCGCCTTCTACGGGCACCCGGGCATCTTCGTGACGCCCTCCCACGAGGCGCTGCGGCGTGCGCGGGACGAGGGCTTCCCGTCCAGGATGCTGCCGGCCGTGTCGGCGGAGGACTGCTTGTTCGCCGACCTCGGCGTCGACCCCGCCGCCTGCGGCTGCCAGAGCTACGAGGCGACCGACTTCCTGCTCCGCCGCCGGATCGTCGATGCGACCGCGGCGCTCCTCCTCTGGCAGGTCGGCACCGTCGGGCGCCGAGGCGCCTCCGGCGAGGCACAGCCGGCGGGCCTGCCGCTGCTCGTCGAGTCGCTGCTCGAGCGCTACCCGGCCGGGCACGAGGTCGTCGTGTACGAGGCCTCCCCGTATCCCGGGATCGACCCGATTGCGCGCCGCCTGCCGCTCGAGCGGCTGACGGCGGCCGACGTGACCGCCCTGTCGACGCTGTACGTCCCGCCGCTCGAGCAGCGGCCGCCCGACGCTACGGCGCTCGAGCGTCTCGGGCTCTCGTAGCGGGCGCCGCGCCGCCGGGGTGGTCGAGCAGCCGCCGCACGCGGGCGGAGGCGACCACGTTCCCCTTCTCCTCGAACGAGCGGCGAGCTTGCTCGGCCGCGGCGCTGGCCTCCTCGGCGCGCCCGGCGGCCGCCAGGACGATCGCCAGGTCCTCGAGCATACTCGCGCCGAGCTCGCGGCTGTCGCTTCCCGCCACGAGCGCGACCGCCTCGCGCGCCAGCGGCTCCGCCTGTGCGTGCTCGCCGCGCGCGGCGTGGACGACGGCCAGCGTGCCGCGCGCGACCGCCTGCGTCCAGACGTCGTCCGCCCCCGCGTCGGCGCGCGCCTGCAGGAGGTAGGACTCGGCCTCCCCGTAGCGGCCCTGCCCGACGAGCGCCTGCGCCAAGAAGGCGGCGATGCTGGCCCGGTAGCCGCGCTCGCCCATCGTGTCGAGCAGCTCGAGCCCGCGGCGAAGCTCCCGCTCGGCCGTCGCGTAGTCGCCTGCCAGGAGCTCGATCTCGCCGGCCGCAAAGGCGAGCGGCACCGGCATCAGCCCCGTCAGCCGGAGCTCGTCGTGCACGCGCCGCGCCCGGCGCAGGAGGCTCCGCGCCGCGTCGAAGCGCCCGAGCCTCGCCTCGAGCGTCGCCAGGCAGCGAAGCGGCCCCGTCTCCAGCCAGGGGTCTCCGCCTGCCTCGTCGAGCAGGCCGTGGCAGCGCTCGAGCGCGTCTGCGACCGGTCTCGGACCCCACACCGCGTGCAGGGCGAGCTCGCGCAGGATGTTCTGCTCCTCGCGGCGGTCGCCGGCGCTGCGCGCGTGCGCGAGCGCCCGCTCGAGCGCCCGCTCGCCCGCCTCGGCGCGACCACCCCACAGGCCGCGGCCGACGCCGACGAGCGTCCAGCCGCTCGCCAGCGCCCGCTCGTCGCCGAGCGCCTCGAGCTCGGGGAGGATCGTCTCGAGCTCGTCGAGCAGCTCGTCGGTGCGGGCGGGATCGGCGAGGAAGTCGACCTGGATGCGCTGCACGGCCGCGGCCAGCTCGGCCCGCCGGTCACCTGCCGTGCGGGCAGCCGTCTCCGCCCGGGCCAGCACCTGCTCCGCGCGCGCGAGCTCCCCGGCGTCGCGCAGCGCGAGGCCGAGCTCCGTGGCGAGCTCGGGGCCACCCGGCCCCTCGACCGGAACGAGCTCGACGGCGCGTTCGAGCAGGTTCACGGCGGCGTTCAGGTCGCCCTTCGCGAGCGCGCGGCGGCCGGCGCCCCCGAGCCGCATCCCAGCTCGGAGCGCGACCGCCCGCGTGCGCTCGTCGACGCGCGTCAGCTCGGCGCGGTAGCGGTAGGCCTGCTCCAGGTGGTAGCCGAGCAGCTCCTCGACCTCGCCGGCGCGCTCGTCTGCGACGACGTCCTCGAGCCAGGCGGCGAAGCGCTCGTGCAGGTCGGCGCGCACCTGCTTCGGCAGCGCGTCGTACGCCGCCTCGCGGATGAGGACGTGGCGGAAGCGGAAGGCGTCCTCGCCGGCGAAGGAGGCCCGGTGCGGACGGACGAGCTCCTTGCGCACGAGCGCGGCGAGGCAGCGGTCGACCTGGCTGCGGAGCTCCTCGTCGGCGAGCGCCTCGACGGCGCCGCGATGGAAGACGGCGCCTTCGATCGCCGCGCGCTCGATCGCCCGCCGCTCGCCGGCGCTCAGCTGGTCGAGGCGCGAGGCGAGAAGCACCTGGATCGACTCGGGCACCGGGATCTCGGACAGATCGCCGCCCAGCCGCCAGCCTCCGCGCGAGGGGCGCAGGTGGGCGCCGTCGATCAGCATCGAGACGAGCTCCTCGACGAACAGCGGGATGCCCTCGGCGGAGGCGTGGACGCGGCGCAGGACGTCCCCGGCGACGCCGCTGCCGAGCAGGTTCTCGAGCAGCACGGCCGACTCGTCCTCCGACAGCGGCTCGAGCAGGATCGTCGTCGCGTTCCACTTGCCCCCGCCCCAGGCCGGCCGGCGCTCGAGCAGATCGGGGCGGGCGAGGCAGACGAGCAGGACCGGCCCGTCGCGGATGCCCTCGGCGAGGTGCTCGACGAGGTCGAGGAAGGTCGGCTCCGCCCAGTTCACGTCGTCGAAGACGACGACGAGCGGCTTCGTCCGCGAGAGTGACTCGAGCAGCCGCCGGATTCCCCAGAAGCCCTCTTCCGCCGCCACCGGCTCCTCCTCCAGGCCGACGAGCGCGGCGGCCCGGCGGGCGGCGAGGGGCGCCGCCTCGTCGCCCGCGAGCGCCTCCTCGATGCGCGCGAGCGCCCGACCCGGCGAGTCGCCGTCGACGATGCCGGTGGCCTGCTTGACGATCTCCAGCGCCGGCCAGAAGGTGATCCCCTCGCCGTAGGGCAGGCAGGCGCCGGCGACGACCCTCGCACGGTCGCCGAAGCCGCGCAGCGCCTCGCGCACGAGCCGCGACTTGCCGACGCCCGCCGCGCCGAGCACGGTGAACAGGTGGCAGGAGCGCTCGCGCACGGCCCGCGCGAACGCCCCCTCGAGCAAGGCCAGCTCGCGCTCGCGGCCGACCATCGGCGAGTCGAAGCGCCGCGCCCGCGGCGGCGCTCCCGGGAGGACGGAGACGAGCCGGTGCGCGCTCACCGGCTCGCCCTTCCCCTTCAGCGCCAGCGGCTCGAGCCGCTCCGTCCTGATCGCGTCACGGGCGAGCCGGTAGGTGCTCTCGGCGAGGAGGATCTCGCCCGCCTGGGCCGCCGACTCGAGCCGCTGGGCGACGTTGACCGCGTCGCCGGAGGCGAACGAGTCGCCGAGCGTCGCGTCTCCGGCGATCACCTCGCCGCTCGAGACGCCGATCCGGACGGCGATGCCGAGCCCGAAGGTGGCTTCCAGCTCGACGTTCAGGCGCTCGATCGCCTCCTGGAGCTCGACGGAGGCCCGCAGCGCCCGCAGGGCGTCGTCCTCGTGCAGGACGGGGACGCCGAAGACGGCCACGACGGCGTCGCCGATGAACTTCTCGACCGTGCCGCCGTGCCGCTCGAGCACGGCCCGCGCCTCCTCGTAGTAGCGTGACATGACGCGGCGGATCTGCTCCGGGTCCGTGCGCTCGCCGAGCGTCGTCGAGCCGGTCACGTCGCAGAAGAGGACGGTCACCGTCTTCCGCGTTGCGAGCGCCGGACCCGGCTGCGCCAGCCTCGTCCCACAGGCGTGGCAGAAGCGCGCCTGCTCGGGGTTTCGCTCGCCGCAGCCGGGGCACGCGGCCATGGCCATGAGTGTACGACCGCCTCGGGCACACTCCCCGAGTGGCGAGTCGTCCCGCCGTCGCGATCGGCGGTAGGACGCGGTCAGGCGACGCCGGCGTAGAGGAAGGTCCGCTGCTCCCTCAGCATCTCGCGGGCGATGACCAGGCGCTGGATCTCGTTCGTGCCTTCGTAGATCTGGGTGATCTTCGCGTCGCGCATCATCCGCTCCACCGGGTACTCGCGGATGTACCCGTATCCGCCGAGGATCTGCACGGCCTCGGTCGTGGCGAACATGGCCGTGTCCGAGCAGTAGAGCTTCGCCATCGCCGAGGCCTTCGTCAGCTCCGCCTCGGGCACGCCCGCGTCGACCATCTGCCCGAAGCGGTAGAGCAGGCCGCGCGCTGCCTCGCAGCGCGTCTCCATCTCGGCCAGCTTCGCCGCCACGAGCTGGTGCTGGGCGATCGGCCTCCCCATCGTCTCCCGCGTCCTCGCGTACTCGAGCGCGTAGTCCGTCGCCCCCTGCGCGATGCCCAGCGCCTGCGCAGCCACGCCCGGACGCGAGCGGTCGAGGACCCGCATGGCGAGACGGAAGCCGTCGCCCTCCTTCCCGAGCAGGTTGGCCGCGGGGACGCGGCAGTCCGTGAACGCGAGCTCGCCGGTGGTCGACCCGCTGATGCCCATCTTCGGCTCGAGCCGGGTCACCTCGAACCCGGGAGCGTCCGACTCGACGAGGAAGGCGGAGATGCCCGCGTGCCCCGCCGTCGCATCGGTCTTCGCGAACACGGTGTAGAGGGACGCGACGGCGGCGTTGGTGATGAAGCGCTTGGAGCCGTTGAGCACGTATGCGTCTTCTTCCCGTCGGGCCTCGGTGCGCATCGCCGCCGCGTCGGAGCCGGAGCCCGCCTCCGTCAGCGCGTACGCCGGCAGCCACTCGCCGGAGGCGAGCCGCGGCAGGTAGCGGTCGCGCTGCTCGTCCGAGCCGGCGAGCTTGACGCCGAGCGCCCCGAGCTCCTGGCCGGCGAGGACGAGGCCGCTCGTCGCGCAGACTTTGGACACCTCCTCGATCGCCACGAGCGACAGGAGCGTGCTCGTCCCCGCACCGCCGTAGCGCTCCTCGAAGAACAGCCCGAAGATGCCGTGCTCGCGGAACAGCTCGACCACGTCCCAGGGAAACTCGTGTGTCTCGTCGATCTGCGACGCACGCGGAGCGATGCGCTCGCGCGCCAGGGTGCGGACGAGCTCCCGCACCTCGCGCTCCTCGGGGCTCAGCGGGTCGAGCGGCACCCTTCGGCCAGCCTCGGGCCGCAGCCGGCGGCCTCGCGGTTGACGGATGGGTCGAGCACGGACGCAGCCTAGACGAACGATCGAGCCCGCCCGGAAGCCGACCGTCGCTCGACGGGCGCCGTGCGTTCCGGCGGGCCGCGCCGCTACCCTCGACCCGTGAGCGAACTCCGCCTGCGGAGGCTGCTCGCCGGCGCCACCGCGATCCTGGCCGCGGCCGCAGCGACGACGGGCGCGCCCCGCGCCCAGGCGCCCACGACCGGCGAGCTTCTCGCCCGCTACCAGCCCGTCGTATACGCGTACGCGAGCGACTGGACGCCGGTCGCCGTCGAGGACTTCCTCGCCGGCGCGGCGCTCGAGCGGCGCAGCGCCGGCCGCTGGCGCGTGCTTCGCGTCGGCCCCTCTCCTGCGCAGCTCGGCGACGCCTCGGGTACGGTGCGCCTCGACCTGCGGGGCTGCACGCCGGCGGTCGACCTCGACTCCTGCTACGTCGAGCGCGCCCGCGGCGCCGCTCAGGCACCGACCGTGTACGGACGAGCCGTTCGTCGCCCGTCCGCGGGCGGAGGAACCAGCGTCATCCTGCAGTACTGGCTGCTCTATCCGGTGAACGACTGGCGGAATCCGATCCGCACGCCCGCGATCTGGCAGATGCACGAAGGAGACTGGGAGCTCGTGTCGGTCGAGGTGGGCGCCGACGGCTCGCCCTCCGCCGTCGCCGCCAGCCAGCACGCGCTCGGTGTCTGGCGGCCGTGGCCGAACGTGCGCAAGCGCGGCACGCACCCGGTCGTGTACTCGGCTCTCGGCTCCCACGCCGTCTACTTCCTCCCCGGCTTCCACGGCAGCGCCGGGGCGCCGCACCGCATCCCGCCCCGCTTCTCGGGCGTCCCCGTCGCCGAGCCTGACTTCACCGCGGCGCAGGCGTCGTGGGGGCCATTCGGCGTCGCGGCCACCGCGGCGAGGGTCGTCGACGTCTCGGCGGGCCCGGCGAGCGTGCCGTGGCTGCGCTTCGCCGGGCCCTGGGGCGACGGGAACTACGTCCTTCTCCGCAGCGGCAGCTCTGCCGCCTTCATCCACGTCCGCGTGGGCGACTCCCCGCCGGGGCCTGCGTTCCACGGCGCCTGGCGCAACCCCGCCGAGCCCTTCCGGCGCTGGCCGGCCGACGATGGTCACTAGGCGCGAGGTCGGGATCGCCGCGGTCGTCGCCAGCCCGGCCCCTCCTTCGACGGCGCCGAGGCGACGCTCGTCACCGCCGACTTCCGCCGGCGGGGTGGCCGAGGAGGCCGCGAGTCCTGCCCGCACCGCCGCTCCCTCAAGTCGGCGGCGGCGCACGTCGATAAGCGAGTAGGCCACACCCGGGAGGCCGGGCGCACGAGCCCCGTTCGCCCGCCCACGCCGAGAAACGGACGAGACAGCCCATGGAAGCCGCTCACATCGCCTGGCGACCGCTCGGACAGCTCTTCGTCGAGCGCGGCCTGATCAGCCAGGACGAGCTCGAGGATGCGCTCGAGGAGCAGCGGCGCACGCGCAAGCGCCTCGGCAGCATCCTCGTCGAGCGCGGCTTCGTCTCCGGTCCGGAGCTGACGAGCGTGCTCGTCGACCAGCTCGGCATGGAGCTGACCAAGGAGAGCGGTTTCGGTTCGGGGCTGTGGGAGGAGATCCGCCGCCGGCACCCGCGAACGCGCGAGCGCTCGCCGGCCGAGGACGAGCGGGAGGTCCGTCCCCTGGCCGCGGCGACGCCGGCCGCCCACACCGACAGCGACGAGCTCGGCCCGGACGACGACTGGGCCGCCGACGAGCCGCATCCGCTCCCGGAGCCGGCGTCGATGGAGGCAGCGCAGGAAGCCGGCGACGATCTCGACGAGGCCGTCTACCGCGAGCTGGAGCGCATGGCCGAGGAGTCCGCTCCGCCCGACGAGCAGTTGTGGAGCACGCCTGCGCAGCAGCCCTTGTCCGACGACGCCGGGCAGGACGCGCGCGGGGAGAAGGTCGCGACCCCAGCCGGCGAGCAGCCCGAGTGGGCGCTGGCCGAGCGGGCGGCGCTCGAGCAGGCGCTCGAGGAGGAGCGTGCGGCGCACCGCCTGGCGCTCGACGAGCTCGAGCTGCGGCTCGCCTCGCTGGAGGAGGCGCTCAGCCTGGAGCGCGCGGAGCGCCAGGCTGCGGTCGAGGAGCTCGCCCACGCACGGCACGAGGCGGCCGCCCGCGCCGAGGAGCTCGACCGTGTCGCCTCGCAGGTGGAGGAGCTTCGCTCGCGGGTCGAGCGCCAGGACGGTGTTCCGGCAGGCGGGCAGGCGCAGGAGCTGGAGCGGAGGGTCGCGGCGCTCGAGGAAGCGCTGCTCGACGAGCGCGCGACCGCCCGCGAGGCGCTCGACGAGCTCGAGCTCGCCCGCTCCGAGGCCGCCGTCGAGGCGAGGGAGCTCCGCGCCGCCCTCGATCGCATCCGCACCGAGCTCGTACAGCTGGACGCGGCGACGTCGTGGTTCGAGTACTGGTCGGGGGAGCGGGTACCCCCGGTGCCGGACGACACGCAGGAGGAGTCGAGGTCGTGACGGATACGTCTCACGTCCCCTGGCGCCCGCTCGGCGAGGTGATCGTCGAGCGGGGCCTGATCACCGCCGACGAGCTCGAGGACGCGCTCGAGGAGCAGGTGCGGACGGGCCGGCGCCTCGGCAGCATCCTGATCGCGCGCGGCCTCGTCGCCGAGCAGGACCTGGCGACAGCGCTCGTCGACCAGATCGGGATCGGCGACTTCATCGACGAGCTCGAGCAGGCGGAGAGAGCCACGGAGTGGCGGTCGCGACCCTTCTTACGGGTGGTACCCGCGCTCGGTCGGGCCTTCCTGCACGTCTTCCGCATCCGCACGCCGGAGCGGGCAGCGGAGCAAGACGAGCCGGACGAGACGCCGCCGAGCGGCCTCGCGAGCGTCGAGCGCTACGTGGCCGCGGTCGACGACCACCAGCCGGGGGCAACCCACGAGCCGGCAACGGACGAGCCGGAGGCAACGAACGAGCCGGAGGCGGGGTCGGCCCCGGAGGCGCAGGCCGAGGCGTCGGCTGAGCTCGAGCCGGACGCCGAGGCAGCAGCCGAGGTCGAGGCGGACGTGCCCGAGGCTGGGCCGGAGACGCCCGCGGCAGCGTCCGGGCTCGAGCAGGGGGCGTCCGTTTCGCCGGCCGAGCAGCTCACGGAGGCGCTCGAGCCGGCCGCAGAGCAGACAGCCTCAGGGCAGACAGCCTGGGACGCATTCTGGCCCGGCGCGACGAACGAGCCATCCACCGCCGAGACCGACGGGCCATCCACGGCCGAGGCGGACGAGCCCTCCACCCACCTCGACGAGTGGCCGCCGGCCCCCGGCCACGCAGGGCCGGCACCGGAGCCCGAACACACACACGCTGCCGGCGAGCTCGATGCGCCCACGCTCGCCGAGCAGGAGCCCGGCCCCGAGCCCGAGCCGCGTCAGGAGCTCGACGCGCCCGGCGACGCCTTCGTCCCACCGTCCCGCGGCTGGCTCGAGCGCCTGCGCGGTGCCCTCGTCGACGCGGAGGCGGAGCTCGACCGGGTCGCCGAGCAGGCATCCTCGACGGCGAGCGCTCTCGAGAAGGCGAACAGGCGGCTCGCCGAGCGCGAGCAGGCCCTCGCGGCCGAGCTCGCGCAGCGGGCCAAGCTCGAGGACGAGCTCACCCGGGCCGTGGCGCAGCTGCACGAGCGCGAGTCGCTGCTCGGCGGCCTCGAGTCGACGGTGGCGGAGCTGAACGGGCTGCTGGAGGCCGCACAGCGCGAGCTCGAGCAGGCGCAGGCCGAGGGCGGTCGCGTCGCCGGCGAGCTCGAGGAGGCGACGCGGCGCCAGGCGGAGGCCGCCGCCAGGCTGGCCGAGGCCGAGTCGCGCTGCGCCGACCACGAGGAGCGGGCGAGGAAGCTCGTCGAGCTGGCGGGGCGCGCCGCCCGTCTCTCGGACAGGCTCGCCGAGGCGAACGAGGCGCGCGAGGCGGCCGAGCGACGACTGGAGCGGGCTGCGAAGGCGCTCGAGGACCGCGAGGCGAACGCGCTCCTCCGCCGCCGGCAGCCGGCCGGCGAAAAGCCCCCCGGCCGCTTCGACGACGACGCGGCCGCCCGGCCGGTGCTCGTGCTCCCCGACGTCCGCGCGCTCCGGGCGCGGGTGGCGGCCGGCGAGACGAACGGCGGCGCGCGGGAGGCGTTCACCACCACCGCGGCCGGTGACGGTCACGCTCTCGCGCGAGGGCGCCGCGGCGACGCGGCGCCGACGGGACACCTCCTGTTCGTCCCGGGAGCGGACGCGGGCCACGAGCTCGTCGAGCGGGGCGGCGAGGCGCCGGCCCCGGGGACAGCGGTCGAGATCCGCGGCCGGCGCTTCTCGGTCGCCAGGGTCGGTCGGTCGCCGATCCCGTTCGACCGGCGGCCGTGCGTCCACCTCCTGGCGAGCGAGTAGCAGCGCCGGCCGAAGCTGCGGCAGGCCGCGCGCGGGTCGGCGTACGCTGCCGGCGGTGATCCTCGAGAACGGCCTCATCCGGACGATGGACGCGTCGCTTCCGACGGTGCGCGCGCTCGCGATCGCCGGAGAGCGCATCGTGGGCGGCGTCGGCGCCCACGAGACCGCGCTGCCGAGTCCCGACGTGGTCGACCTGCGCGGCCTCACTGTCCTGCCCGGCTTCGCCGACGCGCACGTCCACTTTCCGACCTGGTCGCTCGCCCAGCGGCAGGTCGACCTCGACGGCTGCCGCTCCCTGTCCGAGGCGCTGGAGCGGCTGCGGCGAGCTCCCGCCCCGGCGTCCGGCGCCTGGCTTCGCGGGCACGGCTGGCGAAGCGCAGACTGGTCGCCGCCGGTCGAGCCGACGCGATACGACCTCGACCCGCTCACCGGCGACACGCCGGCCGCGCTCACCGCCAAGGACTACCACTCGCTGTGGGTCAACTCGGCCGCGCTCGCGCTCGCAGGCGACGAGCTCGAGGTGGGGCGCGGCGTCGTCGAGCGCGACGCCGACGGCCGGCCCACCGGGCTCCTCCGCGAGGAGGCAGCCTGGACCTTCCGGGCGCGGTTCGTCACGGCGACGGACGACGAGTACGTCGACGCCATGCGGACGGGCGTGCGGCTCGCGCTCGCGCGGGGCGTCACCTCCGTGCACGACAAGGACGGCTCGCTGGGGGCGCCTCGGCTGTGGCAGAAGCTCCGCGAGACGGGCATGCCGCTAGTGCGGGTCTGGCAGTCGCTCCCGCACGAACAGCTCGACGCGCTGGAGGCGATCGGGGTGCGCGCAGGGATCGGCGACGACTACCTCCGCCTCGGCTACCTGAAGGTGTTCATGGACGGGACGCTCGGGTCGCGGACGGCGCTCATGCTCGACGGCTCGGGCGTCGAGATCACAAGCGCCGGCGAGCTCGCCGCCGTCGTCCGGCGGGCGGCCGCGCTCGGCTGGCCTGTCGCCGTGCACGCGATCGGCGACCGGGCGAACCGCAATGCCCTCGACGCGCTCGAGGCGACCGTCGGCGACTGGCGCCCGCGCGGGCTCCGGCCGCGGATCGAGCACGCCCAGTGCCTCGCCGGCGAGGATCTCGCCCGTTTCGCCGAGCTCGGCGTTGCTGCCTCGGTGCAGTTCAGCCACGCCCCGTCCGACCGCGACCTGGCCGAGCGGCTGTGGCCGGACCGGCTCGCGGGCGCGTACGCCTACCGCTCGCTCGCCGCCTCCGACGCCGTGCTCGCGAACGGGTCGGACGCGCCCGTCGAGGAGCTCGACCCGCTGGCCGGGATCAGAGCCGCCGTGCTGCGCACGCTCGACGACCGCCCCGCCTGGCGTCCGGAGGAGGCCCTCGACGTCGAGGCGGCGCTCGCCGCCACCATCCTCGCCCCGGCCTGGCTGGCTGGAGACGAGCGGCGGCGCGGCAAGCTCCTCCCGGGCTACCTCGCCGACCTGGTCGTGCTCGACCGCGACCCGGTGACGTGCCCGCCCGAGGAGCTGGCGCAGGTGCAGGTCGTGGCGACGATGGTCGGCGGCCGCTGGGCGCACAACCCGCCGCCGTGGTAGACGCCCCGGCTGTCCGCGAGCGGCGGCCGCCCAGGACGCCTCAACCGCGCAGGAAGCGCCGGTGGCGCCTCCCCGGCCGCGGCGGGACCCGCCGCTCGCTGCCAGCCAGCCGAGCCGCTCCGTCGTCGCGGTCCGTCCGTCGACGCCCGAAACGACGTGCGCCTGCAGGTCGATCACGGCCCGCGGTCGGCGTCAAACCGCAGCGAGTACACTGGGGGTGTGGCGATGCGCACGATGAACGAGGTGCACGACGAGACCTGCGCCGTCGCATGCTGTGCGGACATCATCGGCGCGAAGTGGACGGCGCTGATCGTCCACGACCTGTCCGAGGGGCCGCGCCGGTTCTCGCAGCTCGAGCACGCGTGCCCGGGCATCAGCCCGCGGACGCTCTCCGAACGGCTCCGCCTGCTCGAGCACGAGGCGATCGTCGTCCGCCACAGCTACGCGGAGACGCCTCCGCGCGTCGAGTACGAGCTGACGGCGAAGGGACGCTCGCTCCTCCCGATCATCGAGGCGATGCGCGACTTCGGGCACACTTGGCTCGTGCCCGAGCACGACCACTCGGGCGACGCCGTGGGCGCGGATCGCGCCGGCTCCCGCGCCGGCCGAGCGCCATGAGCTAGAGCCCGCCGAGCGCCAGGAAGAGCTCGCGGGCGGCGGCCAGCCCGAGCGGCAGGTACTCGACGAGCAGCCGCTCGTTCGGCGCGTGGATGTTGCTGTCCGGGAGGGCGAAGCCCGTGATCAGAGCCGGGATGCCCTGGTCGGCGAGCTCGGCGACGATCGGCAGCGAGCCGCCCGAGCGAAGCAGGAGCGGGCGGACGCCGATCGCGCGCTCGAACGCGTCCAGGGCCAGCCGGAGCGGTGGCGATTCCGTCCGCACGAGCCCCGGCTTCGACGTCGAGCGCACCACGACCTCGACGTCGGCCCCGGGCGGGGCAGCCTCCCGCAGCAGGCGCTCGAGCGCGGCAGCGATCTCCGCCGGGTCCTGGCCGGCGACGAGCCGGATCGACAGGTTCGCCTCGGCGAGCACCGGCAGCACCGTCTTCACCAGCTGCGGCGAGCCCCCTTCCACACCGTTCACGTCGAGCGACGGCTGCGCCCACGTGCGCAGGTAGAACTCGTCGGCCGCGCGAGCGTCGGCGGGCCGCGCCCCCTGCTCGGACAGCGCCTCGGCGCCCGGCTGGAGCGAGCGCCAGCCTGCCAGCTCCTCCTCCGTGGGCGGGATGACACCCGCTCGCAGAGCCTCCGGCAGCGTCCCGTCCCTGGCCACCACCGCGGACAGGATGTCGAGGAGCGCGTGCGTCGCGTTCAGCGCCGCCCCGCCGTACACGCCCGAATGCAGGTCGCGGCTGCCGGTCCGGACGCGCAGGTGGAGGTAGACGAGCCCGCGCATCGCGACGCAGAAGGCCGGCCTGCCGCGCCGCGGCATGTCCGAGTCGAAGATCACGCACGCGGCTGCCGGCGGCCGCTCGCCGGCGAGGAAGCCGACCACCGACTGGCCGCCGACCTCTTCCTCGCCGTCGCAGGCGACGCGCACGTTCACAGGCAGCGTCCCGGCTGCGGCCAGGTCGGCGGCCGCGCGCAGGAGCAGGTAGAGCTGCCCCTTGTCGTCTGCAACCCCACGGCCGTACAGCCACTCGCCGCGCACCTGCGGCTCGAACGGCGGGCTGTCCCACTCGTCGAGCGGGTCGGGCGGCTGGACGTCGACGTGGCCGTAGACGAGCACGGTCGGCGCCGAGTCCGCGCCGGAGGACGCGCGCAGCTCGCCGACGGCGAGCGGGCTCCCCTGCCAGTCGACGACGGCGGCCTCGCCTCCCGCCGAGCGGACGAAGCGGGCCACCCACTCGGCGGCGCGGCGGACGTCCCCCTCGTGCGCGGGATCGGCGCTCACGCTCGGGATGCGCAGCAGCTCCGCCGCCTCGTCGATCAGCCTGCTCGTCTCCGGCGTCACCCGGCGCACCCTAGCGGGATCGTTCGTCTACCGCCGCGGCTGCGCCGACGCGGCGAGCTTGGCGAGAAACGACCGGGCGTAGCCTGCGAACGGCTCGGTGCCCTCCGCGATGACGCGACGAAGCTCCGCCTTCCCCTTCGCGATCTCGTCGATCCAGAGCAGCAACAGCCCGAGATGGAAACGGACGATGGCGGCATGCGGGAAGGTGCGCGTCAGCGGCCCGAGCCTCGAGAACGCCGCCGCGGGTCGTGCCTTGTCGAACAGGCCTACGGCCGCCGCCACCTGCGCGTCCGCGTCGTGCGGCGCGAGGGCGGCCGCCGCTGCGAACTCGCGCTCGGCCGAGACCGGCCTGCCGAGCCCCTGCAGGGCAACGCCGTACAGGAGCTTGTCCCGTGCGCCGCCACGCCTCGCGCGCGCGGCGAGCGAGGCGACCTGCTGCGGCGGCGAGAGGCGGTCGAGGGCCTTCGGCGCGCCGAACGAGGGCACGAACGGGGGCAGGCCCGGCACGTAGCGGGGGTGGAGCAGATCGGCGGCGCGGACCGCGTACGACGTGTCCGGCTGCACGCGGGCGGCCCGCCGCCAGGCCGCCTGCGCCTGCGGCAGCTTCCCCTGCCAGTAGTAGGCGAGGCCGAGCTCGAGCTGGACGAGGCCGCTCCGCGGATGCTCGCGCGCGAGCTGGGCGAGGGCGGGGAAGCCGTCCGGCCAGGCCGACAGCGCGGCGCCGACCCGCGCCTCGAGCGTGCGGTAGCGCCGGAAGATCGCGAGCGCCGCCCGGTACCGCCTGCGCCCGTACAGCGCCGAGGCGCGGCGCAGGGCGACCGCCTCCGCGTCGGTGCGCACGCCGAGGTCGAGGTCGAGCTCCGGCGAGCCGGGGCGCGGCCGCACGCCCGCCGCCGTCTCGCCGCCGCCCGCCCGGGTCAGGAGCGTCGCCCCGACCGTGACGCCGGCGGCCGCGACCGCGACCACGGCGACGAGCAGGGAGATCCTCGTCCGCGCCGACACGAGCCGACGATACTCGCGCCGCCGTGCAGCCCGCGCCGTCAGCCCGCCGCGGCTCGCCCGCGGGAAGCTCGCCGCCCGCCGCGACGTTCGACTGTTGCATCCGCGGAGGCGGGCAGCGAGGAGATCGCTGTCGTCGGCGCAGCACGTCGCTATACTTTTGAAACCAATGGCGAGCTACCAGGAGCTCCTGCAGCAGGTCAAGTCCGAGATCGACGAGGTCGACGCAACGCGCGCGGCCGAGCTCCTCGCGCAGGAGCCGGCGCCGGTACTCCTCGACGTCCGGGAGCTACAGGAGTGGAAGGAGGGCCACATCCCGGGCGCCGTGCACATCCCGCGCGGCTCCCTCGAGTCCCAGGTCGAGCAGGCCCTCCCCGATCCGCAGCGGCCGGTCATCGTCTACTGCGCCGGCGGCTCGCGGTCGGCGTTCGCCGCCAAGACGCTCGGCGAGCTCGGCTTCGAGACCGTCTTCTCGCTCGCCGGCGGCTACACGGACTGGAAGCGGAACGGCTTTCCGACCGTGCTGCCGCGGACGCTCGACGATGCGAAGCGGGCGCGCTACAGCCGACACCTGCTTATCCCGGAGGTGGGCGAGGCCGGCCAGATCAGGCTGCTCGACTCGCGTATCCTCCTGATCGGGGCGGGTGGCCTCGGCTCCCCGGCGGCCCTGTACCTCGCCGCCGCAGGCGTGGGCACGATCGGCATCGTCGACGACGATGTCGTCGACACGACCAACCTCCAGCGCCAGATCGTGCACTCGACCGAGCGGCTCGGCGAGCCGAAGGCCGAGTCGGCGCAGCGGACGATCGAGGCGCTCAACCCGGACGTGCACGTGCGCATCTTCAAGGAGCGGCTCACCTCCGAGAACATCGACCGCGTCGTGGGAGAGGGCTGGGACGTGATCGTCGACGGCGCCGACAACTTCCCGACGCGCTACCTGCTGAACGACGCGTCGGTGTGGCACGGGATCCCCGTCGTGCACGGGTCGATCTTCCGCTTCGAGGGGCAGGTGACCGTGTTCAAGCCGCACGAGGGCCCCTGCTACCGGTGCCTCTTCCCGCAGCCTCCTCCGCCCGAGCTGGCGCCGAGCTGCGCCGAGGGCGGCGTGCTCGGCGTCCTCCCGGGTATCGTCGGCTCCATCCAGGCGAACGAGGCGATCAAGCTGGCGCTCGGGATCGGCGAGCCGCTCGTCGGCCGCCTGCTCCTGTTCGACGCGCTCGCCCCCTCCTTCACCGAGGTGACGCTGCGCCGGGACCCCTCGTGCCCGGTCTGCGGCGAGTCGCCGACGATCACCGAATACGTCGACTACGTCGAGTTCTGCCAGGGCCGACCAGCGGAGGTGCACTGAGTGGCGAAGGTCCGCATCCCCCCCACCCTTCGCGCCGCCACCGGCGGCGAGCGCGAGGTCGAGGCATCCGGCGACACCGTCCGGGAGCTGCTGGAGGACCTGACCGGACGCTTCCCCGGGCTCGCGGCGCAGGTGTACGCCGAGGAGGAGATCGCCCCGTTCGTGAACGTCTACGTGGAGGGCGAGGACGTGCGCACGCTCGAGGGGCTGGACACGCCCGTCGCGAACGGGGCGACCGTCATCCTGCTGCCGGCGATGGCCGGCGGCCAGCGGCTCGACCTCGTTCCGTCCGTGCTCGACCTGGTCGGCCACACGCCGCTCGTCGAGCTGTCGCGGCTCGCGCCCGGCGGCGTGCGCCTGTACGCGAAGCTCGAAGGCCACAACCCGACGGGCTCGGTCAAAGACCGCGTGGCCAAGGCGATGATCGAGGCGGCCGAGGCCTCCGGCGAGCTCGAGCCCGGTCGCGAGCTGCTCGAGCCGACGAGCGGGAACACCGGCATCTCGCTCGCCTTCATCGCGAAGCTGAAGGGCTACCGGCTCACCTGCGTCATGCCGGAGAACGCGACCGAGGAGCGCAAGCGGCTGCTGCGCCTGTACGGCGCGCGGATCGTCGACTCGCCGGCCGCGGAGGGCTCGAACGGCGCCGTTCGCCTGGCGCTCGAGATGGCGGCCGACGACCCGCGCTACTACATGCCCTTCCAGTACGGCAACGAGGCGAACCCGCGGGCGCACTACGAGGGGACAGGCGCCGAGATCGCCGAGGCGCTCGACCGCGTCGACGTGCTCGTCGCCGGCCTCGGCACGGGCGGCACGCTCATGGGCACGGGTGAGCGGCTGCGCGAGAGCTTCCCCGACCTGGTCGTGGCGGCCGCCGAGCCGCTCCCGGGAGATCCGGTGATGGGTCTTCGCTCGCTCGAGGACGGCTACGTGCCCCCGATCCTCGACGTGACCAAGCTCGACCGCAAGATCCTCGTCTCGAACGCCGAGGCCGCAGCTGGCGTGAGGGCGCTGCTCGACCGCGAGGGCATCTTCGCCGGCGTCTCCTCCGGCGCCGCCGTCCACGTGGCCCGCCGGCTCGCCGAGGAGGCCGACGAGGGCTCCGTGATCGTCTGCGTGCTCGCCGACGGCGGCTGGAAGTACCTGTCGGCGGACTTCTGGGAGGCGGCGGACGCGGAGACGTCGATGGAGCGCGGCCACTGGTGGTAGTCCCCGCGGCGGTGCGCCGCGCGCTCGAGGCGCACGCGGAGGCGGAGGCCCCGAACGAGGCCTGCGGTCTGATCGCCTTCCGCGACGGGGTGGCGGAGCGCTTCCTCCCGGCCGACAACGCGGCGGCGAGCCCGTACCGCTTCGAGCTTCGCCCGCGCGACCCGATGGACTTCTTCCTGGAGGACGAGGGCTATGAGCTCGCCGTCTTCCACTCGCACCCGACCGACTCGGCACGCCCGTCCAGGACGGACATCGCCAATATCGGCCAGTGGGAGGGGCGGCCCTACCTGATCCTCTCCCGGGCGACCGGCGAGCTCCTCGCCTGGCGGATCGTCGGCGGCCAGCCCGAGCCGCTCGAGCTGGGCTAGGGCGGCCGCAAGGGCCGCCCGCCCGCGTCCCAGGCTACGTGACCTTCACGAAGCCGAACATCGTGCTCTCGTGCGGCCGGCAGTAGAACTTGTACTTCCCCTTGCGGAGCTTGACCGTCACCGTCTTCGTGCCGACGAAGCTCGGAGTCGTGATGTCGCGCTCGACGCCCGGGCCCTCGAGCACGAAGCTGTGGATCGCGGACCTGTCGCTGACGACGATCGTGTACGTGCCGGCCTTGAGCGTCGTCACCGTCCTTCCCGTCGCGGTCTTCAGGCTGATCGTGAAGCCGGGGCCGACGGTACCCTTGAGCTTGGGCGCCGCCGAGCGGGCGGCGGTTGCCGCGCCCACCCCGGCCAGCGTGACGGCGATGGCGGCGGCGACGACGAGGGTGCGGATATGCACGGGCTCTCCTTGGTCGTTTGCGGGTCGTTCACCGGCAACGTACGCTCGACCGGACGAGGCGGATTGGAGGCGCCGTGCAGGTGAGCGAGATCGCGCCGGGCCGTGGCGCTGGACGGTCCACCACGAGGAGTTGCGCCAGGACGTCGGCTGCGTGTACGTCGAGGCGCCGGACGCGATCTGCGTCCTCGACCCGCTCGTCGCAGTCGCGGTCGCCGCGGGCCGGCGGCCACGTCGCCCGGCGGCGGAACCTCCGCCCCCTCCTCGACCTCCCCGTCGAGCGCGTGCTCGTCTCGCACGGCGAGCCGGTGCTGGCGGGCGCCCGCGAGGCGCTGGCGCTGCTCCTCAGCTGAGCGAGACGGGCGCGTCCTCGGCGGCCGAGCGGAAGAGCGCCTCGATCACGCGCGCCTGCGCGACCGCGTCGGCACGTCCGAGGAGCGGCTCCGCCTCGCCGCGGATCGCCTCGCTCAGGTTCTCCAGCTCCAGCCGGTACGAGTCCGCCGGCTCGACCTCGATCCGCTCGCTCTCCCCGTCTCGTCGCAGCTCGATCACGGGCGACCGGCAGTGCCAGGGGTCGTCCAAAAAGAGCGACCCCTCGCTGCCGATCGCCTCCAGCTCGTCGCGATTGGGGAGCGTCGTGCCGCAGTCGAACAGCGCGAGCACGTCGCCTGGGAAGCGCAGCGAGGCGGTGAACACCCAGTCCGTGCCGGTCGGCCCGACGAACTGCCGTCCGTACACGCTCTCCGGCTCGCCGGCGAGGAGTCGCGCGCCGCTGATGCAGTAGCAGCCGACGTCCATGAGCGCGCCGCCGTCGACGTCCGTGCGCAGCCGGATGTTGCCGGGGTCGAAGAGCGGGTAGCTGAAGCAGGCGCGGACGAGGCGGAGCTCGCCGATCGCGCCCTCGTCCACGAGCTGGCGCAGTCGTGCCGTCTGCGGGTTGTGGCGCCACATGAACGCCTCCGCCAGGAAGCGGCCGGCGCGGTCGGCCTCGTCGAACGCCTCCTCGACCTCGGCTGGGTGCCGGCTCATCGGCTTCTCGCAAAGCACGTGCTTGCCGGCCCGCAGCGCCCGGATCGACCATTCGCAGTGCATCGAGTTCGGCAGCGAGATGTACACGGCCTCGACGTCCGGGTCGGCGAGGAGCTCGTCGTAGGAGCCGTACGCGGTCGGGATTCCCCACGTCGACGCGTACGCCTCGGCGCGCGCGCGATCGCGGCTGGCGACGGCGACGAGCTCGACCTTGCTCGAGGCGCGGGCCGGCGGGATCACCAGCCGGTTGATGTCGGCCGTCGAGACGATTCCCCACGTCACCGGATCCATCTCACCCTCCTCGTACGGATCGCACAGCCACGGATCGCACCGCCGGGTAGAGCGCGCGGAAGCGAGCGTACCCCTCCTCGTAGACCTCCGACCAGGCGGGGTTCGGCTCGATGCGCTCACGCACGCGCACGCACGCGGCCACGGCCTCCTGAGCGGACGCGAACACGCCGCTCGCGACGCCGGCGAGGAGCGCCGCGCCGTACGCCGATCCCTCCTCCACCTCCGTCAGCTCGAGCGGCAGCCCGAGCACGGAGGCGGCGATCTCGAGCCAGAGGCGGCTGCGCGCTCCGCCCCCGGACACGCGCCCGACCTCGGCCCGGACGCCGAGCCCGCGCAGCAGCTCGAGCGAGTCGCGCAGGCCGTAGGCGACACCCTCGAGCACGGCCCGGACGAGGCTCCCCCGGTCGTGCCTGAGGGTCAGGCCCTCGAACACGGCCCGGGCGGAGGGATCCGCATGCGGTGTGCGCTCGCCGGCCAGGTAGGGCAGGAACGTCAGCCCCTCGCTTCCCGGTGGCCACCCCGCCGCTTCCGCCACGAGGGCGTCGTAGGGAACGCCGGGCGCGAACACGTCGCGGAACCAGCGCAGGGAGCCGGCGGCGTTGAGCATGACCCCCATCGCCTCCCACAGGCCGGGAACGGCGTGGCAGAAGACGTGCACGCGTGCCTGCGGCTCGGCGCGGTAGGCCGGAAGCGAGGCGAGCACGACGCCGGAGGTCCCGAGCACGACCGAGACGAGACCGGGCTCGACGACCCCGACGCCGAGGGCCGCCGCCTGCTGGTCGCCGGCGCCGGCCACCGCCGTCGACTCGGCGGCGGGCGGCAGCCACTCGAGCGGGATGTCGAGAGCCGCCGCCACCTCCTGCGACCAGCGGCGGCTGCGGACGTCGAACAGGAGCGTGCCGGAGGCGTCGGCCACGTCGATCGCGTGCGCTCCCGTCAGCCGCAGCCGGACGTAGTCCTTCGGCAGCAGGATGCGCCGGATGCGCGCGTACGTCTCGGGCTCGTAGCGGCGGAGCCAGAGGAGCTTGGGCGCCGTGAACCCGGTGAGAGCGCGGTTCCCGGTCAGCTCGATCAGGCGCTCCAGCCCGACCCGCCGCTCGATCTCCGCGCACTCGGCCGCAGTCCGCTGGTCGTTCCACAGGATCGCCGGTCGCAGGACGCGGTCATTCCCATCCAGGCAGACGAGGCCGTGCATCTGGCCGGAGAGCCCGACCGGCGCGTCGCCGTGCGGGAGCCGGGCGAGTGCTGCCTCGGCTGCCCGCCACCAGTCGGCCGGATCCTGCTCTGCCCAGCCGGGTTTCGGCGTCGACAGCGGGTACGGCTCGGACTCGCTCGCGAGCACCTCGCCCGCCGGCGAGATCGCAACCGCCTTGACGCCTGTCGTCGCGACGTCGAGGCCGACGAGGACGGTCACGCTGCAGGCTCCTCGACGGTCAGCGGCCGGCGCTCCTCGGTCGAGCGGGCGAGTGCGAGCACGGCCGCGACCGACCGGGCCGGCTCCCACCTGCAGGACGGATTGCCCGGCGCCTCTTCCCGGTCAAGCGCCGAGCGCAGCGTAGACGACCTCGTACGCGGCGACCGCGTCCTTGCGCATCTGCGCCTCGCGCAGCGCCGCCACGTCGATGCGCGCGGCGACCCCGTCGATGTAGCGCCATTGGAGCACGCTGCGCCTGACCGCGTCGACGGCGTCCTCGGTGTACGGGTACAGATCGAAGCCGAGCCGCTCGCCTCGCTCGCCGTACCCGGCCCGCCGGAGCTCGAGGGCGAGCTCGAGCGTCTCCATGAACGCCGTCGCTCCGACCATGTTGTCGTCGTCGAACGTGCCCCAGCCGGAGTTCGCATGCTGGTGCCCGAGCAGCTCGTGGGCGGCGAGCAGGGCAGCGTACTCGGCCAGGCTCTCGCCGTTCATGATCAGGTGCTGCCAGTCCATGTTCACCTTGACGTTGTCGATACCCCGAGCCCGCAGCAGGTGGATGACGTGCAGCGTCATACCGACGTTGCGCATGTGGATCTTCATCGCGGGCTCGGAGTTCTTGTGCTCGAGGAAGAGCACCTGGCCCGCCTCCCCGAGCCGGGCCGCGACCTCGGCCAGGCCGTCCACGAACCACTCCCAGCTCTCCCGGTAGGGGGTCTGGAACGGGTAGTTGTAGCCCTCGATCCCCGGCCAGACGATGAGCGGAACGCCGAGCGTGCCGGCGAAGTCCGCTGCCGCGGTGGCGATCCGGAGCGCCTCGCCGCGGACGGCGGGATCGGGGTTGACGAGGCCGCCGCGGCCGAAGCGCGGGTCGAGGTGCAGACCGCCCGCGAGGCAGTAGATGTCGTGGCCGCCGAGGGCGGCGCGCACCTCGTCGAGGTTCTCCTCCGACAGCTCCTGCGGATAGTGGAACTCGTAGCCGTCGATGAGGTCTCCGAGGCCTTCCACGGCGCGGTGCACGCGCTCGGCGGTCGTCTCACGGGCCCGCTCCGGCTTGTAGCCGCCGGGGACGAAGCGCGTGACCATCGAGCCGAACGCCCAGATGCCGAGAGAGGTCTTCACGCCGGCCTCCGCTCGGCGTCGCCGGCTCGAGCGAGTGCGGTGTGCATGGCTCGTTCCTCCTTCTGCTCGAGTGTCCCCGCTCGCCCTTCTCGTTCGTTCCTCCCATCATCCTTGCAAGGAACAGTCCGGTACTTGCCAGCTTCGACGTGCGAGCTCCGCGCGGGATGCGCCGGCACGCCGTCGCCGCCCTGCGAGACGGTGGTCCGCGAGACCGTAGTATCACGGCCGATGGCGCGACCGGTGACGCTGTTCACGGGCCAGTGGGCCGACCTGCCGCTCGAGGAGCTGGCGCGCAAGGCCGGCGAGTGGGGCTTCGACGGGCTCGAGCTCGCCTGCTGGGGCGACCACTTCGAGGTCGACCGGGCGCTCGCAGAGGAGGGCTACGTGCGCCGCGTCCAGGAGGTGCTGGAGCGAAATCACCTCAACTGCTTCGCGATCGGCGCCCACCTCGTCGGCCAGGCGGTGTGCGACCCGATCGACGCGCGCCACCGGGCGATCCTCCCGCCCGAGGTGTGGGGGGACGGCGACCCGGAGGGGGTGCGCCGGCGGGCCGCCGAGCGGATGAAGGACACGGCCAGGGCCGCCGCCCGTGTCGGCGTTCGCCAGGTGAACGGCTTCACCGGCTCGTCCATCTGGCACCTGCTCTACTCGTTCCCGCCGAACGACTTCTCGGACGTCGACCGTGGCTACGAGGACTTCGCCGAGCGCTGGGGCCCGATCGTCGACGTGTTCGAGGCCGAGGGCGTGCGCTTCGGCCTCGAGGTGCACCCGACGGAGATCGCCTACGACTTCGTGACGACGCGCCGGACGCTCGAGGCCATCGGACGCCGCCAGGGCTTCGGCCTGAACCTCGACCCGAGCCACTTCGCCCACCAGCATCTCGACCCGGCCGCCTTCGTCGAGGAGTTCGCCGACCGCATCTACCACGTGCACGTGAAGGACTCGAAGAAGATGCTCGACGGTCGCAGGTCGATCCTCGGCGGCCACCTCGACTTCGGCGAGGCAGGTCGCGGTTGGGACTTCGTCTCGCCGGGGCACGGCGACGTCGACTTCGAGGCGCTCGTCCGCGCGCTCAACCGGATCGGCTACTCGGGGCCGCTGTCGATCGAGTGGGAGGACTCGGGCATGGACCGCGAGTGGGGCGCGCAGGACGCGCTCCGGTTCGTGCGGCAGGTGGATTTCATGCCCTCAGCCGTCGCCTTCGACGCCGCCATGCAGCGGAGCGGCCGGCATGCCTGACATCCCGGAGATCGGCATCGGCATGCTCGGCTACGCGTTCATGGGCAAGGCCCACTCGAACGCGTTCCGCGCCCTGACCTCGATGACCTGGCCGCCACCGCTGCGCCCCCGGCTCGTGGCCATCGCCGGCCGGAGCGAGAGGGCGGTGCGCGAGGCGGCGGAGCGCTACGGGTACGAGCGGGCGACGACCGACTGGCGCGACCTCGTCAGCGACCCCGCGATCGGCCTCGTCTCGAACGGCGCTCCCAACGACGTCCACGCCGAGCCGACGATCGCAGCCGCCGAGGCAGGCAAGCACGTGCTGTGCGAGAAGCCGCTCGGCCGCTCGGCCGACGAGAGCTACGACATCTGGCGCCGCGTCGCCGCCACCGGCGTCCAGCACATGTGCGCCTTCAACTACCGGTTCGTGCCGGCCAACCGGCTCGCGCGGGAGATGATCGAGGCGGGCGAGCTGGGCGAGATCCGCCACTTCCGCGCCGCCTACCTGCAGGACTGGGGCGAGGATCCGACGCTCGCCAGCTGGCGTTTCGACCCGCATGCCGCGGGCTCGGGCGCGATCGGCGACCTGGCCTCGCACGTCGTCGACCTCGCGCGCTACCTCGTCGGCGAGATCGCCGCCGTCTCGGCGCTTGTGCGGACGTTCGTGCCCGGTCGCAGGGTCGACGACTCCGTGCACGCCACCGTCGAGTTCACGGGCGGCGCCGTCGGCACGCTCGAGGCGACACGGCTGGCGCTCGGCCGGCGCAACGCCTTCCGCTGGGAGATCAACGGCTCGCGGGGGTCGCTCGCGTTCGACCTCGAGCGGCTGAACGAGCTCGAGCTGTTCAGCGCCGACGGCGACCGCGCGCGCGGCTTCAAGACCGTGCTCGTCTCGGAGGCCGAGCACCCGTTCATCTCCTGGTGGTGGCCGCCTGGCCACATCATCGGCTGGGAGCACACGTTCGTGCACGAGATCCACCATCTTCTGTCGGCGATCGCCGGCCGGGACAGCGTCGCCCCCCACGGCGCGACCTTCGAGGACGGCTACCGCGCAGCCGAGGTGTGCGACGCGCTCGTCGCCGCGAGCGAGCACGGCGCCCGCGCTCCGATCGCCTACCGCTCGCTGTGAGCGGGGTGCACCGCGCCGGCTCGCGCTCCGCCGTCCCGGTCCGCGCTACGCGGTTCCGAGCCGCACGGGGCCGGCCCCGTCGACGGCGCGGCAGGGGTAGACGGTGGGCGCGAGCCCCGTCGCCTCGCGGTACCGCCGCGTCGCCGTCGACGCGACCCCGTCCGCGTCCTCGTCGTGCGCGAGCGCGACGACGCAGCCGCCGAACCCCGCGCCCGTCAGGCGCGCCGCGAGCGCTCCCGCCTCGACGAGCGCCTCGACGAGCGCGTCGAGCTCGGGCGTCGACACCCGGTAGTCGTCGCGTAGGCTGGCGTGGCTCGCGGCGAACAGCGGCCCGAGCGCGTCCAGGTCGCCCGCGCGGATCGCCGCCGCGGTGTCCAGCACGCGCGCGTTCTCGGACACGACGTGCCTCGCATACGCCTCGCCCGCGGCGTCGGCAGGCCGGGCGTCGCGCAACGCCCGCACCCCGAGCCGCGCCGCCGCCCGCTCGCACGCCGCACGCCGCTCGGCGTACGCGCTCCCGGCGAGCGCCCGCGGCAGGCCCGAGTGGACGGCGAGGACGGCGACGCCGGGCGGGAGCGGCACCGGCTCCAGCTCGAGCGAGCGGCAGTCGAGGAGAAGCGCAGCGCCGGCGCGTCCCTCGAGCGCCACGAGCTGGTCCATGATCCCGCACGGGACACCGGTCGCCACGTGCTCCGCCTCCCGGCAGGCTGCGGCCAGCTCGCGCGCGGGCAGCTCGAAGCCGGCGACGGCGACGAGCGCGAGGGCGCAGGCGACCTCGAGCGCCGCGCTCGACGCGAGACCCGAGCCGCGCGGCACGCTCGACGACAGCACAGCCTCCGCGCCGACCGGCGGGCGTCCCCGCTCGGCGAGCACGCGCACGACGCCGGCCACGTACCTCCCCCACGCCGGCTCGACCGACGCCGGCTCGTCGCCGCCGTCCGCCGCCACCTCGACGGCGGCCTCCTCCGGCTGCAGGTCGAGCGAGCGGAAGCCGATGCGACCGTCCGACCGCGGCCGCACCGCCACGAGGCAGTCGCGGTCGATCGCCATCGGCAGGACGAACCCCTCGTTGTAGTCCGTGTGGTCACCCATCAGGTTGACGCGGCCCGGCGCGCGAAACAGGCGCGCCTGCGCGCCCCCTCCGAGCGCGCGGGCGATCCGCTCCGCCCGATCGTCCACCGCGGGGCGCCCTCCTACGAGACGACGACGGGCGGCGGCGCGGGCGGCTCGCTCGTCCCGGCCCCCGTCTCCTCGATCGCCCGCTCGATGTCGGCGAGGTCGTCGGGCGAGAGCCGCACGCTTGCCGCCGGCGCCCAGCCGTCCACCTGCGCCGGCCGGCGGGCGCCGACGATCGCGGCCGTGACCCCCGGCGTGGCGAGCGTCCAGGCGACGGCGAGCGCGGCCAGGTCGCAGCCGTGCCGCGCCGCGATCGGTCGCAGGCGCTCGACCAGGGCGAGGTTCTGGGAGAGCTTCGGCTCGGCGAACATCGGCGAGCGCCGCCTCCAGTCGTCCGGAGCGAGCCGGTCGAGTCCCTCCCGCGAGAACGAGCCGGTGAGCAGGCCGGAGGCCATCGGCGAGTAGACGATCACGCCGGTCCCGTGCTCGGCGCACCAGGGGATGAGCTCCTGCCTCGCGTTGCGGTTGAGGAGCGAGTACGGCGGCTGCAACGAGTCGACGTGGCGGATCGCCTCGATCCGCTCGAGCAGCTCGACCGTGAAGTTGCAGACGCCGATCCAGCGCACCTTGCCGGCGTCCTGGAGCTCGGCCATCGTCTGCCACGACTCCTCCACCGGCGTCCTGCCGCTGTGATCCGGCCAGTGGAACTGGAGCAGGTCGAGCCGCTCCACGCCCAGCCGGCGCAGGCTCGCGTCGCACTCGGAGCGGATCGACTCCGGCGACAGGTCGTAGACGAACTCGACGCCCGAGACGCCCTCGCGCCAGCGCCGGCCGCACTTGGTGAAGACGAGCACCTCTGCGTCCGCGGGGAGTCGGCGGAGCGCTCGGCCCACGATCTCCTCCGCGTGCCCGAGCCCATAGGCAGGCGCCGTGTCGATCCAGTTGACGCCCACCTCGACCGCACGCAGAGTGGCCGCCACCGACTCGTCGTCGTCGGCCGGGCCCCAGCCGAACTCGTACTGGCCGCCCATCGCCCACGTGCCGAGCCCGACGGGCGTGATCGCCGGGCCGGCCGTGCCGAGCACGCGCCTCACCACGGCTCCGCCACGCCCGGCTTCAGCCTCC
The DNA here is from genome assembly GCA_035652235.1 of Gaiellaceae bacterium. GTDB lineage: Bacteria > Actinomycetota > Thermoleophilia > Gaiellales > Gaiellaceae > PALSA-612. The sequence continues at coordinate 159,438 of DASREE010000032.1, read as the reverse complement.
CCTCCTCGTCCAGGTAGTCGCGCCACGATCGCTTCGGCTCCCAGCCGAGCAGGCGCCTCGCCTTCGACGAGTCGATCGCCGACGCGTCGGGCCGCTCGAGCGGCCGCAGCTCGACCCGGTGGTGGCCGTGGTAGCGGCGCACGATCTCCTCGAGCGGGTGCCCGCCGATCGTGTCCGGCGAGGCGACGTAGACAACCTCGTGCCCGGGCAGGTCGGACTCGACCGCGAGCACGGTCGCCTCGCACAGGTCGTAGACGTCGACGTAGCTGCAGTAGTTCTCGACCAGGACGGAGGGGTCGCGCACGATCGGGCCGAGGTTGCGCTCGTAGCTGCCGACGTCCTGCACCCAGCAGGGGCGGATCGAGATGGCGGCGATGTCGGCGCGCTCCGGCGCCCGCTCCATGAGCAGCTCGCCGAACCACTTCGAGGTGGCGTAGGGATCCTGCGGCCGGATCGGATGCTCCTCGTCGATCGGCAGGTAGTCCGGCTCGAAGCCGCGGTAGGCGAACAGGAAGCCGGGGACGGTCTCGCTCGAGAAGTTGACGAAGCGCTTCACCCCGGCGGCGATCGCCGCCTCGAGCACGTTGAAGGTCGCCATCAGGTTCGTCCCGATGACGACGTGCGGGGCGTTGTGGATCGGCTGCGGGATCGCCGCCGTGTGCACGACCGCGTCGCAGCCGCGCACGAGCGCGTAGCACGCGCCGGCGTCGGTCAGGTCGGCCTGGACGTAGTCGGTCGCCTGGCGCGGGTCGACGAGCCGGTCCCACTGCGGTCGCGTCAGGTCGTTGGCGCGGACGTCGTGCCCGGCCCGCATGAGCGCGGGGACGAGCGCACGCCCCACCTTCCCGTGCGCCCCGGTGACGAGCACCTTCATCGCTCACCGCCTTTCGTGTCAGAGGTAGGTGACGGCGTCGCGGACGACGGACGAGCGCCCGCGCAGGAAGTCGAAGTCGCAGCCCAGGTTCGCCTGCAGCACGTGCTCCTCGTACAGCCGGCGGTAGCCCCGGGCGTCCTTCCGCTCCGGGGGCCTCCACGCCTCCCGCCGGCGCGCGAGCTCCGCGTCGTCGACGACCAGGTCGAGGCGGCGCTCGCCCACGTCGAGCCGGATCAGGTCGCCCGACTCGACCAGCGCGAGCGGCCCGCCCACCGCCGCCTCGGGCGCCACGTGCAGGACGACCGCGCCGTAGGAGGTGCCGCTCATCCGCGCGTCCGAGATACGCAGGAGATCGGTGATGCCCCGGCGCAGCAGCTTGGCCGGGATGGGCAGGTGGCCCCACTCCGGCATGCCCGGCGCGCCGACCGGACCGGCGTTCCTGAGCACCATCACCGAGCTCTCGTCGATCTCGAGCGACGGGTCGTCGACGCGCGCCGCCAGATCGTGGACGTCTTCGAAGACGACGGCCCGCCCCTCGTGCCGGAGCAGGCGGGGATCGGCGGCTGTGATCTTCATCACGGCGCCGTCCGGGCAGAGCGAGCCGCGCAGCACGACCAGGCTGCCGCCCTCGTCGAGCGGGCGCGCGCGCGGACGGATCACGTCCTCGTCCACGATCGCCGCGCCCGCGAGGTTCTCGCCCACCGTGCGGCCCGTCACCGTCAGCGCGTCGAGGTCGAGGAGATCCGCGATCTCGGCCATCACCGCCGGCAGCCCGCCCGCGTAGTAGAAGTCTTCCATCAGGTGCCGTCCGGCCGGCTTGAGGTCGACCAGCCACGGCGTCGTGGCGGCGAGCTCGTCGAAGCGCTCGAGCGGCAGCTCCAGGCCGACGCGCCCGGCGTAGGCGACGAGGTGCAGGACGGCGTTCGTCGAGCCGGAGATCGCGTGCAGCACCCGGATCGCGTTGTCGAACGCCGGCCGCGTGAGGACGTGCGACGGCCGCAGGTCGCGCTCGACCAGCTCCACGATCTTGCGCCCCGCGGCCTCGGCGAGTCCCGCGCGGCGCGCGTCCACGGCCGGGATGGCGGCGCCGCCCGGCAGCGTCAGCCCGAGCGCCTCCGTCACGCACGCCATCGTCGAGGCGGTGCCCATCGTCATGCAGTGGCCGTTCGAGCGGGACATCGAGTTCTCGATCTCGGCGAACTCGGCCTCGCTCAGCCGCCCTGCCCGGAGCTCCTCGTGGTAGTGCCAGCAGTCGCTGCAGGAGCCGAGCTCCTTCCCGCGCCAGTGCCCGTTCAGCATCGGCCCGCCGGTAACGACGACGGCGGGCACGTCCGCGCTCGCCATGCCCATCACCGACGCCGGGTTGGTCTTGTCGCAGCCCGTGAGCAGGACGACGCCATCGAGCGGGTAGGAGCGGATCGACTCCTCCACGTCCATCGCCATCAGGTTCCGGTACAGCATCGTCGTCGGCTTCATGAGCGACTCGCCGAGGGACATGACCGGGAACTCGAGCGGGAAGCCGCCCGCCTGCAGGACGCCACGCTTGACCGCGGCGGCCAGCCCGCGCAGGTGGACGTTGCAGTTGACGAGCTCGCTCCAGCTGTTGCAGATGCCGATCAGCGGCCGCCCGCGGAAGGCCTCGTCGGTCACCCCCTCCGCCTTCAGCCAGGAGCGGTGCAGGAAGCCGTCCAGGTCCGTACGCTCGAACCACTCGCTCGAGCGCAGCCCCTTGCCACCGCCGTCGCCGGATTCCCTCCGCACCGTGGCCATGCTGCTCCTTCCCCCCGCCCGCGCGGGGCTATCGCGCCGCGCTCGCCCTCCGCGAGGCTCGGTACTCGGCCGCGACGATCTCCGTCAGCTCGTCGGCGGACGTCTCCTTCGTCAGCTTGTCGAAGGTGATCCGTCCGTGCTGGAGGAGGTTGACGCGGTCGCAGACCGCGACGATGTGGATGAAGTTGTGCGCCACCACGATCATCGACTTCCCCTGCGCCTTCAGATCGCGGATGAGGTCGATGATGATCTCGCCCTCCTTGGCGCCCATGGCTGCGAGCGGCTCGTCGAGGAGCAGGATGCTCGCCCCCGTGTGCACCGAGCGCGCGATCGCGATCGCCTGCCGCTGGCCGCCGGAGAGCGTCGCCACCTCGGACTCGACCGACCGCAGCGTGCCGATGCCGATGTCGTCGATCGCCCGGCGCGCGCGAGCGCGCATCTCACGGTTGTTCAGCCAGCGGAACGGCCCCCAGCCGCGCACCTCCTCGCGCTTGAGGAACATGTTGTGGTAGACGGACAGCGTCGGCACGAGGGCGAGGTCCTGGTAGACGGTGTCGATCCCGAGCGCCCGCGCCTGGTCGACGGTGCGGATCGATACCTCCTCGCCGTTGACGAAGATCTTGCCGCGGTCCGGGCGGATGTAGCCGCTCAGGATCTTGACGAGCGTCGACTTGCCAGCGCCGTTGTCGCCGATCAGCCCGAGCACCTCTCCCTGCTTCAGGTGCATCGACACGTCGACGAGCGCGGTGACGGCGCCGAAGCTCTTGGCGACGTGCTCGACGCGGATCGCCTCCCGACCGTTCTCGCTCACTGCAGCCTCCCCAGGTTCTTGAGCCTGGCGACCTGGACGTTGGCGATCATCGACGCCAGGATCGCGAGGCCGATGATCAGGTCGAAGTACAGCGCGCTGACGCCTGCGATCGTGAATCCGATGTTGAGGATGGCGAGGACGGCGACGCCGATGAAGCCGCCGACGACCGTCCCGGCGCCCCCGAGCAGGGCCGTGCCGCCGATGACCGCGGCGGCCACCGCCTGGAACATGATGTCCGGCCCGCCCTGGAGCGGCAGGATCGAGGTGATCCGGACGGAGTCGAGAATACCCGCGAAGCCGGCGAGGAGGTTGGCGAGCATGAAGTTGCCGATCTTGATCATGCGGATGTCGACGCCCGCCTCGGCCGCGCCGACCGGGTTCCCGCCGGTCGCGATCGTGTGCAGGCCCCAGCGCGTGCGCGTGAGGATGAACTGGACGACGATGACGGCGCCGACCGCCCAGTAGAACTCGGCGTTGAAGAGCAGGTGCGGCACGTACTCGCCCGTGACGACGTTGAACGCGTGCGTACCGGGCGTCAGCACCTGGAAGGAGTTGGTCGCCTTCAGGTTGATGCCGTTGAGGAAGAAGAGCATGCCGAGCGTGGTGATGAACGCCGGCACGCGCAGCACGGTCGTGATGAAGCCGTTCACGAGGCCGACCGCCAGCGCCGTCAGCAGCCCGAAGAGCGCGCCGATCCAGATCGGCAACCCGGCCCCGTCCGGCGCCGGAGCCGACGCGAGGTACATGATGATCGGCGACAGGGCGAACACGCGCCCGACGGCGAGGTCGATCTCGCCGCAGATGAGGAGCATCACCTCGCCGGCGGTGATCAGCGCGACCGGCGCCGCGAAGTCGCCCATCGTCTGGATCGCGTCGTGCGTCGGGAAGGCGCTGTAGGAGAGCCCGAAGTACGCGAACAGGCCCGCCGCGATGACGAGGATGCTCGCCTCGCGGCGCTGGACGAAGGCGCGAGCGACGCGCCAGCCGAGGCCGGCGCGTCGCTCCGCTGCCGCTGTCGCCTGTGACCCTTCCAGGGCCATCCAGCTTACGACACCGGGTACTTCTGGCTCGAGGAGCTCCCCTCGTAGCGGGTCTTCGTGGTCAGGTACGGCTTGACGTTGTCCTTCGTGACGAACAGCAGACCCGTGTTCGTATCGGCCGGCGCCACCAGCCCACCCGACAGCTTGTAGAGGAAGAGCTGGATCACCGGGTAGAAGCCCTGCAGGTAGGGCTGCTGGTCGATCGTGAACTGGATCGCGCCCTTCTGGATCAGTTGCAGGGTGGTGGGCAGCAGGTCGTAGCCACCCCCCTTCACCTTCCCGGCGACGCCGTGCTTGTCGATCGTCTGCGCGACGCCCTGCGTGCTCCCCGCGTCGACGGCGAACATGCCCTTGAGCTTGCTCTTGTGGCCGAGGTAGTAGGCGTCGATGCGAGCCAGCTCCTGGTTCACGTCCGGCCCCGTCGCGATCGCGACCGCGTTGATCGGCTTCCCGGACTTCTTGATCGAGTCCATGGCGCCGTCGATACGCGGCTGGATGTTGAGCGAGCCGGGGGTGGCGATGAACAGCGCGACGTCGCCCTTCGGCACGAGCTGCACGATCCGCTCGCCCATCTTCTGTCCGGAGACGAACAGGTCCTGGCCGATGTAGGCCATGCGGGCCTTCGCCCCGGTACGAGCGCCGTCGGCGTTGTACGACACCACCGGGATCCCCTTCGCGAGCGCCCGCTTGATCGGGGCCTCGAAGGCGACCTTGTCGATCACCGAGACGGCGATCCCGGCGGCCTTGGCCGTCACCGCCGCGTTGAGCGCGTTCACCATCTGGCCGACGTCGCTCGACGCCGAGCCTGTCCACTGGAACGTCACGTCGACGAGCGCGGCTGCGTCCGCCGCCCCGTACTGCGTCGGGACGAAGAACGGGTTCGTGGTCACGTGGTTGACGAACACGAACTTCCACCTCGGGTGCTTGGGGTAGTTGCCCCCGCCGCCCGCAGCGTTGCTCGCTCGCCCCTTCGTGGCCCCGAGCGCACCCTGGGCGCCGAGAAGCGCTGGAACGGAGAGTGCGGCCCCGCCCGCCGCGATCCGCTTGAGCAGCGAGGCGCGATCGATGCCTGCGAGCTCCTCGGGAACCACGGGCTCGTTGTCGCTCACCGCTGTACCTCCCTATCTGAGGGTGTTGACCGGTGTCGCGACACTAGCGTGTCCGAAACCGCTTGTCCAGTTATAGGATTATCGTATGACGAAAGCGCGGACGTATCCACGGCGTGGTCTGCACGGTGCGCTCGTCCACGCCATCGGCCTGCGTATCGTGCGCGGCGATCTCGAGCCGGGCGATCCGATCCCGGCCGAGGACGAGCTCGGCGTCGACCTCGCCGTCAGCCGCACCGTCGTCCGCGAGGCCGTCAAGGTGCTCGCAGCGAAGCGCCTCGTCGAGTCCCTGCCGAAGCGCGGCACCCGCGTCCTGCCGAGACGCGAGTGGAACCTGCTCGACCCCGATGTGCTCGCCTGGCAGCTCGAGGCGGGCGCGGATCGCAAGCTCCTCGACGAGATGCTCGAGTTGCGCCGGCTGATCGAGCCGCCGGCCGTTCGGCTCGCCGCGCTGCGCGCGACGGAGGAGCAGATCGACGACCTCGAGCGGGCCGTCGTGGACATGGCCACGGCGGGCGAGGACGCAAGCGCCTTCCTCGAGCCCGACCTCCGCTTCCACAGCCTGCTGCTCGAGGCGACGCACAACGAGCTCCTCGAGCACATGGCCAGCATCCTCTCCGCCGTCCTGCGCACCCTGTTCACCTACTCGGGCCGCCCGCCCGGAGCCTACCTCCGTGCGGCGGCGCTCCATTCTCACGTGGTCGAGGCCCTCAGGCAGCGCGACCCGGCTGCGGCCGAGGCTGCGCTCGTCGCGCTCAGCGACGATACGAAAGCGAACATCGACTGGGCGCTTCGCCGGCAGACAGCGCTCGGCCGGTCGGACGCGCCGGCTGCCGGCTAGCCGTGGCCGCCGTGCCGAAGCCGCTTGGAGAACTCGCGGTCTGGCTCGTCACCGGCAGCCAGCACCTGTACGGCGGCGACGTGCTGAGCGCCGTCGACGAGCACGCGCGCCGCATCGCCGCCGCGCTCGACGCCGCGGAGGCGGTCCCGGTGCGCGTCACCGGCGCCGGGGTGGTGACGACTCCGGACGCCATCCGCCGTCTCTGCCTCGACGCGAGCGCGGACGACGCCTGCGTCGGCGTCATCGCCTGGATGCACACCTTCTCCCCCGCGAAGATGTGGATCGCCGGCCTGTCCGCCCTGCGCAAGCCGTTGCTCCACCTGCACACGCAGTTCAACCGCGACCTGCCCTGGGCGGAGATCGACATGGACTTCATGAACCTGAACCAGTCCGCCCACGGCGACCGCGAGCTCGGGTTCCTGCTGACCCGGATGCGACTGCCGCGCACGACGGTCGTCGGCCACTGGCAGGATCCGCACGTCGCGGCCCGCGTGGGCGCCTGGGCGCGCGCCGCGTGCGCCCTGCACGAGGCTCGCCGGCTCCGCGTCGTCCGCTTCGGCGACAACATGCGGCAGGTCGCGGTCACGGAGGGGGACAAGGTCGAGGCGCAGCTCCGGCTCGGCGTCTGCGTCGACGGCTACGGCGTCGGCGAGCTCGCGGAGCGCGTTCGCGGTACGGACGGCGCGGTCGTGGACCGGCTCGTGCGGGAGTACGGCGAGCGCTACGCGGTCGTGCCCGAGCTACGACCGGGCGGCGCGCGCCACGAGTCGCTGCGCGACGCCGCCCGCATCGAGGCCGGCCTGAGGGCGTTCCTCGAGGAACGGGAGGCGCTCGCCTTCACGGACACGTTCGAGGACCTGGGCGACCTGCCCCAGCTGCCCGGGATCGGGGTGCAGCGGCTGATGGCCGACGGCTACGGCTTCGGCGCGGAAGGTGACTGGAAGACGGCGGTGCTCCTGCGCATGCTCAAGGTGGCGGCCACGGGGCTCCCCGGCGGCACCTCCTTCATGGAGGACTACACCTACCACCTCGCCCCGGACGGGCCGAAGGTGCTGGGAGCGCACATGCTCGAGGTGTGCCCGTCGATCGCCGCCGGCAGGCCGCGCTGCGAGATCCATCCGCTCGCGATCGGCGGCAAGCCCGATCCGGTCCGGCTCGTGTTCACGGCCGCGCCCGGCCCGGCCATCGTCGTCTCGCTGCTCGACCTCGGCGAGCGCTTCCGCCTGCTTGCCAACGAGGTCGAGGTCGTCCTGCCGGACGGCGACCTGCCGCGCCTGCCGGTGGCGCGCGCGGCCTGGATCCCGAAGCCCGACCTCGCGGTGGCCGCCGAGAGCTGGCTGATCGCCGGCGGCTCGCATCACACCGTCCTCACGCAGGCGCTCGGCGTGGACGTGCTCGACGACCTCGCCGAGATGGCGGGGATCGAGCTGGTGGTGATCGACGCCGGCACGACCGTCTCCGCGCTGCGCAAGGAGCTGCGCTGGAACCAGGCCTACCACCGTCTCGCCGGAGGACTGTGAGCCGGTACGGCGACCTGCGCGAGCGCGCCCACCGGGCCAACCTCGACCTCGTCCGGGCGGGGCTCGTCACCCTCACGTTCGGCAACGCGAGCGAGGCCGACCGCGCGGCCGGCGTGATGGCGATCAAGCCGAGCGGCGTCCCCTACGGCCGTCTCCTGCCCGCCTCCATCGTCGTCGTCGACCTCGACAGCGGCCGGGTGGTCGAGGGCGAGGCGCGCCCGTCCTCGGACACGCCCACCCACCTCGTGCTCTACCGCGCCTTCGCGGACGTCGGCGGCATCGTCCACACGCACTCCCCGTTTGCCACCGCCTGGGCGCAGGCGCGCCGCGAGCTTCCCTGCCTCGGCACGACGCACGCCGATCACTTCCTGGGAGCCGTGCCGGTCACCCGCGCGCTGAGCGGCGAGGAGATCGGCGGAGACTACGAGGAGCGGACCGGCCACGTGATCGTGGAGGCGCTCGCCGAGCGGCGGCTCGAGCCGCTCGACATGCCCGCGACGCTGGTCGCCTCGCACGGGCCGTTCACGTGGGGCGCGGACGCGGCGGCGGCCGTCGACAACGCCGTCGCCCTGGAGGCGGTGGCGGCGGCCGCGCTGCGCACGCTCGCGCTCGCCCCCGACACCCCGCCGGTCGCGAGCGCCCTGCTCGAGCGGCACTTCCGGCGTAAGCACGGACCCGCCGCCTCCTACGGCCAACCGGCGTGAGGGCGCTGCGACTGCATGCCGCAGGCGACCTGCGCCTGCGCGAGGAACCGACGCCCGAGGCGGCCGACGGCGAGCTCCTGCTGCGCGTGAGCGCCGTCGGCCTGTGCGGCTCCGACCGCCACTGGTACCTCGAGGGCGAGATCGGCGACGCCGCGCTCGCGCAGCCGCTCGTGCTCGGCCACGAGTTCGTCGCCACCGTCGAGGAGGGGCCGCGGCGCGGCCAGCGCGTCGTCTGCGATCCGGCCGTCCCCTGCGGCGCCTGCCCGCTCTGCCTCGAGGGCAGGCACAACCTCTGCCGCGACGCGCGCTTCGCCGGCCACTCGACGGACGGAGCGCTGCGGACGCTGATGACCTGGCCGGAGCGGCTGGTGCACGCCGTCCCGGATTCGCTCTCCGACGAGGAGGCGACGCTGCTCGAGCCGCTCGGGGTCGCCCTGCACGCCGTCGACCTCGGCCAGGTCCGCCCCGGGGTGGCCGTCGGCGTGCTCGGTTGCGGCCCGATCGGGCTGCTCCTCGTGCGCGTCCTCGCCGCCGTCGGCGCGGGGCCGGTGCTGGCGTTCGACCCCGTGCCGCACCGGCTGGCGGCGGCGGAGGCGAGCGGCGCCATCCCCGGCCACCCCGACGGCGCCGACGTCGTCTTCGACTGCACCGACGCCGACTCGCTCGGCGAGGCGGTGGAGGCCGTCAGGCCGGGAGGGCGCGTCGTCGCCGTCGGCATCCCGGCCGGGGACCGGTCGAGCTTCGCCGCCTCGGTGGCGCGGCGCAAGGAGCTGACGATCGTCCTCTGCCGGCGCATGCAGCCCGCCGACCTGCCGCGGGCGCTCCGCGTCGTGACGATGGGGCGCGTCTCGCTCGGCTCGCTCGTCAGCGACCGCTTCGCTCTCGCCGACGGTGCGCAGGCGTTCTCGGCGCTCGCCGACCGGCGCGGGCTGAAGGTGGTCGTCGACCCGCAGCGGGACGGCACAGGGTAGGGCCGTGTGAGCCGCTCGCGCTACACCGTCGGCATCGACTTCGGCACCGAGTCGGGGCGCGCGGTGCTCGTCGACTGCAGCGACGGCCGGGAGCTCGCGAGCGCGGTCTACCGCTACCGCAACGGCGTGCTCGACGAGCACCTGCCGCCGCCCGACGACGACGTCCGCCTCGAGCCGGACTGGGCGCTCCAGGACCCGGAGGACTACGTCCGCACCCTGCAGGAGGCGGTGCCGGCGCTTCTCGCCGAGACCGGTGTCGACCCCGCCGACGTGATCGGCGTCGGCATCGACTTCACCTCGTGCACGATGCTGCCGACGACCGCCGACGGGACGCCGCTCTGCCTGCTCGGCGAGCTCCGCCGGCACCCCCACGCCTGGGTGAAGCTGTGGAAGCACCACGCCGCCCAGCCGGAGGCCGACCGCATCAACGCCGTCGCGGCCGAGCGCGGCGAGCCGTGGCTGCGACGCTACGGAGGCAGGATCTCGTCCGAGTGGTTCTTCTCGAAGGCGCTGCAGATCCTCGACGAGGCGCCCGAGGTGTACGCGGCCGCCGACCGGCTGATCGAGGCCGCCGACTGGATCGTCTGGCAGCTGACGGGCGTCGAGACGCGCAACTCCTGCACGGCCGGCTACAAGGCGATGTGGTCGAAGCAGGAGGGGTTCCCCCCGCGCGAGTACTTCGCCGCGCTCGACCCCCGCTTCGCCGACGTCGTCGACGAGAAGATGTCGCGGCAGATCGTCCCGATCGGCGACCGCGCCGGCGTCCTCGTCGAACGTGCGGCGGCGTGGACCGGGCTGCGTGCCGGCACCCCGGTCGCGGTCGCGAACGTCGACGCGCACGTGTCCGCGCCCGCCGCCACCGTCACGGCGCCGGGGACGATGGTCGTGATCATGGGCACGAGCAACTGCCACATCCTGCTCGGCGAGGAGGCAGCCGAGGTGGAGGGCATGTGCGGCGTCGTCGAGGACGGCGTCGTCCCCGGACTGTACGGCTTCGAGGCCGGCCAGTCGGCGGTCGGCGACATCTTCGCCTGGTTCGCCGAGCACGCCGTCCCCCCGCGCTACCACGAGGCGGCGCGGGCGCAGGGGACGGATGTGCACGGCGTGCTCGAGGCGGAGGCGGCGCGGTTGCGCCCCGGCGAGAGCGGCCTCGTCGCGCTCGACTGGTGGAACGGCAACCGCTCCGTGCTCGTCGACGCCAACCTCAGCGGCCTCCTGATCGGACTCACCCTGGCGACGGCGGCGCCCGAGCTGTACCGCGCGCTGATCGAGGCAACCGCCTTCGGCACGCGCGTGATCGTGGACGCGTTCGAGTCACGCAGGGTCGCCGTCGAGCGCATCGTCGCCTGCGGCGGGCTGCCCCGCCGCAACCGGCTGCTCATGCAGATCTACGCCGACGTCACCGGCCGCGAGTGGCGGCTCGCCGCCTCCGAGCAGGCGCCGGCGCTCGGCTCGGCCATGTTCGCCGCGGTCGCGGCGGGAGCGAGCGCGGGGGGCTACGACACGATCGTCGAGGCGGCTGCGCGCATGGCCCACCTCAGCGACGAGACCTACCGGCCCGATCCCGCCGCGCACGCCGTCTACGAGCTCCTCTACCGGGAGTACCTGCGGCTGCACGACCTGCTCGGCCGCGGGCCGGTGGACACGATGAAGACGCTCAGGCGCATCCGCGAGCAGGCGGTCGGCGGCTCCCCGTAGGATCGGCTCGCCGTGCGGGCAGGAGTCGTCTTCGACAACGACGGGCTGCTGCTCGACACGGAGCCGTGCTGGACACGCGCCCAGGTGGAGGTCTTCCGCCGGCGCGGCCGCAGCTTCGGCCTCGAGGAGAAGCGCGCGCTCGTCGGCACCGCCCCCGCCACGGCGGCGCGCGTGCTCGAGCGGCTGCTGGGGGCGCCCGGAGAGGGTCAGGCTCTGAGCGACGAGCTGTTCGAGCTCGCGCTCGCGGAGATCGCCGCCGGCGCCGAGCCGCGTCCCGGCGCCGTCCGTCTCGTCGAGCGGCTGCGCTCGCTGACGCCGCTCGCCGTCGCCTCGAACGCGCCCCGCCGCCACCTGCTCGCGGGGCTGGAGCGGACGGGGCTCGCCGGCGCGTTCGACGTCCTGCTCGGAGTCGACGACGTCGCCGAGCCGAAGCCGGCGCCGGATCTCTACCTCGAGGCTTGCCGGCGCCTCGGGGCGCTCCCGTCCCGGTCGACGGCCCTGGAGGACTCGCCGCCCGGCGTGGCGTCCGCGCGCGCCGCGGGCCTGTTCGTGATCGGCATCCCCTCCGTCGCCGGCGTGCGCCTCGAGGCCGACTTCGAGGCCTCCTCGCTCGCCGACGAGCGAGTGTGGGAGCTGCTCGCGAACCGGCTCGTCTGACCCCTCAGGCGACCGAGCGCCGCCACCGGTCGGATGCGAGCTCGACGCGCATGGGCGCCCGATCGCCCCAACGGCCAGCGAGCGCCTCTTCGACCAGCTCGTGCACGCGCCGCTCGTCGGCCTCGCCCCCAGCAGCCTGCGCACGCCCCGCTCCTCCGTCAGCGACTTCCCGACCTCCTCGGCGTCCATGCGCCAGTACAGCTCGACGAGCCGGGGCACGTCGTCGGGCACCGCCTCCCGCACGTCCACCGGCGCCTGCCCGCGCTGCACGACGCTACCCAGCGGGCTCGTCCGTTTCCGTCTGCTCCCGCGTCTCGGCGGACCGGCCGCGGCCGGCGACCTCCTCGAACTCGACCTCGAGCCGCTCGATGCGCGACCCGGTCGTCTCGAGCACCGTGAAGCGCATGCCGTCGTGCTCGGCGGTGTCGCCCTTGTGCGGCGCGTGCCCGAGCTGACCGAAGACGAACCCGGCGAGCGTGTGGTAGTCCTCCTGCGGCAGCGCCACCCGGAACTCCTCGTTGAAGTCGTCGATCGGGAACGTGCCGTCGATGCGGATGCGCCTTTCGTCGACCTGCTCGACCGACTCGTCCGGCAGGTCGAACTCGTCCTCGATCTCGCCCACGATCTCCTCCAGCAGGTCCTCGAGCGTGGCGATCCCCTCCATCGCCCCGTACTCGTCGACCACCACCGCCATGTGCTCCTTCGTACGCCGGAAGTCGCGCAGGAGCGCAGCGAGATCCTTCGTCTCCGGGACGATGTGCGCCGGGCGGAGCAGCCCGGCCAGGTCGACGTTGGCGATGCCCCCCGCCTCCTCGGCGGCGCGGAAGAGGTCGCGGACGTGCAGGATGCCGACGATCTCGTCGAGCGAGCCTCGGTACACCGGGTAGCGCGTGTACGGGGACTCGACCGCTGCTTTCAGGCACTCCTCCGGCGGGAGGTCGATGGACAGGGCCACCACCTCCGGGCGCGGCACCATCACGTCGGAGACCTCCTTGTCGGCGAAGTCGAACACGTTGTAGAGCATCTCCCGCTCCTCATGCTCGATCTCGCCCTCCTCGCTCGAGCGGGAGAGGAGCATCTTCAGCTCAGCCTCCGAGAGCACGCCCACCTCGCCGGTCGGCGGCTGCAGGCCGAGCGCGCGCAGGCCCGCCTCGCTCGCCCGCTGCAGCACCCAGATGAGCGGATGGAAGAGCACGAAGAAGCCGCGCACCGGGGCGGCCACGGCCAGCGCCACGCGCTCCGAGTAGGCGAGGGCGACCCCCTTCGGGATCAGCTCGCCGATGACGACGTGCAGGAAGGTGATGATGAGGAAGGCGAGGATGACCGCGACCACTGCGGCCACGACCGGGTGGAAGATCCGCTCCAGCACCGGCTCGCCGAGCGCGCCGATCGCCAGGCTGGTGGCGGTGACGCCGAGCTGCATCGCGGCGATGAACCGCGGCGGGTCGCCGATGATGCGCAGGACGATCCTCGCCCGCCGCACGCCCTCGTCGGCGAGCTCCTGCAGGCGCGTCATCCGCGCCGTGACGAGGCCGTACTCGGCGGCGACGAAGAAGCCGTTCAGCAGGATCAGCGCCGCGACGGCGAGGAGCAGGAGCGCGAGCGTCATGCCCCTGTCACCGGGGCGGCGGTACTGGGCACGTCGTCGGCCACCTGCTGCCGACAGTATAGGGAGCGGGCCCGCCGGCCCCGCTCGCGCGCCCGGATGGCCGTCTCCCGATGGCGAACATGCGTTCGCTAGACTGCGCGCCGTGCGTTCCGAGTACCGGGAGGAGCCGTGCCGAACCGCGCTCAACCGCGTGCGCGGCATGCCGTTCGACTGGTCGCTCAACCCGTACATGGGCTGCGTGCACCGCTGCACCTTCTGCTACGTGCGCACCTTCGAGCAGCGCGCCGACCGTCCCTCAGGCGACGGGTACGGCCGCTCGATCAGGGTGAAGGTGAACATCGCCGACGTGCTCCGCGCGGAGCTCGCGCGCCCCTCCTGGAGGCGGGAGCCGGTGTCGGTCGGCGCGGCCACGGACCCCTACCAGCCGGCGGAGGGCCGCTACCGGCTGACGCGCGCGTGCCTGCAGGCGCTCTCCAGCGCGAGGACGCCGTTCCACGTGATCACGCGCAGCCCGCTCGTCGTCCGCGACGTCGACGTCCTCGCCGAGGCCGCGTCGCGCGCTCGCGTGTCGGTGACGTTCTCCGTCCCCACGCTCGACGAGGACGTCTGGCGGCGCACGGAGCCGGGGACGCCGCCGCCCCGCCGGCGACTGCACGCGCTCCGGCTCCTCGTCGAAGCGGGGATCGACGCAGGGGTGGCCGTGGCGCCGGTGCTCCCGGGCATCTCCGACCGCCCGGAGCAGCTCGCCGAGGTCGTACGCGCGGCGCGCGCGGCGGGGGCGGCGCACCTGTGGAGCGCGCTCCTCAATCTCCGGCCGGGGACGCGTGAGCACTTCCTCGCCGCCCTGGCACGCGACTGGCCCGAGCAGCTCGACCACTACCGCGAGCTCTACCGCGGCCGCGCCCACCTTCCGGCGAGCGAGACGAGCCGCGTGCGGAGGCTCGTGGCGGAGGCCGGTCGCGACGTCGCGGCCGTTCCGCGCCGCAGGCGGCTGCGCCCGCCCCCCGAGCCCGAGCAGCTGGCGCTCGCGCTCGTCTGAGCCAGAGCGGGGCTCGGAGACTACCGCCGGCGGAGTTCAGCCGCTCAGCGTGGCTGCCCCGCGCGGCCACCGTCGCGGAAGCCCTCGGCCGGGCGGACGGAGTCTCGGCGAGCGGGCCGACGACGCTAGGCGATCGGCTCGTTCTGGACGTTGTGCTCGGCCGCGTACTCGTCGACGAGCCGGTTGATCGTGGCCGCGTCCGGATAGGCGTAGTTGATCTTCACGAAGGCTTCCCACTTCTCGGGCAGCGCGTCCTCCGGGAAGATCGCCTCGACCGGGCACTCCGGCTCGCACGCGCCGCAGTCGATGCACTCCTCGGGGTCGATGACCAGGATCCGGTCGTACTCGTGGATGCAGTCGACCGGGCACACGTCCACGCACGAGCGATCTTTGATGTCGATGCAGGGTTCGGCGATGATGTAGGTCACGCTTCTACTCTACCGAGGCCAGCAGCTGGTCGATCAGCAAGCGTGCGCGCTCGACGAGCGCCGACTTCGTCACCACCTGGTCGAACCCCGCCCCGTGGGCCGCCCGCAACCCGGCCGTGTCGGTGTGGTTCGTGAAGCCGACGATCGGGATGTCTGGATAGGCGTCCGCGACCTCGTCCGGGTCGACTCGCGAGATGTCGGCGATGACGAGCTCGGGCGCGTCCACGGCGTCGGTCGTCACGAACCGGTGCTCCGGCAAGAGCGCCTCGAGCTTGCCGCGGAAGAAGAGGTCGACCCCCGCCAGCAGGATCGTTGCCACGGGCGGAGCCTAACACGGTTCCCGGGCGGCGAGCAGCCGCGTTCCCCGGCGTGGAGCCGCTCCTGATGGTCGGCGAGCACCTGCGGCGAGGACTCGAGCTCATGCGCCGCGGCGCCTACTTCGAGGCGCACGAGGAGCTCGAGCTCGCCTGGCGAGCGGCCGGGGACGACGAGCGCGACTTCCTCCAGGGGCTCGTGCACGTCACCGTCGCCTGGTACCAGGCCGGCCGCGGCCGTCCGGTCGCCTGCCGCAGCCAGCTCGAGAAGGCGCGACGGCGGCTCCGCGGCTACCGCTCCTCGCACCGCGGCGTCGACCTCGCCTCCCTGCGCGCGCAGGTCGACCGCGCGCTCGCCCTCGTCGCGTCCGGCTCGCTCGACCTGCCGCGGCTACACCTGGCCGAGGCCGACAGCCTCGAGCGCCCGGTTGAGGAGGACGCGGAGCCACCAGTCCCGGTCGAAGAACAGAAGCAGCCCGAGCGCGAGCAGCGTCAGGCCGCTCGCGGCGCGGATCCAGGCGTAGTGGTTCCGCACCCAGCGGAACGCACCCATCGCGCGGGCGAAGCCGATCCCCGCGAGCAGGAAGGCCGCGCCGATCCCGACCGAGTACGCGAGCAGCAGGACTGAGCCGCGCAGCACCGTGCTCGAGTCGCTCGCGAGGACGAGCACCGACGCGAGCACGGTGCCGATGCAGGGCGCCGCACAGACCGCGAACGCCGCGCCGAGCAGCGCGCCCGAGCCGCGCCGCCGCGCCGACTCGAGCAGCGTCGGCGCCACAACCCGCTCCGGCCAGGGCAACAGGCCGACGAAGGCGAGGCCGAGCACGACCAGGACGAAGCCGGCGAGCTCGTTGCGGCGCTGCGCGTCGACGACCCCGCCGATCGCAGCCGCGCCGGCGCCGAGCGCGACGAAGACGACGGTGAAGCCGGCGAGGAACGGGAAGCTCGCGAGCGCGATCCGCCGCGCGACGCCCCGCTCGCCGAGCCTTGTCACCTCGACCGCGGAGACCGCCGACAAATACCCGGGCACGAGCGGCAGGACGCAGGGCGTCACCACCGAGGCGAGCCCGGCGAGGAAGGCGATCGGGATCCGCTCCGCCACGTCACCACCGGCGTACGGGGCCGGGGCCCCGCACGCGCCGCCGCGGGTTGCCAGGCCCGCAGCTCACGATGCGTCGAACCGCGCCAGCTCCTCGTCCAGCCGGCGCTCCAGATCGGGGTCGAGCTCGGTCGCGTCGGGCCCGTCCAGCCCGCGCCCGTTCACGGCCGGGGTGCCGGGTGCTGCCGGCAGGGCCGGCCGTCTGCGGCTCCACCACCAGACGAGCCAGCCGAGGACGAGCGCCCCGGCGACGGCGCCGGCGATCGGGAGCCACCAGGCGAGGAGGTCGAAGCCGCGCTTGGGCGGCGCCGCCAGGATCTGCGGGCCGAACTGCGCCACCAGCTTCGCCTCGATCTCGCTCTTCGTGTCGCCCTCGGCGATCCAGCGGCGGATGAGCGCCCGCTCGCGGTCGGCGAAGGGAGACGACGACTGGTCGAGGGTCGTGTTGCAGACGAGGCACATGACCTCGGATTCGAGCTCGGGAAGCGTGGGGTGGCGCTCGCTCGCCACGGCCGGCCCGGCGAGCGAGAGGGCGAGCACCGCCACCGCGCACGTGACGGCGGCGGCCCTCACGTCCGCAGGGCGCGCTCGATCCCGGCGCGCAGGACCTGTTCTGTCACCGGCCCGTCGATCTGGCTCCCCACGTACTTGCCGTCTCGCCCGATGAAGCGCGTCTCGGGCAGCCCCGTCACGCCGTACGGCCCCCACAGCGACCCGTCGCCGTCGCGGACGACCGGGTAGGTGATCCCGTAGCGGCGCATGAAGCTGCGCGCGTCGCCGGCGAAGTCCTTCGAGTCGACCCCGACCACGACCACCCCCCGCGAGCGGTACCGCCTCCACGCCGCCTCGATGATCCTCGCCTCCTGCTTGCACGGGTTGCACCATGAGGCCCAGAAGTTGAGCACGACCACCTTGCCCCGAAGCGAGGCGAGCTGGAGCGTGCCCGTACCGTTGACCCTTTCCAGGGTGAAGTTCTTCGGCTGCGCCGTCTTGCCGCTCCCGTGCGCGACCTTCCAGCCGAGCAACCCGAGCAGCGCGGCGACGAGCGCCACCGCGAGGCCCCGGCCGACGAGCTTCGCCCTCGCCGCCATCAGGCCGGCACGATCAGCACCGGCGTCCCCACGCTCACGTGGTTGTACAGCCACTCCGCCGAGGGGATGTACATACGGATGCAGCCGTGCGACGCGGAGTAGCCGATCGAGGCAGCGTCCGGCGTACCGTGGATGCCGACACCCGGCGCCGACAGGCCCATCCAGCGCGTGCCGAGCGGGTTTCCGGGCCCGGGCGGGATCGGCGTCGCCCCGTGCGCCCAGGGCGAGTCGGGCGGATACCACCACGGGTCTCGCTCCATGACGACGATCTCGAACGAGCCGAGCGGCGTCGGGTAGCTTGCCTGACCGGTCGCCACCCGGAAGCGGCGGACGACGCGCAGCGGCTGGCCGACCGCGGCCTGCCGGTAGAGGGAGAGAAGGTTCGAGTCACGGCGGATGACGATCACCGAGTGGAACGAGGACGCCCTCATCTTCGGCTCGACGAGCCGCTCGGGCAGCTCGATCGGGCCGCGCTCGTTCGCCACCAGCGCGTGCACGATCGCCGCCACGGCGCGGGCCCGGCGCACCGTGTGCCCCACCTGTTCCGGCACGACGACCGGCGCCAGCCGGCGCAGCACGACCCGGGCGTCGCCGGCACGGCGCTCGTCACGGCGCGCCAGCGACGCGACGAGCGACTCGACGGCCGAGCGGCGGACGGACACGGTCATCCGCACCTTCGCGCCCGGGCGTCCGTGGAGCGCCCGGCGGACGGCCGAGCCGACGGACGCCGTCGTCCCCAGCCGGGACGGCGACACGGTCGCCTGGCGCCCGCCGAGCTCGAGCACCAGCCGCGAGCGGACGGAGACCGAGACCGCCGAGTACGCGGGGCCGTAGGCGAGACCGCCCACGTGCACGCCGGCGATCGTGACGCCCGTGGGGATCGTCGAGGGCCGGGGCTCCGGCGTTCGCGGCCGCGCCGCCGTCGTCGTGGTCGCGGCGGCGGCGGTGCGCGTCGTCTCTCTCCCGCTCGGGTCGGGTGCGGCCGGTACGGAGGGCTCCGCCGGCCTGCTCTCGGCGGGACGCGTCGACGGCGGCGGAGGCGAGTCGGCGAGCGCGTAGGCCGCGAGCAGGCCGGCCAGCGCGACGCCGACCACCGTCGCGACGAGGGCGATCCGCTTCACGGCCGCAGTGTAGCCGCGGTGCATCGCCGGGCCCGTTCGCCGGCGGGCGGCGCATGCCTTCCGCTCCGACCCGCTCGCGCGCGGCGCCCGGGTCCGCCCCAAAGGGGCACGTTTGCAGCGAAAAGCTCTACACTTCGGCCGATGGGCGAGCCGGCGCGCATACCGACGGGCGTCGAGCAGCCCCCCGGCCGCGAGGCACCGCCGCTGCACGACCCTCGAGCGCTTGAGCGCGCCTACCGCTACCACCGGGCGCGACGGGCGGTCAGGCTCGAGCGCCGTCGCGAGCGTCGCTCGGCCCGCTTCCGCTTCTGGATCGTGCTCGCCTGCCTCCTGCTCGCGGTGCTGGTGATCGCAGTCGCGATCCTCCAGCAGATCCAGAACATCTTCGGCGTCTGAGCGGCCGAGCCGTGAGGGCACCGAGCGAGCGCTCTCATCACCTCCCGCCGCCTCCTGTTGTCCGCGAGGCCCGTGTGCAGGCGAGAGCGAGCGTGCTCGCCGTCGGCGGCCGCTTCACCTGGGTGGCGGGGCTCGTGCTGGCGCTGTCGGCGTTCACCGGCTGGTACTCGGGCACGTCCGTCGAGGGGCCGACGGTCTCCGTGCTCGGCTGGAACAGCGGCACGCTCGGGAAGCTCGTCTGCCTGATCGGCCTGGCCGTCGTCTGCCTGGCTGCCGCCCGCGCCGCCGGCGTCGCCTTCCCGCGCAGCGTCCCGCAGGCGCTGCTCGTGATCGCGCTCGGCGCGCTCGCGGCGGCGTTCGTGATCATCCGCCTCGTCTCCGTCCCCGCCTCGCTCGCGGGGACGGGTACACGCGGCGTCGGTCTCTGGATCAGCCTGGCGGCGGCGGTCGCCGTGATCGTGTCAGGGCTCCTGCAAGCCGGCGAAGAGCTGTAGCCACGGCCGCGCCGAGGGCGGCGCCGCCGACCACGTCCAGCGGGTAGTGGACACCGAGGTACACGCGCGAGTACGCGATCGCGCCGGCGAGCAGGAGGAGCGGTACGGCCAGGCGCGGGAGGGCGAGCGCGAGCGACACGGCGCAGGCGAAGCCGACGGCGGCGTGCCCGGACGGGAACGACCCGTCGCTGGGGACGCGCACGAGCGGCGGCGGCACCGCGCCGGCCGGTGGCCGGGCCCGGCCGACGGCGGCCTTCAGCCCCCTGTCGAGCGCATCGGCGGCGAGCGCGGCGGCGAGCGTCACGACGAGAAGCTCGGGCTTGCGGCGCACGACGGCGGCGAGCAGCGCGACGGCGAGGAAGATCCCGCCGAAGGTGCCCAGCCTGGACAGCCACACGAACACCTGGTCGAGCCAGAAGACACGGTGCTCGACGACCCAGCGCTCGAGCCGCCGGTCGAGCTCGATCACCGGCCGCCGCCGACGGTGACGGTGACGGTCACGGTCTCGCGCGCGGGGCCGAGCGGCAGCGGCCCGAGCTGGCGCTCCTCGGTCCGCCGCCCGCCCGGCGTCGGGTTGTCGTGGAGCGCCTCGCCGAGCGCGACGCCGAGCGCGAACGCGCCGGCGGCGAGCGCGAGCCCGAGAAGCAGCCGCCACGGCCTCCGGCGGCGGCGGCGCTCGCCGCGTGCCCGGACGCGCGGCTCCGTGTCGATCACGGCGCGTAGTCGCGGGCGCCGCGCGCGTAGAGGTGGAAGGCCGCGTCCGCAGCCGTGGCGGCGGAGGCGTTCCAGGCTGGTCCTGCGCCGCGCTCGGCGATCACCTCTTGCGTCCACCGGTCGGCGTGCGCATACAGCTCGGCCAGCTCGGCGATGGTGAAGGACTTGCCGATCCGCCGCCGGAGCTCCTCCGTCACGATCTCGACCTGGTCGAGCAGGCGTGCGTGGCAGGCGGGCTCGCGGGTGTTCGCCTCCAGCAGCCTGCGGTGGCCCTCCGCCCAGTGCTGCCTGGCCAGCTCGACGGCGCGCTCCGCCACGCGCCCGATGCTAGACGAAGGGCCTGGCGGCCGGCCCGGGGCAGCGCGTCGCCGCGCGACCTCTCACGTCGCGGCCGAGCAGCAGCGCCCCTCGGGCCAGCGCCGGTCGACCTCGGCCAGGATCCGCCGTCCCAGCTCGTAGCCCGGCTGCGCGAGGGCGAAGGCGACGTGCGCGTGCAGGCACTTGAGCCGCTCGGGCCGTGCTGCGCCGCCGATCCCGGAGTCGACCGCCGGAACCTCCGCGCTGCCCGTGCGCTCCAGCGCCAGCGCTCGCCGGATCTCGCGCTGCCGTTCGGTCGCGCGGCGCAGGTCACGGGCGAGCGCAGGATTGTCGCGCGCCGCCCGGCTCCAGCGCTCGATGCCTCCGGCCGCCTCGAGCCGCGACACCGCCGCCACGAGGTGCCGGCAGGTCAGGTAGTACGTCGTCGGGAACGGATCGCCCGCGTCGTCGACGGGCCACTGCTCGGTGACCGCCGGCAGCCCCCAGGGGCAGCGGACGGCGACCCGGCGGAAGGCGCGCGGGCGGCGGCCGAGCTGGCGCGCCACGGCGGCTCGGTCGTGCTCGGTCACGCCCGCAGCGTAGGCGGACCGTGCCGTCGCGCGGCTACCGTCCAGGCGCACCGTGGTGGTGCTCGTGCGCCTTCAGCCACGAGCGGATGCCGCGAACGACGAACAGGTGCTCGCCGGGTTTCACGTACCCCAGCCGGCGTGCCTCCTCGATCAGCGTCCTGCCGGAGGCGGATGCGGCCAGCCGCCGCTCGAGCGCGGCCTTCTCGTGCGCGAGCGCCTTCACCTCCGCCCGGCGGGCGGCGAGCTGCCGGCTCGTCTGCAGGTAGTCCTTGACCGGCCGGTAGTACAGGTAGCCGACGAGACAGCAGCCGGCGAGCAGGAGAGCCCACAGGCGCTTCCGCCGCAGCGCGGTCCGCCGGCGCCGAGCAGGTGCACGCATCGCACGAGCGGACTTCGCGGGCAGGCCGGGGCTTCCTGCACGGCTGCGCGCGGGGCCTCGGGCCCGCTCCTCCCGGCTCCCTCAGGCGACGTCGACCCGGATCAGGTTCGTCGTCCCCGGCACGTTGACGTTCGTGCCGGCGGCGATCACGACCCGGTCGCCGGCGGCGACGACGCCTGCGCCGCGGGCGGCGGCCAGCGAGCGCGACCACAGCTCCTCGACGTCCTGCACCTGCGGGATGACGAGCGGCTGCACCCCCCACTCGATCGCCATCTGCTGCGCGGCCGTGTCCGTGTGCGTGATCGCAGCGATGGGACGGCGCGGCCGCAGCCGCGCCACGGCCGACGCCGTTCGCCCGCTGTAGGTGGGAACGACGATCGCCCGCGCGCGAAGCACCTCGGCGATGTCGCAGGCCGCGTTCGACAGCGCCTGCCCGACCGTCGGCTCCTCGCTCGCCTCCGGAAGCTCATGCCGGTAGCCGAGGCTCGGCTCCACCGCTCGCGCGATCTGGTCCATCGCCGCCACCGCCTCGACGGGGTGGTCGCCGATCGCCGTCTCCTGCGACAGCATGAGCGCCGAGCTGCCGTCGAGCACCGCGTTCGCCACGTCGCTCGCCTCCGCACGGGTCGGCTCTGCCTCGTGCACCATCGACTCGAGCATCTGCGTCGCCGTGATCACGGGGCGGCCGCGCTCGAGCGAGCGGAGGATGATCTGCTTCTGGAGCAGAGGCACCGACGCCGGTCCGATCTCGACGCCGAGGTCGCCGCGCGCGACCATCACGGCCGCCGACTCGGCGATGATCGCGTCGAGCTCGTCGAGCGCCTCCGCCTTCTCGATCTTCGCGATCACGCGCGCGGGCGAGCCGGCCTCCTCGATCCGCTGCTTCAGCTCGCACACGTCGTCTACCGAACGCACGAACGACAGCGCCACGAAGTCGACCCCGAGCTCGAGCGCGAAGCGGAGGTCGGCGACATCCTTCGCGGTCAGCGAGGGGATGGGCAGCGGCACGCCCGGCAGGTTCACGCCCTTGTGCGAGGCGACTCGGCCGCCGACGACGACCGAGCAGACGGCGAGCGGCCGCTCGACCCGCTCGACGCGGAGCCGCACGTGGCCGTCGTCGATCAGCACCTCGTGACCCGGCTCGAGCACGTCGCCGATCACCGACGGGCTGACGGGCACGTCCACCTTGCTCCCGGCGGCGCCGTCGGGGCCGACGACGACCTCCTGCCCGCGGGCGAGCACGATCGGCTGCGGGAGGTCGGTGACGCGCAGCTTCGGCCCCTGCAGGTCGGCGATGACGGCGAGCGGCTTCCCGAGCTCCCGCTGCGCCCGACGAACGAGCCGGGCGTGCTCGGCGTGCTCGGCGTGCGTGCCGTGCGAGAAGTTGAGCCGCGCCGCGTCCATGCCCGCCTCGATCAGCTCCGGGATGAGCCCGGCGGAGGCGGGGCCGATGGTGGCGACGATCTTCGTGCGGCGGGCGGCGGGGAGATGCGACACCGCGTCGCAGCGTAGCGACGGGCCGCGGCTAGCCGGAGCGCGGGAAGGCCGAGCGGCCCGGGTAGACGGCCCGGCCGCCGAGCTCCTCCTCGATTCGCAGCAGCTGGTTGTACTTCGCCACCCGGTCGGTGCGGGCCGGCGCGCCGGTCTTGATCTGGCCCACCCCTGTCGCGACGGCGAGGTCGGCGATCGTCGCGTCCTCGGTCTCGCCGGAGCGGTGGGAGATGACTGCGCTGTAGCCGTGCGAGCGCGCGAGCTCGATCGCCTCGAGCGTCTCGGTGAGCGTCCCGATCTGGTTCGCCTTGATCAGGATCGAGTTCGCGATCCCCTCCTCGATCCCGCGGCGCAGACGCTGCGGGTTGGTGACGAACAGGTCGTCGCCGACCAGCTGCAGGCGGCCGCCGAGCCGCTCGGTGAGGGTCTTCCAGGCCGCCCAGTCGTCCTCGGCGACACCGTCCTCGATCGAGACGATGGCCGGAAACTCGTCCGCGAGCGCCGCGTAGAAGTCGGCCATCTCCGCCCCGGTCGCCTCGCGCCCTTCGAAGCGGTAGACGCCGTCGGCGGAGAACTCGCTCGAGGCGGGGTCGAGCGCGATCGCGACGGCGTCCGCGTGGCCGGCGCGCTCGGCGGCCTCGAGGATCGCACGGATCGCCGCCTCGCTCGACGTGAGGTCGGGCGCGAACCCGCCCTCGTCGCCGACGGCCGTCGCCAGCCCCCGCGCCGAGAGCACCCGCTTCAGCTCGTGGTAGGTCTCAGCCCCGATGCGCAGCGCCTCGGCGAAGCTCGCCGCGCCGACCGGCACGAGCATGAACTCCTGCAGGTCGATCGAGTTCGGCGCGTGCACGCCGCCGTTGATGACGTTCATCAGCGGCACCGGCAGCGTCGTCGCCTGCTCGCCGCCGAGGTGGCGGTAGAGCGAGACGCCGGCCTCCGCGGCGGCCGCCTTGGCGGCTGCGAGCGACACGCCGAGGAGGGCGTTGGCGCCCAGCCGGCCCTTGTTGGGAGTGCCGTCCAGCTCGATCAGGCGCTGGTCGAGCCCCCGCTGGTCCGAGCCCTCCAAGCCGCGCACGGCGTCGGCGATCTCGCCCCGCACGTTCGCGACCGCCCGCATCACCCCCTTGCCGCCGTAGGCGGACCCGCCGTCGCGGAGCTCGACCGCCTCGAACCGCCCGGTGGAGGCGCCCGAGGGTACCGCCGCCCGACCGGAAGCGCCCGACTCGAGCGTCACGTCGACCTCGACGGTGGGGTTGCCGCGCGAGTCGAGGATCTGCCGCGCGCGGACGGCGGCGATCGCGGTCACGACCTCTCCGCCTCCTTGGCGCGGTCGAAGTAGCGGTCCTGCTCGGCGAGCGGCAGCCCCGTCCATTCGACTCCGTCGGCCGCCGCCAGCCGCTCCGCCGCCTCGACCCGCTCGCGGAACCGCTGCGCGGCGGCGCGCAGCTCGAGCTCGGGGTCGGCGCCCAGACGGCGCGCGACGTTGACGCAGGCGAACAGGACGTCGCCCAGCTCCGCGGCCCGCCGCTCGGGCGAGCCGTGCGCGAGCTCGCGGCCGAGCTCGGCCAGCTCGTCGTGCAGGTCGGCCAGCGCGCCGTCCACGTCCGGGTACTCGAAGCCGACCGCCGCCGCACGCCGCTGCACCTTGCGCGCGAAAAGGAGCGCCGGCAGCGAGGCGGGCACGTCGTGGAACACGCCCTCCCTGCCCTCCTGCTCCCGCTTGATCCGCTCCCAGTTCTGCCGCACCCGCTGCGGTGTGTCCGCCTCGACGTCGCCGAACACGTGCGGGTGGCGCCGGACGAGCTTCGCGTGGATCAGCCGCGCCGCCTGCTCCAGGTCGCCCGCTCCGCGCTCCTCGAGCAGCAGGGCGAGGAAGTAGACCTGGAAGAGCAGGTCGCCGAGCTCGTCGACGAGCTTGCCGTCGTCCTCGGCGAGCGCGGCGTCGGCGACCTCGTACGCCTCCTCGATCGTGTGCGGGACGATCGTCCTCGCGCTCTGCTCGCGGTCCCACGGGCACTCGCGGCGCAGCCGCCGCGCGAGCGTGTCGAGGTCGGTCAGCGCCTCGGACAGGCTCAACCCGTCTGTGGAGTGGTCGGGATCAGCCCCGTCGACGTCGGCGTCGCCGTGGTCGTCGGCTCGTACCCGTGCGCGTACTCGACCCGTTTCGCGTAGAAGTCCTGGAACTTCTTCTGCCAGTCGCTGACGGCGGCGCTCTTCTTCGCCTGCAGGAGCTGCTGCTGCAGGTTCGCCTTCACCTCGGCGAACGACGAGACGCGGCTCGGCTTCGTGTCCGCCAGCGCCTTGATGACGTGCCAGCCGAACTGGGTGTGCACCGGCTTCGACACCTCGCCGGTCTTGAGCGAGAAGGCGACCTTCTCGAACGGCGCCACGGTCTGGCACTGCGCCGTCTGCGCGCCGGGGCCGCGGCAGACGGTCAGCTTGCCGCCGAGCGACTTCGTGCCCGTGTCGGTCGAGTACTTCTTCGCGAGCGCGGCGAAGTCCGCGCCGTGCTGGAGCCGCTGGTAGAGCGAGTCGGCGAGCGCCTTCGTCTTGACGAGGATGTGCGCGACCTGCCGGCTCTCCGGCTGGGTGAAGTCGGTTCGGTGGTCGTCGTAGTACTTGCGGACGTCGGCGTCGGTCTCCTTGACGGAGGCGGTCGCCTTGTTCGTGAGGGCGGTGAGCTTGAGCTGGAGCGCGATGTCGTCGCGAACCTGGGCGTCGGTGACTCCCCGCTTCTTCAGATCAGCCAGGTACTTCGCCCTGCTGCCGCCGTAGTACTGCGCGTAGATCTGCTTCATCCGGTCGTCGATCTGCTTCGTCGTCACCGTCACGTGCTGGCGCTTCGCCTCCTGCTCCACCTCGACCTTCTGGACGAGGTAGGTGACGGCGCGCTGCAGGAGCTGCTTGTACTCCGGCGAGTCCTTCTTCGGGAAGGTCGTCTTGTTCAGCTCCGCCTGCCTGCGCGTCTGAGCGATGAGGGCGTCGAGGTCGGACTGGGGGACCTGCTGGCCGTCGACGACGGCGACGGCGCCCTTTGGCACGGACGAGCCGCTGCCGCCGCAGCCCGCGGCGAGCGCGGCGATCGCGACGGAGCACACGGCGAGCGCGTGGAGTCGGCGATTCCGGAGGAGGGCGGTCATTGAAAAAGCGCCTAGGCTGCCCGGCGCAGCCCGAGGATAGCATCAGCCAGGACGAGCGCCGAGTCGAACGTGTCGCTGCGGAGCGTCACCTCCCGCGTGCCGGAGCTGTACACGGCGGTGCCGACCGCCTTGCGCAGCGCGCGCAGGTCGTCCGAGCCGAGGACGAGCTGCCCGACGGCGAGGCGGCCGCCCCGGAAGACGAGGTAGTCGGCTCCCGCCTGCGCGAGCTTGAGCTTCGCCTCCTGAATCGCGAACAGGTTCCAGACGGGCTCCGGCAGCGGCCCGTAGCGGTCCTCGACCGCCGCTTCGAGCTCGCGCAGCTCGTCCTCGGTCTCCGCCAGCGCGAGCCTGCGGTGCAGGTCGATCTTCAGCGCCTCCGAGTCGATGTAGCCGGCCGGCACGTAGGCGTCGATGCGCGCGTCGACCCGCACCGGCCGCGGCGCGACCCGCCTGCTGCCCTGCAGCTCGGCGACCGCCTCGTTGAGGAGCTCGACGTACAGCTCGAACCCGAGCGCGGCGACGTGGCCCGACTGCTCGGCGCCGAGCAGCTCGCCGGCGCCGCGGATCTCGAGGTCGCGCATCGCGATCGAGAAGCCCGAGCCGAGCTCGGTGTGATCCGCCAGCGTGGCGAGCCGGGCCCGCGCCTCCGCGGGCAGCTCGGCCGCGTCCGGGTAGAAGAGGTACGCGTGGGCCGGCACGTCGGAGCGCCCGACGCGGCCGCGGATCTGGTACAGCTGCGCCAGCCCGAGCAGATCGGCGCGCTCGACGACGAGCGTGTTCGCCTGCGGGATGTCGAGCCCCGACTCGATGATCGTCGTCGAGACGAGCACGTCCGCGTCGCC
The DNA here is from genome assembly GCA_035652235.1 of Gaiellaceae bacterium. GTDB lineage: Bacteria > Actinomycetota > Thermoleophilia > Gaiellales > Gaiellaceae > PALSA-612. The sequence continues at coordinate 132,402 of DASREE010000032.1, read as the reverse complement.
GCGCAGGAAGGAGACCATGCGCTCCTCGAGCTCGCGCTCCCGCATCTGCCCGTGGGCGACGAGCACGCGCAGCTCGGGGCACAGCGCCCGCAGGCGCTCCGCCGCCGCCTCGATCGTCTCGACCCGGTTGTGCAGGTAGAAGGATTGCCCGCCGCGCGCGCGCTCGCGCTCGAGCGCGGCCTTGACGAGCTCCTCGTCGTACTCGCCGACGTGCGTGCGGATCATCTGCCGACCCTCGGGCGGCGTCTCGATGATCGAGATGTCGCGCAGCCCGGCGAGCGACATGTGCAGCGTCCGCGGGATCGGCGTCGCCGTCAGCGCGAGCACGTCGACCTCGAGCCGGAGCGAGCGGAGCAGCTCCTTCTGCGCGACGCCGAAGCGCTGCTCCTCGTCGACGATCACGAGCCCGAGGTTGCTCGGCACGACGTCGCGCGAGAGCAGCCGGTGCGTGCCGATGAGCACGTCCACCCTGCCGGCGGCGAAGTCGGCGAGCACCGCCTTCACGTCGGCCGGCCTGCGGAAGCGGGAGACCATCTCCACCCGCACCGGAAAGTCTGCGAAGCGCTCGCGGAACGTGTTCCAGTGCTGCTGTGCGAGCACCGTCGTCGGCACGAGCAGGAGCACCTGCCTCCCGTTGACGGCGACTGCGAAGGCGGCGCGCACGGCCACCTCCGTCTTCCCGAAGCCGACGTCGCCGCAGACGAGGCGGTCCATCGGCTGCGCCGCCTCGAGGTCCTGCTTGACCGCCTCGATCGCCGCCTCCTGGTCGTCCGTCTCCCGGTACGGAAAGCTCGCCTCCAGGCGGTCGAGCCACTCGCTCGACAGGTCGTAGGCGATGCCCGGGGCCTGCTGCCGCTCCGCGTAGAGACGGATCAGGTCGCCCGCCAGCTCGCGCGCGGACGTCCGGGCCCGCGACTTGATCAGCTGCCACGCCTTCCCGCCGAGCCGCGACAGCGCCGGCGCCCGGCCGTCCGCGCCGATGTAGCGCGAGACTTTGCCGATCTGCTCGTGGGGCACGTACAGCCGGTCGTCGCCGCGGAAGGCGAGGAGCAGGTAGTCGCGCGTGACGGACGCGACCGTCTTCGTCTCGAAGCCGAGCAGCCGGCCGACGCCGTGGTCCTCGTGCACGACGTAGTCGCCCGTGCGCAGGTCGGCGAACGACTGCAGCGCCCGGCCCATGCGGACGGCGCCGCGCGGCGCCCGCTTGCGGAAGATCTGCGTGTCGGGCAGGAGCGCGAGCCCGAGGTCGCGCCAGACGAAGCCGCGGCGGGCCGGGGAGACGGCGAACAGCAGGCCGCTCTCGCGCGGCAGCTCGTCCCCGGGGTCGAACAGCGCCGCCGCCACGCGCCGGAGGAGGTTCTGCGTCCGCAGCGCGTCGCCCCGGTGCGGGAAGGCGACGACGACGCGGTTCCCGGCGCGCAGCAGCCCGCTCAGCTCCTGCTCGGCCTCGGCCAGCCCCCGCGCGGCGATCGCGGGCCGCTGCGCCTCGAAGGCGAACGGTTGCCCCTGCGGGAGCGGGTCGAGCAGCGCGGCCGGTGCGAGCTCCGGCTCCGCGCCGAGCTCCTCGCGCCAGACGGCACGCACCGCCTGTGGCCGCCAGACCAGGTCGGGGGTCACGGGGAGCGGCACGACAACATCGGCCGGGTACGGCCGCCGCTCGCCGCCTCCGTCCGCGCCCGCAAGGCGCTCGCCGGGGCCGGCGAGGTCGAGCCTGCGCTCCGCGGCCGGGTAGAGCACGGCCCCGTCGAGCGGGCGGAGCGCGCGCTGCGTGAACGGCGAGAAGGCGCGGATGCTCTCCACCTCGTCGCCGAACAGCTCGATCCGCACCGGCTCGCGCCCCGTGGTCGGGTAGACGTCGACGATGCCTCCACGCACCGCGAGCTGCCCGCGCTCCTCGACCCGCTCGACGCGCTCGTAGCCGGCGAGGACGAGCTGCTCGGCGAGGCCGTCCGTGCCCGGTGCGTCGCCGGGGCGGACCTCGACCGGGCCGGGCCGGACCTCGGGGGGCGGAAGGCCCTCGGAGAGCGCGCGCGCCGAGACGCAGACGAGACCCCCGGCGGCGAGCACGGCAAGGCTGCGGAAACGCTCGCCGACCAGGTGCGGCGGCGGCTCGAGCCCCGAGCCGCGGGTCACGCCCCGGCTCGGCATCAGCGCCACGTGCCCGTCGCCGAGGTACCAGGAGACGGCTTCGGCCGCGTCCCGCGCCTCCGCGTCGTCGGCGAGGAGGCAGACGACGCCGCGCCCGAGCCGGACCTGCAGCGCCGCGAGGAGAAGCGGAAGCGCGGGCTCGGAGACGCGCGCGTCGGCTACGGGCAGCGCATCGGCGAAGGACGCGAGCCGCTCGCTCGAGGCAAGCTCGCGGGCGAGGGCGGCGAGGACGGGCTGATGTGCGGTGACGGGGAGCAGGTCCATGGGAACGGCCGGAACGGGCAGTTCCGCCACCCCCCGAGTCTACTTCCAGCGTCGTCGCCTACCGGTTGCGCCGCCGCCGATCCGCTTCTCGCGCCGGCCGCCGGCGCCGGCGGCCAGCCAGGCGCCGGGGCCACCATCCTCCGCCCCGATCGCTGATGCTATCGGCGCGCGGCGCACACGTGTGTGACGGGCCTGTGGCAGAAGCGTGACGGCGGTCTCGTGACCGCGGCGTGGCCGCCAGGTTCGCCGCCGCTCGCTGCTAGTTGAATCGCTGCTGCGCAACCTCGAGCCCCTCGGCCGCGATCGTCTCGACCGCGTCCGCGGCCCGTCCGACCAGCGCCTCAACGTCCGTCGAGGGTTCGAACGGCGAGAGGACGAAGTCGGCGACCGAGCGCCGGTCGCCGCGGCCGGGGCGTCCCACCCCGATCCGCAGGCGGAGGAAGTCCCGCGTTCCGAGCGCCTCCGCGATGGAGCGCAGCCCGTTGTGGCCGGCGAGGCCTCCGCCCCGCCGCGCCTGCAGACGCCCCTCGTCGAGGTCGACGTCGTCGTGAACGACGAGAAGCATGCCGGCGGGGGCCTTGAAGAAGCGAGCAGCCGCGGCGATCGAGCGGCCCGACTCGTTCATGTACGTCTCGGGCTTGAGCAGCCCCACCTTCCGCCCCGCCAGCCTGACCTCCGCCAGCTGCCCGGAGAACTTGCCCCGGAAGGCGCCCGCGTGCCGTCGCGCGAGCTCGTCGACGACCAGCCATCCTGCGTTGTGACGCGTACGCTCGTACTCTCGCCCCGGATTGCCGAGCCCGGCGACGAGGAGATCGAGCGTCGAGGCGCGGTCGCCCCGACGCGGGAGCCGCATCAGCCCTCGACGCTGCTCGGCCCGGCCTCGCTGCCCGTCGCCTCTGCGGCCGCCGCCTCCCCCGGCGGCTGCTCCGCGGCACCCTCGGGCGCCTCCTCAGCCGCCTCGACGGCCTCCTCGACCTCGACCGCGCGCGGAGCCGCGATCGTGGCGATGACGGTGTCGGGGTCGTCGAGGATCCGCACGCCGTCGGGTGCCTCGAGGTCGGCGACGCGCAGGGTGGCGCCGATCTCGGCCCCGCTGAGGTCGAGCTGGAGGCGGTCCGGAACGCCGAGCGGCAGAGCCTCCACCGTGACCTCCCTGACGAGCGCCGACAGGACGCCCCCCTGCCGCACTCCCGGTGCCTCGCCGACCAGCTCGACGGCCACCTGGGCCGTGATCACCTCGTCGAGGCGAACCTCGTGCAGGTCGAAGTGCGTGATCCGGCCCCGGATCGGATCCACCTGGAAGTCCTTGAGGATCGAGGCGTGCGACGTCTTCTGGCCCTCGAGCACGACGTCGAGGATGGCGTGACGTCCGTGCGGCCCGGCGAGTACGCTTCGCAGCGTCCGCTCCGGCACCGCGATCGCGTGCGGCTTCTTGCCGCGCCCGTACAGGACGCCGGGAACGAGACCCGCGCGGCGCAGCCGCGAGCTCGGCCGCGATCCGGCGCGTTCGCGCTCCTTCACCTCCAGCCTGACCCGCTCTCCTGCCACGGCGGCCGATTGTACCCGCAAGCTCGAGGCGGCCGGCCCCGAGCCGTGAGTCAGAAGAGCTGCGTGTCGCCGCCGAAGATCGCCGAGACGGAGTCGTCGGCGAACACGTTCATGATCGTCTCGGCGAGCAGACCCGAGATCGGGAGCACCGTCATGTTGTCGGGACGCAGGCGGGGGTCGATCGGGACGGTGTCCGTCACCACGATGCCGGCGAGATCCGCGGCGGCGAACCGCTCCAGCGCGTCCTTGGAGAAGATGCCGTGCGTCGCGAACACCCACACCGCCTTCGCACCGTGCTCCTGGAGCGCGCGCGCTCCTGCGAGCAGCGTGCCCCCGGTCATGATCGCGTCGTCGCCGACGATCGCCACCTTGCCGGCGACGCGCCCGGTGATCTCGGTCACCTCGGCCGCGTCGTGCCCGGGACGGGTCTTGTGCATGATCGCGAAGCCGGCCCCGATCATCTCGCCGAAGCGGACCGCGTGCTTCGCCCGGCCCGCGTCGGGCGCGACCGAGATCACATCCTCGCCTTCGAGCCCGAGGTCGCGGAAGTGGCGCCCGAAGAGCGGCAGCGCCGTCATGTGGTCGACCGGGATGCTGAAGAAGCCCTGGATCTGGCCGGCATGGAGGTCCATCGTCAGGATCCGGTCGGCCCCGGCCAGCTGGAGCATGTCGGCGACGTAGCGCCCCGAGATCGGCTCGCGCGGCTTGGCCTTGCGGTCCTGTCGGGAGTACGGAAACCACGGGATCACGGCGGTGATCCGCTTCGCCGACGCGAGCTTCGCCGCCTGGATCATGAAGCACAGCTCCATGAGGTTGCGGTCGACGGGCTCGCAGCCGGTCTGCACGAGGAAGACGTCCGCACCGCGGATCGACTCGCCGTAGCGGCAGTACGTCTCCCCGTTCGCGAATGACTTCAGCTCGATCTCGCCGAGCTCGACGTCGAGCTTGTCCGCGATCGACGCGGCGAGCTGCGGGTGCGAGCGCCCCGAGAAGACCATCAGCCGCTTGGACGGCCCCCGCTCGAGCCAGTGACCGGTCGTCATCTCCCTGCGCTCCGGCGCCCCCTCGAGACCCGGGAGGCGACTCGGCTCAGCGATCGCGCTTTCCACGGACGTAGCCCTTCTTCGTCACCTGCCGCGCCCGCGCGATCGCAAGCGAGTCGGGGGGCACGTCCTCGGTGATCACCGACCCCGCGCCTATCCATGCGTTGTCACCGATCTCGACCGGGGCAACGAATGCATTCTGGACGCCGGTTCTGACGTTGCGCCCGATCCGCGTCCTGCCCTTTCCGCGCCCCGGATGGTGGGACAGGTTCACCGTCACGTTCGCAGCCGCGACGTTCGTGTCCTCGCCCACGTCGGCGTCGCCGATGTACGAGAGATGCGGCACCTTCGTGCGTGCACCGATGCGCGAGTTCTTGATCTCTACGAACGTGCCCGCCTTCGCCCCTGCCTCGAGGACCGTGCCCGGGCGAAGGTAACAGAAGGGGCCCACCAGCGCGCCCGCGCCGACGACCGCGTCGACCGCGACCACGTGCGGCCCGATCTCGGCGCCCGTCTCCACGCGGGTCGAGCCGCGCAGCATCGTGAACGGCTGGACGACGACGTCGGGCTCGATCTCCACCTCCGCCTCGATCCACGTCGTCTGGGGATCGACGATCGTCACCCCTGCGAGCAGGTGCCTCTCGTTGATGCGGTCGCGGAGCGCGGCCGCGGCCGACGCCAGCTCTGCCCGTGTGTTTACGCCCTCGACGAGCGCCGGGTCGCGCGCCTCGTGCACGGCGACGGTGTCGCCGTCCTCGACGAGGAAGCGGACCGCGTCCGTCAGGTACAGCTCGCCCTGGGCGTTGACCGGCTCGAGGCGCTCGAGCACAGGCCAGAGCTTCGCCGCCGCGAACACGTACATCGACGAGTTGACCTCGCGGATCGCGAGCTGCTCCGGCGTCGCGTCGGCCGCCTCGACGATGCGCTCGAGGCGGCCGCCGGCGTCGCGGACGATGCGCCCGTACGCCCGCGGGTCGGCCGGCGAGAACGACAGGACGGTGGCGGCGGCGCGGCTGCGCCGGTGCGCGCCGACGAGCTCCCGCAGCAGGTCGTCGGTGAGGAGCGGATGGTCGCCGGAGACGACCAGCACCTGCTCCGCGTCCTCCAGCGACGGGCGGGCGACGCGCACGGCGTCGCCGGTGCCGAGCGGCCGCTCCTGCACGGCGACGCCGAGGCCGTCGAAGGCGTCCGCGCTCTCCGGCGAGCAGACGACGACGAGCGGATCGGGGTCGAGCGGACGCACGGCCTCGATCGTCCAGTCGACGAGCCGCCGGCCGAGGAGCGGGTGCAGGTGCTTCGGCAAGCGAGAGCGCATGCGCGTGCCGAGGCCCGCGGCCATGACGACGGCGGCGAGTCGAGTCCGGTTGTGGCTCATGGTCGGAATGGCTGGGGCGCCAGGATTCGAACCTGGGATCGCGGGACCAAAACCCGCTGCCTTACCGCTTGGCTACGCCCCATCGGATGCGGACCGGCGGAGTATAGGCCCGCGGGCTACTTCGCTCCCGGGCGCGGCCGATCCTGAAAGAGCAGGTAGAGCGCCACCACCGCGAACACGGCGGCGAGGAGCAGCGCCAGCCAGTTGAGGATGTAGGCGAGGATGACCGCGAGCACGGCGAACGCCTGCGACAGCGCCAGCACCCAGGAGATCTCCCGTCCGAGCCTCGACTCGACCGAACGGCCGGCGAGGAGGTAGAAGAGGATGATCGGCACGGCGACGACGATGATGGTGACCTTCGACCAGTCCGTCCGCAGCCACGCCGCAAGCCCCTCGAAGATCGCGATCCCGAGCGCGATCTGCAGCTTCGTGTCCCGGCGCCAGCCGCGTTCGGCCTGCCTTTCCATCGATGCTCAACCGTACCACGCCGGTGCGCACGTCCAGGTCCTCCCCAACCCCTGCAGCGCACGCTGCGCGGCGGCCGCGTCCTCCTCTCGCTCGAACAGCCCGTACACGGTCGGCCCGGCGCCGCTCACGTCGGCGCGGAAGGCGCCGAGCCGCTCGAGCTCCGCCGCCAGCGGCGAGCGGGCAAGGTCGTTGCGCGGGAGCGCGGCCAGGTCGCTGGCCCGTCTGACCGCGGCCAGGCGCCCGAGCAGCTCCTGCCGTCGCGCGTGGAAGCCTCGCTCGCCGCGCCGCCGGTCGAAGGAGGCGTACACGGCGGCGGTGGACGGCTTCTCCGCCCCCGCCGGCAGGACGAGCAGGACGCGGTAGTCGAGCGGGAGGTCGAGCGGCTCGAGCTGGGTGCCGTCGCCCGTCCCGAGCTGCGGCCCAGGCGCGAGGAAGAAAGGCACGTCGCTGCCGACCGCTGCAGCCAGCGAGCGCAGCTCGACCCGCCCGAGCGGCCGGTCGAGCAGATCGTTCGCGAGCCGCAGCGCGGCCGCCGCGTCCGAGCTTCCGCCGGCCAGGCCCGCCGCCACCGGAATCGCCTTCTCGAGCCGGACTCGCCAGCGGGGCTCGACTCCGGCGGCAGCGGCGAGAAGGCGGAGCGCCGCGGCGACCAGCGTGTCTCCCTCGAAGCCTGTCACCTCCAGGCGATCGCCCGGCTCGAGCGCGACCCGGTCGGCCAGATCGATCCGTTGGTACACGGTCGCGAGCTCGTGCTTCCCGTCCGCCCGGAGCGGGCCGACGACGAGCGCGAGGTTGAGCTTCGCGTACGCGGGAGCGGACGTCACCGGAGGAGCTCCGCGAGCCGCGCGAACTGCTCGGGCCGCAGCCGCTCGGCGCGGACGGACGGCTCGAGCCCGAGCTCCGCGAGCGCCGCCGCCGCCCGCTCGCGCGAGGCGAGGCCTGCCAGCTCGAGCGAGTTCGCGAGCGTCTTGCGCCGATGCGCGAAGGCCGCCTGCACGACTCGCCTCACCTCCGCGAAGCCGTGCGGCAGCGGCCCCAGGCGCCGAAAGGCGACGAGCGCCGAGTCGACGTTCGGCCGGGGCCGGAAGACGCCCCGTGCGACCGGGTGGAAGCCGACCCGCTCGGTCGCGAGCTGGAGCAGCACCGACACCGAGCCGTACGCCCTCGTCCCCGGCGGCGCGAAGAACCGCTCGGCCACCTCGCGCTGCACCATCACGCACCACCGCGTCACCGACGGCAGCCCGTCCAGGCTGTCGGCGACGATGGGCGTGGCGACGCTGTAGGGGAGGTTGGAGACGAGCTTCGACGGCGGCGGCACGAGCGTCGACAGGTCGAGCGCGAGCGCATCGGCGAAGACGAGGTCGACGTTGCCGCGGCCGGCGAGCGCCTCGAGGAGGCGCGGCTCGAGCGACCGGTCGATCTCGACCGCCGTCACGTGCGAGACGCGGTCGGCGAGGTAGACGGTGAGCACGCCGAGCCCGGGCCCGATCTCGAGGACGGTGTCGTCCGGAGCGAGCTCGGCGAGCCGCCCGACGACCGCCAGGACGTTCTCGTCGACCAGGAAGTGCTGCCCGAGCTCCTTCCTCGGGCTCTGCCTGTGCGCCGTCACGACAGGCAGAAGGCGGCGGCGGCGTTCTCCTCGATGCGGGCCTCGAGAGCGGCTTCCGGCTCTCCTCGCGCAGCGGCGAGCGCCGCGAGCGTGTGCAGGACATGGGCCGGCTCGCACGGCCGCCCGCGGACAGGCTGCGGCGCGAGGTAGGGAGCGTCGGTCTCGGCGAGGATACGACTCCCCGGGGCGCGCGCAGCCGCCGCGCGAAGCTCGGCAGCCTTGGGGTAGGTGACGTTGCCGGCGAAGGAGAGGTAGTAGCCGCGCTCGACCGCGTCCGGCAGGAGCTCGGGCGCGGAGAAGCAGTGGAGGACGACCGTGCCTGCGAACGTGGCGAGCGCCGAGAGCGTCTGCTCGGTTGCTGCTCGCGTGTGGACGACGACGGGGAGCGAGCGCTCCGCCGCGAGCTCGAGCTGAGCCCGGAACACGCTCAACTGACGGTCGCGCGGGGCATAGTCCCGGTAGAAGTCGAGCCCGATCTCGCCGACCGCGACCGCGCGGCCGCCGTCGAGGAGCGCCGCCAGCTCCGTCAGGCGAGCGGCCTCGTCGCCGCCCGCCTGGTGCGGATGGATGCCGATCGCACACTCGACACCCGGCTCGTGCTCGGCGAGGGCGAGGGCGCGCCGACACGACTCGATCCCCGAGCCGATCGCGATCACCCTCGTGACGCCGACCGCCCGGGCACGCGCGAGCACGACCTGGGGCGGTTCTGCGCACGCATCCAGGTGCGCGTGCGTGTCGATCACGCCACCGCAGGCGCGTCCACGCGCGGGAAGAGCGGCGCCGCAGGCTGGATCGAGTCGGCGGCGACGAGGCGACCCGACGCGACGTTCTCCCAAGCGAGATCGGCCGGCTGACGCAGGCTGGCGAGAATCGCGCCGGCCGTCGTCGGAACGTAGGCGGCGAGCGCGATGGCCACCGCACGGAGGCCGTCTGCGAGGTCGGAGAGGACGCCGTCCAGCTCGGCCGAGCGGGCCCCGTCCTTCGCGAGGTCCCACGGCCTCCGCTCCTCCACGTGGGCATTCAGCCTGCGCACGACCTTCCAGACCGCCTCGAGCCCGCCGGTGAGATCCCAGGCGTCGATGCGCTCGGCCACGGAAGCGCCGAGGTCGTCGAGCTCCTGCGCGACCTCGGCGGAGCCGGTCGCCGGTTGCAGCCGGCCGTCGCGGTAGCGCGCGATCATCGCGGTCGTCCGGGAGACGAGATTCCCGAGCTCGTTTCCGAGCTCGCGCTCGTAGCGCTCGTGCAGGCTGTCCAGCGACACCGTCCCGTCCTGGCCGAACGAGACGGAGCGGATCGCCCAGAAGCGCACGGCGTCGGCTCCGTACACGCCGACGAGATCGAGCGGGCTGATCACGTTGCCGAGCGACTTGGACATCTTCCGCTCGTCGAGCAGGAGGTACCCGTGCACGAAGATCTGCTTCGGCACCTCGTAGCCCGCCGCGAGGAGCATCGCCGGCCAGTAGACGCAGTGGAAACGGAGGATGTCCTTCGCCATCAGGTGGCGAACCTCGGGCCATAGCGTCGGTCGCAGATCGGTGCCGGGTCGCGCGTAGGTGAGCGCGCTCAGGTAGTTGACGAGCGCCTCCGCCCAGACGTAGGCGACCTGGCTCTCGTCCCAGGGGAGCGTGATCCCCCAGGGCTCCCCGGCCCGGCTGATCGAGAAGTCCTGCAGGCCCCCTTCGATGAAGCTGCGCGCCTCGTTGTAGCGGAACCGCGGCAGCACCAGGTCTGGCCGCTCGTCGTAGAGGCGGACGAGCCGCTCCTGGTAGGCGGACAGGCGGAAGAAGTAGTTCTTCTCCTCCAGGTACTGCACCGCGTCGCCGTGGTCGGGGCATGCGCCGTCGACCAGCTCCGACTCGAGCTTGAACGACTCGCACCCGACGCAGTACAGGCCGGCGTACACCCCCTCGTACACGTCGCCGTTGTCGTAGATGCGCTGGAGGAAGTCGCGGACGAACGCCTTGTGACCCTCGTCGGAGGTACGGATGAAGAAGTCGGGTCGCGCGTCGACCCGCGCCGGCAGCGCCCGCCACGTGTCGGCGACCCGGTCGACGTACTCCTGCGGCGTGATCCCCTCCGCCTCCGCGACACGACGGACTTTCGTCCCGTGCTCGTCGACGCCGGTCAGGAAGAACGTGTCGTCTCCGCGCTGGCGCCGGTGCCGCACGACGATGTCCGCAGCGATCGTCGTGTACGCATGCCCGATGTGCGGCGACGAGTTCACGTAGTAGATCGGCGTCGTCACGTAGAAGCGCATCGCTGCTGATGATAGGCGGCTGCCCCGGCGGGGCCGCGCCTCGGCCCGCCCCGAGCCCGCGCGAGCGGCGCCCGAGCCAGAGGAGCAGGGCGGCGAGCAGGGCCGCGACCGCGCCGCCGCAGGCGACCGGGAGCGGGATACCTGGTGTCCGCCGTCCCGCCCGCGCAGAAGCCCTCGGCCGCCTCTGCCTGGTCGCGCCGTCGCGGGCGCGACGGGCATGCGTCCAGGCGCCGCCAGTCTCGCGAGCGGCGGGAGGTGCGGCCGCGAACGACCGGCTGCGCGGTACAAACTGCGCAGGGCGCGCCCGACCGCGAACGGCGGGCTCGCGACCGCGGGCGCGGCCGGGGGACGGCGCAGCTCGTCGGGAGCGGTGACCCGCGCCCTGCATGGGGACGGCCCTCGTCGTTCCGACCAGCACGCGGTCGTGCGGCGAAAGGCGACCGGGGGGCGAGCCGGACCGCGGCGGCCGCACGCGGGGCGGCGCCGTCGAGCGCGAGCCCGTGGCCACGGTGGCGGCGGCGGCGACGGGGGCCGGGGGTGCTGGCGGTTGCAGCCGGCGGCGGCCGGATGTCGCGTGCGCCCGCGGGAAGAGATCGTCCTCCGGGCGCTCCGCCTGCGGTCCGACCGTCTCGACGGCGGCAGCCTGGCGCGCGGGGGGATCAAGCGTCTCGGCGCTGTCGGACGGCGCCGGAGGGGCATCCGGCGGCGGCGCTGCGGTTGGTGTCGGGAGTGCGGGCGACGGCGTTGCCGGCGACCGGGAGGGCGCGGGAACGTGCGGCGCGGTCGGCGCCTGGGCGTGCGATGCAGCAGGCGCCGGCGCATGTGGGACGGGACTGGACGAAGCGGGCTGCGCGACGGGTGGGGGTGGCGGCACGCCCGCGTCCGGGGGGCTCTGCTCGCCGACCGTTGTCGGCTGGGCGGGCGGAGAAGACACCGCGGGACCTGGAGCCGCCGGTCGCGGCGGGAGGACCTGCTCCGGGTCGAGATACCCCTCGCGGTCGGCGGTGACGCGCACGCCGAGATGCACGTAGGGCTCGGCGTGCTCGACGGCACCGCTCTGGCCGACCGTGGCCACCCGCTCGCCCTCTGCAACCGCCTCGCCCTTCGCGACCGCCAGCGACCCGAGGTGGAGCAGCGTGACGGTGTAGCCGTCGTCGGTCCGGATGGAGATCGTCGTTCCACCGCCGGGAACCGTCCCCGCGAACGAGACGACGCCGGCGGCGGGCGCGACGACCGGCGCCCCCAGCGCGCCGGCGACGTCGATTCCCCGGTGCTGGCCGCCGCGATAGGGATCCGCTCCGAGCGCGAACGGCCGCAGAACCGCTCCGCCGACCGGCCACGCCCACGCGCCCGCTGCCGGCGGCAGCGCCCAGCAGACGACGAGCGTCGCGGCGAGAGCGCTCGCTCGGGTCGTTCGCCGTCCTGACAACATGGCGCGAGGCTAGCGGTACCTCATCCCGTTGTCAATGCTGCTTACAGGACATGGCCGAGCCGGCCCAGCAGAGCGGCCCGGCCCAGCCCACCAGCGGCCCGGCCGGCCAGACCCGCCCCCACGTCTACGCCGCGCCGGGCCGCGGCGAGGCGCGGCGGATCGGAGGCGACCGCCGGGTCGGCCGGCTCGATCAGCGCGCGAGCGAGGCCCGGTAGAGACGATTGCGGCCGATCCCGCTCGCCGCCGCGACCAGGCTCACGGCGCGCCCCCGCGAGAGGCCGGCCTCGACGAGCTCGCCGACGGCGTCGAGCGCTGCCTGCGGGACGGCGTCCAGCCCGACCGGGGCCGGCCCGAGGACAAGGGTCACCTCGCCCCTGGTACGCTCCCGGAAGCGCTCCGCGAGCTCCCGCGCCGGGGCGCGCACGACCTCTTCGAACGCCTTCGTCAGCTCCCGGCAGACGGCGGCCGGCCGTTCGGGCTGCACCGCGGCGAGCGACGCGAGGGAGTGCGCCAGCCGTGCGGGCGACTCGAAGGCGACAGCGGCGTGCGGCCACGAGGCAAGCTCGTCCCACAGTGCGGCGAGCGCCCGCTCTGCACGCGGCAGGAAGCCGAGGAACTGGTAGCGCTCGACGACGAACCCGCTGGCGACGAGCGCGGTCTCGACCGCAGACGGGCCGGGGAGCACGGTCACGGCCACGCCCGCATCGCGCGCCGCCGAGACAAGCCGCGCCCCGGGGTCGCTGATCCCGGGAAGGCCGGCGTCGCTGACGAGCGCCACCTCCTCCCCGCGCAGGAGCCTCGGCAGCACCTCCTCCGTCCGCCTCGCCTCGTTGTGCTCGCGGTAGCTGAGAAGGCGCGCCGTCACGCCGTGCCGTGCGAGCAGCAGGCGCGTGCGGCGCGTGTCCTCGCACAGGACGACGTCCGCGCGGCGGAGCGTCTCGAGCAGGCGCAGCGTGACGTCGTCGAGGTTGCCGATCGGGGTGGCGCAGACGGAGAGCGGCACGCGAGCCCCTACCCGAACGCCTGCGCGGCGGCCGCGTCGAGCGCGGCGCGGCCGGACGACGGCGCCGTCGCGCCCGGCGACGATCGTGGTCGCGCACACGGCCAGACCGATCGCGCGCTCGGGACCTGCGCACCCATCGAGGGCGGCACCATACCGCGCGGCGAGCGAGGCGCCGCGGTCAGGCGGGCCCCCGGTACCCGCCTCGTCCTTGCTCTCCTCCTTCCCGGCGGCGCCGAGAGGGACTGCGTCGCCCTGCTCGCGCCGGCCGCAGCGGCGCCGCCGGTCGGGCCCGCGGCTACCATGAGCCACCGGATGGCCGGCGAGGAGAAGCCCTACCGCGTCTACCGCAGTGGACGCGGCCGGGGCAAGCTCCCGCGAGCGCCGGCGAGGTCCGGGGAGCCGCGCACCGGAGCGGGCCGGGAACGGGGGTGGCGGGTCCGGCCGCCCACGTCGAGGCGCCGCCGGGCAGCGCAGGTCTTCGCGATCCTGCTCGGCCTCTTCCTCGCCTGGGCGGCGGCCTGGACGCTCGCGAGCTACTTCTCGTTCCGCGACGGCGTGAAGGCTGCCAACGCACGGCTCGCGAAGTCGGCCGAGAAGGCGCTCACGCACCAGAACGGGATCCTGTGGAACCACTCGACCACGATCCTCCTCCTCGGCACCGACCACGCCGACGTCGCCGGGCGGACGGCCCTCCACCACACGGACTCGATCATGCTCGTACGCACCGATCCGGGCCACCATCGCATCTACTACCTGTCGATCCCGCGCGACCTGTACGTCGAGATCCCCGGACACGGCATGAACCGCATCAACGCCGCCTACCAGCTCGGGGGGGCAGCGCTCGCGATCAGGACGGTCGAGCAGCTGACGGGGCTTCCGATCAACCACGTGGCCGTGGTCGACTTCCAGGAGTTCCGCAAGCTGATCGACGAGATCGGCGGCATCACCGTCGACGTGCCCAGACCGATCCAGTCGAACAGCTTCGACTGCCCCTACACGGCCGCGCGCTGCCGGACATGGAAGGGCTGGCGGTTCGCCAAGGGCAAGCAGCACATGAACGGCGCGCGCGCGCTCGTGTACACGCGAATCCGGGAGAACCTGCTGAACCCGGCGGAGAACGACCTGACCAGGGCGGCGCGCCAGCAGCAGGTCGTCCAGGCGATCTCGTCCAAGCTGGCGAGCGTGGGCACGTTCTTCGACCTGCCGTTCATCGGCGGCGATCTCGTCAGGCCGCTCGCGACCGACCTCTCGCCGGGCGACTTCCTCTGGCTCGCCTGGATCCGCCTCCGCTCAGGAAACGGACGGGCCGTCCGCTGCCGGCTCGGCGGGGATCCGGAGTACGTCGGCGGCGCCGCGGTGCTGCACTCGAGCGAGCAGAACCGCAACGTGATCTCGATGTTCACAGGCGACTCGGCGCCGCAGCCCCCGCCGCCGAGCACCTCCAACTACGAGCCCGGCTGCGTCACCGGCAGCCGCACGCTCGGCTGACGCGAGCTGCCGGCTCAGCTCTCGGCGGCCTTGGCGCCCTTCTCCCCGCCCGGCTCGCTCGTCTTCGTGCTCGTCTCGGAGGTCTTGCCGCCGTCGCCGGAGCTGTCGGAGGCAGACTCGACCTTGCGCTTGCCGCGTCCGTAGTCGGTCGTGTAGAAGCCGGAGCCCTTGAAGAAGACGGGCACCGGCCGGAAGACGCGCGTCAGCGGTCCCTGCCCACACACCTCGCACGCCGCCGGCGGTGGGTCGTCCATGCGGTGGAGAACCTCGAACTGGTGTCCGTTCGGACAGCGGTACTCGTATGTCGGCACGGCGCGTCTAGGCTACCAACGGCCCCGTCGCGACGATCCTTCGACGAGTAGGCTCCCGCCGTGCGGCCGGCCGTTTCCAACCAGGCAGTCGCGGCCCCGACGAAGCCACTCGACGCCCTGCTCGTGCGTCTGGCGGAGCTGCGCAGCCGGGGCTTCGAGCTCGGGGTCGCAGCATGCACGTTCGGTGTCGGGGCGTTCCTCGTCCTCCAGCTGACGGCCTGGCCGCCGCACGAGGACGAGACGCTCGCGCTGTTCGTCGGACGGGAGTCGATCGGCGCGATGCTGCGGACGGTCCTCGACCAGCGTGGCGGCGCGCCGCTCCACTTCCTGCTCGCGTGGGTCGTCGCCCACACGGGCGGAGGCTTGGTCGGACTCCGCCTCGTCTCCACGGTCTTCGCCACGGCGAGCGTGCCGGTCGTCGCCGCGCTCGGCGCCCGGCTCGCCGGCCGGCTCACGGGCCTCGTCGCCACCGTGCTCCTGTCGGGGAGCTGGATGCTCCTCTTCCACGGCGTCTACGGCCGCATGTACAGCCTGTTCCTGTTCACGAGCTCGCTCTCCATGCTCGCGCTCCTCAACGCGGCCGACCGCAGCAGCCGGCGCGCCTGGGGGCTGTGGGTGCTGGCGATCCTTGCCTGCATCGCCGCCCATCCCTACGGCGCGCTCGTGCTCGCGGCGCAGGGCGTCTGGGTGCTCGTGGCGCGAGTGCCGCTGCGGCGCGCGGCCCCCGCCTTCGCGCTCGTCGCCGTCGCCGGCATCCCGTTCTGGCGCACGGACCTCGTCCTCGCCGGGCGCTTCGACGTCGGGGTGACAAGCGGCCCGACCAGGCTGAACGGCCCGGGCGAGATCGCACGCTACCTCGAGCTCGTGGCGAGCGATTTCACCGCCGGCTACACGGCCGTGGTCACACCCGTGCTCCTGCTCGCGCTGGCCGGCCTCGTCGACCTGCTGCGCCGGTGGCCACGCAGGGCCACCCTCGCCGCTTCCGCCGCGGCGACGCCGATCGCCGCGCTCGTGCTGGCGAAGCTGGGCTCGGCGGCGCCGATGTCGCGGCACCTGATCTTCATCTTCCCCTTCTTCATGCTCGCGGTCGCCCGGGGCCTGCTCCTCGCCGCGCAGCTGGCGCGCCGCGCGGCCCCGGCCGTGACCTGCCTGGTGGTGGCGGCGCTCGTGCCGGCCGAGGTCGCCTGGGGCTGGCACAAGACGCCGGAGCTCTACCGCGGCGAGCCGCGCGCGCGCGTCGCCGCGCGCGCCGCGGCATCGGCCTGGCTCGCGGCCACGTCCAGGCCCGACGACGTGCTCTTCGGCTACGAGCCGCTCTATCTGCAGGCGTGGGAGCGCGGCGGCCACGTCTCGCAGACGGTGATCCCCCGCGCCGACTCGAAGCTGGCGCTGAAGACGCTCGAGGCGATCAGGAAGCCGCTCGGGCACGGCGTCTGGATGTTCGACGCGAGCGACACGACGAACCTCGTGCGCCGGCTCGAGATCCCGCTCACGTACCCCCAGCCGCGCTCGGCGTTCCAGGTGCGGGCGTTCGGGCCGTTCCTCATCGTCCGTACGGTCAACCCCACTCGCTCGGTGCGGACGTACCTGAAGTTGTCGAGGCGGGTCGAGCTCGTCGGCGAGTCACTCTCGCTCGGCGACGCCGACGTCAACCTCCTCACCGTCGAGCTCGCCGCCGACCGGTTCGCGCACGAGCAGCGCGCCCGTGCGCTCGCGCAGGCGTCCGCACGGGCTACGAGCGGTTGACGCGGCCATCGTCGCGCTCGGCCGCCTCCCGATAGCAGGGCGCCCCCTCGAACGCCGCCAGACCTGCCGCAGCGCCCCGCGGCCCGGCTTCCGGCTGGCGCCTGAGCGCAGCCAGCACCGCCGAGGCGCCGACGAGCAGGCCGAGCAGGAACGTCCGCAACCGGCTTCGCCGCTCCTCGCCGTCCATGACACGATTGTAGGGATGGTGCTGTGTGCGCTCGGAGACCTCATGCTCGACGTGGTCTCGCGCCCCGAGCAACCGCCCGCCCGCGGGGACGACGTCCCCGGGCAGATCCAGGTGGGCGCCGGAGGCCAGGCCGCGAACGTCGCCGCCTGGGCGGCGGCGCTCGGCGCCGAGGCGCTGCTCGTCGCGAAGCGCGGAGACGACGCGGCCGGACGCCTCGCCGCAGCCGAGGTGGAGGCGCGCGGCGTCCGGCTGCTCGGCCCTGTCGGACACGGCAGCAGCGGCGTCGTCGTGTCGACCGTGGAGGCGGACGGCGAGCGGACGATCGTCTCCGCTCCGGGCGTCGCGCCGGAGCTGCGCTCGCAGGAGCTGCGGATGGAGTGGTTCAGGGGCTGCGACGTGCTCTACCTGTCCGGGTACGCGCTGCTGCGCCGGCCGATCGACGAGGCGGGCGCCAAGGCGGCCGGCGCCGTACGCGCACAGGGAGGCTCGGTGGCGGTCGACCTCGCCACCTGGACCGCGATCCGCTCCTTCGGCCCGGGCCGCTTCCGCGCGCGGCTCGCCACCCTCGAGCCGGACGTGTGCTTCGCCGGCGAGCGCGAGCTGGCGGAGCTCGGCGGCCGGCCGCAGGCTGCGACGCTCGTCGTCAAGAGAGGGGCGGCCGGCGTCGTCGTCGAACGGGACGGGGGCGTGGTCGAGCTCGCCTCGCGGGCGGCCGAGGTCGTCGACTCGACCGGAGCGGGCGACGCGTTCGCCGCCGGATACCTCGTCGGCGGCGTCGACGTCGGGCTCGAGGCGGCCGCCCGCTGCCTGGCCAGGCTGGGATCGATGCCGTGAGCGCGTCGCCGCTCGCCGTCGCGGACGAGGTCGCCGATGCCCTCCGTGACGGGCGGCCCGTGGTGGCTCTCGAGACGACCATCGTCGCCCACGGCTTCCCGCCGGGCGAGGGCCTCGAGGTCGGCCGGGCGTGCGAGGCGCGCGTGCGCGCAGCCGGCGCCGTGCCGGCGACCGTCGCCGTGCTCGACGGCCGGCTGCGCGTCGGCCTGTCGGCGGCCGAGCTCGAGCGCATCGCCGGCGCGGGGCCCGAGGCGGCGAAGGCCGGACCGCGCGATCTCGGGCGCTGCCTCGCAACCGGTGCGATGGGAGCGACCACGATCGGCGGGACGCTCGTCGCGTGCCGTCATGCCGCAATCCGCTTCATGGCGACCGGCGGCCTCGGCGGCGTGCACCGCGGCTGGGCGCAGCGGCTCGACGTCTCGGCCGACCTCGCGGCGCTCGCCGGCACGCCGACGCTCGTCGTCTGCTCGGGGGTCAAGTCCCTGCTCGACGTGACGGCGACGATGGAGGTGCTGGAGACGCTCGGCGTACCCGTCCTCGGCTACAGAAGCGCCGAGCTCCCGCTCTTCTATTCGCCCCGCGGCGGCCCCGAAGTGCCCTCGCTCCGGACGGCAGGGGCGCTCGCGCGGCTCGCCCGGGCGCACTGGTCGCTCTCCGGCTCGGCGATCGTCGTCGCTCGCCCACCGGTCGACGGCCTCGACGACGTCGAGCCGCTCGTCGAGGAGGCGGTCCGCGCAGCCGACGCGCGCGGCGTCGCGGGGCAGGCGCTGACGCCGTTCGTGCTCGCGTACCTGAACGAGCGAAGCGGCGGCCGCACCCTGGAGGTGAACCGCCGCCTCGTCGCCGACAACGCGGAGCTCGCCGCCCGCCTCGCCGTCGCCTTCAGCCGCCTCCCGTGAGCGCCTCGATCCGCTCCGCCGCGCGCACGAGCGCCGGCTCGTCGAACAGGTACGGGGTGGCGTTCGGGATGTCGTGCGCCGGCCCGTCGAGCTCGTCGGAGCCCGCCGCCGCGTTGAGCGCGTAGCGGATCGCAATCTCGTGGCAGACGACGAGCACGGCGCCCCACGGCCGGCGCGTCAGCGCACGGAGCGCCCGAGCGTAGCGCCGCGCGGCGGCGTCGAGGCTCTCTCCGCCCGGAAACGGGTCGGCGCGCGCGTGCGTCCGCTTCCACGCCCGGTAGTCCTCGACTGTGCTCCCCTCGAGCTCGCCCACGTCCACGTCGTCGAACAGCGGCTCGACCGCAGACGGCACCCTGCGTCCGCGGAGGACGAGCTCCGCCGTCTCGCGCGTGCGCCCGAAGCGCGTGTAGAGGGCGAGGTCGAACGGGACGTGCGCGAGCTGGACGCCGAGCCTCACCGCCTCCTCCCGGCCCACCTCCGTGAGCGGCACGGCGACGGCTGGGTCGCCGTTGATCCGGCCGCTCGCGTTCAGCTGCGAGTGCGCGTGACGGGCGAGGACGGCGAGGCGCACGCCGTCACGCCTCCCTGGGAGCGCGGGTGCCCGACTTGAGCTTGGCCCGCGCGGCCTGGTCGTGGTAGAGCAGCGCGCCGCCGAGGAACAGGATCGGCGAGACGACGAGGTTGGCGAGGAAGGCCGACACGTGCGTCGACTGCTGGCTCGCGCCGTGCAGGAGCGCCGTGAGCAGCACCTGCGTCAGGAAGACGACGAGCAGGAGCGTGACCTGCGCTCCGAGGGCGTGCGCGTAGTCGGCGCGCGCGAGCTCCAGCCCGCGCGAGAACGCCGCCCGCAACGGGATCCGCTCGGCGACGACGGCGGGAACGGCGAGCCCGAGCGGAGCGAGCCAGACGAAGCCGGCGAGGAGCGGCAGCGACACGGCGGCGCCGACGGCGAAGGCGGTCCCGGCAACGCGCCGACCCGGCCGCGCGCCCGTCACGAGCAGCGCGCCGCCGACGTACGAGGCGGTGGCGAGCAGGATCCAGCCGGCGACGACGGCGCCGAGCCAGGGATGGAAGCCGACGAAGTAGCCGGCGTCCGCGATCACGGCCGGCCCGAGGCCGAGCAGGAGCGAGCGCCAGAAGTGCCTTCCGTAGAAGCGGATCGTCTCGGCCACGAGCTGGCCGACCGTCCGCCTCTCGGGCGGAAGCGGCGGCGGCGCGGCTCGCGGGGGCCGTCGCCTGCGGGTCGTCGCCATGCGAGCCGAACCGTAGCCGCGCGACCGCCAGCTCGCCGCAGCTAGAGTCTCCGCCGCGATGGGCCGAGGGTCGAGACCGACGAGGCGCTGGGCGAACGACCGGCGCCGCAAGAAGAAGGAGCGCGACAGGCGCAGGCGGAAGACGGCGGGCACGTCCCGGCGCGCCGCCGCGTAGGGTCCCTCGCGCCAGCGGGCACGCGGCCTCAGGGCCGCTGTTACCTTCAACGCGTGGAGACGTCGAGCGCACGCCGGCGCCCTCACGCCGGCAGCCGGCACCCGCACGGCTCGGGCGAGGACACGAGCGAACGGCGGCTGGCGGCCGCGCTCGGCCTCATCCTCGCCTTCATGTGCGGTGAGGTCGTCGCGGGCGTCCTCGCGCACTCGCTCGCGCTCCTGGCAGACGCGGCGCACATGCTCACCGACGCGGGCGCGATCGGCCTCTCGCTCGCCGCCCTGCGGCTCGCGCGGCGGCCGGCCGCCGGCAACCTCACCTACGGGTTGAAGCGCGCCGAAACCCTGTCCGCGCAGGTGAACGGCGGCGCCCTGCTCGTCCTCGCCGGGCTGATCGTCTACGAGGCGATCCACCGGCTCGTGTCGCCTCCGGCCGTCGCGGGTTGGGCAGTGCTCGGCGTCGCCCTCGGCGGCGTCGGCGTCAACCTGCTCGCCTCGTGGCAGCTCGCGCGCGCGAACCGGAGGAGCCTGGCGGTCGAGGGCAGCTTCCAGCACGTGCTCAGCGACCTGTACGCCTTCGCCGGCACCGCCGCCGCCGGTGCCGTCATCCTCGGGACGGGCTTCGCACGGGCGGACGCGATCGCCTCGCTCGCCGTCGCCACCCTGATGCTGAGGGCCTCCTACGGTCTGCTCCGAGACTCGGGGCGCGTGCTGCTCGAGATCGCGCCGGCCGGGATGAGCGTCGAGGAGATCGGGCGCGCGCTCGCCGACCACCCGCACGTCGCCTCCGTGCACGACCTCCACGTGTGGGAGATCGGATCGGGGTTCCCCGCCCTCTCGGCGCACGTGCTCGTCCATCCGGGCGACGACTGCCACGGCGTCCGGCGCGAGCTCGAGCGGCTCCTCGGCGAGCGGTTCGGCATCGCCCACACGACGCTCCAGGTCGACCACGCGAGCGGCGAGCGGCTGCTGTCGATCGCCTCCGCCCCGGCTGGGGACGATGGCTAGCGACCGGCGAGCGGCTGCCGCTCGCTGACGCCGTGCGGGGCTCCGTACTCGGCCAGCAGGTCGAGGAACGGCCGTGGCGGGAACGACTCCGGCCCGACGACGCCGGCCCCCTTCCAGTCGCCGCGGGCTAGCAGCTCGAGCGCGGCCGCCGGGTTGAGGGCCGTCTGCCAGACGACCGCCTGCGACCCGTACTCGCGCATCGTCTGCTCGTTGTCGGCGACGTGGTAGAGGTAGGTGGCCCGCGGCTCGCCGTCCTTCCCCAGGCCGGTCACGAACGTGCCGGCGCAGGTCTTGCCGGTCATGCGCTCCCCGAGGGCGGCGGGATCCGGGAGACAGGCGGCGACGACGTCGCGCGGCGCCACCTCGACCCCGCGCACGCGGACCGGCTCTTTCGAGTCGAGGCCGAGGCGGTGCAGCGTCTCGAGCACGCCGATGAAGTCCGCGCCCAGCCCGTACTTGAAGGTGACGCGCCGGCAGTCGACGACCCGCGGCACGAGCACGACCTCCTCGTGCTCGACGTTGACGCACTCGCGCGGCCCGATCCCCTCGGGGAACTCGAACAGCTCGGGTTCGGAGAACGGCTCGGTCGTGTACCAGCCACGGCCGCGCTCCCACACGACCGGCGGGTTGAGGCACTCCTCGATCGTCGTCCAGATGGAGAAGGTGGGCGCGAAGTCGTAGCCCTCGACGACGAGGCTCGCGCCGTCGCGGACACCCACCTCGTCGATGTCGGAGAAGAGCTCGTCGGCTGCGTAGCGGGCGCAGACGTCGGCGAACCCCGGCTCGACGCCCATGCCGACGAGCGCCAGCACCCCCGCCTCGCGCCAGTCGGCGTCGCGGGCGAACTGCGCGTCGCCGAGCTTCACCCCGCACTCCTCGTACGGCCGCGTCGGATGCGGCTCGGACAGGGTCGCAGCCATCTCCAGGTAGGTCACGCGCGCGCGGAAGCAGGCGTCGAAGACGGGCGGGTTGAAGCGCGGGTCGGTCGCGTTCAGGACGGCGTCCGGGCGGGTCTCCCGGATCAGGCGCTCGACCGAGGCAGCGTCGGAGGCGTCGACGCGGGCGGCGGCGAAGCGGTCCGGCTCGCCCAGCTCGTCCACGACCGCGGCCGGCCGCGCGGGGTCGAGGTCGGCGAGCACGATCCGCTCGAAGACGTCGCGACGCTGCGCGATGCGCGCGAAGGCCGAGCCGACGCCGCCTGTGCCGACGACGAGGATGCGCACACCCGAACCGTACCGCCGGCCGGCGTGCGGCTCCGGTACCGTGACGCGGTGGCGCCCCCTCGCCTCCTCGGCGTGTACGAGACGGTGCTGTACGGGCCCGACGTGGAGGCGCTCGTCGCCTTCTACCGCGACGTGATCGGGCTGCGCCACGTGAGCGCCATGGGCGGCATCGGCGCTGCGCTCCGCCTCGGCGACGCGCTCGTCCTCGTCTTCGATCCCGAGCGGGCGGCGAGCGCCGGCCGGGCCGTGCCGTCGCACGGCGCCATCGGGCCCGGGCACGTCGCCTTCGCCGTCCCGGCCGGCGAGTACGAGCGCTGGCTTGCGTACGTGCGGAGCCGCGGCGTCGAGGTCGAGCGCGAGCTTACCTGGGGCGACCGTGGTCGCTCGTTCTACGTCCGCGACCCGGCCGGCAACTCGGTGGAGCTCGTCGAGGGCGAGGTGTGGCCGCGCTGACACCGGGTGATCGCGTCCTGCCGCAGCGCTCCGCGAGCCCTGCCAGGTGCGTCGTTCGAAGCCGGTGCGGAGCCGCCGCTCTCAGGCGACCGCCGCCTCCTTCGCCGGCGCCTTGCGGAACTCGAGCTCGCCACCGTGCTCGCTCACATCCACGAGCACGGTGTCGCCGCTCGCGAACGCGCCTTCGAGCAGCCGCTTCGCGAGCGGGTTCTCGACGAGGCGCTGCAGCGCGCGCTTGAGCGGCCGGGCACCGTAGGCGGGGTCCCAGCCCGCCTCCGCGACCACCTCCTTCGCGGCCGGCGTCAGCTCGAGCCCGAGCCCGCGCTCGGCGAGGCGTGCGCGCAGCCGGGCGAGCTGCAGCTCGACGATCTCCGCGAGCTGCTCCCGCGTCAGGGAGTGGAACTCGACGATCTCGTCGATCCGGTTCAGGAACTCGGGCCGGAAGAACTCGCGCAGGGCCTCCGACGAGCGCAGGTTCGAGGTCATGATGATCACGGTGTTCCGGAAGTCGACCGTGCGGCCGTGCCCGTCGGTGAGCCGGCCGTCGTCGAGGATCTGGAGCAGCACGTCGAAGACCTCGTGGTGCGCCTTCTCGATCTCGTCCAGGAGGATGACCGAGTACGGCCTGCGCCGCACCGCCTCGGTCAGCTGCCCGCCCTCCTCGTAGCCGACGTAGCCGGGCGGCGCCCCGACGAGCCGCGACACCGTGTGGCGCTCCTGGTACTCGGACATGTCCAAGCGCACCATCGCCCGCTCGTCGTCGAACATGAACTCCGCGAGCGCCCGGGCGAGCTCCGTCTTGCCCACGCCCGTCGGGCCGAGAAACACGAACGAGCCGATCGGCCGGTTCGGGTCCTGCAGCCCCGAGCGGGCGCGCCTGAGCGCGTTGGCCACGGCCTCGACCGCCTCGTCCTGCCCGACCACCCGCTCGTGCAGCCGCTCCTCCATGTGAATCAGCTTCTGCGTCTCGCCCTCCAGCAGCCGCGACACCGGCACGCCCGTCCAACGGGAGACGACGAGGGCGATGTCGTCCTCGTCGACCTCCTCCTTCACCATCAGCTCCTCCTCGGGCCGCTCGGCGAGCAGCTTCTCGAGCGCGGGGATCTCGCCGTAGCGGATCTCGGCGACACGCTGCAGGTTGCCCTCCCGCTCCGCGCGCTCGGCCTCCATGCGCAGCTCGTCGATCCGCTTCGTCGCGCCTTTCACCTGCTCGAGCAGCTCCTTCTCCTTCGCCCAGCGCGCCGCCAGCTCGTCGCGCACGGACCGCGCCTCGGCAAGCTCGCGCTCGACGGGCTCGCGCACCTCCTTCGTCTCTTTCGCCATCGCCGCCAGCTCGATCTCGAGCTGGCGCACGCGGCGCTCGGCTTCGTCGAGCTCGAGCGGCGAGGAGTCGATCTCCGTGCGCACGCGCGAGGCGGCCTCGTCGACGAGGTCGATCGCCTTGTCGGGCAGGAAGCGCCCGGAGATGTAGCGGTCGGAGAGGACAGCCGCGGCGACGAGCGCCGCGTCGCGGATGCGCACGCCGTGGTGCGCCTCGTAGCGCTCCTTCAGGCCGCGCAGGATCGCGATCGTGTCCGCCACGGACGGCTCGCCGACGAACACCGGCTGGAAGCGCCGCTCGAGCGCAGCGTCCTTCTCGATGTACTTGCGGTACTCGTCGAGCGTGGTCGCACCGATCGCCCGCAGCTCGCCCCGGGCGAGCATCGGCTTGAGCATGTTCGCCGCGTCGACTGCTCCCTCCGCCGCGCCCGCTCCGACGATCGTGTGCAGCTCGTCGATGAAGAGGACGAGGTCGCCCTCGGCCGCCTTGATCTCCTGCAGCACCGCCTTCAGGCGCTCCTCGAACTCGCCGCGGTACTTCGCGCCGGCGAGCAGCGCGCCGATGTCGAGCTGCCACACACGCTTGCCCTTCAGCCCCTCCGGGACGTCGCCGGCGACGACCCGCTGCGCGAGCCCTTCCACGATCGCCGTCTTGCCGACGCCCGGGTCGCCGATCAGCACCGGGTTGTTCTTCGTGCGCCGCGAGAGCACCTGGATGACGCGCCTGATCTCGTCGTCGCGGCCGATCACCGGGTCGAGCTTCCCGGCCTCGGCGAGCTGGGTCAGGTCGCGGCCGAACTTCTCGAGCGCCTGGTAGGTGCCCTCGGGGTCCTGCGAGGTGACGCGCTGCCCGCCGCGCACCTCCTTCAGGCGGGCGAGCAGCTCGTCGCGCGGGACGACGCCGAGCGCGAGCAAAAGGTGCTCCGTCGAGACGTACTCGTCCTCGAGCCGCCGCATCTCCTCGCGGGCGCGGTCGAGGAGGTCGGAGAACGCCCGCGAGACGCCCGGCTGCTGCTGCGAGCCGGTCACCGCCGGCAGCCGCTCGAGGCGCTCCTGCGCCTCGGCGCGCACGTGCTGCGAGCGCTCGCCGAGCAGCGTCCGCGGCAGCTCCTGGTCGAGGAGGGCGAGCAGCAGGTGGTCGGGGGTGAGCTCCGGGTTGCCGCGCCGCCGCGCCAGCTCCTGGGCGGCGGCGATCGCTTCCTGGCTCTTGATCGTCAGCGTGTTGAAGTCCATGGTCCTTCCGTCGGTCTCGATGGTGGTTGTCGCCGTCTCGGCAGCCGTTGCCCGGCCTGCGCCTGCGAGTAGAGGACGAGGTCGCGGCGGTACTGCTTGTGCACGAGCGCGATCTCCTCGCGCATCTGCCGCTCGAGCCGCTCGACGCGCTCGCGCAACCGCTCCATCTCGTCCTCCAGCGCGAGCACGCGCTGCACGCCGGCGAGGTTGAGGCCGAGCTCGGTCGTCAGCCGCTGGATCGTGCGCAGGCGCTCCAGGTCGCGCTCCGAGTAGAGCCGCGTCCCGCCGGGTGTCCGGCCGGGCCGGACGAGCCCCTTCGACTCGTAGATGCGCAGCGTCTGCGGGTGCATGCCGACCAGCTGGGCGGCGACGCTGATCATGTAGCGCGGCCTGTCGTCGGTCATCTGAACGCCTTCTCCCGGGGATTCTCGGGCGAGACCTGCTTCAGCTTCTCGATCGCCTCCTTCTCGGCCTTCGAGAGCTTGGTCGGCACGGTCACGTGCAGGCGGGCGATCAGGTCGCCGCGGCCGGAGGCGTTGAGGCGCGGCGCGCCGCGGCCGCGGATGCGGAGCAGCTTGCCGTCCTGCGCGCCGGCAGGCACCTTCAGGGACACCGGTCCGTCCGGCGTCGGCACCTGCACGGTCGCGCCGAGCGCGGCCTCCGCGAAGGTCACCGGCACGTCGAGCTCCAGATCGGCCTCGCCGCGCCGGCGGTACAGCTTCGACGGCTCGACGCGCGTGACGACGAACAGGTCGCCAGCCGGGCCGCCGCCGTAGCCGGCCTCGCCCTTCCCGCGCAGCTTGATCCGCGTCCCGTCCTTGACGCCCGGCGGGATCTTCACCCGGAAGCGGCGGGTGCGCCGCTCGCGCCCGCTGCCTCGGCAGCTCGTGCACGGCTCCTCGATGACGGTGCCGTTCCCGCGGCAGCGCGGGCACGGGTGCGAGAGGGCGAACAGGCCCTGCGCCTCGGCGACCGTGCCGCGGCCGCCGCACTGCGGGCAGACGGTCGGCGCTGTACCGGGCTTCGCGCCCGAGCCGTGGCAGACCTGGCAGGCGCTCTCGAGGCTGACGGGCAGCGTCGTCTCCACACCCCTGAGCGAGTCCTCGAAGGAGAGCGAGACCTCGACCTCGACGTCCGCGCCGCGCTGCCCGCGCCGACCGCCCCTTCCGCCGCGCATGCGCCCGCCGAACAGGCCGCCGAGCAGGTCGCCGAGGTCGCCGAGCTCGCCGAAGTCGAAGGTGACGCCTTCGCCGCCCGGGCCGAAGCGGACGCGCCCGTCCGGCGAGCCGTAGGCGTCGTACGCCCGCCGCTTGTCCGGGTCGGAGAGGACGTCGTAGGCGGCCTGCAGCTCCTTGAAGCGCTCCTCGGCCTCCTTGTCGCCCGGGTTCTTGTCCGGGTGATAGCGGCGCGCGAGCTTGCGGTACGCCTTCTTGATCTCCTCCTGGGAGGCGCCCTTGGCGACGCCGAGGATGTCGTAGAGGCTCCTACTCGTGCCCGTCGCCACTCGGCGCTTCCTCCTTCGGCCCCGCGACGACGACGCGGGCCGGCCGCAGCACGCGGTCGCCGAGCCGGTAGCCCCTCTGCACGACCTCGATCACGGTCCCCTCGTCCGCCTCCGACGGCTGCGCGAGCAGCGCCTCGTGCACGTGCGGGTCGAAGCGCCCTTCGGCCTCGATCTCCTCGAGCCCGTGCTTGCGCAGCAGCTCGAAGAGCGACCGGTGCACGAGCCGCACGCCCTCCTCGAGCCGCGCTTCCGTCTGCTCGGCGGCGGCGTCGAGCGCTCGCTCGAGGTCGTCGACGATCGGCAGGAGCTCCTTCACGAGCTGCTCGTTCGCCCGAGCGGCGAACGACTCCAGGTCGCGTGCCGCCCGCTTGCGGTAGTTGTCGAACTCCGCCTTGAGCCGCTGCAGGCGGTCGAGGTACTCGTCCCGCTCGCGTACGGCCGAGGCGAGCTCGTCCTCGGCGGCAGGCGCGGACGCGCCCGCCGCCTGCTCCGCCGGCGGCGGCTCGGGGCCGGCCGGGGGGGTGGCCCCCCGCAGCGGGCCCCGCTCCGCCGTCTCCTTCGAGGTGAGCTCGTCCGTCACGACTTCCCCTCGTCGACGACCTCGTAGTCGGCCTCCTCGACCACCTCGTCCTCGTGTGCCGCGCCGGCGGCTCCGTCGCCGGTCGGCTGGGACGCCGCCTGCTCGGCGCTCGCCTTCGCGTACACCGCCTCGGCCAGCTTGTGCGAGGCCTCGACGAGGGCGTCGGTCTTCGCGCGGAGCTCTGCGATGTCGCTCGAGTCGAGTGCCTGCTTCAGCTCCATGATGCGTCCCTCGATCGTGGACGCGTCCGCCTCGGCGAGCGAGTTGCGATGCTCCTTGAGGCTCTTCTCCGTCTGGTAGACGAGGTTCTCGGCCTGGTTGCGCGCCTCGGCGAGCTCGCGCAGTCGGTGCGCCTCGCCCGCGTGCGCCTCGGCCTCCTTCATCATCCGCTCGACCTCTTCCGGCTTCAGGCCCGAGCCGCCCTCGATGCGAATCTGCTGCTCGTTCCCCGTGCCCAGGTCCTTCGCGGTCACGTGCAGGATGCCGTTCGCGTCGATGTCGAACGCGACCTCGATCTGCGGGATGCCGCGCGGGGCCGGCGGAATGCCGACGAGCTGGAACTTGCCGAGGGTCTTGTTGAACGAGGCCATCTCGGACTCGCCCTGCAGGACGTGGATCTCGACCGACGGCTGGTTGTCCTCGGCCGTCGAGAAGATCTCCGACTTCTTCGTGGGGATCGTCGTGTTGCGCTCGATCAGCTTCGTGAAGATGCCGCCTTTCGTCTCGATCCCGAGCGACAGGGGCGTCACGTCGAGCAGGAGGACGTCCTTCACCTCGCCGCGCAGCACGCCCGCCTGGATGGCGGCGCCAACGGCGACGACCTCGTCCGGGTTGACTCCCTTGTGCGGCTCCTTGCCGATCAGCTCCTTCACCTTGTCGACGACGGCCGGCATACGTGTCATACCGCCGACGAGCACGACGTGGTCGATGTCGGATGCGGTAAGCCCGGCGTCCGAGAGCACCTGCTTCGTCGGGCCGACCGTGCGCTCGAGCAGGTCGTGCGCGAGCTCGTTCAACCTCGCCCGCGTCAGCTGCAGATCGAGGTGCTTCGGCCCTTCCGGGGTCGCCGTGATGAACGGCAGGTTGATCTGCGTGGTCATCGTCGACGACAGCTCGATCTTCGCCTTCTCGGCCGCCTCGTACAGGCGCTGCAGAGCCATCCGGTCCTGCGTGAGGTCGATGCCCTGGTCGCGCTTGAACTCGGCCACCATCCAGTCGACGATCGCCTTGTCGAAGTTGTCGCCGCCGAGGTGGTTGTCGCCGGCGGTCGCCTTGACCTCGAACACCCCCTCGCCCAGCTCGAGCACGGACACGTCGAACGTGCCGCCGCCCAGGTCGAAGACGAGGATCGTCTGGTCCGACTCCTTCTCGAGGCCGTAGGCGAGCGAGGCGGCGGTCGGCTCGTTGATGATGCGCAGGACGTTCAGCCCCGCGATCTTGCCGGCGTCCTTCGTCGCCTCTCGCTGCGCGTTGTTGAAGTACGCGGGGACGGTGATGACGGCGTCCTCGACCGGCTCGCCCAGGTAGGCCTCCGCGTCGGTCTTCAGCTTCTGCAGGATCATCGCGCTGATCTCGGGCGGCGCGTACTCCTTGCCGCCCGCCTTCACGCGGACGTCGTCGTTCGGGCCCTTGACGACCTCGTACGGCACGATCTTCATCTCCTCGGAGACCTCGTCGAACTTGCGGCCCATGAACCGCTTGATCGAGAAGATGGTGTTGTCCGGGTTCGTCACCTGCTGGCGGCGGGCCGGAGCGCCCACCAGCCGCTGCCCGTCCTTCGTAAACGCGACGACGGACGGCGTCGTCCGTCCACCCTCTGCGTTGGGGATGACCGTCGGCTCCCCACCCTCGATCACGGCCATGCACGAGTTGGTCGTGCCGAGGTCGATCCCGATTACCTTCGCCATCGCTGCGCTCCTCCGTATCTTAAGTTTCTTCCAGAATAAAATCTAAGCCTTCATATGTCAACCCAACCGGTTGGGGTGGATGCGTAGACTGCCTCGCCATGGCCGTCGCCGACCCCCGCCTCGAGCGGCTCGCTCGTCTGCTCGTGGAGCGCTGCCTCGACGTCCAGCCGCGCTGGCAGGTGCTCGTCATCGGGCACCCGGCCGCTCGGCCCCTGCTCGAGGAGGTGTCGAAGCAGGTCGCGCGCCGGGGCGCCTACGCCCTCCTGCGCCTGCGCTTCACGAGCCCTGGCGACGTGCCCTGGCTGCAGGAGGCCGCCGAGGAGCTCGTCGGCTCCCTGGGCGGGATCGAGACCTACGAGTGGGAGCACGCGGACGCGTACGCGGTGGTGCTCGCACCGGACAACACCCGCGACGGCTCCGAGCTCGATCCGAAGAGGCTCGCGCTGCGCACGACGGCGCTGCGTCCGCTCACGCTGCCGTTCCTGAACGACGAGCGGCCGTGGGTCGGCTGCTACTTCCCGACGAACGCGGTCGCCCAGGACGCGGGCATGACGCTCTCCCAGTTCGAGGACTTCTACTGGCGGTCGATGCTCGTCGACTGGGAGCGGCTCGCGCGCGACATGCAGCGCATCGCCGACCTGTTCGACGCGGGCGAGCAGGTGCGCATCGTCGGCGACGGCACCGACCTGCGCTTCAGCCTCGCCGGCCGGCGCGGGAAGATCGACGCGCTCGGTGCGAACATGCCCGGCGGCGAGGTCTTCTACAGTCCGGTCGAGGACTCGGCCGAGGGCGTGATCGCCTACTCCGAGTACCCCGCCTGCTACCTCAGCCACGAGGTGGAGGACGTCCGCTTCCGCTTCGAGGGCGGCACGATCGTCGAGGCGAGCGCGGCCTCCGACGAGGAGTTCCTGCTGACGATGCTCGACACGGACGAGGGCGCGCGCCGGCTGGGCGAGTTCGGGATCGGCTGCAACCCCGGCATCCAGCAGCACATGCGCAACACCCTGTTCGACGAGAAGATCGAAGGTACCGTGCACCTCGCGATCGGCACGGGCTTCGCCAATCTCGGCGGCACGAACGAGAGCGCCGTCCACTGGGACATGGTCAAGGACCTCCGCCGCGGCGGCAGGATCGAGCTCGACGGCCGGGTCGTGCAGCAGGACGGACGCTGGTGTTTCCCGTGAGCGGACGCGACCCGCGCGTGGAGGCGTACGCGAAGCTGCTCGTCGAGCGCTGTCTCGGCGTGCAGCCGGGCTGGCAGGTGCTGATCAGGACGACGCCGCTCGCCAGACCTGCGGTCGACGCGCTCGAGCGGGAGATCGCCCGGCGCGGTGGGCGCGTCGTCCTGCGCCTGGGCTGGACGCTCTGGCCGGTCCACCCGAGCTGGGCGGCCGAGGCGCCGGTCGATCTCCTCCCCGAGCTGCCGGAGATCGACCGGTACGCGTGCGACGCGATGGACGCGCGCATCACGATGGAGGCGCCGGAGAACACGCGGGACACGTCCGAGCTCGATCCGGAGCGGCTCGCGCTCGTGAAGCAGGCGGAGCGCCACTTCTTCCGTCGCACGATGGCAAGCGAGATCCCCTGGGTCAGCTGCGCCTTCCCGACCCAGGCGCTCGCCCAGGAGGCCGGCATGACGCTCGACCAGTTCGCCGACGTCCTCTACGGTGCCTGCCTGATCGACTGGGACGCGCACGGCGAGCGGCTCCGTCGCTACTGCCGCAGGTTCGACGACGCCGAGGAGGTGCGGATCGTCGGGCCCGGCACCGACCTCAGGCTCAGCCTGGCGGGGCGGCACGGGGATGTCGACGACGGCCACGAGAACATGCCCGGCGGCGAGTTCTTCTTCTCACCGCTCGAGGACTCGGCCGACGGGGTGATCGAGTTCTCGGAGTTCCCGTCCGTGTACCAGGGCCGCGAGTACCAGGGCGTCCGGCTCGTCTTCCGCGACGGCCGGGTCGTCGACGCCTCGGCGAGGAAGAACGAGCAGGCACTCCTCGCCCTGCTCGACCGAGACGACGGCGCGCGTCGGGTGGGCGAGCTCGGCATCGGCTGTAACCCCGGGATCACGCGCGCGATGAAGAGCACGCTCTTCGACGAGAAGATCGACGGCTCCATCCACCTGGCCCTCGGCCAGAGCTACACGAAGGTGGGCGGCCTGAACGAGAGCTCGATCCACTGGGACATCGTCAAGGACCTGCGCCACGGCGGCAGGATCGAGCTCGACGGCACGGCCGTGCAAGAGAACGGTGAGTGGCTGATCTAGCGAGGGTCGCCCTCGCCACCTGCGCCGAGGTCGCGGACGGAGACGAGGACACGCCCGCGCTGACGGCGGCGCTCCGCCGCCGCGGGATCGAGGCCGTCCCGGCGACGTGGAGTGACCCCGACGTCGACTGGGAGCGCTTCGCCCTCGTCGTCGTCCGCTCGACCTGGGACTACGCGGAGCGCTACCCGGCCTACCTTGCCTGGCTCGACGCCGTGCCGCGCCTGGCGAACCCCGCGCCCGTCGTCCGCTGGTCGACGGACAAGCGCTACCTGGCCGAGCTCGCCGCTCGGGGCGTCCCCGTCGTGCCGACGGCGTTCGTCGCGCCCGGCGAGCGATTCGAGCCGCCGCCCGGCCGCTTCGTCGTCAAGCCGGTCGTCTCGGCCGGGGGGCGCCGCTCGGCCTCCTACCGGCCCGAGCGCCAAGCGGAGGCGCTCGCGCACATCGCGGCGCTCCACGCCGAGGGGCAGACGGTGATCGTGCAGCCGTACCTCGACGCTGTCGACGCCGACGGGGAGACCGGGCTCGTCTACCTTGGCGGCGCCTACTCGCACGCCCTCCGCAAGGGGCCGCTGCTCGCCGCCGAAACTCCGCCCGGCACCGGGCTCTACCTGGACGAGACGATCGAGCCGCGGACGGCATCGGCTGCGGAGCGCGAGCTGGCGGCTGCGGCGCTCGCGGCGCTCCCGTTCCCGGCCGGAGAGCTCCTGTACGCGCGCGTCGACGTCGCGCCCGGGCCCGCCGGCGCGCCGCTCGTGCTCGAGGTCGAGCTCGCCGAGCCGTCGCTCTACCTGTGGTGCGACCCCGGCGCGGCCGAGCGGCTCGCGGCGGCCATCGCGGGGACGCTAGCTTTGGACGGTGGACGTGTTCGACACCCTCGGCCGCCCGGTCCGTGACGTGCGCATCTCGGTGTTGACGATCGCCTGCGGCGCTCGTTCGGCGACCGTCTTCTGGTAGCCGCCGCTCATGCCGATCGAGACCGCCTGGAGCTTGGTCGTCTCCGGCTCGCCGAGCTGGCCGAAGAAGCGCTCGAGCGTGGGGCGCCGCGGCCCTTGCCGGCCCAGACGGCCGCGCCGTCTCGGTGGTCGGCGACCAGGGTCAGGTAGCGCTGCCCGCGCCGGTAGCTGACCTCGTCGACGCCGGTCAGGTACAGCTCGCCAAGGCGGCGCCTCTTGTGGAGGAGTAGCTCCGTCCGGTGCGTCGGGCCGTGGCCCGCGAGTCGGCTCACTTCTCGATGGCGGAACGGTACCAGCCGACCCGGGCCCCGCCTCGGCTGCCGGGTAACACGAGCGGTAACATCGGGCGCTCGCAAGGCTTCTCGCAGCCTCGCCGGGGTACTCTGCACTCGTGGCGCTGACCGACACGTTTGGCCGTCCCGTGCGGGATCTGCGCATCTCGGTCACCGACCGCTGCAACTTCCGCTGCGTCTACTGCATGCCGAAGGAGGTGTTCGGCCGCGGCTACCGCTTCCTCGAGCGGCGCGAGCTGCTGAGCTTCGAGGAGATCGAGCGGCTGACGCGGGCGTTCGCCCGGCTCGGGGTGCGGAAGGTGCGGCTGACGGGC
The DNA here is from genome assembly GCA_035652235.1 of Gaiellaceae bacterium. GTDB lineage: Bacteria > Actinomycetota > Thermoleophilia > Gaiellales > Gaiellaceae > PALSA-612. Next base: position 99,312 of record DASREE010000032.1, on the reverse strand, counting down.
GGCGAGCCGCTCCTGCGGCGGGACGTCGAGCGCCTCGTCGCCATGCTCGCGGCGATCGGCGGGCTCGAGCTGACGCTGACGACGAACGGCTCACTGCTCGCGCAGAAGGCGCGCGCGCTCGCCGCCGCCGGCCTCCGGCGCGTGAGCGTCAGCCTCGACTCGCTCGACGACGCCGTCTTCGCCGCCATGAACGACGTCGACTACCCGGTCGCGCGCGTGCTCGAGGGGATCGAGGCGGCGGCCGAGGCGGGGCTGGCGCCGGTGAAGGTGAACATGGTCGTCAAGCGCGGCGTGAACGAGGGCGACGTCCTGGCGATGGCGCGCCGCTTCCGTGGCACGGGGCACATCGTCCGCTTCATCGAGTACATGGACGTGGGCACGACGAACGGCTGGCGGCTGGACGACGTCGTCACCGCGGCCGAGATCGTCGAGGCGATCGACGCCGTCTTCCCGCTCGAGCCTGCCGAGCCGAGCTATCGCGGCGAGGTCGCCCGCCGCTGGCGCTACCGCGACGGCGCCGGCGAGATCGGCGTCATCGCCTCGGTCACGCAGCCCTTCTGCGCGGACTGCACGCGCGCCCGGCTGTCCGCGGAGGGGCGGCTCTTCACGTGTCTCTTCGCCGCGCGCGGCCACGACCTGCGGGCCGCCGTCCGCTCCGGGGCCACCGACGAGGAGCTCGTCGAGCGGATCGCGCGGGTGTGGGGCGCCCGCGACGACCGCTACTCGGAGCTGCGCACGGCGCAGACGGCGGCCGGCCCGAAGGTCGAGATGAGCTACATCGGCGGCTGAGGCCGCTCGGCGAACGCCGAGCCGCGCACGGCAGCTGAAGAGGAAGGGCACCGGCCTTTCGCCGAGCACCCGGCGTGACCGGCCTCATCGAGCGCGGGCGAGGGCGGGCCATGTGCGAGCGGCCCGCGCAGGCCGACGCACACGAAGAGGACGTTCGCGACCGAGGGAGTATGGAGGCTGCTGCGCTCTCCCTGCGCGAGGGATGAACACGACCGGAAGGAACGTTAGAATCGACTCAGTCATGGCGAGGTCGGGCGGAGCTCGAGCATGACCACGGTTGTGTCTGCCATCGGGAGGCGATATCTGCCACGTGGCTGGCGCGACTTCGGTCGTCAGCTGGCGATCTGGTTCGGCTTCCTCGGCGTCTACCAGATCGCGCGCGGCTTCGCCGGCCACGACCGCGCGCTCGCGCTCGACCACGGGCGCTGGGTGATCCAGGCGGAGGACCACGTCGGCGACCTGTTCGAGCTCACCTTCCAGAAGATCGTCCTCGGATCGCGCTTCCTGGAGGTGGCGGTCTCGTGGACGTACTGGATGTCCGAGTTCACCGTCCTCGGCTGCGCCCTCCTGTGGGTGTACCTGCGGCGGCACGACTCCTTCCACCGCTTCCGCAACTGGGTCCTGCTCGCGGGCGTGATCGGCCTCGTCGGCTACGTCGTCTACCCGACGGCGCCGCCGCGCATGTTCTCCGCGGACGGGTTCGTCGACGTGCTCGCCCAGTTCAGCTCGCTCAACCACGGGAGCGGCGTGGTCGAGCTCGCCTCCAACCAGTACGCCGCCATGCCGAGCCTGCACGCCGCCGACGCGCTCATCGTCGGCATCACGCTCGCCTCGATCGTCAGGCGCTGGTGGGCGAAGGCGATCTGGCTGCTCTGGCCGGCCTGGGTCTGCTTCGCGGTCATGGCCTCCGCGAACCACTTCTGGCTCGACTGCCTGGCCGGTGCGTTCGTTGCGCTGCTCGCGGGCGCGATCGTCCACCGCGACCGGGTGCGCAGCTGGCTCGGCCGCCGGCGGAGCGAGCCCGAGCCCGCGTAGACGCGAAGCTCGGCCGGGCATGGTGCTAGCGTGGCGCGGGTGAGCCGCGCCGCCGCCCCGCAGCGGCTGAAGGAGACCTACACGACCGAGGCCCGCCGCCTCGCGTCCCGGTCGATGACCGGCCTCGCGCAGACGAGGCTGACGCCGACCGCGCTCACCGCCGCCGGCGTCTGCCTGTGCGTCGCGGGCGGCGTCCTCGTCCACTTCCAGTACCGCTCCCAGCTCCTCTTCTTCTGGCTGGGAGCCGCCGTCTTCCTGCTCGGGTCGCTGCTCGACATCCTCGACGGCGCCCTCGCCCGCGCAGGCGGCAAGGCGACACCCTTCGGCGCGTTCATCGACTCGACGACCGACCGTATCGGCGAGGCGTTCATGCTCGGCTCGATCGGGCTCGTGTTCGAGCGCCAGGGCAACGACGTCGCGCTCGCGTTCGCCTTCGCCGCCGTCGCCGGCTCCTTCCTCGTCAGCTACACGCGCGCGCGTGCCGAGGCGCTGTCGCTGCGCGGCGATGTCGGCATCGGCAGCCGCGCCGAGCGGGTGGTGGTGATCACGGGCGGGCTGGTGCTCGCTCCCTGGGGCGGGCTGCCATGGGCCATCTACCTGCTCGCCGCGACGGCCTGGCTGACGGTCGTCCAGCGCATCTGGAGCGTCCGCGCACAACTCCGCCGGGACGGGGCCCGCTAGCACTTTCCATTCGCGAGGAGAGTTGCAGCTATACTGCTAGCAGTTTGTCTGCTAGCAGTTCTCGACGAACAGGCGTGCTCGTTCGCATGCCGGCGTCCCTGAAGGGCGCGCTCGTGCGCGAGGTCGCCCGCCGCGGCGGCAGCCTGAACGACACCGCGGTCGGCATGCTCGCCGACACGTTTGGCGTCGCCTACCGCCCGAGCGGGCGCCGCAGCCCCCTCCCCGGCGCCAGCCCCGTCGTCCTCCTGCGCGTCCCAGCCGAGCTCAAGGAGCGGCTGGACGCCGAGGCACGACGCACGGGGTCGAGCACGAACGACGTCATCCTACGCGCGCTCGCGGACGCGCTCGACGTCCCCCTCACGTCCCATCGCGGAAAGGAAGCCATGGCCTCTACGAACGGATCCGAGAACGGCCGCACGCGCTCGAACGGCAAGGTCAGGGTCGCGCTGATCGGCGTCGGCAACTGCGCCAACTCGCTGCTGCAGGGCGTCGAGTACTACCGCAACGCGCCCGACGACAAGACCGTGCCCGGGCTCATGCACGTCAACCTCGGCGGCTACCACATCTCCGACATCGAGTTCGTCGCCGCCTTCGACGTGGTCAAGGGCAAGGTCGGGCTCGACCTCGCCGACGCCATCTGGGCACATCCCAACGACACGATCAAGTTCGCGGAGGTGCCGAAGACAGGCGTCAAGGTCTCCCGCGGGATGACACACGACGGGATCGGCAAGTACCTCGCCCGCGTCGTCGAGAAGGCGCCCGGGCCGACCGACGACGTCGTCGGCATCCTCGAGGAGACGGGCGCGGACGTCGTCGTCAACTACCTGCCCGTCGGGTCCGAGGAGGCGACGAAGTGGTACACGGAGCAGATCCTCAACGCGGGCTGCGCGATGGTGAACTGCATGCCGGTCTTCATCGCCCGTGAGCCGTACTGGCAGAAGCGCTTCGCCGACGCGGGCGTCCCCATCATCGGCGACGACATCAAGTCGCAGGTCGGCGCGACGATCACGCACCGCGTGCTGACGACGCTCTTCGGCGACCGCGGCGTCCACCTCGATCGGACGATGCAGCTGAACGTCGGCGGCAACTCCGACTTCCTGAACATGCTCGAGCGCGACCGCCTCGAGTCGAAGAAGATCTCGAAGACGAACGCCGTCACCTCGATGCTCGACTACGACATCGGCGAGCGCAACGTCCACGTCGGCCCCTCCGACTACGTCCCCTGGCTCAGCGACCGCAAGTGGGCGTACATCCGCATGGAGGGCTCGGCCTTCGGCGACGTGCCCCTCAACGTGGAGCTCAAGCTCGAGGTGTGGGACTCGCCCAACTCGGCCGGCATCGTCATCGACGCCGTGCGCCTGGCGAAGCTCGCGCTCGACAACGGCATCGCCGGGGCGCTCGAGGCGCCGAGCTCGTACCTGATGAAGTCGCCGCCGAAGCAGATCCGCGACGACGACGCCCGCGACGCAACCGAGCGGTTCATCAGGCAGCACGCGCGCAAGGCGTCGAGAGCGGCCGCGAAGGCGTAGTCCTCAGCGCAGCCCGTGAGGGACAGACCCCGAGCCGGGGTCTGTCCCTACGATTGCGCCATGCGTATCTGTCTCGTCACGCCCTTCGCGTGGTCGTTGCCGCACGAGGTGAACGACCACGTGTCGGGCGTCGCGGCCGAGCTCCGGCACCTCGGGCATGCCGTCACCGTGCTTGCGCCCTCGAGTCGCGCGGCCGACCTCCGCGCCGGCCGCCGGGCGCTGCGCGAGGGCGCCGACGCGGAGGTGATCGCCGTCGGCCCGGCAGTGCCGGTGTCCCGGCGAAGCACGCTGGGCGTTCCGGTCGGGTCGCGAGCCAGCCTGACGATCGCGGTGGCCCGCGGCGGCTTCGACGTCGTGCACGGGTTCGAGCCCGGACTGCCGAGCCTGTCCTACCTTGCCCTGCGGAACGCGCGCACGATCGCCGTCGCCTCGTTCTTCTCTCCCGATCGTCTCGGCTACCCGCCGGGAAGGGCGCAACGGGAGCGGCTGCTCGGCCGCGTCGACGCGCTCGTCGCCGCATCGCCGGAGACGGCGACCGCGGCCGCGGCCCGGTTCCCGGGCGACTACCGGATCGTCTCGCCCGGCGTCGACACCGACCTGTTCAGGCCGGGGCGCAAGCGACCCTCGATCGTCGTCGAGTGGCGCGGGCTCGAGCGCCAGGTCGCGCGGTCGGTGATCCGGATCCTCGACGAGCTCCCCGGGTGGGAGCTGACGCTTGTCCGGACGAGACCGTTCTCGGGCAGGCCGTACGTTCCCCGCCGGCTCGCGAGCCGGGTCCGGTCGCGACTGGCGCGGGCGGCGGCCGACCGGGCACCCCTCCTCGCAGAGGCCTCGATCTTCGTGCCCGCGATCGACGGAAGCCAGCGGCTGCGGCTCGAGGCCGAGGCTGCCGGCGCCGCGATCGCGGCGCCGCCCGGCGTCGCAGACCAACCCGAGCTCGCCGCCGCGGCCGCCGCCCGGCTCGCCGAGGACGTCGGGCTCCGTGACCGCATCGCGGCGGAGGCGCGGCGGGACGCGGAGTCGAACAGCTTCGCCGCCGTCGCGAGGGAGCTCGACCGCCTGTACCGAGGCCTGACGCACCGGCGTCGGAGGGCCCGCCGTGACGGCGACCCGCTCGCGGGGCGGCCGTGGATCGTCTCCGACCTCCACATGCACACCTCGTGGTCGCACGACTGCTCGATCCCGGTTCGGGATCTCCTCGACCACGCCGTGGCGGTCGGCCTGGGCGCGATCGCGATCACCGACCACAACCGCTTCGGCGGCGCCGAGGAGGCTGCGGAGCTCGCGCGCAGCCGGGGCCTGACGGTGATCCCGGGCGAGGAGGTCAAGACCGCAGGCCAGGGCGAGGTGATCGGGCTCTTCCTGCGGGCCGAGATCCCGCGCGGGCTGTCGTTCGCCGACACGGTCGCGGCGATCAAGGCCCAGGACGGTCTCGTCTACCTCCCCCACCCCTTCGACCGGCTGCACGCGATTCCGGACCCGTCCACGCTGCACCGGCATCTCGGCGAGATCGACGTGTTCGAGGTCTACAACGCCCGGCTGCTCCGCGAGGCGTTCAACGACGAAGCGCTCCGCTTCGCGCGCAAGTACGGGCTGACGATGGGTGCGGGCTCGGACGCGCACGTCCTCCAGGGCGTCGGCACCGGCGCCGTCCGGATGCGCGCCTTCACCGGCCCCGAGGAGTTCCTCGTCAGCCTCAGCGGGGCCGAGATCCTGCGCCGGCCGAAGTCGCTCGTCTACCTGCAGTCGCTGAAGTGGGTCGCCCAGGCCAAGGAAAGGGTCCGCTAGAGGAGAAAACCGACCGTGCCCCCTGTGACCGCCGTGCCGACTGACGAGATCCACGAGAAGTACCTGCGAAAGGCGATCTCCGAGATCAACGAGCTCGGGGACGAGGTCGCGCGCGCCGCCGGCGGAGCGACCGTGCCCGTGCTCGGTTCCGGGCACCCGCTCGCCGACATCTTCCTGCTCAAGCACAGTCCGCAGGCCTCCGAGATCCAGGAGGGCGTCGCCTTCTACGGCCGGTCCGGGCAGGCGATCCTGAAGTCGCTCCAGCGGCTGGGCGTCGACCCGATGGCCGTCTACGGGACGAACTGCGTCAAGCTCGCCGAAGGCGCGCCCGACGACGAGGCGCGCGGCTGGCTGACGCGGGAGCTCCACATCGTCCAGCCGAAGCTGATCGTGGCGATGGGCGACGACGCTCTCGCCTTCCTCAACGACCTCGAGTTCCCACTCGCGCGACAGGTCGAGCGGGAGCCCGGCCGGCTCCAGGAGTTCACGCCGACGATCCAGGCGCTGGTCGTGCCCGACGTCGACGCGTCGCTCGACGAGCAGCCCGCGAAGACCGCGTTCTGGAGCGCCTTCAAGGTGGTCGGCTCCTGGTGGGCCGAGCTGCCGCCGTACTAGCGCGGAAGCGGGCGGTCGCGTTCGTCGCCGTCGCGGCGGGGCTCACTGCCTACTACTTCGCGGCCGACTCGATCCCGAGGCTCTCGACCTGGTGGGAGGTGACCCTCCTGGCCTGCGCGCTCTTTCCGGGCGTCTTTCTCCTCGACTGGCTCGTGCTGCCCCTGGCCACGGCGCGAGGCCTGCTTCCCACGGCGGCGGCGGTCGCCGTGCTCGCCGTCCTGGCCGAGGTCGCCGAGCTCGAGGTTCTCGCCAACTTCGCGAAGCTGGCCGCGGTCACGTTCTTCGCCTTCTGGTTCCTCAACCTGTTCGAGGAGCTGCTGCTGCTCGCGATCGTCGCCCTGATCATTCCGTTCATCGACGCCTACTCGGTGTTCCGGGGGCCCACCGGAAACATCGTCGAGCACCACTCGTCGGTCTTCGAGCGCCTCTCGTTCTTCTTCGCGCTCCCGCACGAGGCCGACGACCCTCGGCTCGGAATCCCCGACCTCCTCTTCTTCGCGCTGTTCCTCGCCGCCAGCGTCCGCTTCGGCCTCCGGGCCGGCTGGACGTGGGTCGGCATGGTCCTCGGCCTGGGCGCGACGATCGTGATCGCCGTCTGGGCGGACGCCTCCGGCCTCCCCGCGCTGCCGGCGCTGTCGGCCGGCTTCGTGATTCCGAACGCCGACCGGATCTGGAGGCAGCGACGCGGGAGGGACGGCCCGCGCGGGCCGTCCCTCCGCCACGCCTCTACGTTCCGCAGTTCTTCCGCGCCCAGGCGGCGAGATGCTGGGAGGCCGCAGTGAGCTTCTTCTGGTCGACCGACGTGGCGACCTGTTGCAGCTTCGCGATCGTCTTCGGATCGGGCGTCTCGCCCGGCTTCACCTTGCCGACGACATCTGCGAGCTTCGAGACGTAGTCGGCGATCAGCTGGAAGTCGCCCTGGATCTCGGAGGGCACCTTCTTGACGAATTGCTGCAGCAGCTCGGCTTCCTTCTTGAGGTCGCCGCTGTTCGCCGCACCCGTGAGGGCCTCGGACAGCTGCCGGTTCGACTCCAGGAGGTCACGGCACTTGCCGGAGAGCGAGCCGAGGCCGGCCGTGGTCACGGCGCCGGTCGTCGTCGCGGCCTCCGTCGTCGTGGCTGCTTCGGTCGTCGCGGCCTCTGTCGTGGCCGCCTGGGTCGTGGTCGCCTCGGTCGTGACCGCCTCCGTCGTGGCCGCGCTCTTGCTTCCTCCGCCGCCGCAGCCGGCGAGAGCGACGGCGAACGCGAGCACGACAACGCCGAGGAGGAGAGTCGACGTTCGTCGCATGAATGGGCTCCTTTGGGGGAATTGCCTGCGCCGGCGACGCTAGCACGCACGTCGGCCTGCGCCGATCACCCGACGGAGGGAGCCACCTCGGCGCCGATCAACCGCACCATGTCGAGGTCGGCGTGGTCGAGGTGCTGGAGAAAGACGCGCTCGACGCCCACCCGCTCGTACTCGCGGAGCCGTTCGACGACCTCCTCGACCGTGCCGCCGAGAGCGCGCTCGCTGCCGATCAGCTCGGCCGGGTCGCGCCCCGTGCGCCCGGCAACCCGGTCCGCACGCTCCTCGACCTGCTCCCGGGTCGCGCCGACGACGCAGCCGGTCATCAGCGAGAACGCGATCGGCGGGCGCCCGGCGCTGCGACAGGCCGCGTCGATCCGCGCCCGACGCTCGCGGCACTCGTCGACCGTGGCGAAGATCGTGTTGTACTCGTCCGCATAGCGCGCGGCGAGCGCAGAGCTGCGAGGCCCGGCCGAGCCGCCGATGATCAGCGGCGGGTGCGGCCGCTGCACCGGCGCCGGCGGCAGCTCCTCCCACTGCCGGGTGACATGCGCCAGCTGCTGCTCGAGGAGGCCCATGCGGACGAATAGCGCCGGGAAGTCGAAGCCGAACGCCTGGTGCTCCCGCTCGTTCCAGCCCGCGCCCAGGCCGAGCTCGACACGGCCGGCGGAGATGTGATCCACCGTCGCGACGACCTTCGCGATCTCGCCCGCCCGGCGGAACGTCACCGGCGAGACCAGCGTCCCGAGCCGGATCCGGTCGGTCAGCGCAGCGAGCGCGGAGAGCGTCGCCCAGGCGTCGAGTGACTCGCGCTCGCCGTCGGCCATGACGGAGAGGTAGTGGTCGGACCGAAACAGGCCCTCGAGGCCGCTCTCCTCGCACACACGAGCGAGGGCGACCCAGTCGTTCCAGGAGACACCCTCCTGGCCCTCGACCATCAGGTAGACGCGCACCGGTGCATCCTGCCTGTCGTGCGGGCCCGGCGGTCGGATCGGGCCGGGCCCCGTCCGCGAGCCGCCCCGCGGCGCGGGCTCAGTCGCGCGCCAGGAGCGCGACGCTCTCGACGTGCGGCGTGTGCGGGAACATGTCGACCGGGCGGACACGCAGGAGCCGGTACCCCCATTCGCCGGTCAGCTCCTTGACGTTCCCCGCGAGCGTCGTCGGGTTGCAGGAGACGTACACGAGCCGCGGCGCCTCCAACCGCGCCAGCCGCCGCAGGGCCTTCCCGGACAACCCGGCCCGCGGCGGATCGACGATCGCGACATCCGGCTTCCCTGCACGCGCCACCAGGTCCTCGAGCGACGCGCCGACCTCACCTGCGAAGAAGGCGGCGTTCGTGATCCCGTTCAGGCCCGCGTTCTCGATCGCGCAGGCGACCGACTCCTCGGACACCTCCACTCCCCAGACGGTCAGCGCGCGGGCCGCCGTCGACAGGCCGATCGTCCCGATCCCGCAGTAGAGGTCGTAGACCGTCTCGCTGCCCGTCAGCGCGGCGTACTCGATCGCCAGCTCGTACAGGCGCTCGGCCATGGCGGTGTTCGTCTGCAGGAACGCGTTCGGTCGTACGCGGAACCGCAGGCCGAGCAGCTCCTCCTCGATCGCCTCGTCGCCCCACAGGACGTTCGTCGGCAGGTTGGTCACCTCGGCCGGCGAGTCGTTGACCGCCCACTGGATCGACCGCACCTCGGGCAGCTGCCGAAGCGCCGAAACGAGCCGATCGGCGCCCTGGAGGTCGCCCGGCGCCGTGACCAGCAGGACGAGCGCCTGACCGGTGTTCCGGCCCTCGCGCACGACGAGGTGGCGCAGGTAACCGGTCTGCGCCTCCTGGTCGAAGGCGGGCAGGCCCTCGTCCTGCGCCCAGTCGCGCACGACGTCGCGGATCGCGTTCCCGAGGTCGGTCGTCAGCCAGCAGCGCTCGACCTCGAGCACCTCGTCCCAGCGTCCGGCCCGATGGAAGCCGAGGGCCGCGCCCCTGGCCGTGTCGGTGAACGAGTACTCGAGCTTGTTCCGGTAGTGGAGGGGCGACGCCGCAGGGACGATCGGCTCGAGCGGCGGCTCCGCGACCCCGCCGATCCGGACGAGCGCGTCCTGGACCTGCGCCTCCTTCGCAGCCGCCTGCGCTTCGTATCCCAGGTCCTGGAAGCGGCAGCCCCCGCAGGCCGGGAAGTGCTCGCACGGCGCGTCGACGCGCTGCGGGCTCGACTCGAGGATCTCGGTCGCCGTCGCCTCCGCGAATCCGCGCTTGACCTTCGTCACGCGCGCCCGAACCGTGTCGCCCGGGAGCCCGCGGCGGACGAAGACGACGAAGCCGTCGAGCCGCGCGACGCCGTTGCCGCCGTAGGCGAGCGAGTCGACGGTCAGCTCGAGCTCGTCGCCCCGGGTGACGGGCGCAGCCACGCCCGCCTAGGCGAGGGCGGTGACGAAGACGGTCCGGTCGCGCGGGCCGTCGAACTCGCAGAAGAAGATCCCTTGCCAGCGGCCGAGCGAGAGCTTGCCGCCGTCGACCGGAACCAGCACCTGCGGGCCGATCAGGGACCCCCGCACGTGCGAGGGAGCGTTCGGGCCGTCGGGATCCTCGACGTGCTGCCACGGCCAGCCGTCGTCGACGATCTTCTGCAGCGCCGCCTCGAGATCGCGCGCGACAGCCGGGTCGGCGCCCTCGTTAATCGTCACGCCCGCGGTCGTGTGCGGCACGTAGACGAGCGCCGCGGCGGCGCCGTTCGATCCCTCGAGCGCCTCCTGCACCTGCCGGGTGATGTCGACCAGCTGCGTCTTCCGCTCGGTCCGGAGGGGGATCTGGCGCACGCGGGTATCGTAGGCGACACGTGAGCTCCGCACCGACCCCACGTGAGCTGGACGCGTATCGCGAGCGTGCGGACCGGTTCGTGGCGGCGATCGACGAGGAGTACTACCGTCAGTACGCAGGGCTGAAGGACTCGCTCGACCTGGCCCCGATCTACGAGGAGTTCGCCGAGCTGACGACGCTCGACGAGGCCAACCGGATCGGGGCGGCGGTCGACGGCGACAGGCGGACGCGCGAGCTGTGGCGCTTCGCGTGCCAGGGCTACCTGGGCAACCTGACCCGCGAGCACGCCGAGCGATCCGCACAGCTCGAGGCGGAGCTGACGGCGACCGTCGACGGCGAGACGATCCCCTTCCGGATGCTCCGCCCGGCGATCGCGAACGAGCCCGACCGCGGGCGGCGAGAGCGACTCGAGCAGGCGCGAAACGAGCTCACCGAGGAGCACCTCCTGCCCGTGCAGCTCGAGGCGATCCAGGCGGAGCACGAGGCCGTCCGGGCGCTCGGAGCGCCGGACTACGTCGAGCTTCACCGCCGCTTCGGCTTTCGTCTCGACGAGCTCGGCGAGCAGTGCCGCGCGTTCCTGGCGGACACCGAACGGCTCTGGGAGCAGGCCGGCGACGCGCTGTTCCGCACGCGGGTCGGCGTGAGCCTCGCCGAGGCCGCGCGGTTCGACGTCGGCCGCGTGTTCCGCGCGCCCGAATGGGACGCTTCGTTCCCGGCCGACCGAATGCTTCCGGCGCTCGAGGTCACGCTCGCGGACCTGGGGATCGACCTGCGTGGCCAGGAGAACGTCGAGCTCGACGTCGAGCAGCGCGAGAAGAAGTCCCCGCGGGCGTTCTGCTTCCCGATCGAGGTGCCGCAGCGGGTCGTGCTGATGATCAAGCCGATCGGGGGCGTCGACGACTGGCGCGCGCTCTTCCACGAGGCCGGCCACACCGAGCACTTCGCCCACACCCGCGCGGACCTCGCGGTCGAGGACCGGCGGCTCGGCGACTACGCGGTCACGGAAGGCTGGGCGATGCTGATGGAGCACCTCGTCCAGGACACGGCCTGGCTGAACCGCCGGCTCGACGTCCCGAGACCGGCCGAGTTCGTCGCCGAGAGCGCGACCGGGCTGCTCTACATCGTTCGCCGCTACTGCGCGAAGGTGCTGTACGAGCTCGAGCTGCACCAGGCCGAGGAGCTCGCGCCCCTCCGGGACCGGTACGTCGAGATCCTCGCCGACGCGCTGAAGATCGAGCCGAGCGGCACCGACTACCTCGGTGACGTCGACGCGGGCTTCTACTCCACGGAGTACGTGCGAGCCTGGGCCTTCGAGGCGCAGCTCAAGGGGTTCTTCCGCGAGAAGTTCGGCAGCGCGTGGTTCACGCGCCGCGACGCCGGGTCCCTGCTCCGCGAGCTCTGGTCGGAAGGCCAGCGGCCGACCGCCGACGAGCTCCTGAAGGAGCTCACCTCCGCCGAGATCGAGCTCGAGGCGGTCACCGAGTACGTGCGCGCGTCGCTCGCAGCCTGACGGCCGCGGCGCCCACGCCGGCGTGTCCGCGCGAGCCCGGCCCCTTACGGCGCCGGGAGAGCCCTGCCCCTGCGGGTCAGGGCTTGAACGGACAGTCTGCGTCGCAGGACTGACTTGTTTTTTCAGAGCGCGCCGCCGGCGGCGGGTGGGGCCGACTGGTCGGCGCCCTGGTCGCCCACGGCGGAGCGGGCGAGCGACTCCTCCGCCAGGAGCAGGTTCGACTCGGCGGCTCGCTGGACCAGCCGCAGCAGGTCGCTCATCGAGGACACCTCCTCGCGCTGCTCCTTCAGGAACCAGTTGAGGAACTCTTCGCCGACGAGCTCGTTCTCCTCGCGGGCGAGCGCCGAGAGCGCGCTGATCTGCGCCGTCACCCTCCTTTCCTGCTCGAGCGCGAGCGCGACCGGCGCGACGGCGTCCTCGAAGTCCGTCTGCGGAGCGTCGACCCCCGGGATCCGCACCGGCTGGTCGGCGTCGAGCAGGAACTGCACGAGCATCATCGCGTGGTTGCGCTCCTCCACCGCCTGGCGGTAGAAGTGCGCGGCCAGCTGCGGCAGCGTCTCGGCGTCGTAGTACACGGCGATCGCCACGTACTGCTGCGAGGCGCCGAACTCGTATCCGATCTGCTCGTTGACGGCGTCGTAGAAGCGGCCCATCGCGACAAACTCTACCCCCGCGCCCGGGGGCCGTCCGGGAAGAGGTAGCGAGGATGGGGCGGCACGTAGCCGTCGAGCTCGAGGACGATCTGGCCGTGCCGCGCCAGGGGGATCGCGCGAGGATCCCCGCGCCAGCGCTTGCCGTCGACGAAGGCGACGAGCGGCGTCCGCGACCGGAACCCTGCGAGCGTGCGCCGGCCGAGCGGTCGGCCCCAGATCCGGAACAGGTCGGCGAGTCTCGCCCCTCCGGGGCTGCGGACGTGGACCACGCCGCTGGTGTCGGCCGTGCTGAGCGGGTAGGTGCACCGGCCGCTCAGCCGCTGGCCGAAACGATCCCAGCGCGGCCGGGACACTCCGATCCCGGCCGGGACGATCACCACCCGTCGGTGCGCGAACAGCTCGACGTGGACGGCGAACGTCGGGGCGCCGGGCGGCAGGCACCGGAAGGGACCGACTGCCGCGCCTCGCCGCACGGCCGCGGGCGCAGCCGGGATCCGATAGTCGGGCCCGACGCCGATCGGCCAGGGCCTGACGTCCGGCGGCAGCGACCCGGCGATCGCGGCGGCGACCAGGAAGAGCAGCATCAGGCGCCCTCGCGCCCGGGTCCCGCGCTTCCTCGGAGCTTGCCTCTCCGCGCCCGCAGAAGCAGGAGAAGACCGGCGGCGATCAGGGCAGCCGGGACGCCTGCGATGACGATCCACCCCCACGCCGGCAGTCCGCCGCCGGAGGCCGAGCCGACTCCCGACCTCGTCGCGGCATGCTTGCCGAGGGCGATCTGCCCGACCAGGTCGATCGCCGTTCGGGCGAGCCCGTCCGCTCCAGGCCCGATTCGGGCGTCGACGACCGCCGCATCGGCGACGAGCCGACCGCCCTCCGAGAGGCCGGCGCCCTGCGGCATCACCACGAGCACCTTCCCGCGATAGAGGAACTGGAGCTCGGCGCCGAGGAAGCGCGCGTAGTACACGGGCTTGCCGAAGAGGGACGGGACTCCGCCGAGGTCGGTCGGCTCGGCGATCAAAGCGACCTTGACCGGCTTCCCCGCGGAGCGAGCCGCGCGGGTCGCGTCCTGGAGCTGCTGGGCGAGCTCCGGCGTGACCGTCGCGCCGAGCGGCAGGAACACGTCCCGCAGGTACAGGACGTCGCTGGCCGGGTCTGCGTCCGCCCGCGCCGTTCCGGCGACCGGAAGGAGCAGCGCGAGCACCAGCGGCGCCAGGCGTCGGGCTCGAACCATCGCCGACGGAGCGTAAACCTCGCCGGCTCGAACGGCGGTTCCGATCGCCTACCCTATGGGTCGTGAAGCATCGCAGCCTGCTCGCGCTGACGGTTCCGGTCGGAGCGGTCGGCTGCCTCGCCGGCCACGCGGCCGGCTACGCGCTCGTCGGAGCCGCGCGGCAGGACGCCCTGATCCACGGGTACCTGGCGTTCGCGCCGCAGTTCCTCGCCCTCTGCGTCGGCCTCGTCGCGATCGCGTTCGTGCTCCGGCTCACCGGTCGCCTGCAGGGCAGGCTCGCCGCCTGGCCGTTCGCGTTTCTGCCGCCGCTCGCATTCCTCGCCCAGGAGACCGTCGAGCGCGTCGTCGCCGGCCTGCCGGCCGGCGCGGTCTTCGAAGCGCCCGTGTACGCGGGGCTGGCCGCGCAGGTACCGGTCGGCATCCTCGCCTTCCTCGTGGCGCGGCTCCTCCTGCGGGCCGCCGACGCGGCGGCGCGCACGTTGGCGCCGGCGCCGATTCTCCTGCTCCGCCCTGGTTCGATGCCGGCCGCGCTCCCGGCGACGAGGCTCGCCTGGGCGCCGCTCTCGTTCGACCATCTCGGTCGGGCACCTCCGCGCCGCTGAGCTCGTCTCGGCGTCGTCACACGGACAAAGGAGGTAGTCCAATGCGCTCGTTCGCGGTTCTGCTGCTCGCCGTCGGCCTGGTCGCGGCTGCGCCCGCGGGCGCGTCGACCGGCACGACCAAGCCGACCACCCTGACGATCCTGGTCGGCAAGCACGGCGTCGCCGGCGGTCTCAAGAAGTTCACGGTCAAGAAGAACGCTCACGTCGTCCTGCGCATCCGCAGCTCGATCGGCAAGCAGGTGCACCTGCACGGCTACGACATCGAGCGTGCGATCAGGAACGCCAGGACCTACGCTCGGATGGCGTTCGTCGCACGCGTGAGGGGCGTCTTCGAGATCGAGCTCCACCTCGGCGGCTCGCGGGACCTGCAGATCGGACAGCTGACCGTCAAGTGAGGCGACCCCCGACCGTCCCGGCAGCATGACCGGCCTGCTCGCACACGGGATCGGGGGGATCCGCGACCTCCCGGTCCCGCGATACATCTTCTACTACGGCGCCGCCGGCGTGCTCGTGATCTCCTTCGCGGCGCTCGCCTTCCTCTGGCGGCGACCGGTGCTCGCCGAACGCGCCGCCGGCCGACCGCTCCCACCCCGTCTACAGACGGTGCTCCTGTCGACCACCCTCCGCGTCGTCGCCGGCGCGATCTCGTTCGGCCTGCTGGTCTTCCTCTGGCTCGGGGCGCTCGTGGGCAGGGACGACAGCGGCGTCAACTTCACGCCCACGTTCGTGTACGTGTACTTCTGGATCGCGATGCCGATCGCCGTCGTCCTGCTGGGCAACATCTGGTCGGTTCTGAACCCCTGGCGCGCCGCCGCCGAGGGAACGGGCTGGCTGCTGACGCGCCTCGGGCTCTGGGGCGAGCCGCCCTTCGAGTACCCGCGGCGACTCGGACGCTGGCCGGCGGCCGTCCTGCTGCTCGCGTTCGTGACGATGGAGCTCAGCTACGTCGACCCCTCCGACCCGCGCGCGCTGGCGCTCGCGATCGCGATCTACAGCGCGCTCACCTGGTTGGGAGCGGCCGCGTTCGGGTCGCGGACCTGGTTTACGAACGGCGACGGCTTCTCGGTCGACTTCCAGCTGCTCTCCCGCATCAGCGCCTTCGGGCAGCGCGAGGACGGTCAGCTCGTCAGGCGGACGCCCTTCTCCGGCCTCTCGGTCAGCGACCCGACGCCGGGGACGATCGCGTTCGTCGCTGTCATGCTCGGCTCGACGTTCTTCGACGGCTTCAGCCGGACGAGCATCTGGCAGAACCGCTTCTACGACGTCCAGGTCGACCTCCTCGACCGGCCCAGCCTCGCCGATCTGGTCGGCCAGCTGATGAACCTGGGGGGCCTGCTCGTCTGCGTCGTGTTCGTCGGCGTCGCCTTTCGGGCCGCGACGGCGGGCACCGAGTCGATCTCGGAGCGGCGGGGCCTGTCGCCCGACTTCATCGACAGCCTGATCCCGATCGCCTTCGTCTACGTGATCGCGCACTACTTCTCGCTGCTGCTCTACCAGGGCGAGGTCGGCTACCGGCTCCTTTCCGATCCGTGGGGCCGCGGCTGGGATCTCTTCGGGACGAGAGCGTTCCAGCCGAACTTCACGTTCCTGACGCCGCACACGATCTGGTACGTGCAGGTGGTCGCGCTCGTAGCCGGGCACGTCGCCGGCTTGGCCGTCGCGCACGATCGCGCGGTCGGGCTCTTCCGCACGCCGCGCATGGCGCTGTGGACGCAGTATCCGATGCTCGTGCTGATGGTGCTCTTCACGGTCGGAGGACTATGGGTGCTCAGCCAGGGCTAGCGTCGATGGGGGCTTGATGGCTTCGTTTCCGGTGCACCTGATCCTCGCCCACGGCGGTATCCCGGGCCTGATCGCCGAGACCGGCAGCGTCTTCGTCGGGCTCACGGTGTTCGGCTACTTCATCCGCCGCTCGGCGAAGAAGGAGCGCGAGCAGGAGCGGGACAACCGGTCGGACTCCTAGGGCTTCCGGCCGAGCCCATCTTCGTGGCGCTCGCCACCCGGTCTCCGAGACCGGGCGTGTGGCCGGTCGAGCGGCAACTCGTCCACGGGCTGAGCCGACCGAACCGGATCGACGCGTCACGCGAATGAGCCGGCGTACGACGGCCACCATTCTCTCCCGCTCGACCCAACCGACCGGCCGTCAGAAAGGAGCCGCACCCGAATGCGCAGGCACTGGGCATTCATTCCGCTGGCGGTCGCCGGAGCCGTGCTCGCAGCGCTCTTCGTCGCCCGCCTCGCCCCCGACTCGAGCACGGCCTCGAGTCACCGGGAGGCGCCGCTGATCTCGGAGGACCCGACGGCGGACAACACCGACCTGTACGCGTTCCGGAGCCCGGACAAGCCGAACACGCTGACGATCGTCTCGAACTGGATCCCGGGCGAGGACCCGGCAGCCGGGCCGAACTACTACACGTTCTCGCAGAGCGCGAGATACAACATCCACATCGACCGCAACGGCGACGGCAAGCCGGACATCACGTACACGTTCCGGTTCAAGACGCCGACCGGCCCGTACTTCCTCGGCAACACACAGCAGACCTGGCAGGCCTGGCGCAACGGCCGCGGGTTCGCGAACGGCAAGACGCCGATCAACAACATCGGCCCGCGCTTCAACGGCTTCGCCGGCGTCAAGGAGTACGAGGCGGACGCGGAGAAGACGATCGTGACCAAGCGCGGGGTCAGCATCTTCGCCGGCCAGCGCGACGATCCGTTCTTCGCCGACGTCGGCGCGATCTTCGACCTGGTCGCGATCCGCAAGGCGGGGACGACCGGGAACATGGGCGGCGGCAAGGACTTCCTGTCCGGCTACAACGTCCACACGATCGCGTTGCAGATCCCGATCGGGCAGCTCGACACGCCGAGCCACACGATCGGAGTCTGGGCCTCGACCGAGCGCCAGAACGTGACCGTGAACGGCCAGGTTCGCCGCGGCTGGACGCAGGTCTCCCGCCTCGGGGAGCCGCTGATCAACGAGGTCGTGATCTCGACCGGGCTGAAGGACCTCTGGAACCGGACCGGACCGGCCCAGGACGAGCAGTTCAGGAAGTACTACGAGTCGCCGATCCTGGCGGCGGTCCTGAACAAGCTGTACAAGCTCGGCGTTCCGGAGACCGGGCGCGACGACCTGGTCGCCGTGCTCGGCACCGGCATCCCGAAGGTGACGTTCACCGGCAGCACGCTCGCAGACGAGCTGCGGATCAACCTCGCGGTGCCTCCGACCCCGCCCGCGAAGGCCAGCCGGATGGGCGTCCTCGGCGGCGACAACGCCGGGTTCCCGAACGGCCGCCGGCTCACCGACGACATCGTCGACATCGAGGAGCAGGCCGTCGCCGGCTTCCTCAAGGGCAAGAAGGTGCCGCTCGGCGACGGGGTCAACGGCAACGACGTCGCCTACCTGGACCACTTCCCCTACGTCGCAGCCCCGCACCAGGGCTACGAGAACGCGAAGGCGACGAGGTAAGCGACCCCGAGCGGCGAGGGCCCGTCGTCCGGCGGGCCCTCGCTCCCATGCCATGCGCAATCGCATCCTGATCACCGCAATCGTCCTGGTCGGCGCCGCGCTCGGCGCCCTCTACGGGGGCCTCGTCCGTGACTCCTCGCCGGCCGCGCCGGCCTCCCTCGCCGCCGCTCAGGCGGCCGAGGACTTCAAGGAAGGCTTCTCGCTGGGCGCGAGCACCCAGAGCCTCGTCGCCGACCTCCAGTCGCGCCTCCGGGCGAACCCGAAGGAGGAGCATTCGTACGTCCTGCTCGGGCTGGCGTACCAGCAGCGCGCGCGAGAGACCGGCGACCCCTCCTGGTACCCCAAGTCCGAGGGCGTGCTTCGGCGGGCGTTGAGCTTCGACCCGAAGGACGACCTCGCCGTCGGCGGCCTCGGCTCGCTGGCGCTCTCGCGGCATCGCTTCCGCGACGCGCTGGCTCTCGGCGAGCGGGCGCGCCGGCTGAACCCCTACTCGGCGCGCAGCTACGGCGTGATCGGAGACGCCCTCGTCGAGCTCGGACGCTACCGCGAGGCCTTTCGCGCATTCGACACCATGAACCGCCTCCGCCCCAGCCTCTCCTCGTACGCGCGCGTCTCGTACGGCCGCGAGCTCCTCGGCCACACGACCGCGGCGATCCGGGCGATGCGGCTGGCCGTGGACGCCGCCACGGGCGCCGCCGAGCCGACCGCCTGGACGCACGTCCAGCTCGGCAAGCTCTACTGGGGCCACGGGCGCCTGGCGGACGCGGAACGCGAGTACCGCCTCGCCCTGCAGGCCTTCCCCGGCTATGCGTACGGCCTCGACGCGCTCGCACAGGTCGAGGCCGCGAAAGGGAAGTACACGGAGGCGATCGCGCTCGAGCGGCAGGCGGTCGACGCCATCCCGCTGCCGCAGTACGTGACGGCGCTCGGAGACCTCTACCGTGCGACCGGCAGGCCCGTCCTCGCCAGTCGCCAGTACGCGCTGATCGGGGCGATCGAGCGGCTGCTGAACGCGAACGGCGTCAAGACCGACCTGGAGATCTCCCTCTTCCAGATCGACCATGGGATCGCACTGCGGCATGCGCTCGAACGCGCGCGCGTCGCGCGCGCCGAGCGCCCGTCGATCGACGGCGACGACGTCCTCGCGTGGGCGCTCGCACGAAACGGGCGCTGCGTCGAGGCGCTCGGATACTCGCAGCGGGCGCTGAGGCTCGGGGCCCGGGACGCGCTCAAGTTCTTCCACCGCGGGATGATCGAGCGCTGCCTCGGCCACACGCGGGCAAGCCGGGTATGGCTGGGGAGGGCGCTGGCATTGAACCCCCATTTCTCGGTGCTGTGGTCGCCCGTCGCACGGAGGCTCGCCGAATGACGAAGCTCGTCCTCCTTCTCGTCGCGGTGACGGCCGGCGCGCTCGCGCTTGCCGCGAATGCGCTGGCTCACCCGGTCGGCAACTTCACGATCAACCGGTACAGCCGGATCCAGCCGTCGGGCGACCGCCTCTACGTCCTCTACGTGCTCGACCAGGCGGAGATCCCGACGTTCCAGGCCAGGCCCGACGTCGAGGCCGAGGGCCGCCAGGCGTACGCGGAGCGGCTCGCTCGCACGATCGCATCGCGCCTCCGGCTGACCGTCGACGGTCGACGGGCGGCACTCGTCCCGATCCGCCACAGGCTCGCGTTCCCACCGGGACAGGCAGGGCTGCGCACGACGCGGCTCGAGGTCGTCCTCGCCGGGCCGCACCTCGACGGCCGAAGCAGGATCGCCTATCGCGACACCAACTACGGCGGCCGCATCGGCTGGAAGGAGATCACCGTCCACACGTCCGGCGGCGCACGCTCGCTCGGGTCGAGCGTTCCGTCGAGCTCGATCAGCGAGGAGCTCCTCGCCTACCCCAGGAACCTGTTGCAGAGCCCGCTCGACGTCTCGACGGCGCGCCTGACGGTGGTGCCCGGCGAGGGGCCGGCCGTCGCACCGACCCTGCTGCCGCGCAGCGTCCTCGAGCACCGAGCAGGCATCCGTGCGGTCGCCGACGGCGGCTTCGCCCGCCTGATCGTCCACGACCGGCTGAGCGTCGGCTTCGTGCTCGTGTCGCTCCTGGTCGCGATGTTCTGGGGAGCCGCCCATGCGCTTTCCCCCGGCCACGGGAAGTCGATCGTCGCCGCCTACCTCGTCGGCTCGCGGGGTACCGCCCGGCACGCCGCGCTGCTCGGACTGACCGTGACGGTCACGCACACGATCGGCGTGTTCGCGCTGGGCCTCGTCACGCTCAGCCTGTCGGCGTTCGTCGTCCCGGATCACGTCTACCCGTGGCTGAACCTCGTCTCGGCGCTGCTGATCGTCGGCGTCGGCCTCAGCGTCCTCCGCTGGCGCCTGCGGGAATGGCGGCGCACGACCCGCGGCCACCACCACCACCATCACCACCGCCACGGACACGGGCACGGCGGCCACCATCACCACGCGGACGAGGCCCTGAGCGCACGCCGCCTGCTCGGAATCGGAATCTCGGGCGGGATCGTCCCCTGCCCGACCGCGCTGGTCGTCCTGCTCGCTGCGATCTCGCTCCATCGCGTCGGCTACGGCCTCGTCCTCATCCTCGCCTTCAGCGTCGGCCTCGCCGCCGCGATGACGGGGATCGGCCTGATCGCGGTGACCGCGAAGCGCACGTTCGAGCGCGTCGACCTCGACGGCCGGCTGATCCGCCTCCTCCCCGCCCTCAGCGCCGTCGTCGTCCTGGGCCTCGGGCTCGCGATGACCGTCCGGGCGCTCCCCCACGTCACCTCGGGATGACCCACGAGCAGGCGGCCGCCTTCGCGCTCGACGCGCTCGACCCGCAGGAGTCGGCCTCGTTCGAGCGTCACCTGGCCGGCTGTGTCGCGTGCAGAGAGGCGGTCGAGCCGTTTCGCACGACTGCAGCCGCGCTTGCCTTCGCCGGCGAGCTGCCCTTGCCACCGCCCGGGCTGCGCGTCCGGGTCGTCGGCCTCGACGACGAGAAGGTCGTCCCGCTCCGCCGCCGGTGGGCTCGACCGGCCGCCCTCGCGGCGGCGGTCGCGGCAGTCGCCGCCGGCGTCGCCGTGGCCGCGCTCCCGACGTCGCCGCCGACCCTCGCTCACGTCCGAGCCTACCCGCTCGAGGGGCGCGCGCCAGGACTGCACGTCGGGGGCAACCTGCTGGTCAGCGACAGCCGGGCCGCGGTGCTCCTCGTTCGCGGCCTCACAGAGGCCGCGCCCGGGAGCGCGTACGAGCTCTGGATCGTCCGCGGCGGCAGGGCGGTGCCGGCAGGCTTCCTGCGGGGCGGCATGGGCGCGCTCGCCCGGCGCGTCCCGCCCGGCGCCTCGGTCGCCGTCTCGCTCGAGCCGGCCCGCGGGTCGCGCAGCCCCAGCGGCCCGCTTCTCGTGACCGTGGAGACCGCGTAGGGTCTAATGCCGACCGTGAGCGATTTCCCCCGCGTGAGCGAGGCAGGCGCACGCCGCGAGCACGGTCACCTGTCGGACGAGGCACTGCTCGCGCTCTGCTCACGCACCGACGAGTCGGCCCTGGGCGAGCTGTACGACCGCTACGGCCGGGTCGCCTACGGGCTCGCGCTGCGGATCGTCCGCGACCGCGCGCTGGCGGAGGATGCCGTGCAGGAGGCCTTTCTCGCCGTCTGGCGCTCGGCCGGGTCGTTCCTCGCCGAGCAGGGCAAGCCGAGCACGTGGATCCTCACGCTGGTCCACCGCCGCGCCGTCGACTTGGTCCGGCGGGAGGAGCGCCGGCGGGGGGAGCCGCTCGAGGACGTCGCACAGCCCACGGGCGAGGCAACCGACGAGGAAGCCTGGCTCCGCGCGCAGCGGCAGGTCGTCCAGGAGGCGCTCCGAAAGCTGCCGCAGGAACAGCGGGAGGCGATCGAGCTCGCCTACTACGGCGGTTTCACGCAATCCGAGCTCGCCGAGCGCCTCGGCCTGCCGCTCGGCACGATCAAGAGCCGGATGTTCGCGGGCCTCAAGCGGCTCCGCGAGCTCCTGGCCGAGGCGGGCCTGGAGCTCGACGCGCCGTAGAACGGCGACGGGGACGGGCACCCTGCGGTGCCCGTCCCCGTCTGAGCCGGCGAGAGGAACCTAGGACTTCGAGGCCTTGCCCTCGATCGTGGCCTTCTCGCCCTTTCCGATCTGGATCCGCCGCGGCTCGGGCACCTTCGGCTTCGTGACGTGGACCTCGAGCACGCCGTTCTCGTAGTCGGCGCGGATGTCCTTCTCGGTCACGCCCTGAGGCAGCCCGATCGTCCGCGAGAAGCTGCCGTACCGGCGCTCGAAGCGGTAGACGCGGTCCTTCGAGACCTCCTCGGTGCGCTCACGCTCGGCGGACACGGTCAGCGAGCCCTCGTCGAACTCGATCGAGATCTTGTCCTCGGGGATGCCCGGCAGGTCGAACGCGTAGACGAGCTCCTGGTCGGTCTCCCAGACGTCCAGCGGAGGCGCCCAGCGCGTGTCGCCGTTCCCGGTGCCGCGCAGGAAGGTGCCCATCAGGCGCTCCACGTCGTTCTGCCACTGGGCGAGCTCGCGGAGCGGATCCCAGCGAACCAGCGTGGCCATCTTCAACCCTCCTTCGTGCATTTGATTGCATCACAAGAATAAAACCTAAGCGCATTGTTGTCAAGTCGCGGGTGCACTAGGCTTTGAGCCGGATGGCCGCGCTCACGGGTCGGGATTTCCTGCGGATCGCGGACTGGGCGCGGGACGAGCTCGGCGAGCTGATCGACCTCGCGGATCGGCTCAAGGACGAGCAGCGCAGGCGCGAGCCGCACCTCCTCCTCCCCGGGCGCGCGCTCGGCCTGATCTTCCAGAAGCCCTCCATGCGCACCCAGGTCTCCTTCGACGTCGGGATCAACCAGCTCGGCGGCTTCGCCGTCGACCTCCCGCCCGGCGGGATCGGTCTCGGCGAGCGCGAGTCCGTCCGCGACGTCGGGCTCGTCCTCTCGCGCTACCTGGATGCGATCGTCATCCGCACCTTCGAGCAGGAGCTCGTCGACGAGCTCGCCGAGCACGCGACGATCCCGGTGATCAACGGCCTGACCGACACCGCGCACCCGTGCCAGGCGCTCGCCGACGCGATGACGATCCGCGAGCGGCTCGGCCGCTGGCAAGGCGTCCGGGTGGGCTGGGTCGGCGACGGCAACAACGTGTGCGCGTCGCTGATGGCGATCTGCGCGAAGCTCGGCATGGAGTTCGTCGCCGCGACGCCGGAGGGGTACGAGCCGGCCGCCGAGGTCGTCGAGGCCGCCCGTGCGGCCGGCGGCGAGCCGCGCCTCGTCCGCGACCCGCGCGACGCGGCGACCGGCGCGAACGTCCTCTGCACCGACGTCTGGACGAGCATGGGCCAGGAGACCGAGCGGGACGAGCGGCTCCGGGCGCTCGGGGACTACCGGATCGACTCGTCCCTGCTCGCAGCCGCCGCCGCCGACGCGATCGTGCTCCACTGCCTCCCGGCGCACGTCGGCGAGGAGATCGACGCCGAGGTGCTCTACGGGTCGCAGTCGGCGGCGTGGGACCAGGCCGAGAACCGGCTGCACGCCCAGAAGGCGTTGCTCGCGCTCGTGGTCGCCTAGTGCTGCCGATTCGCGACAACGTCCCGACGCGGACCTTTCCGGTCGTGACGGTGACGCTGATCGCGATCAACGCCGCGGTCTGGCTCTTCTACCAGCTGCCCGATCTCGACCGCTCGGTCCACGACCTCGCCTTTCACCCGTGCGAGGTGAACGGCAGCTGCCCGCAGATCGACAAGGGCTGGGCGCTGACCGCGGTGACGTCGATGTTCATGCACGGCAGCTGGCTGCACATCGCGGGGAACATGCTCTTTCTCTGGATCTTCGGGAACAACGTCGAGGACGCGATGGGTCGCGTGCGGTTCGTCGTCTTCTACCTGCTCGGCGGGTTCGCGGCGACCGCGCTGCAGACCTGGATCACGTTCCACTTCGGCGAACGGGGCGACACGCTCGTGCCGAGCCTCGGCGCGAGCGGCGCGATCTCGGCGGTGCTCGGCGCGTACCTCGTGCTGCTGCCGACGGCGAGCGTGTTGACCATCGTCTTCTACTTCTTCGTCCACGTGCCGGCGGTGCTCTTCCTGGGGTTCTGGATCTTCTTCCAGCTCTGGCAGGGCGGGTACTCGGTCGTCCACCCGCAGGGCGGCGGCGGCGTCGCCTTCTTCGCCCATATCGGCGGGTTCGCGTTCGGCGTCCTCACGGTCCATCTCTTCAAGGTGCGCGCCCCTCTGCGGCCGTCGTTCTGATGGGGCGCTTCGAGGAGCATGTGCGGGCGGCGCTGGACACGCTTCCGCCGGACCTGGCGCGCGGGCTCGAGAACGTCGCGGTCGTCGTCGAGGACCGCAACCCCGACGAGCCTGACCTGTACGGCCTCTTCGAAGAGCCGCCGTACCTGCCCGCGCGAATCGCCATCTACCGCAAACCGCTTCTCGACGACTTCGGGCACGATCCCGCCCTGCTCGAGCGCGAGATCCGCATCACGGTGCTGCACGAGCTCGCCCACTACTTCGGCATCGACGAGGACCGGCTCGACGAGCTCGGCTACGCGTGACCGGCGTCCTGGAGGGGATCGCGATCGCCTCGGCGGTCGTCGGAGCAGCCGTGATCCTGATGTTTTTCATCGGGCCGTGGGGACATTGAGGAATAGGCCACCCACGAGCCGCGTTGTCACCACTCGATGAGAACTCCTGACGACATCAGAACCGAGATCGAGCACTTGACGGAGAAGCGCGCCGAGCTGTTCCACGAGCTGGCGGCCGGCCACGATCCCGAGCTGGCGGCGGAGCACAGCGAGCTGGAGGACCGGATCGCGGAGCTCTGGGACGAGCACCGCGCTGCGCGGGCGCAGCGGCGCTGGGGCGACCGCGAGCGCATCATCAAGCGGGCGCGCGCCGAAGAGCGCCTCGAGCGCGCGGCGTAGAGCCGCCCGCTGACGAACGCCCGAGCGTCCATCGACTCGCCTACACTGGATCCGCCCGGGGCGTTAGCTCAGCTGGGAGAGCGCCGGCTTTGCAAGCCGGAGGTCACCGGTTCGATCCCGGTACGCTCCACTCGGGTCGTGAAGCACGGAAGGCCGATCTTCGGCCACTCCGCAGGCGCGCGTCGAGGCGTCTCGCCTTCGAGGCAGGCCTTCGGCGCGCCCTTGTATGGCTGCAAGGGAGACGAGGGGCCTAGGCGGCCCCTCGTCTCCCTGCTGCTACAGGTAGCTGTTGATCCAGTCGAGAACCGCGGGGACGTCGATGCGTTGCGAGTAGCCGACGCCGGCGCAGTTCACGTTGGTCACATACGAGTTCACGCCCAGCACCGTCGAGGTGCCGCCGAGCAGGTCCGGGCCGCCGGAGTCCCCGAAACAGGTGCCGCCCGATCCACCACCCGGGTTCAAGGCGAGCTTCAGGAACTCGTCGCTGTGCTTGAACTTGCCCGAGACGAGCTCGCTCGGTGCGTACATGCGCTCCTTCGGGCCGGTCCACCGATAGAACGGCGGCGGCTGAGGCAGCTGGTTCCCGGGGATATTCGCCTGGAACTGCACGCCGTAACCGACGAAGTCGACCGGCGTCTTGTTCGGGCGCGTGTCGACGAGTCCGGCGTCCGGCAGTTGCGCGTACGTGCTCACCAGCGACGTCGGCACGGCCGAATCGAGCGTGACCACGCCGACGTCCCGGAAGGCGAAGTTCGGCAGCCCCTTGCCGCATTCGGGGCAGTAGTCCGGGTTCAGATGAGGCGTCCCGCCGACATCCCCCTCGCACGGGTACCCGTCGAACGTGGCCGAGTCGTTGCAGGACACGATCCCGTCCGGATCGGCAGCCAAGGCAGCCGCGTAGTCGGGATCGGTGTCGACCGGGCCGGGGCTGAACCACATCTCGATGTGGGCGGCCGGGGACTCGACGCAATGCCCGGCGGTCAGGAACACGGTCGGCGACAGCAGCGATCCGCTACACCGCCACTGCGGAACGCCGTCAGCGTCGAGCGCGACCATCAACCCCACATACGGATGATTCGTCCCGTCCGGGATTCCGTGCGTGATCGCATGGCCCGCGGCGGCTGCGGCCAGCATCACGGTCACAGCCGCCGCCAGGGCGGCCAGCTTCTTCTGCATCCACGCCTCCTCTCCTGGCAAACGAGGTCGGACAGCAGGAGACTCCCTACCCGGCCCTGAGGAGCGGACAACTCCCTCGACTGGGGGTTTTGCATCCCGACCAACCGGGGCCCCTCGGCTCGCCGGCCCACCGCTTCCCCATTGCCCGGCGGTCGCAGAGGCCGAGCCGGCGCGGGAGGGCTTGTCAGGGTCCACCGTTGCCGGCTCGGCCGTCCCTCCTTCGAGGGATGGCGCGCCTGTCCTCCGCGAACCAGGATGCGAGTGTCAGGGTTCACCGTGATCCGGCGGTACGGTCTCGGCGCGGACAACAGATCCCCTCTCGGAGGGAGGCGCGTTCCGCGCCGGGTCGACGAGGATCTGCGGTGGTCAGGGTCCACCAACTCGGGGGAGGGACGAGTGATGGAGTGCGACGGGCCGAAGCCCGGTGGTGCCGACGCAGGCGCGGCGGCGACGCGTCGCCTGAGGCCGGGCGAGCGGATCATCGACGGGCGGCTCCACTACTCCGCCGCGTGGCTGGGCGCGACCGAGGACGGGGAGGAATGGTTCCCGCTGGCGGCGCTCTCGCCACGGGCCGGCCTCCGTGGACGGGAGGAGCGGGCCGAGAGAACCTCGCGGGTGGTCGAGACTCTCACGGGCCGCAGACCCGCCCCGCCGGATTCTTCCGCAGACGACTGAGCAGTACTCCAGGTGCGGAACCGCCGTACTACCGTCCACCTGGATGCCCCTCCGAAACCGGGTCACGCCGTTCGCCGAGCTGATCGCGGATCCGGCTCGCGGGCTCGTCTACGGCAACCGCGGCTGCCTTCACGACGACGCCGGACGGATCCGCCGGCGCTACGCCGGAAAGCGCTGGATCGCCTGCCGCCTACGCTTCCGCGGCTGGCATCGCTCGCCGCTGATGCAGCCGGGGCGGTTCACCGAGCTCTTCTTTCTCGACGAGGCGACGGCCTTTGCGGCGGGCCATCGACCGTGCGCCCTCTGCCGTCGGGAGGACTACGGCCGGTTCGGCTCGACCTGGCGCGCCTTGCATCCGGGCCAGGTCGGGGCGGATGCGATCGACGCCCAGCTCCACGCCGAGCGGCTCGACCCGCGCACCCGCGGCCAACGGCGCCACGAGGCGGTTCTCGGAGACCTGCCGGTCGGGACGCTCGTCGTCCGCGAGGGCGGAGCGTGGCTGGTCGCGGACGGCGTCCTGGCGCGCTGGACGCCGACAGGCTACGCCGAGCGCACTCCCCGCCGTCCTGCCATAAGGGTGGAGGTGCTCACGCCTCCGTCCCTGGTCGAGGTGCTCCGCGCCGGCTGGGAGCCGGCGGTCCCGCTCCTGCATCCGTCGGCGCCGGTCACGCGGTGACGGGGCGGGGCCGGGTCAGCTGGTCGCGGGCGCGGCGATGTAGATGTGGACGGCGAGCGGTGCGAACGAGTCCGTGAAGGAATCGCCGTCGGAGGCCAGCCGGCGGCTTTCGCCCATGACCGTCAGCGTCCTGCCGTCGAGGGCCGGGACCTTGAACGTCGTCTGCGTCGCCGAGTACCCCGAGTTGACCGCGATCACGTAGAGCGCGCCGCCCCAGGTGCGGGCGGACACGACGACGGGCGGGGTGTCGACGCTCACGGGCTCGTCGGGGCGGTAGATCGCCGGGCCCACACGGGCGACGTCGCGTCCCACGGCTGCGATCGCACGGCCGTTCGCGGCCGGCCATGACGCCGGCCAGTAGCCGAGGCCGTGGGCGCCGCCGGCAATCGCCATCCACGATTCCGCCCGCGTCGTCGCCGGAGTGACCGCCGTCGCCCCGTCGGGGCACTTCCAGTTCGCCGCCTCGATCCACTGGAAGGTCGGCTTGTCACCGGACAGCTTCACGAGCTCGCGCTGGGCGTAGTAGACGTCGGCCAGACGGTTCGGCCGGCACCACTCCTGCAGCGGGTACAGGTCGAAGCCGACCACGTCCGCCTTCGCGATCAGGCCCGGATACATGCCGCGTCCCCAGTCGAGCGCAGCCGCGCCGGAGTAGAAGTGGTTCGTCAAGGTCAGGAACGAGAGCCCGCCGATCCCCGACGGCGGCCCGGGCAGCTCCGCCGCGCCGACGTTCGCGCCGTCCGGCTCGTCGTAGTGGAACCAGCCGATCAGGCCGGGCCCCGAGCCGGTGTGGCCCCCGGCCACGCCCGCCGAGTAGGCGGCCCCGCCCAGGATGTTCAGCTGGGTCTGGAGCGTGCCGCAGGCATTCAGCGAGAAGACGTTGATCCCGGCGTCGAGCGCCGGGCCGTACTGCCACGGGCAGACCGAGTAGAGCATCATCGGGAAGAACGGCTCCCCGTCGAGGAGGACTGCGCCCTGATCCCTGCCGAGCGTCGCCGACGGATGCGCCAGCGGGCCGTGCGTGGTCACGTCGAGCGAGGTCTGGACGCGCTGCCCGTCGTCGCCCACGGCGCGGATCCAGACGCGGTAGGTCGTGCTCGCCGCCAGCCCGGTGAGCGAGACCGTCGAGGCGCCCTGGGCAACGGGAGCCCACGTCGTCGGCACGCCGAAGTCGGCGACCCCGTAGCTGACCTGGACGGTCGCGGGGGACGACGTCCGCCATCCGAGCGTCGCGGCGTACGAGCCGACCGACGACACCTGCACGCCCTGGATCTCGAGCGGCTTCCCCACCGGCTGGACCGGGGCCGGCCTCGGGGGCGCACCCGACGAGAACGACGTGCAGTCGATCGAGCGGGCATTCACCTCGGCCGCTGTCCGGCGCAGCGCCTGGTAGGCCGGCTTGGGCGTGCCGTCCGCCCAGAAGACGCCGGACTGCCAGCCGGCGAGGTCCTTCTCGTCGACCAGGTGGAAGTTGAAGTAGGCGCCGACCGCCGGCTGGCAGTACGCGACCTTGATCGCGTCGGCGAGCTGCATCGGCTGGTCGAGCGCGGGGCCCTGCCCGGTGTCGGACGTCTCTTCGGCGGACCACGCGGGGACGGGCGCCGGATCGGTCTCCGTCCCGGAATAGAGCGATGCCTTCGACGCGTCGGGTGCAGTCTGGAACCCCTGGGCCAGGTACCAGATCGTCGTCGTCTGCTCGCCCGGGACCGGCTGGGCCGTCCC
The DNA here is from genome assembly GCA_035652235.1 of Gaiellaceae bacterium. GTDB lineage: Bacteria > Actinomycetota > Thermoleophilia > Gaiellales > Gaiellaceae > PALSA-612. The sequence continues at coordinate 70,142 of DASREE010000032.1, read as the reverse complement.
GTGAAAGCCGTCGCCGAGCGCCTGCATGAGCGCCGCATAGTCGCCGATCGAGATGGTCGAGCCTGCCGGATGAGCGAGCCACGGCCGCTCGCTGGAGCCGATCGCGTGCGGGATGTAGCCGAACGTGTCGAAGATCGGCTTCGTGCGCCCGCTCGCCTTGTAGGCGGCCGCGAGGCCCGAGATCCAGGCGGCCGGAGCGTGGTAGCCCAGCGTGAACGATCCGGGCGCGGGCGGCGCCTTCGACACCATCAGCGAGACGACGTTGGCGCCGTCGCGCACCGCGTGCGCCGCGTCCCAGCACTCGGCGAGCAGGGCCTCGTAGTCGGCCGGCGCAATGCTCTGGCCGCCCGGACCGAACTGCGCGCTCCAGAACGTGCTGTCGTTCGGGTCGTTCCAGATCACCACGTCGTCGATCTGCGGATTCCGTTTGAGCAGGTCGGCCACGAATCCGCAGTACTGGGCGCGGGCGTCGGCCGTGCGCGGGGCGTCCGCGGCCGCTCCGTAGATGCTGACGACGACGCGGAGGCCGAAGGCATCCAGCACGAGCCTGTCCAGGGCGGACTGCGAGTCGGTCGGCACGGTCGCCTCGCCAGGTCGCCAGCGCAGCGTGACCCGAATCGCCTTCAGGCCGAGCGTCCGCGCGATCGAGGAGTTCAGCTGCGAGTTGCCCCAGACGAAGGCGTCCTCGTCGGCGCCGACGAAGAAGCTCTGAGTCGCCGCGCCGGCGGGCGTCGCGTGCAGGCCGAGGCCGATCGCAACCGCGATCGTCGCGACGACGAGACGTCCCGGGATCCGATTCACCACCCCTTCATCGGCAGATGGGCGGGCGAGTAAAGGGGACTTGCGATACCGGCCCTGGGCCCCGAGGCCTATTGCGCGACCGCGGCGGAAAGCCTAGGGTGCAGGACCGTGCGCACGGGGGTCGGGCTCGCCAGTCTCGTCGTCGTCCTGCTGCTCGGCGTGCCTGCCTTCGCGGCCGGCGGGCAGAAGACGTTCGAGGCGAAGGGAATCGGGATCACGTTCAAGTACCTCGAGCCCTTCAAGCAGATCGCCGCCGTGACGTTTCAGAAGTCGGCCGGCTCGAAGGCGGTTGCCCGCGGCGCGGTCGCGCTCGACAAGGTGAACCTGATCATCGTGTCGCGGTACAACCTGCGCGTCGCGATCACGGCCGGCAACCTGGCGAAGTTCAAGCGTGAGGTGGACTCCGTGATCGCGCAGCTGGCGGGCAAGCCGGTCAGCGGCAAGCGGACCGTTCACGGCGGTCTGCCGGGCTACGAGTACGTGATCTCCCTGACCAGCCCGGCCCGCGCCGTGAGCCGCATGTCGGTCCTGTTCGACGGCGACGTCGAGTACCTGATCAACTGCCAGTCGACGCCGCCGCAGCGCACGAAGCTCGACGCGGGCTGCCGGGTGGCGCTCGCAACGCTCAAGCGGCGATAGCACCTCCGGTCGCGTGAGACGGACGGCGCTCCTGCTCGTCGTCGGCCTCGCCTTCGCCTGGGTCGCGGCCGCAGCCGTGCTCTTCCTCTGGCCGCCCCGGCACGCGCCCGCGAAGGCCGACGCAGTGATGGTGCTCGCGGGTGGACGCGGGCCCCGGCTCGCGCGAGGCCTGGCGCTCGTGCGCCGAGACGTCGCGCAGGTGCTGGTGCTGTCCGACGGCTGGAGCGCGACCTGGCCGGAGGCGAACCGCCTGTGCGCCGGACGCGACGTCGGCGCGCGCGTCGTCTGCGTGCACCCGCAGCCGTACGACACCCGCGGTGAGGCCGAGGCGTTCGCGCGGCTTGCCGCGCTCCGCGGCTGGCGGTCGGTCGTGGTGGTCAGCTCCCGCTACCACCTGCAGCGAGCGCGGATGCTCTTCGAGCGCTGCTTCGACGGGGTCGTGGATGTCGACGGCCCGAGCCAGTCGTTCGGGACGCGGCTCTGGGCGTCGGTGACCGAGACGGCGAAGCTGGCCTACGCCCTGACCGTCGAGCGCGGCTGCTAGCGCGTGCCGAGTGCCGGGGCTAGTCGCCCCAGTCGAAGTCGCGCGAGCGACCCCAGAGGCTGTCGTCGCCGTCCACGACGGCGTGCTCGAGGCTCTCCTCGCCGGGCCACGGCATCGCCACGCCGGCGACGGAAACGACGGGCTCCGTCCCGTCCATCGTCTCTTCCAGGCGAGCCTGCTGCTCGCTCTTGAAGAGCGGGTGGTTGACGAACGGATCTTCCGCTTCGTAGCTGGAGAGCGGCATCTCGTGCTCCAGCTGGGCGTTGCGACGCTTGAGCTCGAGATGTTCCTGGATGACTTGGCTGAAGATGGACGGCGTCTCCACCGGCATTCGAACCTCCGACGTCGGGGGCACGTTTCGCGAGATTGTAACGGTTTTATTAGGAACTCGAAGAGGGTACCCCGAACGGCGGACAAACCGGTGCATATGGAAGGATGCGGACGTGCCGAAACTGATTCCGAAGGCGGGCCCGCTCGGTCTCGCGCTCACGGCGTACGACACCTGGCGTCGGCTGAGCCCGCGCCAGCGGCGGCTGATCGCGGCGCAGGCAAAGCGCTACGGGCCCGTCGTCGCGGCGCAGGCGCTCCGGTCGGCACGCGCCGCAGCGACGGCGCTGAAGAATCGCCAGACGGTCGACCGGTAGCTCGCCTCGATGCGGGATGGCCGGGACCAGGCCCGATGCCGCGATCAGGCGCCGCCGGTAGCAGCGCCGCGCGCGGCGGCGCGAGCGTGGTGATCCCGCGGCGCGTCCCAGCCACAGGCTCCGCGGCGCGGAATCGCCGATCGACCATCTACGCCAGAGCCTCGCGGACGATCCGGTCCTGCTCGCGCAGGTGCGCGGTCGGATAGCCCTCGCTCGGGCTCGCCCGCCACGACCTGCCGATGTAGCGCAACGGGACCGCCGGGGGACGCGCCTCCTCGAGGCGGTGCCGGATCGAGCGCCAGGCGCCCATGTTCTGGGGCTCCTCCTGAACCCAGACGACCTCGTCCAGGCTGGGATAGGAGCCGACGAGATCCGCCGTCTCTTTCGTCGGGAAGGGGTACAGCTGCTCGATCCGCGCGACGGCGACCATGTCGGATCCGCGGCGTAGCTCGTGCCCGGTGATGTCGTAGTACACCTTCCCGGAGCAGAGGACGAGCCGCCGCACGCGGTCCTTGGCGGCGACCGGATCGTCCAGCACCGGCGCGAAGCTCCCGTCCGCGAGGTCGGGAAGGGTCGACGCGGCCTCTCGCAGCCGGAGCAGCCCCTTCGGCGTCATCACGACGAGCGGCCTGGCGATCGGATCGAGCGCCTGGAGCCGGAGCAGGTGGAAGTACTGGGCGGCGGTCGAGCAGTTGGCGACGCGAATGTTGTTCTGGGCGGTCGACTGGAGGAACCGCTCGAGCCGCGCGCTCGAGTGCTCGGGCCCGTTGCCCTCGTAGCCGTGCGGAAGCAGCAGCGTCAGCCGTGACGTCTCCCCCCACTTCGACCTCCCGGCGACGACGAACTGGTCGAGGATGATCTGGGCGCCGTTGACGAAGTCGCCGAACTGCGCTTCCCAGAGGACGAGCGCCTCCGGCGCCGCGACCGAGTAGCCGTACTCGAAGCCGACAGCCGCGTATTCGGAGAGAGGCGAGTTGTGCACCTCGAACGACGCGGTCGCGCCCCGAAGATGCTGGATCGGCGCGTAGACCTCGCCGGTGCTCGCGTCGTGCAGGACGAGATGGCGATGAGAGAAGGTGCCGCGCTCCGTGTCCTGGCCGGTGAGCCGGATCGGAATCCCTTCTTCGAGAAGGCTGGCGAAGGCAAGCGCCTCCGCCTGACCCCAGTCGATGCCGCCTTCCTCGAGCGCGCTCGAACGGCGCTCGAGCTGGCGTGCCAGCTTCGGGTGAACGGTGAAATGATCCGGCACCGTCAACAGCTCCCGGTTGAGCTCGAGCAGCCGGTCGGCCGGCACCGCGGTCGTCGTCCCGGGCGACGCTGACGGGAGGGCCGGCTCGGCGGACGGCACCGGCTCCTGGCCGAGCGACGACCTCAGCCGCTCGTGGGCGTCGCGCAGCGTCGTCTCGACGCGTTGCACCATGGCCGTGGCCGCGTCGGCGGAGAGCGCGCCGTCCTCCGCGAGCCGGGCCGCGAACTGTGCCCGCACCGTGGGTTGCTCGGCGATTCGCTGCGACATCAGCGGCTGGGTGTACGCGGGCTCGTCCTGCTCGTTGTGGCCGAACCGTCGATAGCCGACCAGGTCGACGACGACGTCGTGGCCGAAGCGGTCGCGGAAGGCCAGCCCGAGGCGGATCGCGGCGATCGCCGCTTCGGGGTCGTCGGCGTTGACGTGGATGATCGGGACGTCGAAGCCCTTCGCGAGATCGCTGGAGTAGCGCGTCGAGCGGCCGCCCGCCGGATCGGTCGTGAAGCCGATCTGGTTGTTCGCGATCAGGTGCAGCGTGCCGCCGGTCGTGTAGCCGGCGAGGCCCTCGAGGTTGAAGGTCTCGGCCACGACCCCCTGGCCGGCGAAGGAGGCGTCTCCGTGGATGAGGACGGGCAGCGCCACCGACGGGTCGTGCGTGCCGGCGCCGCGCGTGCGGTCCGTCTGCTTGGCGCGCGTCCAGCCCTCGACCACCGGGTCGACCGCCTCGAGGTGGCTCGGGTTGGGGACGAGCGTGACGGCGATATCGCCGGTCCGCGTGGGATGCACGCCCTCGGCACCCAGGTGGTACTTGACGTCGCCCGTGCCGCCCTCGGGCGTGCCGACGACGGCTGCGATCGTCCGCTCGCCCTCGAACTCCCGCAGGATGTCCTCGTACGGCTGCCCGACCGTGTGCGCGAGCACGTTCAGCCGGCCGCGATGGGCCATGCCGATCACGACTTCGTGCGCCCCCGACTCGGCCGCCAGCTCGACGGCTTCGTCGAGCATCGGCACGAGCACGTCCAGCCCCTCGATGGAGAACTGCTTCTGTCCGAGGAACGCACGCCGCAGGTACCGCTCGAACGCCTCCACGCGCGAGAGCCGCTCGAGCAGGCGGCGCCGCTCCTCCGGCGCTCGCGGCTGCCGGTAGCGCCCCGACTCGATCACGCGACGGAGCCACATCCGCTGCTCGTGGTCCGAGATGTGCTCGATCTCGTAGGCGATCGTGCCGCAGTAGGTGGCGGCGAGCTGCGGCAGCGCCTCCGCGAGCGTGTCGCCTGCGACGTACAGCCCGAGCGCCGACGCGGGGATGCGTGCCTGAAGCTCGGGGACGAGCGGCGGGTCGGCGCGCTCGGGGTCGAGCGCCGGGTCGCCGACCGGCTCGGCGCCGAGCGGGTCGAGCCGCGCCGCCAGGTGCCCGTGCGAGCGGTAGGCGTCGACGAGGGCGGCCGCGGCCGCGGCTGCGCGGAGGAGGTCCGCGTCGGGGGCCCAAGCGGGCGCCAGCTCGGCGGCAGGCCGCGCCGCAGCCGCCGGAGCCGCCGGCGCTTCGGCCGGCGGAGGCTGCGGCGCGGCGGGCCCAGGCGGCGAGGCGGCGAGCGTGGTCGTCGGCGCGACGGGCGCCGGCGGCGCCACCTGGCCGTTCCCGTCGCGGCGGCCGTTTCCGCCGCCGCCCGCGGCCGCGAGCAGCCGCGCCAGGCCGGGGTGCGACGCGACGAGCTCGCTCGCGCCGCTCTCGAACAGGGCGCGCCACTCCGCCGCGACGGCGCCCGGGTTCTCGAGGTACTCCTCGAGGACAGCGCTCGCGTAGCCTGCGTTCAGCCCGTCGACGTCGCTCATGGTCTCAAGGGTGTTCTAGCAACCACCCGTCCGCTCCTGTCTCGCCCGCTACGCGACCGTGGCCGCGGGCGGCTGCCGCTACCAGAGCGAGTGGTTGGTGGCGACCGCGATCACCATCCCGCCGACGAAGCACAGCCCCGAGACGGCGACGGCCAAGCCGCAGAGCAGGCGGTGCCGCGTGCTCATCCCGCTCGCGACGAGCGCGAGCAGCACCGCCGCGACCGAGAGCGGCAGCGGGTGGTAGGCGAGCGCGATCAGCCCGGCGAACAGCGCCGCGGCCGCGAAGAGGCCGGCGATCGTCTCGACCGAGTTCTCCCGCGCGGCGCGCGCCGGGGCGAGCCGCGTCGTCTCGTCGGGCTCGAAGGCGCTCACCGCTCAGGCCTCCAGCCTGCCGCCCGCCAGCTCGCGAACACCGGCGCGCGCGCGGGCGCCCGGCGGGGCGCGCCGTGCGGTCCGGGGCGCCGCGGCCGGCGCCGGCTCGGTCCGCGGAGCAGGCTCCAGGCGGGCCTCGGCGCAGGCGCGAGAGGCGAGGTGGCGAGCGCGCCCTCGAGCGGTTCGGGCGGCTCGGGCTTCGACCTCAGCGCCCACCACACGACCCAGCACAGGTAGACGACCGGAATCTTCAGGATGACGAGGAGAAAGACCAGCTCCCAGACCACCGCGCAAGTCTAACGCGAAGCGGGACCGTACCCGCCGCCGCCGGGCGTCTCGACGCGGAGGAGGTCGCCTGCCTGTAGCCGCCGGGTCGTCTTCGGCGGAAGCTCGACGCCGTTCAGGAGCGTGCGGCCGCGCGCGCCCGGCTCGCCGCCCGCAGCGCCGGCGGGAGCGTGGAGCCGACGCTCCGCGAGGAGCGACAACCGGGCGTCCTCGAGCACGCGCAGCTCGCGGACGACGCCGTCGCCGCCGCGGAACCGCCCTCGCCCCCCGGACCCGAGCCGCAGCGCGTAACGCTCCACCCGCAACGGGTAGGCGAGCTCGAGCGCCTCCACCGGGGTGTTGAGCGTGTTGGACATGGCCACGTGGACGGCGCTCGGGCCGTCCGCCTCAGGGCACGCCCCCTGACCGCCTGCGATCGTCTCGTAGTAGGTGAAGCCGCGGCCGCCGAAGGTGACGTTGTTCATCGTGCCCTGGCCCTGCGCCGGCACCGGCAGCGCCCGGCCGAGCGCAGCGAAGACGGCGTCGACGATCCGGCTCGAGGTCTCGGTATTGCCGGCGACGACCGCCGCCGGTGGTCGGGCGTTGACGAGGCAGCCCACGGGCGCCCGCACCGTCACCGGCTCGTAGGCACCCCCGGACGACGGCAGGTCCGGCTCGGTCAGGCAGCGGACGACGAAGTAGCAGGCCGAGCGCGTGACCGCGAGCGGGCAGTTGAGGTTGCCCTCGTGCTGCGGCGAGGTGCCCTCGAAGTCGACGTCGATCGCGTCGCCTGCGATCGTCACCGCCACGCGGAGCTCCAGCGTCCCCTCGATCGGCTCGAGCACCTCCGCCGCCTCGTAGCGCCCGTCGGGCAGCCGGCCGATCGCAGCCCGGACGACGCGCTCCGAGTAGCGGTACAGCTGCTCCATCGCCCCCGCGACCGCCTCCTCGCCGCGGCGGGCGACGAGCTCGGCCAGCCGCCGCTCGGCGAGCCGGTGCGCCGCCAGCTGCGCGCGCAGGTCGCCTCGACGCTCGTCCGGATGGCGCATGTTGGCGAGCAGGAGGGTCAGCACCTCCCCGTCGAGCCGGACGGGCGGGACGACGATGCCCTCCTGGTAGATCTCGCGCGAGGCCGCCGGCAGGCTGGCGGGCTCCATTCCGCCCACGTCCGCGTGGTGCGCCCGCGAGACGGCGTAGCCGCAGGGAACGCGCGAGACGAGCGTGATGTCCGGCAGGTGCGTGCCCCCGGTGTACGGGTCGTTGAGCACGAACAGCTCTCCGGGTGCGGGGTCGCGCGCGCGGACGGCCGCGACGGCCTCCGGCATCGCGCCCAGGTGCACGGGGATGTGCTCCGCCTGCACGATCATGCGCCCCCGCTCGTCGAACAGCGCGGTCGAGCAGTCGCGCCGCTCTTTGATGTTCGCCGAGTAGGCGGAGCGCACGAGCACGGCGCCCATCTCCTCCGCGACCGCCTGCAGCGCGGCGCCGAGGACCTGGAGCTGGATGTTCACGATCGCGTCAGCACGAGCGTGCTGTCACCGTCCCTCACCCCCACCCACCCCCGCGGAATCCAGCACGTCGCGCCCTCGAGCTCGAGCAGCGCCGGGCCCTCGACGCGCAGGGCCTCCGCCGCCGGCAGCGTGAGCTCCGGCCCCGGGCGCACGTCGGCGGTGCGGACGGCGACGAGCTCGATCGGCCGCTCCGGGTCGCAGGTGCCGTAGCGCTCCTCGTGGGCGCGGTGGAACCGCTCGGCGAGCGCGGGCCCGAGCGGCACCGACAGCTCGAACGACTGCCCGCGGTAGCGCAGGTCGGCCTCGCCCGAGGCCGGCAGCTCGCCGGCCTCCTCGAGCAGGCAGACGTAGGAGCGCACGTGGTCGCGCCGCTCGTCGCTCGCGACCAGGCCGAGCGCCGAGAGGACACCCGCCGCGGCGGGGACGAGCACCGTCTCCACCCCGAGCTCGTCGGCGAGCGCGCACGCGTGCAGCGGGCCGGCGCCCCCGAAGGCGACGAGCGCGAACTCGCGCGGGTCGTGGCCGCGCTCGACCGAGACAACCCTGAGCGCCCGCAGCATCTCGGCGTTGACGACCTCGATCACGTGCGCCGGGTCGAAGCCGTCGAGCGCACGCGCAGCAGCCGCCCGGTCGAGCTCCAGCCCGCCGGCCAGCCGCTCCGGCAGCCGGCCGAGGAGCAGGTTCGCGTCCGTGACCGTCGGCCGGCGGCCGCCGCGCCCGTAGCAGGCGGGGCCGGGCAGCGCGCCGGCGCTCTGCGGGCCGACCCTGAGGGCACCCCCCGCGTCGCGCCACACGAGCGAGCCGCCGCCCGCCCCGACGGTGTGGATGTCGACCATCGGCAGCCGGATCGGCAGACCGCCGACCGTCCGCTCGACCGTCCGCTCCGCTTGGCCGTCCGCGATCAGGCAGACGTCGGTCGACGTGCCGCCCATGTCGAAGGAGATGACGTTCGAGACGCCCGCGAGCCGGGCGATCCGCGCCGCGCCGACGACGCCACCCGCCGGACCCGAGACGAGCACGAGCGCCGCGTGGCGGGCCGCCTCGCCGATCGTCGCCACGCCGCCCGAGGAGCGCATCACCAGCGGCTCCGGCAGGCCCGACTCAAGGCAGCGCCCGCCGAGCGCCCGGAAGTAGCGCGCGCAGACGGGCCCGAGGTAGGCGTCGGCGGCCGTCGTCGAGGCGCGCTCGTACTCGCGGAACTCCGGGCAGACCTCGTGCGAGGCGACGACGTGCGCGCCCGGCAGGCGCCGGCGGAGCTCCTCGGCCACCGCCCGCTCGTGGCTCGGATCGCGGAACGAGAAGAGCAGGCAGACGGCGACCGCCTCCGCGTCCACCGCCGGCAGCGTGGCCAGATCGAGGGGCACGAGCACGCCGTCGGGGCCGATGCGCTCGCGCACGCCGTGGCAGCGCTCGAGCGGCACGAGCGGCTCCGGATGCGCGGCGCACAGGCGGTACAGGTGGGCACGGTTCTGGCGCCGGAGGTGGAGCAGGTGCTCGAAGCCCTCCGTGGCGACGAACGCGGTCCGAGCACCCTTTCGCTCGAGGAGCGCGTTCGTCGCGATCGTCGTGCCGTGCGAGAAGCGCTCGAGCGCCGGGCCGTGCGCGCCGACCGCCGCGGCCGCGGCGATGACCGCCTCCTCCTGGGCGGTCGTCGTCGGCACCTTCGCCGTCCGCAGCTCGCCGCCCTCGAGCAGGACGGCGTCGGTGAAGGTGCCGCCGACGTCGATGCCGAGGATGGCCACGAGGCGACTCTAGTGCCCGGACAGGGCACTAGTGCGCCCGGACCGGCGGGACGCGAGACGCGGCCCAGACGGGCTGGAGCGGCGGGCCGATCCGGCCGAAGCGCCGCGAACGCCCGGCGGCCCGCAGGGCGCGCGCGTACGCCTCCGAGACCGTCGCCCCCGACACCATCACCTCGCCGGTCGAGCGCATCTCGGGCCCGCGCGTCGCCGCCCCGGGAAACCTGTCGTCCGGGAAGATCGCCTCCTTCGCCCATGCGCGGGAAGGCGTCGGGCGCTCGGGGAGGTCGAGGTCGGAGAGGCGCGCGCCGAGCATCAGCCGGCACGCGTGCTCGACGATGCGGAGTCCGGTCGCCTTGGCCACGAACGGCACCGTCCTCGCCGCACGCGGGTTCGCCTCGAGCACGTGTAGACGGCCGTCGAGGAGCGCGAGCTGGAGGTTGAGCAGGCCGCGGATGCGAAGCCGGCCGGCGAGCGCCTGCGCGATCGAGCGGATCTCCTCCCACAGCGGGTCCGTCACGGACGGAGCAGGGATGACGCAGGCCGAGTCGCCCGAGTGCACCCCCGCCGGCTCGACGTGCTCGAGAACGCCGGCGACCCACGCCGAGTCGCCGTCGCACAGGCAGTCGACGTCGAGCTCGGTCGCACCCTCGAGGAACTGGTCGACGAGCGATGGCTCGTGCAGGTCGAGCTCGCCGGGCGAACGGACGACGCGCATGCGCCGGCCGCCGAGGACGAAGTGCGGGCGGACGAGCACGGGGTAGCCGACGCGTTCCGCCACGGCCAGCGCCTCCTCGCGCGTGTCGGCCGTGCCCCAGCGGTGAGCGGCCAGACCCAGCTCGTCGAGCAGGCGCGCGAACGCGCCCCGGTCCTCGGCGGTGACGATCGCATGCAACGGGTCGCCGAGCAGCGGCACGCCGGCCGCACCGAGCCCGTGCGCGAGCGAGAGCGGCGTCTGCCCGCCGAGCGTGACGACCGCGCCGACCGGCCGCTCGAGCCGGCAGACGTCGAGCACGCGCTCGAGCGTGAGCGGCTCCAGGTACAGGCGGTCGGAGGTGTCGTAGTCCGTGGAGACGGTCTCCGGGTTGGAGTTGACGAGCACCGCCTCGTAGCCGAGCTTGCGGAACGCGTGCGCGGCGTGCACGCAGCAGTAGTCGAACTCGATCCCCTGCCCGATCCGGTTCGGCCCCGACCCGACGATGACGATCGCGCCGCGTCCGCGCGAGCCGCGCCCACGGGTCACACCCCTGGGCGCAGCCGCCCTGGGCACGGCCGGGACGTCCGCGGGCTCGTAGGACAGGTAGTAGTAGGGCGTCTCCGCCTCGAACTCGGCCGCGCACGAGTCGACCGCGAGCCGCCCGGGAAGCGCCCGCCGGGCGCGCACCTCGTCCTCAGTCACGCCGAGCGCCTGGGCGATCCACGAGTCGGGCAGGCCGAAACGCTTCGCCGCCTCGACCTCGCCGGTCGAGGCGACGCGCGCCATGGCCTCGCGGATCGACTCGAGCTCGCGGAGGAAGTAGGGGTGGGCGCCGGGGAGGTCCGGGAGCTCGCCCGCGCCCTCCGCCTCCCGCCCCTCGAGCGCCTTCAGGAACGCCTCCGGGAAGGTGCGGCCGAGACCGAGCGCCTCGCCGGTCGAGCGCATCTCGGAGCCGAGCGCGCGCGGCGCGCCGGGGAACTTGTCGAAGTCGAAGCGGGGCGCCTTGACGGCGACGTAGTCGAGCGCCGGCTCGAAGGCGGCCGTCGTCTTCCCCGTGATGTCGTTGGGCAGCTCGTCGAGCGTGTAGCCGACCGCGAGCAGCGCGGCCAGCTTGGCGATCGGGAAGCCGGTGGCCTTCGAGGCGAGCGCCGAGGAGCGCGAGACGCGCGGGTTCATCTCGATGAGCACGAACTCCCGCGTCGCCGGGTCGAACGCGAACTGGACGTTCGCGCCGCCGGTCGCGACTCCCACCGCGCGTGCGCAGGCGAAGGCGGCCTCGCGCAGCCGCTGGTAGTCCCCGTCCGGCAGCGTCTGCTGCGGCGCGACCGTCCACGAGTCGCCCGTGTGCACGCCCATCGGGTCGATGTTCTCGATCGAGCAGACGACGACGCAGTTGCCGCTCGCGTCGGACATGACTTCGAGCTCGAACTCCTGCCAGCCCGCAAGCGACCGCTCCACCAGCACCTGCGAGACCGGGCTCGCCGCCAGCCCGCGCTCGACTCGCGCGACGAGCTCGTCGGGCGTCGACGCGAGCCCGCCGCCGCTCCCTCCGAGCGTGAACGCCGGCCGGACGATGGCCGGCACGGGGAAGCCGTCCAGCTCGGCGGCGGACGAGACGACGATGCTCTCCGGCACCGGGAGCCCGGCGGCCCGCATCGCCTCGCGGAAGGCGAGGCGGTCCTCGGCGCGGCGGATGGCGTCGACGTCGGCGCCGATCAGCTCGACGCCGAACTGCTCGAGAGCGCCCGAGTCGTGCAGCTCGACCGCGACGTTCAGCGCCGTCTGCCCGCCCAGCGTGGGCAGCAGCACGTCCGGTCGCTCGCGCTCGAGGATCTCGGCGACCGTGCCGGCGTCGAGCGGCTCGAGGTAGGTCGCATCGGCCCATTCCGGGTCGGTCATGATCGTCGCCGGGTTCGAGTTGACGAGGACGACGCGGTAGCCCTCCCGCCGCAGCACGCGGCAGGCCTGCGCGCCCGAGTAGTCGAACTCGCAGCCCTGCCCGATCCGGATCGGCCCGGAGCCGACGATCAGGACAGAGCGAAGATCGGTGCGCTTCGGCACGTGTCGGCGATGCGGTCGAAGAAGGGCAGCGCGTCGAGCGGGCCGGGAGCAGCCTCCGGGTGGAACTGGACGCTGGCGAAGTCCTCGCCGGCGAGCCCCTCGACGGTGCCGTCGTTGAGCGAGACGTGCGTGACGAGGTCGGCGTCGGTGGCGGCGACGGCGAAGCCGTGGTTCTGCACGGTGACGAGCACGCGGCCGGTGCGCAGGTCGCGCACGGGATGGTTGGCGCCGCGGTGCCCGAAGGGGAGCTTGAACGTGTCCAGGCCGAGCGCGAGGCCGAGCAGCTGGTGGCCGAGGCAGATCCCGAACAGCGGCACCCGGCCGAGCAGGCTCCGCACCAGCTCGATCGGCCCGTCCAGCACCGCGGGGTCGCCGGGGCCGTTGCCGACGAGCACGGCCCGCGGCTTGGTCTCGAGCACCGCGTCGGCGCCCACGCTGCCCGGCACGACGCGCACCTCGAGGCCGCAGGCAGCGAGGCGGCGCGGAATCGAGCGCTTGCAGCCGAGGTCGAGGAGGGTCACGCGCGGCCCGCTGCCGATCGTGTACGGCTCGGCCGTGCCGACGCGCCGGTCGAGCGGCCGCCCGTCGATCGGCGGCTCGGCGCGCGCCCGCGCGAGGAGCTCCGCCGCCGGCGCCTCCCCGAGCGCGCAGCGCAGGACGCCTCCCTCGCGGATGCGGCGGACGAGCGAGCGCGTGTCGACGCCGCTCAGAGCCACCACCCCCCGCTCCGCGAGCCAGGAGGCGAACGCCGGCCGCAGCTCGCGCCCGACGACGCCCTCGCACTGCACGCGCTCCGACTCCATCCGCGACTCGTCCACGCCGTAGTTGCCGACCAAGGGATACGAGAAGCACAGCACCTGCGCCACGTAGCTCGGATCGGTGACCGCCTCCTCGTAGCCGGCCATCGCCGTCGTGAAGCACGCCTCGCCCGAGGCGACGCCGGCGGCGCCGACGCTGGCGCCGCAGAAGACGGTGCCGTCCTCGAGCACGAGCAGGCCCTGTCGCATAGGGATTGCATAATACCTCATTGCTGGCATAATACGCGGGTGATCTCGACAGCCGTTCTCGGCGCGTCCGGCTACGCGGGGCAGGAGACGCTCGACCGCGTGCTCCGCCACCCGGAGCTCGAGCTCGTCGCCGTCGGCTCGGACTCGCTGGCCGGTGAGCCGGCCTCGAGCCTCGACGTTCGCCTGAACGGGTCGCTGCCCCGCTTCGTCACGAACGAGGAGGCGCTGGCGCACGGCGCCGAGCTCGTCTTCAGCTGCCTCGGGCACGAGGAGTCCGCGTCGCTCGAGCCACCCGCGGACACGGTCGTGGTCGACCTCTCGGGCGCCCACCGCCTGCCCGACCCGGCCCTGTACGAGCAGTGGTACGGATTCGTACACCCCCGACCCGACCTGCTCGCAGGCTGGAGCTACGCCGTCCCCGAGCTGGAGCCGCCCTCCGGCCGTCTCGTCGCCAACCCCGGCTGCTACGCGACCGCGGCGCTGCTCGCGCTCGCGCCGCTCGCGGACGCCGTCGATGCGGCGAGCGTGGTCGTCGATGCGAAGTCGGGCGTGTCCGGCGCCGGGCGCTCGCCCAAGCCGAGCTCGCACGCCGGGTTCGTCCTCGAGAACGTCTCGGCCTATCGCGTCGGCGAGCACCAGCACGCCCCGGAGATCGCGCAGGCGCTCGGCTTCCCCGTCTGCTTCGTGCCCCACCTCCTCCCCCTGCGCCGGGGCCTGCTCGCGACCTGCTACGCGACGCCGACGGCCGGCGACCTGCGCGAGCGCCTCGAGGCGGCGTACGCCGGCAAGCCCGCGGTGCGCCTCCTCGCGGAGGGGGCGATGCCGGAGCTCTCGCGCGTGCAGGGCACGGACGCGGCCGAGATCTCGCTGTTCGAGGACCGCGCCACCGGCCGCGCCGTCGTCGTGTGCGCGATCGACAACCTCGGCAAGGGAGCCGCAGGGCAGGCGGTGCAGAACGCGAACCTCGTGCTCGGGCTCGACGAGACGCTCGGCCTGCGCCTGCAGGGGGTGCTCGTATGACGGCCGCCACGGGGGGTGCCCGCGCGACGGCCGGTGTCACCGCGCCGAAGGGGTTCGTCGCCGCCGGCGTGCACGCGGGCATCCGCCGCGCGCGCCGCGACCTCGCCGTCGTCGCCTCGACGAGGCCGTCCGTGGGCACGGCCATGCTCACCCGTAACCGCGTCCAGGCCGCATGCCTGCTCGTCGACCGCGAGCACCTCGCGCTGGCCGAGCCACGGGCGGTCGTGATCAACTCCGGCGTCGCCAACGCCGCCACCGGCGAGCGCGGCAAGGTGGACGCGCTCGCGACCGCAGCCGAGGCGGCGCGCCTGCTCGGCTGCGCCAGCGAGGAGGTGCTCGTGCTCTCGACCGGCGTGATCGGCGTGCCGCTGCCGATGGGGAAGCTGCTGCCGGCGATCGAGCGGGCGGTCGAGGCGCTGTCGGAGGAGGGCGGCCGCCACGCCGCGGAGGCGATCATGACCACGGACACGAAGCCGAAGGAGGCTCGCGCGGACGGCGCCGGCTTCGCCGTCGGCGGCATGGCCAAGGGCTCGGGGATGATCCACCCGAACCTCGCCACCATGCTCGCCGTCGTGACGACCGACTACCCGCTGCGGCCGGGCGAGGCGATCGAGTTCCTCCGGCCCGCAGTCGAGGAGAGCTTCAACGCCATCTCGGTGGACGGCGACTGCTCGACCAACGACGCCGTCGTCCTGCTCGCGAACGGGGCGGCCGAGGTCGAGCGCACGCCGGCGACCGACCTCGACTTCGCCGGCTGCCTGCGCCGCGTCTGCTCCAACCTCGCCGGCCAGATCGTCGCCGACGGCGAGGGCGTGACCGTGCTCGCCGAGATCGCCGTCACCGGCGCCGCCGACGACGCCCAGGCGAAGGCGGTCGCGCAGCGGATCGCGACCTCCGCGCTCGTCAAGACGGCCCTGTTCGGGCACGACGCCAACTGGGGCCGCGTGCTCATGGCCGCCGGCTCGGCCCCGTACAACGGCGGCTACGTGGACGTCGACCTCGACCGGGTCACGCTGAGCTACAACGGCGCCGTCGTGCTCGAGCGCGGGACCCCGCTCGGCGTCGAGCCCGACGTGTCGGGAGCCACCTGCGAGATCCGGCTCGACCTCGGGCTCGGCAAGGGCGCGGCGACGTACCTGACCAGCGACCTGTCCTACGACTACGTCCGCATCAACGCGGACTACCGGACGTGAGCCTGCTCGTCGTCAAGGTCGGCGGCGCGGTCGGCGACTCGGCCGCGCGGCGGGTGCTCGAGCTGGCGGAGGGCGGCTCGGGCGTCGTCGTCGTGCACGGCGCGGGCCCGCAGATCTCCGAGGAGATGCGGCGGCTCGGGCTCCCCGTCGAGTTCGTGCACGGCCGCCGCGTGACGACCGCCGAGGGGCTCGCGGTCGTCCGCCGCGCCTTCGCCGCGGTGAACGCCTCGCTCTGCGCCGCGCTCGGCCCGCGCGCCCTGCCGCTGTTCGGGGACGAGATCGGGCTGCGCGCGAGGCAGGTGCCGGAGCTCGGGCTGGTCGGCGACCCGCTGCCGAGCCGGCCGGCGGCGATCGCGGCGGCGCTCGAGGACGGCTCGATCCCCGTCGTCGCGCCGCTGGCGGCCGGGCCGCTGAACGTCAACGCCGACGAGGCGGCCTCTGCGCTCGCCGTCGGCCTCGCCGCCGAGCGGATCCTCTTCCTGACCGACGTCCCCGGGCTGATCCTGGAGGGCGCCGTCGCCCCCGCCATCGCCGCCCGCGAGGCGGAAGGGCTGCTGGACGCTGGCGAGCTCCAGGGCGGCATCGTGCCGAAGCTCCGCGCCGCGGTGGCGGCTGCGCGGCTCGGCGTCCGGGCGGAGATCGGCGAGACGGCGGTGCTCGCATGAGCGGGCTGCGCCCCACCCCGTCGTGTCAGCGAACAGCATGAGCGCGCCACCTAACAGTCTGCTCCGTGGCAGGGAGCGGCTGCTGCCGACGTACGCGCGGCAGGAGGTGACCTTCGTTCGCGGCGAGGGCTCCTGGCTCGTCGCCGCGAGCGGCGAGCGATACCTCGACTTCGTCGCGGGCATCGCCGTCGTCGGGCTCGGCCACTGCCACCCGGCTCCGCTCGCAGCCGCGCGCGCGCAGCTCGAGCGCCTCTGGCACACGTCGAACCTGTACTGGACGGAGCCGATGCTCGAGCTGGCCGAAAAGCTGTCCGACCGCTTCGGCGGCGGCCGCTCGTTCTTTTGCAACTCCGGCGCGGAGGCGGTCGAGGCGGCGATCAAGTACGCGCGCAAGGCGACGGGGCGGCCGGGTATGGTCGCGCTCGCCGGCTCCTTCCACGGGCGCACGCTCGGCTCGCTCTCCGCCACCGGCCAGCCGGAGAAGCGCACGGCCTTCGAGCCGCTCGTCCCGGGCGTCTCCTTCGCCGAGCTGAACGACGTCGAGTCGCTCGTCGCCGCGGCGCGGCCGGACACCGGCCTGATCCTGCTCGAGCCGGTGCAGGGCGAGGGAGGCGTACGGCCGGCGGCGCCCGAGTTCCTGCAGGCGGCGAGGACGCTGGCGGACGAGCTCGGGGCGCTGCTCGTCTTCGACGAGGTGCAGACAGGCGTCGGCCGCACGGGAACCTTCTTCTGCTTCGAGCAGTCGGGAGTGCGGCCGGACGCGCTGACGCTCGCCAAGGGGCTCGCGAACGGGCTGCCGATCGGCTGCCTCGTCGTCTGCGAGCAGCGCGCGGGGGCATTCCAGCCCGGCGACCACGCGAGCACGTTCGGCGGCAACCCCGTCGCCTGCGCCGCAGCCTGCGCCGTCCTCGACCAGATCGACGACGAGCTGCTGGCCGGCGTCCGCGACAAGGAGGCGCTCGTCCGCGCGGCGTTCCCCGACGTGCGCGGGGCCGGGCTGCTGCTCGCCCTCGACGTCGGCCGCCCCGCAGCAGAAGTGGTCGAGGCGGCGTTCTCGCGCGGCCTGCTCGTCTGCACCGCCGGGGCGGAGACCGTGCGCCTGACGCCGCCCCTGACGGTGAGGCCGGAGGAGCTCGAGCAGGGCCTGGCCGTCCTGCGCGAGGTGCTGGGGCGATGAAGCGCTTCGAGCGGCAGGGAGCGATCCTCAAGCTCGTGCGGGAGCGGGCGCTGTCGACGCAGGCGGAGGTGGCGGATGCGCTCCGCGAGGTGGGGATCGACGCCGTGCAGACGACCGTCTCGCGCGACATCGCCCAGCTCGGGCTCGTCAAGGTGCGGGCCGCCGACGGCCGGCTCGTGTACGCGCTGCCGGGCGCCGCCGATCTCGACCGGCTGTCCGGCCTGACGGCGGCGCTCCGCCGCTGGGCCGTCTCGATCACGCCCGCCAACGACCTCGTCGTCGTGCACACGCCGCGGGGCTACGCGACGCCGCTCGCGGACGCGATCGACGATGCGGCGCTCCCCGAGGTCGCCGGCACGGTCGCGGGCGAGAACACGATCTTCGTCGCGCCGCGCGACGGCGTCCGCGGGGCGGAGCTGGCCGAGCTGCTGCGCCACCACCTGGAGACCGACTGATGCTGCCGAACGGCCACGTCATCCTCGACTCGCTGCCCGTGGGCGAGCGCGTGGGGCTCGCCTTCTCCGGGGGGCTCGACACGTGCTGCGCCGTCGCCTGGATGCGCGAGCGCGGCGCCGTCCCCTACGCCTTCACCGCCGATCTCGGCCAGTACGACGAGCCGGACGTGTCGGCGCTGCCGGACAAGGCGAGGCAATACGGCGCCGAGCAGGCGTTCCTCGTCGACGGCAAGCAGGCGCTCGCCCGCGAGGGCATCGCCGCGCTGCAGTGCGGCGCCTTCCACATCCAGACGGCCGGGAGGCGGTACTTCAACACGACGCCGCTCGGACGGGCGGTCACGGGCACGCTGCTCGTCCGCGCGATGCACGAGCACGGCATCGAGATCTGGGGGGACGGCTCCACCTACAAGGGCAACGACATCCAGCGCTTCTTCCGCTACGGGCTGCTCGTCAACCCCGGGCTCCGCATCTACAAGCCGTGGCTCGACGACGAGTTCGTGTCCGAGCTCGGCGGACGGCGTGAGATGAGCGAGTGGCTCGACGCGCGCGGGCTCGCGCACGGCAGCTCGGCCGAGAAGGCCTACTCCACGGACGCGAACCTGCTCGGCTCGACGCACGAGGCGAAGGACCTCGAGCGCCTGGACACGAGCATGAAGATCGTTCGGCCGATCATGGGCGTGGCGCACTGGGACGAGTCGGTGCGGATCGAGCCCGAGCTCGTCACCGTGCGCTTCGCGGACGGCATCCCGGTCGCGCTGAACGGCGAGGAGATCCCCGATCCCGTCGAGGTCGTCCAGCGCGCGAACGAGATCGGCGGCCGCCACGGGCTCGGCATGTCCGACCAGATCGAAAACCGCGTGATCGAGGCGAAGAGCCGCGGCATCTACGAGGCGCCCGGGATGGCGCTCCTGCACATCGCCTACGAGCGGCTCCTGACCGCGATCCACAACGAGGACACGCTCGAGCGCTATGCCACGGAGGGCAGGCGCCTGGGACGGCTCCTGTACGAGGGGCGCTGGTTCGAGCCGCAGGCGCTGATGCTGCGCGAGGCGCTCCAGCGCTGGGTCGCCGCCGTCGTCACCGGCGAGGTGACGCTCGAGCTGCGCCGCGGCGACGACTACACGATCCTCGACACGCGCGGGGAGGCCGTCTCCTACGACCCCTCGCGCCTGTCGATGGAGCGGAGCGCCTCGACGTTCTCGACCGTCGACCGGATCGGCCAGTTGCAGGTGCAGGTGAACGACATCGCCGACACGCGCCGCATGCTCGGCGCGCAGCGCCGGCTCCGGCGGCTCGAGCCGATGATGCCGCTCGACCCGCTCGAGCTGGAGCGCGGCGAGTGACGCTCTGGTCGGGCCGGACCGGGAAGCCGCTCGACCCCGCCGTCTGGGAGTTCCTGCGCGCGGACGACGCGGAGCTGCTTGCCTACGACTGCCGCGCGACGCTGCTGCACGCCGAGCGCCTGCACGCAGCCGGTCTGCTCGCGGACGAGGAGCTGGCGCAGGCGAGGGAGCTGCTGGCGGCGATCGCGCAGGGCGGCGGCGGCGAGGCCGCCGACGAGGACGTGCACTCGACGATCGAGCGGCTGCTCGGGGCGGTCGGGCGGAAGATCCACGCCGGCCGCTCGCGCAACGACCAGGTCGCGGCCGCCTTGCGCCTCTACGTCGAGGATGCCTGCGCCGAGGCCGTCGAGGCGATCCGCCGCTTCTCGGCCGTCGTGCTCGAGCGGGCCGGGGCGGAGGCAGACACCCCCATGCCCGGCTACACGCACCTGCAGCGGGCGCAGCCGGTGACCGTCGGCCACCACCTGCTCGCCTGGGTCGAGATGCTCGAGCGCGACCGGGAGCGCTTCCTGTTTGCGGCCGAGCAGGCGAGGCCGTCTCCGCTCGGCTCAGGGGCGCTCGCCGGCTCGTCGCTGCCGCTGCCCCCGCCCCCCGGCCAGCTGCGCAACTCGCTCGACGCCGTCTCCGACCGGGACTTCGCGCTCGACTACCTGTACGCGTGCGCCGTCTGCCAGTCGCACCTGTCGCGGATCGGAGAGGAGCTCGTCCTGTGGGCGACGAGCGAGTTCGGCTTCGTCCGCCTGCCGGAGAGCGCGGCCACCGGCTCGTCGATGATGCCGCACAAGCTGAACCCGGACGTGGCCGAGCTGGCGCGCGGCAAGGCGGGGACGGCGCTCGGCCGTCTGGCCGGGCTGCTCGCGGTCGTGAAGGGGCTGCCGCTCGCCTACGACCGCGACCTGCAGGAGGACAAGCCGCCCGTGTTCGCCGCCCGCCGCGACCTGGCCGCGACGCTGGCCGCGCTCGGCGTCCTCGTCCGCGACCTCGAGCTCGACCGCGAGCGGCTGGCCGCGGCCTGCTCCGACCCCCTGCTCCGGGCAACCGACGCAGCCGAGGCGCTCGTCGCCGCGGGCATGCCGTTCCGGGACGCGCACGAGCGGGTCGCCGCCTCCGTGCGCGACGGGAGCTTCGTGCCGCCGCCGGCCGCCTGCCCGCACCCCGCGCCCGGTCCGGGCGGCGTCGAGTCGGCCCTGGCGGCGGCGCGGGCGCGGCTCGGCGTGTAGACCACAGCCCTCACCGCTTCGCCGACGACGGCGCAGTCGCCGCCGGCTGCGCCGCTCCGCCGCCGGGCCCGCCCGTCGGCAGGCGCACGCGAAAGGTGGTGCCGCGACCGAGCTCGCTCTCCACCGAGACGGTGCCGTCCATGCGCTCGGTCAGCTCCTTGACGATCGCGAGCCCGAGGCCGGAGCCGATGCGGCTGCGGCCGTCCGGGTTACGGTCGTGCAGGTAGAAGCGCTCGAACGCGTGCGGCAGGTCGTCCGCGGACAGGCCCACCCCCGTGTCCTCCACGACCAGCAGCCCCGGGCTGGCGCCGACTCGCACCGAGCCGCCGGCGGGCGTCGAGCGGAGCGCGTTCTCGACCAGGTTGGAGACGATCTGGAGCGCCCGGTCGGGGTCGGCGAGGGCGGGCGCAGGCCCCGCCGCGTCCGCGTCGAGCTCGACGGCCGCCGCCCGCGCGTCCGCCTCGTAGCGGCGCACCACCTCGCGGGCGATCTCCGCCAGGTCGACCGGCTCGCGGTGGACGACGAACTCGCGCCGGTTCATGCGCGCGAGGTCGAGCAGGTCGCGGACGAGCCGCTCCAGGCGGCGCGCCTCCTCGCGGATCGTGGCGGCCGCCTCCTCGGCGCCGAACACCCCTTCCTCGAGGCCCTCCGCGTAGCCGCGGATGGCCGCCAGCGGTGTCTTCAGCTCGTGGCTGACCGACAGCAGGAAGTTCCGTTCCGCCTCGCGTGCGCGCTGCAGCTGCTCCGCCATCGCGTTGAAGGTCGAGGCGAGCGTCGCCAGCTCGGCCGAGCCCTCGAGCGGCACCGGCTCGGGCGACAGCCCCTCGGCCAGGCTCCGGCTCGCCTCGGCCACGCGGCGGACGGGCCGGGAGATCCAGCGCGCGATGATCAGCGAGCCGAGGGCGGCCAGCCCCGCGCCGATCGCCCCGGCGATGAGGAGCGCGCGCAGGTACGGCCCCCAGCCCGCGGTCTTCAGGCTGGACGGGCGCAGGAGCACGAACCCGAGCCCCGGCCGCCGGCCGCCTTTGATCGTGCCGGCCGCGACCAGGTAACGCTTGCCCTCGACCTCGACCGTGCCCGTCACGAGCGGCTTGCTCGCGAGCTCCAGCCGCTGCGAGTCGGTCAGGTACGGCGTGTTCCGGTCGAGGTCGACGACCCGGATCAGCTCGTGCTGCTCGGCGAGGAACGCCCGCACGTCCTTGAGCCGGCAGAACGCGCACAGGCCGGCCTCCTGCTGGTTCTTGATCAGCTGCGCCTGGCGGGCGAGGCCGTCGAGGTTCGCGTTCTCGACGGCGCTCCGCGTCAGGACCGCGCCGACGCCGAAGGCGATCCCGATCGAGGCGATCACGATCAGGACCGTGGCGAGGAAGAGGAGCTTGCGAAGCGGCAGGAACCGCCGGGCCCTCACGGGGAGACGGCTTTGTACCCGGCGCCGCGCACGGTTCGGATCAGCTCGGGCCGTCCGAGCTTCCGGCGCAGCTGGCCGACGTGGACGTCGACCGTCCGCGTCCCCCCCGGGTAGCTCATACCCCACACGCGGTCGAGCAGACGGTCGCGCGAGTGGACGACGCCCGGGCTCTCCGCGAAGTAGGTGAGCAGGTCGAACTCCTTCGCCGTCAGCTCGACCGGCCGGCCGTCGACCGTCGTCTCGCGGCCCTCCACGTCGATGACGACGTCGCCGAGCTGCAGCACGCTCTCTCGCGGCGCGGGCTCGGCGCGGCGCAGGATCGCCTTCACGCGCGCGAGGAGCTCGCGCGGCGAGAACGGCTTGGGGACGTAGTCGTCGGCCCCGATCTCGAGGCCGGCGACCCGGTCGGGCTCCTCGTCGCGCGCCGTGAGCATGATGATCGGCACCTCCGACCGCGCCCGGAGCCGTCGGCAGACCTCGAAGCCGTCCATCCCGGGCAGGCCGATGTCGAGCACGACGATCCGAATCGGATGGCGCGTGAACTCGACGAGCGCCTCCTCGCCGGTGCGCACCCAGCAGACACGGAAGCCGTTGCGGTCGAGATAGGTGCGCACGAGCGACCCAACCGACTCCTCGTCCTCGACGAGCAGCACCATGCCCCCGGTCGGACGGCTGCCGGTTCCGAGCGGATTGCCGATCAGCGCCTGGTCGAGGCCCACCCTCACCCTCTCCCCCGGATCCCGACAACACGAATCTCGTCGGCGAGCGAGTCGCTGCGCACCGCGACCACCGTCATGCCGCGCTGGAGCCCCCTGGCGCCGAAGGTGACGAGCCCGGCGGGTCCGGTCACGACCGTCGACTGCGCGACGCGGATGGCCACCCGGCTTCCGTCGAGCTCGAGCAGGACGACGCCGGCGGGCCCCGTCTGGAGGATGCGGCCCTGGTCGATGCGCACGTCGTCGACGACCCTGCCGCGCACCGAGATCACCTCGGCCCGAGCGAGCGTCGCCCCGAAGAGGACGCGGCCGAGCGCGCGCACGGCCGCTGCCAGGCGAACCTCGGCGGCCGGGCGGTCGCCGTCGCGAACCGTCACGACCCGCACGCCGCGCACCACCTCGCCGAGCTGGAGCAGCCCGCCGACGCCGGGGGTGAGCTGCTGCACCGGGCCGACCGGCACGGTCTGGCGCGTGCCGTCGCGCTCGAGCAGATCGATCGCCCCGGGCCGCACGGCGGTGACGCGTCCTTCGTCGATGCGGAAATCGTGCATGACGCCCCCGATGACGG
This sequence comes from Gaiellaceae bacterium, assembly GCA_035652235.1. GTDB lineage: Bacteria > Actinomycetota > Thermoleophilia > Gaiellales > Gaiellaceae > PALSA-612. Next base: position 47,019 of record DASREE010000032.1, on the reverse strand, counting down.
ACACCACCTCGGCGCGCACGAGCGCCGAGCCGAAGTACGACCTGGCGAGATCCCGGGCGAGCACCGGCGGGCGCGGCGCGACGGCGCCGGCCGTCGACGCCGCGAGCGCGGCGAGCAGCGCGGCAAGGGCTGCCAGGCCGATCGCCGGCCGTCCCTGCCGCCGCCGTCCGGGCGTCCGCATCGCCTCCCTATCGTCGGTATCGGCGATCAAGCCTGAATATCCCCTGTGTAAGAGGAGCGTAAAGTCGCCGCGTACGCTGCCCGCTCGCCGCCCTCCGTCCACCCGGCGCCGTCCACACGCGGACGCACGCACTCCGTCCCGGCGAGCAGCTCGGCGACTTGCTCCTCGGCGTCCAGCCGTGCCTCCAGCGCCGCTAGCTTGTCGGGCGCCGCCCGCGTCTCGGCGAGCGGGCTCGCGAACAGCGTGCAGCAGTCCTCGGCGGGAAGGCGGGAGACGGCGAAGGTGCCGATCTGCTCAGCCTCGCGGACGATCTCCGCCTTGTCCCAGGCGACGAGCGGGCGCAGCACCGGCAGTCGCGCCGCCTGCTCGACGACGGCGAGGTTGTGCAGCGTCTGCGAGGACACCTGTCCGAGCGAGTCGCCGGTGACGAGCGCCCCGGCCTTCTCGCGCTGCGCGAGCTCGGAGGCGACTCTCAGCATCAGCCGCCGTTGCGCGAGCACCTGCAGCCGGCCGGCCCCGGCCGCGGCGAGCCGGCGCTGCACGCGACCGAAGGGGACGACGAACAGCCGCGAGCCGCCCTGGAAGCGATCGAGCTGCGCCACGTGCGTGTACGCCTTGTAGATCGACTCCGCGCCCGTGTACGGCCGGCCGCTGAAGTGGACGAAGTCGCAGCGCAGACCGCGCTTCATGGCCCGGTAGGCGGCGACCGGCGAGTCGATGCCGCCCGAGAGAAGGACGAGGGCGCGGCCGGACACCCCGACCGGCAGGCCGCCGCGGCCGGGGATCTTCTCCGTGTAGGCGAAGATCTCCCGCTTGTCGACCTCGAGGAAGACCTCCAGGTCGGGTGTCGTCAGGTCGACGCCGAGCGGGAGCTCGTCCTGCACGGCGCGCCCGGCGAGGGCGGCGAGCGAGCGTGAGTCGAGCGGGAACCCCTTGTCGCGGCGCCGCGCGCGGACGGCGAACGTCTCGCCGGGGCGCCCCGCGAGGAGGCGCACGGCGGCGGCGCAGGCGGCCTCGGGCGTCTTCTCGAGCACGAGCACGGGATGGAGGAGGCTGATGCCGAGGACGTCGCGCGCGCGCTCGACGAGCTCGCCCGAGCCCGCCGGCGAGAGCACGGCCAGCGCCCCGCCGCGCTGCCGCAGCTCGAGCGGCCCGAGGTCGCCGAGCAGGCGCACGACGTTGCGGCGCAGCTGCGAGTAGAACAGCCCGCGGTTCCGCCCCTTCAGGACGATCTCCCCGAACTTGAGCAGGACGCAGGAGCGATCGTTCGGCACCCTCAACACTTTAGGCCGAGCGGCAGTAGGCTCGGCCCGTGCCCGACCCACAGCGCCTGCTCGACCGGTTCCTCGCCCACCCCGACGTGGCGGCGAGCGAGGAGCTCGCCCTGTCGGCGCCGCCGGCCGAGACGTACGCCGCCATCTCCTCCACCGAGCTGTCGCGCGACAGCGTCCTCGGCTTGCTCGGCGACCTGCCGGGCTTCGTCGCGCGCGCCCGCCTCGGGATCGAGGAGCCGCTCGCGCTCGGCGACGTGCTGCGCCCGCGGCTCGTCGCCGAGCAGCCGGGTGCCGAGCTGGTCGCGGCCGTCACCGCCGCCCGCGTGCACGCCGTGCTGTCGCTCGCAGTCACGCCGCGGGACGGCGGCTCGACCCTGCGAGGCGAGCTGCGGGCGCGAGGAGTCCCCGCGCTCCCGGTCGTCCGGGAGCTGGCCGAGGCGACGGCGCGGTCGCTCGTCCGGCGGCTGCTGCGCCTGGTCGGCGAGGAGGCGGAAAGAGCAGGCGCCCGCCGGCGAGCGGACGGCGCGCGGGTCTAGCCTGGGCGCACCCGATCCCCGGCAGCGGCCTCGCCCAGCGTCTCGGCCGCGCGCAGCGCCGCGCCCATCAGCGCCGTGCGGTCGTTGAGGATCACGTGTACCGGGATCGAGGCGAGCAGGTCGCGGAAGCGGCCCTTGGCGACGAACGCGGCCATGAACGTCCCGTCCTCGAGCTTGTCGAGGATGCGCGGCGCGATGCCGCCGCCGAGGTAGACGCCCCCCGTCGCCATCAGCTTCAGCGCCAGGTTGCCGGCCTCGGCGCCGTAGATCGAGACCATCATGTCGAGCGCCTCCACGGCGTGCGCGTCCGTGCGCGCGAGGGCTGCCTCGGAGATCGCCGCCGCGTCGAGCGGGCAGCTGCCGGCGAGGAAGCGATAGATGTTGACGAGCCCCATGCCCGAGCACACCCGCTCGTAGCTGACATGCCCGTACTCGGCGGCGAGGAACTCCCGCAGGCGCGCCTGCCGCTCGTCGAGCGGCGCGAAGTCGGCGTGCCCGCCCTCGCCGGCGAAGGGGCGGTGGCGCCGGCCGTCCCAGTACAGCCCCGCCTCGCCCAGCCCGGTCCCGGCCGAGCAGACGGCCGCGTTGCCGGCGGCGCCCGGGTCGCCCTCGTTGAGCGTGTGCAGGTCGCCGGGCGCGAGCGCCGCGAGGCCCCAGGCGTTCGCCTCCAGGTCGTTCAGGAGCAGCACGTGGGCGAGGTTCAGCGAGGCGGCGAGCGAGGCCGCACGCACCGGCCAGGCGAGGTTGGTGACGTCGACCGCACCGCCCAGGACGGGGCCGGCGACGCCGAAGCAGGCGGCCGACAGCTCGGCCGGGTGCGCGCGCAGGAAAGCGGCCGCCATCTCCTCGAGCGAGCCGTGCTCGCGGCTCGCGTAGACCTCCATCGCCACCGGTGCGCGCGGGTCACGGTCGACGAGCGCGAGCCGGGTGTGGGTGCCGCCGATGTCGCCGGCGAGGATCACGCAGGCCACGTCTAGCTCGGGATGACGAGCTCGGAGTGGCCGCCGAACTCCTTGCGCATCGCCGACAGGAGCTTGTCGGCGAACTGCGCCTCGCCGCGCGAGGAGAAGCGCTCGTACAGGGCCGAGGAGAGCACCGGTACCGGCACGCCCTCCTCGACCGCGGCGAGCACTGTCCAGCGACCCTCGCCGGAGTCGGACACGAAGCCGCCGAACTCGTCGAGCGCCGGTGACTCGGCGAGCGCGTGCGCCGTCAGGTCGAGCAGCCACGAGGCGACGACGGAGCCGCGGCGCCACACCTCGGCCACCTCGGCGACGGGGATGTCGTAGCGGTAGTACTCCGGCTCGCGCAGCGGCGTCAGCTCGGCGCTCGCGCCCCCGTCGGCCCTCGCGCCCGCGTCCGCCTTGTGGAGCACGTTCAGGCCCTCCGCGTAGGCGGCCATAATCCCGTACTCGATCCCGTTGTGGACCATCTTCACGAAGTGGCCGGCGCCGCTCGGCCCGCAGTGGAGGTAGCCGAGCTCGGCCGGGGAGGGATCGCCCGTCTTCCCGGGCGTCCGGGGCGCGGCACCGAGCCCCGGCGCGAGCGAGCGGAAGACGGGGTCGAGCCGGCGCACGGCCTCCACCTCGCCGCCGATCATCAGGCAGTAGCCGCGCTCGAGCCCGTGGATGCCGCCGCTCGTGCCGACGTCGACGAGGTGCAGGCCGCGCGCCGCCAGGGCGCGACTGCGGTCGACGTCGTCGCGGTAGTAGCTGTTCCCGCCGTCCACGACCACGTCGTCGCGCTCGAGGTACGGGGTCAGGTCGTCGAGGATCCGGCCGACGAGCGCGGCCGGGACCATGATCCAGACCGCGCGCGGCGGGGCGAGCCTCGCGGCGAGCTCGGCCAGCGAGCCCGTGCCCAGCGCCCCCTCGCCGGCGAGCTGCGCCACCACTGCCTGGTCGACGTCGAAGACGACGCACTCGTGGCCGTCGCGCAGGAGGCGCCTGACCATGTTCGCGCCCATCCGTCCCAGTCCGATCATCCCGAGCTGCATCTCCTCGCCTCCCGTCTGTCGCTCTCAGGCCGTAAGGTAGTCGGGTCGCACCGAGAGAAGCGCGACGAGGAACGCGACGACCTGGGGACCGAGGAGAACGCGCTCGACCGCGACCATCACCGACGCCTTGCCGCCCAGCTTTCCAACCACGTCTCGACGCTCGACGACGGGATGACCCAGCCAGCGCCCATCCCGCATCCGGACGTCCGCCGGATGATCGAGTCGAGGATCGCGAGCATCGCCGCGGCTGCCGCGTGACCCGCGAGGAGCGCCACGGGGTCGGAGTCCTGGTGCTCCGAGAGGGCAGGATCCTGCTCGGCCGCCGCAGGTCGCAGCACGGGCACGGCACCTGGTCGCCGCCGGGCGGTCGGGCCGAGGAGGGTGAGACGGACGAGGCTGCGGCGCGCCGGGAGCTGCTCGAGGAGACCGGGCTCGTCGGGGCGGTGCCGCGCGTCGTCGGCGAGACGGTCGACTCCTTCGAGGACGGCGTCACCTGGCGCACCCGCTGGGTGCGCATGGAGTGGGTGAGCGGCGAGCCGCAGGTGCTGCGGCCGGCCGAGGTCGAGGCCTGGGGCTGGTACGCGTGGGACCGCCTGCCGGCGCCGCTCTTCCTGCCCATGGCCTCGCTCGTCTCGAGCGGGTACGACCCCAACGCCGACGAGCCGCCGCCGAGACGGAGGCGGTAGCCGGCCGACTCTCAGCCGAGCGTCGTCGTGTAGCTCCCGGCCGCGAGGACGGTCCCGCTCGACACTGCGAGCGCCTCGGAGGCGTTGTAGCGGAAGGGATCCGGCGCCCAGCTCGTGACGCGGCCGCTCGCGAGGCGGACCGCGGCCAGGTTGTGGCGCGCCTGCCCGCCGACGGCGGTGAAGCCGTCGCGGATGTCCCCGCCCAGGTAGACGGTGCCGCCCTCGCGCGCGAACACGGTGACCGCGCCCGTGACCTTGGCGCGCCAGGCGAGCTGCCGGCCGGTGCGCGCGTCGACCGCGTCGAACCCGTTGCCGCCGACGAGGACGCGGCGCCCGGCGACGAGGATCGAGCGAACCTCGTCGACCGCAACACGGGGCGCCCAGCCGGTGACGAGCGCCCGTGCCGGCCCGACGGCGGCGACGTTCGAGCGAGCGGCGCCGTCGACCGCGTCGAAGACGCCGCCGAGGTAGACGAGGCCGCCCGCGACCGCCACCGCCTCGGCGGTGCCCGACACCTGGGGAGCCCACGGCGTCAGCGCGCCGCTGCGGGCGTCGAGCGCCGCCGCCGAGGCGCGCGCGGTGGCGCCCGCCCGGACGAAGGGGCCGACGACGTACACGCGCCCGCCGGCGACGGCGAGCTGCGTCACGGGTGTCGAGGTGCCGGGCGCGGCGGCGAACCGCGGCGGGGCGAAACCGGCGAGGCGCCGGCCGGTGCGCGCGTCGAAGGCGGCGACGCCGAAGCGGCCGCCCGCGTACAGCGTCGAGCCGGCGAGCGCGAGCGTCGTCACCGTCTGCCCACCGCGGAGGTGCGCGTTCCAGCGCGCGTCGAGCGTCCCGTCCCGACGCAGGCGGACGAGGGACGGGGCGAGCGCCGAGCCGACGCGGCGGAACATGCCGCCGACGAGCCAGCCGCCGCGGCCGTCGGCGAGCGCCGCCAAGGGCTCGCCGTCGATGTCCGGGAACTCCGTCCGCACCGCCCCGGCCGGCGTGACGAGCAGCAGGTGGCGGCCGGGGAAGGCCGCCCGGCCGGACACCGATGCGCCGGCGCCCGCGGCGAGGATCGCCGCCGCCAGTGGCGCGCACAGCCGCGGAAGCGAGCGTCTCACGGCGAGCAGTCTCGCAGCTTCACGACCGGATCGGGTGGTTCGCGAGCAGCGCTACGATCGCGCTCATGAGCGAGCCGACGGCGACCGCGCAGGTGGCCGAGGAGTTCCTGCCCGGCCTGTGGCACTGGCGCCTGGCGGACGAGCGGATCGGCGGGTTCGTCAGCGCGAGCCATGCGTTCCGCTCGGACGAGGGCACCGTGCTCGTCGACCCGCTACCCCTCGCGGCGGAGGCGTTCGCCCTGCTCGGGCCGGTCGCGGCCATCTGCCTGACGGCGAGCGTGCACCAGCGCTCGGCCTGGCGTCTCCGGCGCGAGCTGGGCGTGCCGGTGTGGGCGCCCGCCCTGTCGCGCGAGATCGACGAGGAGCCGGACGAGCGCTACGCCGAGGGCGACGCGCTCCCCGGCGGCCTGAGCGCGCACTTCACCCCGGGGGCGGGCACGACGCAGCACAGCCTCCTGCTCCCCCGCTCGGGCGGCGTCCTGTTCACGCCCGACCTGTTCGTGCACGAGCCGGGCGGGCCGCTCGGCTTCGTGCCCTCCGAGTACATGCACGACCCGGCGCAGGCGCGGGCGAGCGCCGAGCGGCTGCTCGAGCTCGACTTCTCGGTCCTGTGCACCGGGCACGGCGTGCCCGTGACCGAGGATCCGCAGGGCGCGATCCGCAGCGCGCTCGCCTCGTAGCCGCGTCCGAGCCGCCCCGGCCGGCGGGCTTCACGCGGTCGAGGCGAGCCGCACCGGGAGGCCCTGCGCCGACCGGCGCTTCGCCGCGTGCAGGCGTCGGTCGGCGGCGTGCACGAGCCCCCCGGCCGTGACGGCGTCGCCGGGGAAGCTCGCGACCCCGTACGTCGCCGTCACGGGCACGCCCGCCCTGCGCGACTCGTCGCGGATGCCCGCGCAGATCCGCTCCGCCGCGTCGCCGGCGCCCTCCGGCTCCGTCTCCGACAGGAGGAGCGCGAACTCGTCGCCCCCGAAGCGCGCGGCGAGGTCGCTCGAGCGCTTGTGCGCGCGGATGCTCTCGGCCACCCGGCGAAGGGCCGCGTCGCCGCGCTCGTGGCCGCCCTCGTCGTTCAGCCGCTTCAGGTCGTCGCAGTCGAAGAGCACGACGGCGAACGGGCATCCGCTGCGGCGCGACCGCTCGATCTCCTCGTCGAGCCTCGTCTCGAAGCCCCGCCGGTTGAGAAGCCCCGTGAGCGGGTCGGCGACGGCCGCGCGCTGCTCGCGGCGGAGCGCCGCCGCCACGTCGATCAGCGCCGCCGCGTGCTGGGCGAAGAGCGTCGCGGCCTCCGCCTGCTCGCGCGCCAGCGCCGGCGGCGAGCCGGCACGGCCGACCAGCGCCCCGATCTCCGTCCCGGCCGCCTGCAGCGGAAGCCGCACGAACCAGCCGAGATCGCCGTCGCCGATCCCGACCCGTCCCGCCTCGACGATCCCGAACGCGGCCCCGCCCGGGGTCGCGAGGCCGCCGAGGCGCTCGAGCTCGTCCGGGCCGAGCGGCTGGTGGTCCGACCCCGGCAGGCGCCAGAAGCTCGCGAGCCGGCGGCCGTCGCCGGCGGCGAGGCTGATCTGCGCCGACTCGAGGTCGAGCAGACGACCAAGGATTCGGGCGGCGAACTCGGCGATCGGCCCCACGCCGCGCAGGGAGCTCGCGAACACGCACAGGCGTGCGAGGCGCGCGAGGTCGAAGCTCGCGTCCGAGCCGATCGCCGCCACGCGCGGCGCGATGCGCTCCGTCAGCCGCGAGACCGGCGCGAGCGCCTGCGGCGGCAGCTCGACGAGCTTCGTCTCCAGGTTGACGACCCCGGCGACGCCGGCGTCGAACGGCACGGCGAGCTCCGAGCGGACGGAGGAGGTGGCGGCGATGAAATCGCCGTCGGCGCGCACGTCCGCCACGAACTGCGGCTGCCCGGTGCGAAGCGCCCGGGCGAGGATCCCCTGTTCGAGCGAGAAGCCGTCGCGCACCTCGTCGTAGCCGCGCTGGGCGACCAGCCACAGCCGGTCGTGGTCGACGAGGTAGACGCTCGGGAGCAGCAGCTCCCCGCCCACCTCGCGCAGCCGCTCGAGCGCGCGATCGATCGCCTGCCGGTCGTCGGCGGTCTCGTCGAGAGCCTCGGCGGCGCACGCGCAGGCCGCGTCGACGAGGGCCGCGGACATCCTCTCGCCGCCGCGCGCCGGACAGGACGGCATGCGCGCGCCGCCCTCCAGACCGCTCGCTCGCGCCCGGCAGCGCCCGCCGCTCGCGACGGCGCCCTCCCCCGCGTGCACGAGGTCGAGGAAGAGGTCGAGGACGAGGGGGTCGAACTGGGTGCCGCGGCCGGCCCGAAGCAGGGCGATCGCTTGCTCCGCCGGAAGCGCGGCCCGGTACACGCGGGCGCTCGTGAGCGCGTCGTAGACGTCGGCGATGCTGGCGATCCGCCCTTCCAGGGGGATCTCGGTGCCGGCCAGCCCGCGCGGGTAGCCGCGGCCGTCGTAGCGCTCGTGGTGGGTGAGCGCGATCACGGCCGCCACCTCGAGCAGCTCCGAGCTCGAGCCGGACAGGAGGGCGTGGCCGATGCCGGCGTGGCGCTCCATGTCCCGGCGCTCAGCCGCGGTCAGCGGCCCCGGCTTGAGCAGGATCCGGTCGGGGATGGCGATCTTGCCGACGTCGTGCAGCGCGCTCGCCGCTCGGATCAGCTCGCACCGCTCGGGCTCGAGGCCGAGGCGCTCGGCGAGGAGCAGGCAGTACCGGCTCATCCGGTCGACGTGCAGGCTGGTCTCGGCGCTGCGGAACTCCGCCGCGTGCGCCAACCGGCGGATCATCTCCCGGTGCGCCCGCTCGACCTCGCTCTCCGACCGCCGCAGGCGCGCGACCACGTCGAGCAGCTCCTCCTCGGCGCGCCGCCGCTCGAGCACCTCCGCCCGCGCAGCCGCGTACAGGCTGGCGCGCTCGAGCGCGAGCGACGCGAGCCGGCCGAAGCGCTCCAGGAGCGCCACCTCGTCGGCGCAGAACCGCCGTCCCCGCTGCACGTGTACGAGGCCGAGCACGCCCTCGACGCGGCCGCCGCTGCGCAGTGGCACGCCGACCAGGGCGTGCAGCGGCTGGCCGTCGAAGGCGCGGCTGCGACCCGGCCAGGCGGCATAGTCGGAGACGACGAGCGGCTCGCCGCTTCCCCAGACGCGCCCCGCGAGACCTTCGCCTGCGGCGATCCGGCAGCCGAGGTTCTGCTCGAGCAGGCCGGTCGCAACCCGCACCGTCAACGTCTTCCCATCCGGCTCGGGGAGGCAGAGGTAGCCGTGCTCCGTGCCGACCAGCCGTCCGGCCCGCTCGACGATCGCGCGCAGGACGGCGTCCGGCTCGACCTGGTCGATGAGAACGAGCGCCGTCTCGTGCAGGGCGGCGAGCTCGTCCCGCGAGCCAGACGCACTGTGCCCCCGCCCGCCGGCGGCAAGCGCAGCCACCGCCCGATGCTGCGCGTGAGTGGCACACGACCCGTATCGGCACGTGCCCAGGCCTCCTTGACTGGTGGCAGCAGCGGTCCCGAGCGCCTGGAACGGGCCGGGAAGCGGGGCTGGCTCAGCCGGGTCGCTCGACCTCCACGCTCTCGACGACGACCCCCTGCGCGTCCGGCTCGGCCGGGTCGGTGCGAAGCTCCGCCTCGACCTCGGCCCCCTCGGCGAGCGTGCCGCGCGAGGCCTGCGCGAAGTGGTCGCGGAAGTGCGCCGGCGTGAAGTGCGACAGCGCGCCGAGCCGGACGCGGATGCTGACGACGCGACCTGCCCCCTCCGCGCGGGCGACCCGCTCCAGCTCGCGCAGCACGTCCTCCATCAGCGCCCGCTCGTGCACGCCTCCACCTCCTCCCGGATGGCTGCGGCCACGCGCGCGGCGGCCGCCTCGACCGCCGGCGACAGGCCCTCGCCCGCCGCGAACGTCCCCCCCTCGATCCCGTACACGACCACGCGCGGGGGCAGCCGCCGCAGCGCGCGCGCCAGCTCGACCGCCTCGGCGAGCCCCATCGCGTGCGTGGAGGCGTGGAAGACCTCGGCCGGGAGCTCCGTCAGGCCCGCGTCCACCCGGTGCACCGTCCCGGGCCGGGCGCCGGAGCAGACGGCGTCGACCACCCAGGCCGCCCCGGCGCCCGTGAGCGTGTCGACGAGGTCGGCCGGCTCGCCCTCCTGCTCGAGCAGCTCGACCCCCGCCGGCAGGACGCCCCGCAGCCGCCGGGCGACCTCGAGCCCGGCGCCGTCGTCCCGCCGCCAGCGGTTGCCGACGGCGACGACCCTCGCCCGCCCCGTTAGCCGCGCTCGACGTCGAGCCTGAGGAAGTGGGTCGCGCACGAGATGCAGGGATCGTAGTTGCGGATCGCCTGCTCGCAACGGTGCCGGAGCTCGTCGTCGGGCAGCCGCCGGTGCGCCCGCACGAAGGCGAACAGGTCGTCCTCGATCGTCTTCTGGTTCTGGGAGGTCGGCGGGACGATGCGCGCCTCGAGGATGGTGCCGTCGTCTGCGATCTGGTAGCGGTGGTAGAGGATCCCGCGCGGCGCCTCGGTGGCGCCGTGGCCGACCCCGGCCCGGGGCGCGACCTCGACGTGCGGCGCATCCGGCTCCTCGTACGCCGCGATCAGCTGGAGCGCCTCCTCGCAGGCGTCCACGATCTCGACGGCGCGGACGACGATGCTGCGGAACGGGTTGCGGACGACCGGCTCGAGGCCGACCTCGGCCACCACCTGCCGGGCGGCAGGTGAGAGCTCGGCGCCGTTCAGCGCGTAGCGGGCGAGCGGCCCGACGAGGTACGGGCGGCCGTCGGCGAGCGTCGCGTGGAGCGCGTTCGAGCGCGCCACCTGGTGCTCGACGAAGTGCTCCTCCCAGGCGGAGACGGGGATGTCGAGGCCGCTGCTCGACACGATCCGTCCCCGGTCGATCGGGTACTCGCCCGGCGCGCGCAGCGAGACGAACTCGTAGTCGCGCTCGAGCTCGGGGAAGTCGAGGCCGGCGACGAGCCGCACGGTCTCGAGCGAGGCCTCGAGCGCCCACTCCAGCTTCGGCACGAGCGCGGCCAGCTCGGCCCGCGTCGGCGTCCGGTAGAAGCCGCCGACGCGCACGTTGACGGGGTGCACCTCGCGCCCGCCGACGACGGTCATCACCTCGTTGCCGATCTTCTTCAGGCGCAGCGCGCGCTCGACCACCTCGGGCCGGTCGCGCGCCAGCTCGACCGCGCTCGCGTAGCCGAGGAAGTCCGGCGCGTGCAGCATGTACACGTGGAGCGTGTGGCTCTCGATCCACTCGCCGCAGTACAGGAGCCGGCGCAGCGCCCGCAGCTGACCGGTGACGGGGGCGCCGCAGATCGCCTCCATGGCGTGCGCGGACGACATCTGGTAGGCGACGGGGCAGATGCCGCAGATGCGGGCGGTGATGTCGGTCACCTCCGTGAACTCGCGGCCGCGCAGGAACGCCTCGAACAAGCGGGGCGGCTCGTAGATCTGCAGCTGGACGTCCGCGACCTCGTCCCCGCGCAGCCTCACGAGCATGGCGCCCTCGCCCTCGACCCGGGCGAGGTAGTGGGTGCGGATCGTCCTCGTCCTAGGCGCCGCCACCGTGCGCCTCGCTCTCGGCGCGGAACGGCTCCGCGCCCGCGTTGAAGGTGCGGAAGGCGCGGACGATGGCGCCGTCGCCGAGTCCGAGCTCCGCGAGCCGCCGCGCGAGCGACGCCGTGTTCGGGCTCTCCATCGGTCCGAAGCAGCCGTAGCAACCGCGGTCGTAGGCCGGGCAGATGGCGCCGCAGCCGGCGTGCGTGACCGGGCCGAGGCACGGCGTCCCGCGGGCGACGGTGACGCAGACGGTGCCGCGCCGCTTGCACTCCGTGCACACGCTCGTCGAGGGGATCGCGGGCGCGCGGCCGGCGAGGAAGGCGGCGACCAGCTCGAGCAGCTGGCGCTTCGAGACGGGGCAGCCGCGCAGCTCGAAGTCGACCGGGACGTGCGCGGAGATCGGCGTCGATGTGCCGAGCGTGGAGATGAGCTCGGGGGAGGCGTACACGGCCTGCGTGAACTCGTCGACAGCGGCGAAGTTGCGGAGCGCCTGGATCCCGCCCGCGGTCGCGCAGGCGCCGATCGTGACGAGCGTCTTCGAGGCGCGACGCACGCGCACGATCCGCTCCGCGTCGTGCGCCGTCGTGATCGAGCCCTCGACGAGGGAGAGGTCGTACGGGCCCCTGACGTGGGCGCTCGTCGCCTCGAGGAACTCGGCGATCTCGAGCTCGCCGGCGAGCTCGAGCAGCTCGTCCTCGCAGTCGAGCAGCGACAGCTGGCAGCCGTCGCAGCTCGTGAACTTCCACACGGCGAGCTTCGGCCGGCGGCGGCGCGGCGTCACAGCTCCCGCACCCCGAGCAGCGGCTCGAGCTCCGCGTATGCGTAGACGGGGCCGTCGCGGCAGACGAGCGTCGGGCCGAGCTGGCAATGGCCGCACAGGCCGATGCCGCAGCGCATGTTCCGCTCCATCGACAGGTAGATGCGCTCCTCGGGCAGGCCGCGCTCGAGCAGGCCCTCGACGGCGAAACGCATCATGATCTCCGGCCCGACCACGAGCGCGACCGCCGAGCCCGGGTCGAAGGCGGCGCCGCCGATCAGCTTCGGGACGACCCCGACCTTGCCGTGCCAGGCCGAGTCGGCCGCGTCGACGGTCACGTCGACGGCCACGTCGAAGCGGCTCCGCCAGCGCTCGAGCTCGCGCCGGTAGAGCAGGTCGGATGGCGTCCGGCTCCCGTACAGGATCGTCACCGAGCCGTACTCGCCGCGGTGCTCGAGCACGTGGTAGACGGCCGGGCGGAGCGGCGCGAGACCGATCCCGCCCGCAACGACGACCAGGTCGCAGCCGCACACGTCGGCGACCGGCCAGCAGTTGCCGAACGGCCCGCGCAGCCCGAGCACGGCGCCGGGCCGGCTGGCGCAAATGGCGCCGGAGACGGGCCCGACGGCGCGCACGGTGTGCACGACGGGCCCCGGACGCCACGGCGGGCCGCTGACCGAGATGGGCACCTCGCCGATACCGAAGGCGTACACCATCATGAACTGGCCGGGCGCGATCTCGGGCGCGGCGCCCGCCAGCGGCTCGAGCGCGAGCGTCCACGTGTCCCCCGTCTCGCGCCGACGCCCGACGACCCGGTAGGGCCGCGGCGCCATCGGCCCGGACTCCCGAGAGGCGGCGGCCGCGGCGCGCCCGTCAGCGGGGACGGTGCTCGCCATAGATGTCCAGCAGCCGGAGCCGCGTCCACTCCAGGCGGTCGATGAGCACCTGGGCGAAGCGGGACATGAGGTCGTAGCCGAGTGCCGGATCGGCGTCGCACTTGCCGCGCAGGCAGTCGCCGTCGAAGGCGGTGGCGCGGACGAGGCCGAGCGCCCGCGCGTCGAAGCGCCAGCGGTGCGGCGGGAACAGCCACGACCAGCCGACGACCTCGCCCGGCTGGATCGTCTCGATCGTGATCGCGCCGCGCGGCGGGACGAAGGTCTCGAGCGCGACGAGGCCGTGGCGGACGACGTAGAAGCGGTTCGCCTCGTCGCCCTGCCGGAACAGGACCTCGCCGTCCGAGTAGCGGACGTTGGAGGCGCATCCGGCCAGGAGCTCGAGCGTCTCGGCCGGCAGGCCCTCGAAGATCGGGACGCCGGCGAGCAGGGTGTCAATCGTGCGCATGAGCGGCCTCCTCGCCCGATCGGATGGCGGCGAGCTCCTCGGTCACGTCGATGCCGACCGGGCACCAGGTGATGCAGCGCCCGCAGCCGACGCAGCCCGAGCGGCCGAACTGGTCGTGCCACGTCCCGAACTTGTGCGTCAACCACTGCCGGTAGCGGGCCTTCGGCGACGTTCGGATGCTGCCGCCGTGGAGAAAGGAGTACTGGATCGAGAAGCAGGTGTCCCAGCTGCGGACGCGCCCCGCCTCGGAGCGGGCGAGGTCGGTCGTGTCCTCGACCGAGGTGCAGAAGCAGGTGGGGCAGACGAGCGTGCAGTTGGCGCAGGTCAGGCAGCGCGCGGCCACCTCGTCGAAGCGCGGGTGCTCGCGGTTGCGCGCGAGCAGGTCGCGCAGCCCCTCCGCCTCGAGCCGGCGGCCCATGCGCTCCGCCGCCCCGTCGGTCACGCGTCGGGCGGCGGCGACGTCGGCCTCGCCGGCCTTCCGGCGCGGCAGGCCGGCGAGCAGCTCCTCGCCGCGCTCCGAGCCCGCCTCGGCCAGGAACCGGTGCTCTCCCTCGAGCAGCTCGGTGAGCGCCAGGTCGTAGCCGTCGCCTGCCTTCGGGCCCGTTCCCAGCGAGGCGCAGAAGCAGGTGCCGCCCGGCTCGCCGCAGTTGACGGCGACGACGAACGCCCCCTCGCGGCGCGCGGCGTAGTCGCGGTCGGCGTAGCGGCCGCCGAGGAGGACGCCGTCCTGGACGGCGATCGCCGCCAGGTCGCAGGGGCGGACGCCGACGAGGGCGAGCCGCTCGTCCGGCGCCGGCTCCTCCTCGAGCTCGAGCGCGCCGCCGCCGCTCCGGCGTGCGCGCCACAGGCGCAGGACGGGCACGAGCAAAAACGGCTTCCAGGAGTGCGGCCCGACGGCCCAGCCGAAGCGGGCCTCGTCCGCGCGGCGCTCGAGCCGGTACGACCCGGCCTGCTGGCGGTCGGTCCAGCCGGCCGGCAGCTGCGCCGCCGAGTCGATGTCCGCGTAGACGATCGCCCCGTCGCGCACGGTCGGGCCGACGACCCGGTACCCGCCGCCCCGAAGCGCCTCGATCAGGACGTCGAGCGCGGGCAGGTCGATCACGGACGGAGCCATCGCCGGCAGCCTCGTCCGCGTGCCCGGCCGGAGCATCGGTGGGCCGCCTGAAAGCCGGTGCGGCTTTTCCGCACGCAGGCGCGGCGGAGCGCGGATGGCGACCGCGCGGGCCGCCCCTAGCATGCACGCTATGGACCAGACCGTCGAGCGGCGGCGGCTCGAGGCGCGCGGGGTCGTGCAGGGCGTCGGCTTCCGGCCGTTCGTGTACGGCCTCGCGCGGAGGCACGGTCTCACGGGCTTCGTCCGCAACGACGGCGCCGGCGTCGTGATCGAGGCGGAGGGACCGAGTGCCGCGCTCGACCGCTTCGCGGCGGCGCTCGTCGCCGACGCGCCCGGGCTTGCCCGCGTCGAGACGGTGCGCACGCGCCCGCTCGCGCCGCGGGGCGAGCGCTCGTTCGCCATCCTCGCGAGCGACGCGACACGCGCGGGCAGCGCTCTTGTCCCCGCCGACGTCGCCACCTGCGAGGACTGCTTGCGCGAGCTGTTCGACCCGGGCGACCGCCGCTACCGGTACCCGTTCGTCAACTGCACCCAGTGCGGGCCGCGCTTCACGATCGTCCGCGACGTTCCCTACGACCGAGCGCTGACGACGATGGCGGGCTTCCCCATGTGCGAGGCGTGCCGGGCGGAGTACGAGGATCCGCTCGACCGCCGCTTCCACGCCGAGCCGACGTGCTGCCCTGCCTGCGGTCCGTCCCTGTCTATGCCGCTCGAGCAGGCGGCGGAGCTCCTGCGCGCGGGCGCGATCGTGGCCGTGAAGGGCCTCGGCGGCTACCACCTCGCCTGCGACGCGACGAGCGAGGAGGCGGTCATGCGCCTGCGCGCGCGCAAGCAGCGCGAGGAGAAGCCGCTCGCCGTGCTGAGCGCCGAGCCCGAGCGCCTCGTCCACCTCGACCCGGGCGGGCGGCGCCTCCTGCGCTCGCCGGTGCGCCCGATCGTGCTCGCACGCCGGCGGGAGGACGCGCCGGTCGCCCTCTCCGTCGCCCCCGGCTCGCCCTGGCTCGGCGTCATGCTCCCCTACACTCCGCTCCACCACCTGCTCGCGGCCGACGTCGGGCGGCCGCTCGTGCTGACGAGCGGGAACCGCTCGGACGAGCCGATCGCGTTCGACGACGCGGAGGCGCGCCGGCGGCTCGGCGACATCGCCGACGCGTTCCTCGCGCACGACCGCCCCATCCACCGCCGCTGCGAGGACTCCGTCGTCCGGGCCGCCTTCCCGGTCCGCCGCTCCCGCGGCCACGTCCCGGACGCGCTCCCGCTGCCGGTGCCGGCAGCCGAGCCGCTCGTCGCCGTCGGCGCCGAGCTGAAGAGCACCTTCTGCGTCGCCCGCGGATGTCAGGCGTTCCTCTCCGCCCACCTCGGCGACCTCGACTCGCTCGAGGCCTACCGCGCCTTCCGCACCGACCTCGAGCTGTACCTGCGCATGCTCGCCGTGCGCCCGGCCGTGGTCGCCCACGACCTCCATCCCGACTACCTGTCGACGAAGTGGGCGCTCGAGCAGGAGGCGAAGCTCGTGGGCGTGCAGCACCATCACGCGCACGCCGCCGCCTGCCTTGCCGAGCACGGCGAGACAGGCCCCGCCCTCGCCCTCGTCTTCGACGGCACCGGCTTCGGCACCGACGGCACGCTCTGGGGCGGCGAGCTCCTGCGCTGCGACCTCGGCTCGTTCGAGCGGCTCGCCTGGCTCGAGCCGGTCCCCCTTCCGGGCGGCGAGGCGGCCGTGCGCGAGCCGTGGCGCACCGCCGCCTGCCACCTCGAGCGCGCCGGGCGCCCGGTGCCGTTCGCGCGCTGGCCGCTCGTGCGCGAGAGCCTGAAGGCGAACGCCCCGCTGTCGTCGGGCATGGGCCGCCTGTTCGACGCGGTCGCCGCGCTCCTCGGCGTGCGCGAGCGCGTCTCCTACGAGGGCCAGGCGGCGGTCGAGCTCGAGCATCTGGCGGGCGACGTCGCCGCCGAGCCCTACCCGTGGCGCTTCGGCCCGGGCGCCGAGCTGGTGGGTGCCTGCCACGACGACCTCGCCGCCGGCCGGCCGCGCGCCGAGATCGCGGCCGCGTTCCACGAGTCGGTGGCCTGCGCCGCGGCGCAGGCGTGCGCCGAGGCGGGCGCGCCGCGCGTCGTCTGCCTGACGGGCGGGAGCTTCCAGAACCTCCGGCTCGCCGGCTCGACGCGCCGCCGGCTCGAGGCGCTCGGCTTCCGCGTCCTCACGCACAGGCTCGTGCCGCCGAACGACGGCGGGATCAGCTACGGGCAGGCGGCGGTCGCGGCGTGGAGGATCCGCCCGTGTGCCTAGGCATCCCCGCCCAGGTGGTCGAGCTCGGGCCCGAGCCGGGCCTGGCCACGGCGGAGATCTCGGGCGTGCGGCGGAAGGTGTCCGTCGCGCTCTGCCCGGACGTCGCCGTGGGCGGCTGGGTGCTCGTCCACGTCGGCTTCGCGCTCGCGTCGATCGACGAGGCGCAGGCGCGCGAGACGCTCGCCCTGCTCGAGCAGATGGGGGAGCGCTACGAGCAGGAGCTGGCCGAGCTGCGGTCAGGGGTCGAATGACGCGGCCTCGGCGCGCGACCTGCATCACCTGCGGTGACGTCGCCGTCGAGGGGCGGGTGGTCGCGGTCGGGCCCGGCGACACCGCCACGGTCGAGGTGGACGGCCGGCGCGAGCAGGTGGCGGTCGAGCTCGTCCGGCCGGTCGCGGTCGGCGACTCGCTCCTCTGCCACGCCGGCATCGCGCTCGCGCGGCTGGAACGCGCATGAGGTTCGTCGACGAGTTCCGCGACGGCACGCTCGCCCGGGCGCTCGCCCGCGAGATCGCCGGTGCCCTCCCGCCCGGCCGGCACGTCGTGCTGATGGAGGTGTGCGGCGGGCACACGCACACGATCGCCAAGCACGGGCTCGAGGACCTGTTGCCGCCCGGGATCGAGCTCGTGCACGGCCCCGGCTGCCCCGTCTGCGTCATCCCGATGGGCAGGGTCGACGACGCCATCTGGCTCGCCGAGCAGCCGGGCGTCCTGTTCGCCACCTTCGGCGACATGCTGCGCGTGCCCGGCGGCCGGGGCTCGCTGCTCGAGGCGAAGGCGCGCGGGGCCGACGTGCGCATGGTCTACTCGCCGCTCGACGCGCTCGCGCTCGCCCGCCGCAATCCCGACCGGGAGGTGGTCTTCTTCGGCGTCGGCTTCGAGACGACGGCGCCCGCCACCGCGCTCACGCTCCTGCGCGCGCGGGCCGAGGGGACACCGAACTTCAGCGTCTTCTGCAACCACGTGGCGATCGCGCCGCCGCTGCGCGCCATCCTCGACTCTCCCGGGGTGCGCCTCGACGGACTGATCGGGCCCGGCCACGTCTCGACCGTGATCGGGCTCGAGCCGTATCGCTTCATCGCCGAGGAGTACGGCCGGCCGGTGGTGGTGGCAGGGTTCGAGCCGCTCGACGTCCTGCAGGCGGCGGCGATGCTCGTGCGACAGCTCGCCGACGGGCGCTGCCAGGTGGAGAACCAGTACCTGCGCGTGGTGCGCCCGGAGGGGAACCGGCGCGCGCTGGCCGCGATCGACGAGACGATGGAGCTGCGCGAGACGTTCGAGTGGCGCGGCCTCGGCCAGCTCCCCGCAAGCGCGTTCCGGCTGCGCCCCGCCTTCGCGGCCTGGGACGCCGAGGCGCGCTTCGAGCTTCCCGCGGACCGCGTCGAGGATCCGCGCGCCTGCCAGTGCGGCGAGGTGCTGACCGGGGCGATCAAGCCCTTCCAGTGCCGCGTCTTCGGCAGCGCGTGCACGCCGGAGCACCCGATCGGGACGTGCATGGTGTCGGCCGAGGGCGCCTGCGCCGCCTACTACGCGTACGGGCGCCGCGCCGCGGGGCCGCCCGCAAAGGTGCCGGCGAGGTGAGCCGGGCGGCGCAGCGCAAGCCGCGTCTGCGCGACGAGATCATCACCCTCGCGCACGGGGCGGGCGGCAAGGCGACGCGGACGCTGATCGAGGCGCTGTTCTTCGAGGAGCTCGCGAACCCGCTCCTCGGCGAGCTCGGCGACGCGGCCGTGCTCGACGCCGCCGGGTCGAGGCTGGCGTTCACGACCGACTCCTTCGTCGTCAGGCCCCTCTTCTTCCCGGGCGGCGACATCGGCTCGCTCGCCGTCAACGGCACCGTCAACGACCTCGCCGTCTCCGGCGCGCGTCCCCTCTGCCTCGCCGCCGGCTTCATCGTCGAGGAGGGCTTCCCCACGGACGACCTGCGCCGCGTGGCGGCGTCGATGGCGGCCGCCGCCCGCCGCGCCGGGGTGGAGGTGGTGACGGGCGACACGAAGGTCGTCGAGCGCGGCAAGGGCGACGGCGTGTACGTGACGACGACCGGGATCGGCCTCGTCGGGCCGGGCGTCGACCTCGGGCCGGCGCGCGTCGAGCCCGGCGACCGCGTGCTCCTGTCGGGCACGATCGGCGACCACGGCATGGCCGTGATGGTCGCCCGCGGCGAGCTCCAGCTCGAGGTCGAGCTCGCCTCGGACACCGCGCCGCTGCACGAGCTCGCGCTCGCGCTGGCCGAGCTCGGTCCCGCGCTGCGCTGGCTGCGCGACCCGACGCGCGGCGGCCTGGCGACGGCCCTCAACGAGCTGGCGGAGGCTGCCGGCGCCGCCGTCCTGCTTGCCGAGCGGGCGCTGCCCGTCCGCGCCGAGGTGGCCGCTGCCTGCGAGATCCTCGGCATCGACCCGCTGTACGTCGCGAACGAGGGGAAGCTCGTCGCGGTCGTCGCGCCCGAGGCCGCCGACGCGGCGCTCGCCGCGCTGCGCGCGCTGCCGCTCGGGCGGGAGGCCGCGGTCGTCGGCGAGATCGCCGCCGAGCCGGAGAGGCTCGTCGTCCTCGAGACCGAGGTGGGCGGCAGCCGGCTCGTGGACATGCTCGTCGGCGACCCCCTGCCGCGGATCTGCTGAGCCCGCGGTGGGAGCTCCGCCGGCCGCGCGTCAGGCGGGCGAGCCCGCGCGGGCGCGGCGGAGGGTCAGCCGCCGCAGCGTCGGCAGGCCCGCGAGCGCCGGGATCACCGGCAGCCACAGGTTCATCACGCGGTAGACGAGCACGGCGAGCACGGCCGGCGCGAACGCGATCCCGACCCAGACGAGCGAGAGCGGCAGCAGCGCGTCGACGATGCCGGCGCCGCCGAGCGGCAGCGTCCGCCGCGTGAGCGCGTAGCCCGTCGCGTAGCCGAGCACGAGCTGCGCGACGGGCGGCGGGTCGGCGAAGAACACGTGCAGGGCCGCCCACAGGCAGACGATGTCCCCCGTCCAGTAGACGGCGACGCCGACGAAGGCGAGGCCGTAGCGCCCGGGACGCAGGGCCATCCGGCGCACGAGGTGCACCGCCTCGAGCGCGTGCGCGACGTGGCCGAGCCAGCGCGTCCCGTGGTGCAGCCGGTGCCGGATGCGCAGGAGCGCCACGGCGAAGAGGAAGCCGACGGGCACCCCGACGATCCAGGGGAAGGTGAGCGCGGCATCGAGGTCCGGCTTGGCGTCGACGACGATGAACAGGGCCGCGCCCATGGCGGCGGGGGCGAGGATCAGGTACTCGAGCGCCCCCAGGCCGAGCACGCGTGCCCGCGCCTCGCGCGCGGGCACGCCTGCGCCCTTGAGCGCCGCCTCGTCCATGGCGAACCCGCCGGCGGCGGCGAAGACGCCGAACCCCGTGGCGACGAGCGCCGCCGCGCGCAGGAGCCGGAGCTCGTGGCCGCCCTCGGCCCGCGTCACCTCCCGGTAGGCGACGATGTAGCCGAGGTAGCTGAGCGCCTCCGCGCCGAGCGCGATCGGCACCCACGTCCAGCGCACGCCGAGGAAGCGGTGCGCGATGTTCGCGAAGCCGGCCGCCCATGACAGGCCGAACATCGCCCCGAAGGCGAGCAGCGCCGCTCCGGCGACGATCAGCGCCATGCGGTGGCGGACGAAGAGATGGTCAAGAGTCATGGGAACGTGAACGCGACGGCCGGCTCGGGAGGGGCCCGGAGCTGAAGGTCGCGCCTCAGCGTAGCTGCCCCGGCCGGCACCCTGGTCGGTTGGTCGGCGGATCACCCTCCGCAGGCGCGCTCGAGCGCCGGGACCTCCTCGGCCTCAGAAGATCGCCTCGATCGGCCAGTAGCAGGCCGCGGCGACGACGGCGGCGGCCGGGATCGTGAGCAGCCAGGCGACGACGATGTTGCCCGCCACACCCCAGCGCACGGCCGACAGCCGCCGCGTCGAGCCGGCGCCGAGCACGCCGCCCGAGATCACGTGCGTCGTCGACAGGGGGTAGCCGTAGTGCGTCGCCAGGTAGATCGTCAGGCCCGCGCACGTCTGCGCCGAGAAGCCCGCCGCCGGCTCCATCTTGTACAGGCGCTGCCCGAGCGTGCGCATGATCCGCCAGCCGCCGACGTAGGTGCCGCAGGCGATCGCGAAGCCGGCCGCGAGCTTCACCCAGGTCGGGATGTAGAAGGTGTGGATCGATCCGTAGGAGAAGAGCGCGAGCGCGATCACCCCCATCGTCTTCTGCGCGTCGTTCGCCCCGTGCGTGAAGGCCATGAACGTCCCCGAGGCCAGCTGCCCGAGGCGGAAGCCCCGGTTCACCGGCCCCGGCGCCGACCAGCGCAGGACCCAGAAGACGGCCAGGACGAGCACGAACGCCCCGCCGAAGGCGATCGCCGGCGAAGCCACGGCCGGGATCACGACCTTGTGCGCGAGGCCGTGCCACTGGACACCGGAGGCGCCGCTTCTTGCCATCGCTCCGCCGACGAGCCCGCCGATCAGCGCGTGCGACGAGCTCGACGGCAGCCCGAGCCGCCAGGTGAGCAGGTTCCAGAAGATCGCCCCGACGAGCGCTGCGAACACCGTCTTCGTCGTCGCGAGATCGGTGGCGATGATGCCCTTCCCGACCGCCTTCGCGACCGCGGTCGTCACGAAGGCACCGGCGAGGTTGGCCACGGACGCGATCAGCACGGCGACGCGCGGGGACAGCGCCCGCGTCGAGACGGAGGTGGCGACGGCGTTCGCCGTGTCGTGGAAGCCGTTCGTGAAGTCGAAGCCGAGCGCGACCGCGACGACGAGGACGAGCAGCGCGAGCTCCACCGCGCCCGCTCGCTACCGGTTCTTCACGAGGATCGCCTCGAGCACGTCGGCGGCGTTCTCGCAGGCGTCGACGGCAGCTTCCAGCTGCTCGTGGATGTCCTTCCAGCGGATGATCGAGACGGGATCCTGGCCGGAGCGGAAGAGCCCGGCGACCGCGTCGCGGACGAGCCGGTCACCCTCGTCCTCCAGCTCGCGCAGGTCGATCAGCTGCTGTCGCGAGTCCCGGAACCCGTCCAGGCGCCCGATCGCCTCGTCGAGCTTGATCGCCGAGCGGAGGATGACGGAGGCCTGCGCTCGCGCTTCGGGAGGCACGACCTTGACGCCGTACAGGGCGATGTTGTCGGCCGCCTCGTCGACGTGGTCGCAGACGTCGTCGAGCGCCGTCGCCAGGCGGTACATGTCGTCACGGTCGAACGGGGTCACGAACGTGCGGTTGAGCAGGTCGACGACGTCGTGCGTCAGCCGGTCGCCTTCGTGCTCGCGGTCCTTGATACGGCGGATCAGCTCGCCGCCGTCCTCCGGGAAACGGTCGAGCAGCTCGACGAGCAGGCGCGCGATCTCGACCGCGTTCGTCGACGCCCGGGTGAACAGGTCGAAGAAGGCCCGGTTGCGAGGAGTCAGCGTGAGCCTGAGCCGCACGTCCGCCGGAGTGTAGAGCGCGCGCAGGCCGCCGGCCGCAGACGCGTCGCGCGTCGTGCGGATGTCCTCCTCCGCGCACACGACGAGCAGCTCGCCGCCGACGGAGCGCATCGAGGGCGGCGCGCAGGAGCCCGTCTTCTCCTCCAGCCGCGACGCGGCGGCTAGCTGAGCTAGCCGGCTTCGCCCAGCTCGTGGCGGGAGGGGTCGGCGGCCACGCCGGCGACAGCACGGCGCGCCGCCGGCGGCATGCGCCCGCCGGCCGCCTTCACCGCCAGGTCGAGCAGGCGCAGCGCCTCCCCGTCGCGGCCCGCTGCGCGCAGCGCGTGGGCCCAGGCGCGGTACAGCTGCGCCGTGTAGCGGCCTTCGCTGCGCAGGAGCTCGTCCGCTCGCCGGAAGGCGGCGTCCGCCGCGTCCACGCCGCCCTCCACCAGCAGGGCTTCCGCGAGCGCCCAGTGCGCGCGGCCCTGCTCCGCGGGGTCGTCGTCGCCGAGCAGCGCGAGCGCCTCACGAGCGTGGGCGAGCGCCCCGGCCGCGCGGCCGAGCCTCGCCTCGCGCTTCGCCTGCTCGCTCAGCAGCCACGCGCGGTCCTGCGCGGGCGCGTGCTCGCCGAGCAGCGCCTGTGCCCGCTCGAGGTGCTGGCCCTCCTCGTCGAGCCGCCCCTCCGAGAACAGGATCTCCGCGCACAGCAGGTGGGCGCGCGCCAGGTGCATCGTGTCCTCGCTCGCCTCGAGCAGCGCGATCGCCCGCTGCATCGTCGCGAGCGCCAGCCGCATCCGCCCCTCGTCCGCCGCGAGCCTGGCCTGCGACCAGTACAGCCGGACGCGGCTGTAGGGGTCGGCGACGTCGCCCACCCGCTCGAGCACGTCGCCCAGCACCCGGCGGGCGCGCTCGAGCTGGCCGAGGTCGGCCAGCGCATAGCTCAGGTAGGTGGCGAAGCGGATCGAGGCAGCGGGGTCGTCCGCGCCGTCCAGCTCGGACAGGCAGCGCTCGAAGAGCGCGACCGCGCGCTCGTGCTCGCCGCGTCCGACGTACGAGCGTCCGAGCGCCGCGAACACGTCCGGGTGGAGCGCCGGCCGCAGGCCACCCGCCTCGGCCGCCGGCTCGAGCTTCGCGATCGCCTCGGCGTAGGCGCCACGGTGCGCGGCCACGAGGCCGAGACCCACGCGGGCTCGCCACGCCGACTCCTCGTCGTGCGCGGCGGTCGCCTCCTCGAGCACCGCGAGCAGGGCCTGCTCGGCCTGCGACGGGTCGGGCGCGAGGCGCAGCTCGAGCTCCGCGTCGTACAGCCGCAGCTTCCGCTCCTCCTCCTGCGCGAGGTCGCTGCCGGTCTCCAGGTAGGTGGCGCTGACGCCCAGCTTCGGCGCGATCAGGCGCAGCGCGCGCACCGACGGCCGCCGCGTGCCGGACTCGACACGCGAGATGTACGAGGCGGAGATGCCCTCCCCGGCCAGCATCCGCTGCGACAGGCCGCGCTCCCGCCGCAGCCGGAGCAAGCGCTCCCCGATCGACTCCGGCTCGGGGGCCCGGCTGGTCACATCCGGTTGCATGCAGACCGATCTTGGCGACTCCGGACGACGGCGTCAATTGGCAGCTGCCTCTTGACACGGGCGGATGGTCCGATTTCGTGCGTTGCACGCCCCACATTTCCCCGTGGGGCCAGGCTCGAAACGGCGAAGGGAGGTGTGCCATGTCCGGCCGGATCGGTGCGATGCTCGTCGCCGCCGCTCTCGTCCTCGCCGCCGCGCTCGCAGGCGGCGCGGGCTGGGGCCCGTAACGCGTGACGGAGTGACCGTCGTTTCAGCGCGGAGGCGAGGGCTCGTGTCCTCGCCTCCGCGCTGCGCTCAGGAACGACGTGCCCAGCCCGAGCCGAGGGCAGACTCGAGCTCGGCGCTCGACACGGCCACCGCCGCGTAGCCCGAGGTGCCTCGCGTGCGCAGCTCGTCGGCGGCCGCCCGCAGCGCGCCGTAGGCCGCCCGTGCCAGCGCGCCGCCCGTCGACACGCGGCGCACGCCGGCCGCGGCGAGCTCGCCCGTGCTCGGCCCGCCCGGCCGCGCGAGCACGTTCACCGGGACGCCGACCGCCTGCACCACGGCGCGCACCTGCTCGATCGTTGCGAGGCCCGGCGCGTACACGACGTCCGCACCCGCGTCGCGGTAGGCGACGAGCCGGGCGATCGTGTCGCCGAGGTCGTCGACGCCGCGGATGTGGTTCTCGGCGCGGGCGGTGAGCACCAGCGGGTCGGGGAGCGAGTGCGCCGCCTGCGCCGCGACCGCCACGCGCTCGGCCGCGACCCCGACGTCGTCGATCCGGCCGGAGGCGGGGTCGTAGTCCTCGATCGAGCAGCCGGCCGCGCCGGCCTCCGCGAGCAGCCCCACCGTCTCGGCGACGCCGCCCGGCTCGTCCGGGTAGCAGCGCTCGCTGTCGACGTTGAGCGGAACCGAGGTGGCCGCGCACAGGGCGGCCACGTGCGAGACGAGCTCGTCCCTCGTCACCTGCTGGTCGCGCTTCCCGAGCGACCAGGCGAGGCCCGCGCTCGTCGTCGCGAGCGCCTCGAACCCCCACGACTCGAGCAGCCGCGCCGAGCCGACGTCCCACGGGTTCGGCATCACGAACAGCCGGTCGCGTGCATGGAGCGCCCGGAAGGCGGCACGGCGGTCGCCCGGAGTCATGCAGTGGAGCCGACGGGATTCGAACCCGTGACCTTTTGGCTGCCAGCCAAACGCTCTCCCAGCTGAGCTACGGCCCCCGAGTGCTCGGGCCAGTGTACCCGGGCCGGGAGGTAGGGGAAATCCCGGAGCAGGATCCGTACGAGCTTCCGATGGCCGGTCGCGGCCGGCGCGGCACTCTCCCCGGCGTGGGGCCGGAACGAGCGCGGGAGGGTACGACGATGAGGCAGCTCAGCTTCCAGGAACGTGAGTGGCTGAAGCAGGAGATCGACCACATGACCCGCGAGCGGCTGTCGCACGACCCGCCCCGGGCAGACGCCGAGCTCCACCGCCTGCGCGGCGACCGCCGCCGGCGCTCCCGGCCCGTGCGGGAAGGCGGAGCCGCCTCCTCGCCGCGCCGCTGAGAGCCGTCTCCCGCGAAGAGCCACCCGGCAAGGACGCTCAGCCGGCGGCCGCGTCGACCGGGGAGCCGTCCTCCTCGAGGCGCGTGACGGGCACGTCGCCCCACAGCTCCTCCAGCCCGTAGAAGCGCCGCGTGTCGGGCGTGAACACGTGCAGCACGACGTCGAGGTAGTCGGCGACGATCCAGGTCGCCTCGCGCTCGCCCGCGACCGAGCGCGGCAGCGCCCGCTGCTCGCGCTTCAGCCGGTCGTGCACCTCGTCGAAGATCGCCTTCGCCTGGCGGGGGTTCTGGCCGGTGCAGACGACGAAGTAGTCCGTGTACGTGCACACGGGCCGCATGTCGAGGATGACGACGTCGCGCGCCAGCTTCTCCTGCGCGAGGCCGGCGATGCGGCGGGCTTGCTCGAACGACGTCAGGTCGGGTTCGTCTCCTCGGTCGGGCTCGGGCAAGTCTACCCGTGGGCGCTGCCGTTGCGGTAGAGCCCGAGGCGCTCGATCTCGCGGGCGACGGCGGCCGGCACGAGGCCGTCGATCGGCTTCCCGGCGGCGACCCGCGCCCGGATCTCGCGCGAGGAGACGTCGAACGGCTCGACCTCGAAGAAGACGACCCGGTCGGGGCGGCCGAGACGCGCCGCGACCTCGTCCAGCCGCGCGCGCGGGTAGCCGGGCCGCATCGCCACCCCCAGCCTGGCGAGCGCGAGCACGCCCTCCGGCTCCTTCCAGGTCGGCAGGTCGAGGAACTCGTCGGCGCCGATCAGGAACAGGGGGTCGTCGTAGCTGGAGGCCCGCAGCATGTCCACCGTCCGCGCGTGCGGATCGAGCTCGACCGTCTCGCCCGGGAAGGCGGCGCGGGCGAGCGCAAGCCGGACGTGCGCGTCGGTCGTCACCTCCTTGTGGCCCGGGTCGGCGACGACGAGGACGACGACGCGCTCGAGCCGGAAGCGGGCGCGGGCGCCGCGAAGCAGGGCGACGTGCCCGACATGCGGCGGGTCGAAGCTCCCCCCGAGCAGCCCCGTCACCGGTACTCGAGCGTCTCCTCGCCGACCACGACCTCGTCGCCCGCCCTCGCACCGGCGGCGCGGAGCGCGCCCTCCAGCTCCTCCGGAGAAGGCGGCCTGCCGACGACGCGGAAGCCGCGGTCGGTGCGCAGAAGGCGAAACGGCGCCCGGCGCGGCTTCGGGCGGTAGACGAGGAAGTCGGGCACGGGCGCCTCCTCGGGCGCGGGCTGGTGGGGCTCGGGCACGAGGCCGAAGAGCGCGCGCCGGAAGCGCTCGACGCCCTCGCCGGTCGCGCAGGAGAGCGCGAACACGCCGAGGACGCGCTCCCCGCCCACGTCCAGCCGCGGCGGAGGCGCGAGGTCGATCTTGTTCAGCACGACGATCTGCGGCAACCGGTCGAGCCCGGCTCCGTACGCCGCGAGCTCGCGGTCGACGGCGGCGAGCTGCGCCTCGGCCGGTCCGGCTGAGACGTCGACCACGTGCACGAGGACACGCGCCCGCTCCAGGTGGGCGAGGAACTCGTGGCCGAGCCCGGCACCCTCGGCGGCGCCCTCGATCAGCCCGGGGACGTCGGCGACGACGAGCTGGCGGCCGTCCGGCGCGTCGACCGTCCCCAGCACCGGCGCGAGCGTCGTGAACGGGTAGTCGGCCACCTTCGGCTTCGCGTTCGAGATCCGGCGCAGGAGCGACGACTTGCCCGCGTTCGGCAACCCGACGAGCGCGGCGTCGGCGAGCAGCTTCAGGCGCAGCTCGACGTCGGCCTCCTCCCCCGGCAGGCCGACCTCGGCGAACCGCGGCGCCTGCCGCGTCGGCGTGGCGAAGTGGCGGTTGCCGCGGCCGCCCTCGCCGCCCCTGGCGACGACGGCGCGCGCGCCCGCTCGGGCGAGGTCGGCGATCAGCTCGCCCGCCTCGTCCCGCACCTCGGTTCCGACCGGGACGTGCAGCTCGACGTCGGCGCCGGCGGCGCCATGCCGTCCGCCGCCTCCGCCGTTCGAGCCGCGACCGGCCCTGATCCGGCGCCGGGTGCGAAGGCCGGAGAGGTCGCGCAGGCTCGGATCGGCGACCAGCACGACCGAGCCGCCCGGGCCGCCGTCGCCACCGTCGGGGCCGCCCTTCGGCACGTGCTTCTCGCGGCGGAAGCTGAGCGCTCCGTCACCACCTCGGCCGGCGACGACGTGGATGCGGGCTCGGTCGCTGAACACGCCGGAAGGAAAGCACGCCCGGACGGGGACGCCCGAAGAGGCGACCGGGTCGCCGGCACGCCGCTCAGTCGGCCTGCGCGCGCCGCTCAGTCGGCGACGACGTGCACGAAGCGGCGCTCGCCGCTCTGCCGGAAGGCGACCGTCCCCGGCCTGGTCGCGAAGATGGTGTCGTCGCGCCCGATGCCCGTCCCCGGCCCCGGCCGGAACTTCGTGCCGCGCTGGCGCACGATGATCATGCCGGGCTTCACGACCTGGCCGGCGAAGATCTTCACGCCGAGCATCTTCGGCTTCGAGTCGCGGCCGTTCCGCGAGGAGCCGAGCCCCTTCTTGTGTGCCATCGCTAGTCCGCCTCTTCCTTCGCCTTCGCCGTCTGCGCCCTCGACCTCGACGCAGCCTTCCCCTCGCCCTCGGCCGGCGCGGAGGCGCCCGCCTTCTGCCTGGCGCGTGGCGCGGACTTCGCCTCGGCCCCTGGCGCCTGCGACCTCTCGGCCTGCGGCTTCGGCCTCGCGCCCGCCGCGCCGATGGCGGTGATCTCGATCTCCGTCAGCTTGCTTCGGTGACCGGCGTGACGCCGGTAGCCGGTGCGGCGCTTGTACTTGCCGATGCGGATCTTCTCGCCGAGAACGTCCCCCACCACCGTCGCCGTCACCTGCGCTCCCTTGGGCGAGAACTCGGCCCTGCCGTCGCCGCCGAGGAAGAGCACGCGCGGATGAAAGGTCGTCGCAGGCCCGTGCGGGAGGTGGTCGACGAGCAGCCGCTGTCCGGCCTGGACGCGGTACTGCTTGCCGCCGAGCGAGATGATGGCGTACGTCATCGGGTCGAGCCAGAGGAGGAGCGGGCACGATCGCCCTGCCCGGCAGTGTAGCGGCAACCCCGCCGGCACGGCGGGAACGGGCAACCGCCACCTCGGCCCCACCGCACGGGCCTGCTCGGCTCGGGCGAGCCGCTCAGCCGTCGGAAGGCGCCTGACCCGGGACGGCCGCGGCCGCCTTGCGGCGGCGCCTTCCCCCGCGCGTCCCGCGTCTCGTCCGCTTCCGCTTCGCCGGCTGCGCGCCGCTTGCCTCGGCCCCGTCGTCCGCGACCCCGACCCCGTCGACCGCGACGGCATGCTCCTCCGCCAGCGGCGCCCCGGTGGCCGGCAGCTCGGCGGCCGGCAGCTCGGCAGGGCCGGCGCCGTCCCCGACCAGCTCCGCGGATGCCGGGAGCCCGTCCCGGCGGCGCGCGCGCGCCCGCCTCCCGGGCTGAGTCTCGGCGCCGTTCTCTGCCGCGTGCTCGGGCTGGCCGAGGCCAAGGTCGGGCTCCGGCAGGTGGATCCGTGGCCCTGCCGGCTCCTCCTCCTGCCCGCCGAGCCCGTCCGCGCCGGCCGCCACCGGCCCCTTGCGCCGGCGTCTGCCACCCCGCGTTCCGCGCCGCGTGCGCGTGGGCGGCGCCGTCTGCTGCTCGGGCTCCTCGCCTGCGCCCTCGGCCGCGACCGAGCCCTCGACGGTCGCCTCGGGCGCCTGCGCCGGCTGGACGGACGTCCTGCGCGCCACGCGCGTCGGCTTCTCGGCGAGACCCTCCGCGGTGATCGGCGGCGGCGGCGCGGGTGCGGCCGCGGCGCCGACGAGCGTGGCGTACACCGTCCCGTCGACGACGCGCTCGACGCGCGCCTTCACCTTCTTGCCCACGAGCCGCGCCGCCTCGCCGACGCAGATATCGTGGCCGTCCAGCTTGCCGACCCCGGCGTCGGGGTCGTAGCGGCCGACCTCGACGAGCTTGACGTCGAGCTCGCGCCCAGGCGCGAAGGGCGTCTCGGACATGAGCTTCTCCGGCGTGCCCTTGTCCAGCACGACGAAGTGGTCAAGGGCGACCCCTTCGCGCGGCTCGAGCAGGAACGTCCGCTTCGCCGCCTGCTCGATCGCCGCCAGCCGCTGCGCGCCCGGGCCGATCAGCGTCGCCGCCACCTGCGGGTTGAGCTCGACCTTGAACGCCTTCGTGCGCGGGTTGTGCGCGGCGAGCGCCCGCAGCCGCCGCTCGGCCTCGACGGCCGCCGACGTCTCGGAGACGACGATGCCATCGCCTGCGCAGGTCGGGCAGCGCTTCGTCAGGATCTCGCGCGGCCCGTCGGTGACGTTCTGCCGCGTCATCTCGACGAGACCGAGCGGCGAGATCTCGACGACATACGTCTTCGTCCGGTCGCGCTCGAGCTCGGCCTTCAGCTCCTCCTCGACCTGCTGGCGGTTCTTCGGGTTCGCCATGTCGATGAAGTCGATGACGATGATCCCGCCGATGTCGCGGAGGCGAAGCTGGCGGACGACCTCCTTCACCGCCTCGAGGTTGTTCTTCGTGATCGTGTCCTCGAGGCGCGCGGCCGAGCTCTTCGAGCGCGAGCCGACGAACCGGCCGGTGTTGACGTCGATGACCGTGAACGCCTCCGCGTAGTCGAAGACGAGGTAGCCCCCGGAGGGCAGTTCGACCCGGCGGTTGAGCGTGGAGCGAATCTCGGCGTCGACGCCGTACGCCTCGAACAGCGGCTCCTTCTCCCGGTAGCGGTGCACGCGCTCGGCCATGTGCGGGGAGGTCTTCTTCAGGTAGCCGGTGATGCGCTTGAAGGTGACGTCGTCGTCGACCAGGGCGCGCTCGAAGTCGCCGGTGAACAGGTCGCGGACGACCCGCAGCGGCAGCTCCGCCTCGCTGTAGACGAGCGACGGCGCGTCGACTGCCTTCGCGCGCGCCTGGATCTCCCTCCACAGCTTCTCGAGGAAGCGGATGTCGCGCTCCACGTCCTCGGCGGAGGCACCCTCCGCGGCCGTGCGGACGATGATGCCGCCGCCCGGCAGGTCGAGCTGGCGGAGGATGTCGCGCAGGCGGCTCCGCTCGTCGTCGTCGAGCCGCCGCGAGACGCCGACGCCCTCGCCCTGCGGCACGTAGACGACGAACCGTCCCGGCAGCGAGATCTCCGTCGTCAGCCGCGCGCCTTTCGTCTTCATCGGGTCCTTCACCGCCTGGACGAGGATCTCCTGGCCGCGGCTGAGCAGGTCCTGGATGCGCCGGCCGTGGCGACGCCCCTCGAGCTCGGGCGTGACGATCTCGTCCACGTACAGGAACCCGTTCTTCTCGAGGCCGATCTCGACGAACGCGGCCTCCATGCCGGGAAGCACGTTGTCGACGACACCCTTGTAGACGTTGCCGGCGATCGAGCGGCGACCGGGGCGCTCGAGATAGACCTCGGCGACCCGGTCGTCCTCGAGCACCGCGACGCGTTGCTCGGTGACGCTCACCGAGACGAGGAGCTCGCGCTTCGCCGCGGGAAGCGGGCTGCGGCGCGTCTGCTGCCGCCGGCGGGAGTCGGAGCGCCTCGAGCGCGCCGGCTTGCCGTCGGCCGACCTGGACGCAGCGCGCCTGGAGGCGCCCTTCGCGGCCGCGGCACTCTTCGCCGGACCGGCGACGTTCGCCGGGCCGGCACCGTTCGCGACCACGGCGCCGTCCGTGGCGGACGCGGCCTCCGCGGCCGCGGCCGTCCCCTCGGCGGCGTCGGCCGCCGCGGCGGAGCGCTTGCGCGCCCGGCCGCCGCGGGTGCCGCGGCGGCGGCGGCGGCGCGCCGGCTGCGTCGTCTCGGCCGCCTCCTCGGAGGAGGTGGCTAGGGGCTCGGACTTCCCTGCCGCCGAGGGCGTGCCGTCGCTCGTCTGGTCAGTGGGCTGCGTCTCAGGCCGCCTGTCGCGGCGTCGAAACCAGGGTAGAGGCAAGTTGATTCTCCTTCGCGGGGATCGTGCGCGCGGACGTCGGCGACGAACAAAGCGCACGACGCGCGCAGCACGTTCCGGTCAGTCAAGAGGGACAAACTCTCGAGCAGCGTAGCAGCGGAGCCCGGCCGGCCCGCCTGCTCCCGGCTCGGGGCTAGGCAGCGGCGGGCTTGAGCTTGGCGCGCCGGGCGCGGAGGGCGCGCAGCCGCTGGTTGAGGCGGGCCCACGCCCACGGCTCGACCTCGCGGTAGCGCGTCGCCGACTGGTTGCGGGTCGCCTCGAGGTACTCGAACCAGGCGTCCGCCTCCTCGATCTCGAGCAGCTCCTCCGCCTGGCGAACCGATCGTGCGAGCGCGTCGTCGTGATCGTTCACGCCCGCGATGGTAGGACCCCCGTCGGACGGCCCCTCCGCAACACACCGGACGCGGCTGGACGCGGTGGACGGGAGGCGGTCAGCGCGGGAAGACGACGCGGTCGCCCGCGACTCTCGTCACCGGCGCCCTCGCCTGGAAGTAGCGACGCGCCGCCTCGCCGAGCGCCCGTGTCCCGCCGTAGGCGATGGCGGCCCTCACGGCCCAGCCGGCGAGCGGGACGAAGCCGAGCGCGGAGCGCGCGAGCGCGCGCAGCCCGATGCCGCCGCCGATCACGCCGAGCACCTCGGGAATCCGCTCCCGGTCGAGCTCGAAGCCGTACGCGTCCGCGACGCGCAGCAGCAGCCGGATCTGGTTCAGCGTCAGCACCGGCAGGTCGGCTCCGGGCACGAACACCGCGGCGCCGACGAGCCCGTTCTGGCGCGAGTAGTGGGCGATGAGACGGTCGACGACCGCCTCTCGCAGCACCGGGAGCCGGGCCGCGAGCGGCGTCGCCCGCTCGCCGAGCGCACGCGCGATCGCCGCCGCGATCTCGTCGAGCGGGAAGCCCGCGCCCGGGGGCACGCGGACGACGTTCTCCGCCAGCACGTAGGGCGGGTCGGCAACCCGCTCCCCCGCCGGCCCGGCCACGACCGAGACGAGCGGGACGTGCGCGCGCGCCACCCGCTTGAGGAAGGCCACGTCGTCCTGATCGGCAGGGCCGCTCAGCACGTGCACGACCACCGCTGCCTCGCCCGCGGCCGCCTCGTCCCGCACCGCCGAGGCAACCCCGCCGCGGGCAAGCTCGCGCGTGAGCGCCGCGGCAAGCTCCTTCGCGCCGGAGACGACGAGCGGCCGCTCGGCCCGCGCCGACGCGCGCAGCTCGCGCGCGATCGCCAGCACCTCCTTCGGCGCCACCGGCAGCTTGCCGGCGACGCTCACCCGCGCCGGAGCCGGCCGCGCACGTGGATCGCCTGCAGGAGGCCGATCGCGACGAGGCTCGCGATCATGGACGAGCCGCCCACGCTCACGAAGGGAAGCGTGATGCCAGTCACGGGGGCGAGGCCGATGGTCATGCCCACGTTGACGAAGATCTGGAAGAGGAAGGCGAAGACGATCCCCGCAGCCACGATCGCCGAGAACGCGTCACGCGCGATCGTCGCGATCTTGAGGCCGCGCCAGACGACGAGCAGGTAGAGGAGCAGGAGCACCGACACGCCGAGGAAGCCGCGCTGCTCGGCGAAGGCGGCGAAGGCGAAGTCCGTCTGGCTCTCCGGCAGGTAGTCGAGGTTCGTCTGGGTGGCGCCGGACACGCCGCGCCCCGTGAGCCCGCCGGCGCCGACGGCGATCTGCGCCTGGTGCTGGTTGTACGTGTCGCCCTGCGGATCGCTGCCCGGCGCCGTGAACGTCGTCAGCCGCTTCACCTGGTAGGGCTGCAGCACGTTCACGCCGGCCGACGGCAGCAGCCAGAGGATGGAGACGACGATCAGCACGCCGGCGGCGGCGAGGAAGGCGAGGTGCGGCCAGCGGACCCCGCCCATGAACAGGCAGGCGGCGAGCGCGGCCACGTACACGAGCGCGCTGCCGAGGTCGGGCTGGGCGAACACGAGCAGGATCGGCGGGGCGGCGAGGCCGACGGCCAGGAGCGGCGTCTTCAGCTCGCCGATCCGCGCCGCTCGCTCGGCGAGCAGCGCCGACAGGAACAGGATGAGCAGCAGCTTCCCGAACTCGGACGGCTGGAAGCGAAAGAAGCCGACGTCGATCCACCGTTTCGAGTGGCGGGCGACGGTGCCGAACAGGAAGACGAGGACGAGCACCCCGAGCATGGCCGCGTACAGGCCCCGGCTCGCCCGCCGGTACCAGGCAGGGTCGACGGCGGCGGCGGCGGCCATGCCGACCAGCCCCACGGCCACGAAGACGAGCTGACGGTCGAGGTAGTAGTGCGGGTCGCCCGGGATCGCGTGCCGGGTGATGCCTGCGATCGCCCACAGCCCGTAGCCGACGAGCGCGCCGGTGGTCAGGAGCAGCACCCAGTCGAGCCTGGCGAGGAAGGAGCCGGACCCGACCTCGTCGAGGGCCGCCCGCCTCCTCCTCCGCCGCGCCGCCGCCGCGGTGCCGATGTACTGGACCATCAGTCGGAAGCCGTCCCCGGGCTCGCTTGAGCCGTCGTCCCGAAGTATTGCGCGAGCCACTTCGCAGCCGCCGGCGCGGCCGCCTCGGCGCCGTGACCGCCGTTCTCGATCACCACGCACACGGCGACCGTCGGGCGGTCGGCGGGCGCGTAGCCGCACCAGAGCGACTGGTTCAGCTTGCGCGGCTGGGTCTCGCCGGGCAGGGTGACGACCTTCTCGGCCGTCCCCGTCTTGCCGGCAACCGGCACCGGGAAGTGGCCGAAGGTGCCGTACGAGGTCCCGAGCGGGTCGTGCGTCGCGTCGTACAGCCCCTGACGGACGACCTGCAGGTAGCTCGGGTCGACGCCGGTCGGCGTCGGCGCCGGAGGCTGGAAGCTGCGCAGGACGGTCGGGGCGCCGCTCCCGCCCGGGCTCGGCCGCTCGACGTCGGCGACGACGTGCGGCGTGACGAGCTTGCCGCCGTTCGCGAGCATCGCGTAGAAGCGGACGAGCTGCAGGGGCGTGACCAGCACGTCCTTCTGGCCGATGGCCAGCTGGATCGAGTCACCCGGCTTCCACGCCCGGTCGATCGGGCTCGTGAACGCCTTCTTCTTCCACTCGATCGTCGGCACGAGCCCGGTCGCCTGCGGCCCGATGTCGATCCCCGGCTGCTTGCCGAAGCCGAAGCGCTCGGCCCACTTCTGCAGCGGCTGGCCACGGTTCGCCGGCAGCTGGTAGAAGTCGTAGCCGAGCTGGTAGAAGTAGGTGTCGCACGACTGCTCGAGCGCCGTCGCCATCGTCATGTAGCTCGACACGTACGGGTTCCAGTTCCGGAACACCTGCCGGGGGCCGCCGTAGGGGTTCGGCGCGGAGTAGGTGGGTGAGCAGAGCAGCGGCTGGTACGGCGAAACGATGTTCTCCTCCAGCGCGGCGAGCGCCGTCACGGGCTTGAACGTCGACCCCGGCGGGTAGGCCGCGTCGATGACGCGGTCGATCGCCGGGTAGTTGGCGCGGCGCGCGGCCGTCTGGTCGAGGAGCGGCGCGAGCTCCTTCGGGTCACGGTTCACCCACACCCGCGGCGCGTACGTCGGGCTCGACGCCATCGCCAGCATCGCGCCCGTGTTCACGTCCATGGCGACGAAGGCGCCTCCGTCGGCCGCCCAGCCGTCGCTCGTCCCCTGCGCAATGCGGATGCCGTAGGCGAGCGCGTTCTCGGCGGCGCGCTGCAGGCGGATGTCGATCGTCAGCCGCACCGCCGCCCCGGCCTGAGGCTGCTGGTGGACGTAGAGCGGGCTCGTCTGCCTGCCGGCCGAGTCGACGCGGAGCTCGGCCTCGCCCGCGCAGCCGTGCAGGTACGTGTCGTACGCCGCCTCGACGCCGCTCTTGCCGATGCGGTCGTCCGGCGGGTAGCCCTTGCCGGCGCAGGCCTGCCGATCGCGCGCGAGCTCGCGCGCGTCGATCCGGCTCACGTAGCCGAGCACCTGCGCGAGCGCGTCCTCCGAGTTGTAGTAGCGCAGGTAGGTCGGCTTGATCTGGACGCCGCGGAACTGCGCCGCGTGCTCGAGGATGTAGTAGATCTGCTCCGGGTGCACCGACACCTTGAGGGTGACCGGGGTCGTCACGTCCCCGGGGCGGTGCGAGCGCAGGAGCGCGCGCACCTGCGCGAACGACATGTTCAGCACCTTGGCCAGCTGGCGCAGCTCCGTGTCGCGACCGCGGCGCTTGGGCAGGTCGCCGGGCCAGACGACGACCGCCTTGCTGATCACGTTGCGCACCAGCACGCGGCCGCGGCTGTCGAGGATCGGACCGCGCGGCGCCTCGAGCGACACGGTGCGCAGCTGGTTGTCGAGCGCCTCGGCGCGGAACTTCGACCCCGACAGCACCTCGAGCGACCACAGCCTGAGCAGGAGGACGCCGACGACGACGATGGCGACGACGCCGAGGATGGCCACCCGCAGCGCCATCTTCGGCGTGAACAGGTAGGGCTGCTCGACGCGGGGGTCCGGCGGCAGGAAGCGAGGGACCCGCGCCCTCGAGCCGGCGCTAGCCAACGGCCGGCGCTCCTTCCGGGCGGACGGCGCGCGGACGCGGCGGCAGCAGCCGGCGGACGAGCGCGTACACGGGCAGCGTCACGATCAGGTTGAGGGCGATGTCCTGGAAGAGCGTGTCGAGCAGGACGGCCCGTGCGGGCGCGGGCTCCCCGAGCACGAAGCGGAGCGCAAGTCCTCCGAGCGCGTACAGGAACGTGATCAGGGCGATGGCCAGGAACGGTGCGTGCATGCGGTCGCGGCCCGTCGTCTCCCCGTAGCGGCCGACCCAGTAGCCGACGAGCGTGAGCAGCAGCGACGAGAGGCCGAGAATCTCGAGCGTCGCCGTGTCGATGACGAGGCCGGCGAAGAAGCCGGCGCAGGCGCCCGTCACCGAGCCGCGCAGCAGCGCCGCGGCGACGAGCGCGACGAGCAGGAGGTCGGGGGTGCCGCCGAGGACGCGCACGTCGGCGAAGACCGAGGCCTGCAGGATCGCCGCCACGAAGACGAGCGCACCCACCTTGAGCCCGTCGAGGATCATGGGCGCGGCCGCTCCTTGACGAGGACGAGCATCCAGTCGAGCGAGGAGAAATCGACCAGCGGCTCGACGCCGATCTGCTTGTACGGGTCGACGTCCGTCTGGCTGACCGAGCCGACCGTCCCGATCGGGATGTTGCGCGGGTAGATGGAGGACAGGTCCTTCGTCCGCCAGCCGGCGGTGACGAGCGGGTCGCCCGTGGTCACCACCTGCGCCTTCGACACCTGGTCGAGGATCAGGCCGCTCCCCGGGTCGTTGTGCCGGACGATGCCGGAGGCGCCCGTGCGCGGATCGAGCGCGGACACGGCGCTCGTCGGGTCGGTGATCAGGGTCACCTGTGCGGTGTGGGCGAAGACCTTCGTCACCTGGCCGGCAAGCCCCTCGGCCGTGACGACCGGGTCGTTCAGGCCGACGCCGTCGTCGCGTCCCTTGTCGATCCCGACCCGCTGGTCGAACTGCCCCGTCGGCCGGCTGATCACGCGCGTCGTGATGCTGCGGTAGCCGGTCGGGAAGGTGGTGCCGTCACGGTAGGCGAGCAGCTCCCGCAGCTTGATGTTCTCGCGAATCGCGGCCTGGAGCTGGATCTTCGTGTTCCTGAGCGCCGCGTTCTGGCGGCGGAGCTTCGCGTTCTGCGATCTCGCGCTGCTCAGCCCGCCGACCCAGCTCGCTGCGTCGCGGAACGGCTGCGCGACACGGTTCGCGGCCACCTCGAACGGACGCAGCACGCTCGAGCCGGCGCTCTGCAGGCCGTGCAGCCCGCCCGAGGAGGACTCGCGGAAGTAGATGGTGAGGAGGGCGAGCGAGACGGCAACCAGCACGCCCGCGACGATGCGGCGCCGAAGCACGCTCGCCGTTCGAGAGGAGAGCTGGGTCGGTGCCGCCGGCCGCCCCCGCGATGCCCCCAGCGTCGCGACTCGGACTGATCTGTGGCGAGGCACGAGCAACCCCAGTGTAGGCAAGTCTGCGGCGAGGTTGCGCGGGCGACAGGGGGCGGGCCCCACCGGGACGAAGCGGCCGGCGACCCGGGCGACCCGACGAGAGAGACCTCTCGTAGGCTGGAGCCCCTCGTAGGTTGGAGCGCGGGAGGCCCCTGTGACTACGCCCGATAGTTGTTCCGAAACCGCCCACGCCCGCGCGTCTTCTGCGAGCGGTGAATCACCTCGAACTCCTCGAGGCTTCGTCCGGAGCCGACGGCGACGCACGTGAGCGGTGACTCGGCGACGTGCACCGGCATGTGGGTCTCCTGCCGCAGGCGCTCGTCCAACCCCCCGAGAAGCGAGCCCCCTCCGGCCAGCATCAACCCTCTGTCCATGATGTCCGCCGCCAGCTC
Organism: Gaiellaceae bacterium; assembly: GCA_035652235.1. Classification (GTDB taxonomy): domain Bacteria; phylum Actinomycetota; class Thermoleophilia; order Gaiellales; family Gaiellaceae; genus PALSA-612. Next base: position 9,427 of record DASREE010000032.1, on the reverse strand, counting down.
CGGAGGCGTCTTGTCGAGCGTCTGCTTGATGGCGTCGACGATCTGCCCGACCGGTTCGTCGAGGGCGTGCCGGACCTCGTCCGACGAGAGGATCACCGTCTTCGGCAGGCCGGTGAGAAGATCCCGCCCTCGCACCTCTGCCTGGATCTCCTCGCGCATCGGGTACGCCGAGCCGATCTCGAGCTTGATCTCCTCGGCCGTTTGCTGCCCGATCAGCAGCTTGTACTCCCGCTTGACGTGATTGATGATCGCCTCGTCCATCTCATCGCCGCCCACGCGCAGGCTCTGCGAGACGACGATGCCGCCGAGCGAGATCACGGCCACCTCGCTCGTCCCGCCGCCGATGTCGACGATCATGTTCCCGGCCGGCTCGGCGATCGGCAGGCCGGCCCCGATAGCGGCGGCCATCGGCTCCTCGATCAGGTACGCCTGCCGCGCGCCGGCGCTCAGCGTCGCCTCCTCGACCGCACGCCGCTCGACGCCCGTCACGCCGCTCGGCACGCACACGACGACGCGTGGGTGGGCGAACCGGTGTTGGTGCACCTTGAGGATGAAGTGCCTGAGCATCTGCTCGGTGACGTCGAAATCGGCGATGACGCCGTCTTTCAGCGGCCGGATCGCCTGGATCGAGCCCGGCGTGCGGCCCAGCATCCGCTTGGCTTCGACGCCGACCGCGTGCACCTCGCCGGAGCGCGTGTCGATCGCGACGACGGACGGCTCCGAGAGCACGATGCCGCGGCCGCGCACGTACACGAGCGTGTTTGCCGTCCCGAGGTCCACGGCCATATCGCGGCTGCCGAAGCCCGTGAGCGTGTCGAAGAGCGCCATCGGGGGCTTCGAGTCTAGCGGCGGTCACCGTTCGGGTCGCCGCATGCCGCTCGATGCGCTCGGGCCGGCGCTCGCCGACGTCCGACGAAGCCGGCGGTCCGGATCTCTCGCTCGTCTGTGCGCGGTCCTCGCTGCGGCAGGGATCAGCCGAAGCCGTAGACGCCCGGGAAGCGCTCTGCGAGCAGGCGGACGAGGAGCGCCGCCGGCAGGCCGACGACGTTCAGGTAGTCCCCCTCGACGCGCTCGACGAGCGACGCGCCGAGACCCTGGATGGCGTATGCGCCCGCCCGCCCCTCCCACTCGCCGCTCGCCACGTACCGGTCGATGTCGCGCTCGGACAGCGAGCGGAACCACACCCGCGTCACCTCGTGCTCGAGCACCTCCCAGCCCGGCCCGACGAGCGCGAGCCCCGAGACGACGACGTGCGAGCGCCCGGCGAGCGCTCGCAGCGCCGCCGCCGCCTCGGCCGCGCCCGCCGGCTTTCCGTACACGACGCCCTCGCACGCGACGGCCGTGTCCACGCCGAGCACGGGGCGGCCGTCGGCGAGCGCCAGGGCGGCGCGGGCCTTGCCCCGCGCGTGCGCGCGGACGAGCGACACCGGATCGGCGTCGGGCCGGTCGTCCTCGACGAACGACGGACGGACGGCCTCGAACGGGATGCGCAGCTGCTCGAGGATCGCGCGCCGCTGCGGAGACGTCGACGCGAGGAGAAGCGTTGGCGGCGCCGCCTCGGACGCCTGCCCAGCCCCCGTCAGCGCTTGCGCGACCGCCAGATCTCCTCCGCCGGCCAGCGCCTCCCCCGCGCGGTCTCCGTCTCCGACCCGCACGCGCAGGTCGGCGCGGCGCCCGCGGTGCGCGCGGCGGCCTCAGACGAGCTCATCGGCCGAGAACCACAGCGCGATCTCCCGCTCGGCCGATTCGGGCGAGTCGGAGCCGTGCACGAGGTTGTCGGGCATGGCAAGGGCGAGATCGCCGCGAATCGTCCCGGGTGCGGCCTGCGCGGGGTTCGTCGCGCCCATGGTGGTGCGCACGACCGCGATCGCCGATTCCCCCTCGACCACGAGGGCGAGCGTCGGCGCCGAGGTGATGAACTCGACGAGCTCGCCGAAGAACGGCTTCTCACGGTGCTCCGCGTAGTGCGCCTCCGCCAGCGAGCGCTCGACGCGCACGAGCTTCGCCGCCCGCAGCGCGAGCCCTCGCCGCTCGAGGCGGGAGACGATCTCTCCGGCCAGGCCGCGCCCGACCGCGTCCGGCTTCACCAGCACGAGTGTCCGCTCCGAGGGCACGGAGCGCGCAGTCTACTCGTCGGCCGCCGGGCGCTTGCGGGTCGTGCCGCGCGGGCTCACGGTCTCCGTCGACTCGAGCGCGATCGTGCTCTCCAGCGCCCCGACCAGGTCGGCGGCCGAAGCGCGTACCACCGGCGTCTCGCAGAACGGGCACATCTGCCAGAGCGGCTCGAGCGGCGCCTTGCAGCCGGAGCAGGCCTCCTTCAGGCGCGTCGTGCACACCGGGCAGACGAGAAACGACGGCTCGATCGCGGCGCGGCAGACCGGGCACTCTCTCTGCGCCGCGGCGAGCCGCTCCTCGATCGCACGGATCTCGAGCTCCCGCTCGCGGACCTCGTCGAGGTATTCGGGCGGCCGGAAGAGCATGTACACGAGCGCCCCGACGTACGGCGGCACCAGGCCGAGCAGCGTCGCAAGAGCGACGAGCCAGGGGCTGCGGACGCGCCGTCTCGCATCCTTGAATGTCCAGAAGCCGACGGCGAGCCAGAAGACCACGCCTGCGGCGATCAACCCGGCACGCGTGATCGTCCATGTCCGCGAGGCGAAGAAGTCGGTGAGCAGGACGGTGGTCAGCGGAAGATCGGCCTCAGAGCAGGAGCTTTCCGACAATGTACCCCGCTGCGAACGCGACTCCAACGAAGGCCGCGAGCGCGAGCGCCGCGAACAGGAAGACGCTCAGGCGCGGGCCGCGCTCCGCCATGGCCTGCGGTCGAGCGCTGCAGACAGATCCGCGAGCAGGTAGAGCGAGCCGGTGACGAGAACCGGCTCTCCGAGCTCGTGTCCGCGCCGTAACGCGCGCACGGGGTCGGGCACCTCCACCACCGAGGTGAAGAAGCGCCTCGCCCGCTGGGCGAGCGCGCCCGCCGGAAGCGCACGCGGGCTCGACGATGTCGTCGCGACGAGGGCGGGCGCGAGCGGCGCCAGCCCCGACAGGATGCCGTCGACGTCCTTGTCGGCGAGCACGGAGGCGACGATCGAGCCGAGCCGCGGGAGCTGCGCGCCGACGAAGCGGACGGCGTCCGGCGTGTGCGCGCCGTCCCAGATCTCGCCGTCGCGCCGCTCGAGCCGTCCCGGGAGCTGCACCGGCACCGGCTCGACCGGACGGCCGAGGAACGCCTCGACGGCGGACGCTGCCAGCGACGCCGTTCCACCCGGCTGGACGACGACGCGCCCCGCGCCGTTCGCCCTCGCGAGCGACGCCCACTCGGGCTCGCCGAGCACCACCGTCGAGCCCGGTTGGACAACGGCGAGCTTCTCGACCGCGATCGCCTCGCGCGTCGGGCCGAGCACCTCCGTGTGCTCGAGCGAGACATTCGTCAGCACCTGCACGGGCGAACGGAGCACGTTCGTCGCGTCGTGACGGCCACCGAGACCAGCCTCGACCGCGGCGACCTCGACGCCCGCCTCGGCGAACTCGGCCAGGGCTGCAGCCGTCAGGACCTCGAACTGCGTCGCCCCGAGGGCCTCGGCCTGGGGTCTGACCCTCTGCAACGCCCGTTCGAGCGAGGTCACCTCGTGGCCGCCGACGCGGATGCGCTCCTCCCAGCCGCGAACGTGCGGCGACGTGTAGGCCGCGGCGTCCACCCCCTCGGAACGGAGCGTCGCCTCGATCGTGCGGGTCGTCGTCGACTTGCCGTTCGTGCCGACGACGTGGACCGACGGGTAGGAGAGCTGCGGATCGCCGAGCCCGGCGAGAAGCGCCCGCATGCGCTCGAGCCCGAACCCCTCCTTCGGCCACGGCGAGAGCGACGCCAACCAGTCGACGTTGCTCACGCGGGCGCCGTCCGGTACCAGTAGCTGGAGACCGGCTCGAAGCCTGCCTCCTCGTACAGGGCTCGCGCCGGGCCGTTGTCGGCGTCGACGTTGAGGCAGAGCGGTGCACCCCGCTCGCCCGCCCAGGCGGCGAGCGCGGCGAGGACGGCTCGGGCCGCGCCGCGCCGGCGGGCCTCCGGCAGTGTGGCCATGCAGCCGATCACGGCCCAGCCGCAGCAGTGCGCCGCCCGACCCACGGCAACCTCGCCCCGGCGGGCGAACACGGTCTCGCCGGCCTCGCCGCGCAGCGTCGGCAGGAGCCGCGCCGCAGCCTGGGGCGAGAAGCCTCGTACGACGAGCCAGATACGAAGCCAGGCGCGGTCGGGCTCGCCCATGAGCTTCACCGTGTCGCCGACCTCGCACGCAAACGGAGCGGCGTCAGCGACCTCGAGCAGCACGTCGCCGCTTCGCTCGTAGCCGCGCGTCGCGAGCACCCGGTCGAGCCCGCCGGGCTCGCTTGCCGGCGAGATCTGCAACGTCGGCCGCAAGCCACGCACGCGGTAGAACGTGTCCACCGCGGCCAGCTTCTGCTCCAGCTCGATGCTCCCGTCGTGCCTGCGCGGCCAGACCGAGTTCGCCCGCCCCGTCAGGCCGTAGCCGTAGCGGAGCTCCCAGCCGCCGAGCTCCTCGTGGAGCGGGGCGCGCCAGGCGGCCGCGATCGCCCCGTCCAACTCCGCTGCGCTCGGGGTCAGACCGCGGGAGACGGACGCCCGAGACATGGCCGCACTAGTCCTCTCCGAGCGCGTCGAGCTCGCGGCGGTAGCGCGCGAGCTTCGCTCGCTCGGCCTCGACCACCTCGGCCGGCGCCTTCTCCACGAAGCGGGGGTTGTCGAGAAGGCCCTGCGCGCGCGCGATCTCCCTCCGGAGGCGCTCCCGCTCCACCTCCACGTTCCCGTCCGGCCGGCCGTCGGCCTGTCTCGCCCGGCCTGCACGCGTCTTCGCCTCGAAGATGCGCAGCGCGTCGCCCTCGAGCTCGACCCGCACGCCGCTGCGCGCGAAGATCGCAGCCGCGTCCCGGGCGCGCTCGAGCACGTCGCCGGCCGCGGCGTCCCGCGGAATCGACTCGGGCCACGGGGAGACGATCAGGCGGCTGTCGTGGAATTGCGACCAGATCTCCTCGGTCACGTGCGGCATGACCGGGTGCAGCAGCGCGAGCAGCCGCTCCAGCGCGGCCAGCGCGGTCGCACGTGCGTCTTCGTCGCCGTCGTAGAGCCGCGGCTTCGCCGCCTCGGCGTACCAGTCGCAGAAGTCGTCGAAGACGAGGTGGTAGAGCGCCTCGGCGACGTGGGCGAAGTCGAAGGCGGCGAGCCGCCCCTCCACCTCCTCGCGCGTCTCGTCGAGGCGGGAGAGGATCCACCGCTCCTCGACCGCCCTGGGCCGCAGCGCCGGCTCGACGCCCTGCGCCTGCCCGAGGATCAGCCTGGACACGTTCCACAGCTTGTTCGCGAGGCTGCGCCCCTCCTCGATCGCCCCCCAACTGAAGCGGACATCCTGTGCCGAGGAGATCTTGAGCAGCCCGTAGCGCGTCGCGTCGGCGCCGTACCGCTCGACCGCCTCCAGCGGGTCGATGCCGGTGCCGAGGCTCTTCGACATCCGCCGCCCGTCGACGGCGAGCACGGTGGAGGTGATGACCACGTCCGTGAACGGCACGTCCTCCATGAGCAGGAGCCCGGCGACGATCATCCGGTTCTCCCACAGGCGGATGATCTCCCGGGCGGTGACGCTCACGTCGCCCGGGTAGTAGCGCTTCAGCTCCGGCGTCCGCTCGGGCCAGCCGAGCGTCGCGAACGGCCACAGCGCGGAGCTGAACCACGTGTCGAGGACGTCGGGGTCGCGCTCGAGCTCCCGCGAGCCGCACTCGGCGCACGCGTCGGGCGGCGGCCAGGTCACCGTCCTGTGCCCGTCCGGACAGGTCCAGATCGGCAGCTGGTGTCCCCACCAGAGCTGGCGCGACAGGCACCAGTCGGGCGCCTGCTCGAGCGAGTCGAGCGCGAACCGGTGCTGGCTGTCGGGGTGGTAGCGTGTCCGGCCGGCGCGGAGGGCGTCGATCGCCGGGCGGGCGAGCTCGTCCATGCGGCACCACCACTGCGGCGAGACGAGCGGCTCGATCCGCGTGTGGCAGCGCTCGCAGGTGCCGACCGAGTGACGGTAGCTCTCGCGCCGCTCGAGCGCGCCGTGCTCGCGCAGCCAGGCGAGGATCCGCTCGTCGGCCTCGCCCTGCTCGAGCCCTGCGAAGCCCGGGGCGGTCATGCGCCCGTCGAAGCCGACGACGGTCAGCGTCTCGAGCCCGTGGTCGCGGCCGATCTCGAAGTCGAGCGGGTCGTGTCCAGGCGTGATCTTGAGGGCGCCGCTGCCGAACTCCGGTCGCACGCGCTCGTCGGCGATCACCGGCACGCGCCGCCCGACGACCGGCACCACCACCTCCCTGCCGACGGCGTCGCGGTAGCGCTCGTCAGCCGGGTGCACGGCGACCGCGACGTCGGCGAGGATCGTGGCCGGGCGCACCGTGGCGATCGTGATCCACCCCGACCCGTCCGCGAACGGGTAGCGGGCGTAGGTGAGCACGTCGTCGACCTCGACGTGCTCGACCTCCAGGTCGGAGATGGCCGTCCGGTGGTAGGGGCACCAGTTGACGATGCGGTTGGCCCGGTAGATCCAGCCGCGCTCCCACAGCCGGACGAAGAAGGTCATCACGGCGGCGACGTACGCGTCGTCCATCGTGAAACGCTCGCGCGCGTAGTCGAGAGAGCAGCCGAGCCGGCGGAACTGGCTCATGATCGTGCGGCCCGTCCGGTCGAGCCACTGCCACGTGCGCTCGACGAACGCCTGCCTTCCGATCGCCTCGCGCGACGTCCCCTCGTCGAGGAGCTGCTTCTCGACGACGTTCTGCGTCGCGATGCCCGCGTGGTCGTAGCCAGGCTGCCAGAGCGTGTCGAAGCCGAGCATCCGTCGCCAGCGGACGAGACAGTCCTGGATCGAGCCGTTGAGGGCATGGCCCATGTGCAGCTCGCCCGTCACGTTCGGCGGCGGCACGCAGATGACGAAGGTCTCGTCGCGGCGGGCGCCCGCCCCGGCGGCGTACAGGCCCTCCTCCTCCCACGCCTGCTGCCACCGCGCCTCGACGCCTTCCGGCCGGTAGAGCGGGTCCATGCTGGCCATTCTACGAGCCGCCGTCCGCCCGGCCGCCGGTGTATCGGATCCAATCTCTGGACACCTTGGATCCGAGGTGCTAGAAATGGTCGTGATGATCGGAGGGATACGCATGGATGGGATCCAATTCTTGGCCACCCGGCGGGCGGAGGAGGCAGATCCGGCCCGGTCCGACGGCGCGGGCGCCGAGGCTCCCACGAACGGAGACAGCATGATCGTCGGCGTGGAGCTGACACGGTCGGTCGACGGCCCCGACGTCCTCGAGTCGTTCGCGGCCCAGGGGCTGGAAGGCCGGCTCGCGGACGGCGGTCACCGCCTCGTGGTGAGGGCGGACGACGTCGGCGCGGTCGAGCGCGCGCTCGACGCGTGGACGCTCCGGTCGGGGCTGCCGTTCGTGCCGCTCAAGACGGGAAGGCGCGAGTTCGTCCTCGCTCCGCCTCCAGCCTGATCGCGGCGTACACTCCCGGGCGATGGCAACGGTCGGCACGAAGGCCGACGATATCGCCCTCGTGCTCGAGGACGAGATCGTCTCCGGCAGGATCGCGCCGGGCACGGTCCTGCGCCAGGAGCAGCTGTCGGAGCGCTTCGGCGTCAGCCGCACGCCGACGCGCGAGGCCCTGCGGCGGCTTGCGGCGCTGGGCCTCGTCTCGTTCGTCCCCAACCGGGGTGCCCGTGTGCGGACGCTGTCGCGGGAGGAGCTGCGCGAGGCGTTCCTCGTCCGCGCGGAGCTCGAGGGGCTGGCGACCGAGCTGGCGGTCCCGCGCATGACCGCGGACGACCTCGCCCGCCTCGACGAGGCCGAGCAGCGCTTCAGCAGCCTGACGCTCGACCTCCGCGCCAAGGCCCGCGCCGGCGTGGAGGACAACTCGCTGGCCATCGAGTGGATGAACGCGAACTACGCCTTCCACGACGTCGTCTACCGCGCGGCGGGCTCGCCGTACGTGGAGCGCGTGGCGAAGAGCGCGCGGCGCACGTTCATCGGCCAGATCACCTGGGTCGCGCGCGCGGAGCTCGACGAGCTGTACGCGCGTAACGACGCGCAGCACCGGGCGATCCGCGAGGCGATCGCCGCCGGCAGCGCGGCGGGGGCGCGAGCGCTCGCACGCGAGCACGTCCTCAGCTCGGGGCGTCTGCTCGAGGCGATCCTGGAGTACGTGCGCGACCGCCAGGGCCCCGAGGCGCTCACCGCCTGAGCGGACTCGGCCGCAGCGCGCCGACGATCCACCTCACAGGCGGCGACGACCCGCTACGCCGACTCTTCGGCGATCTCGTCCTCGTCGTCGTAGTCGGACGGGATCGTGCCGCCCCGCGTCACGAGCGTCGGCTTGAGGCCCTTCGCGATCGTCTCCTTCGTGATCACACACTTGGACACGTCGCGCCGGGAGGGGAGCTCGAACATGACGTCGAGGAGCGCGCCTTCGATGATCGAGCGCAGACCGCGGGCGCCGGTCTCGCGCTCGAGCGCGCGGTCGGCGATCTCCCACAGGCCGTCGTCGGTGAACACGAGCTCGATCGAGTCGTAGGCGAAGAAGCGCTGGTACTGCTTGACGAGGGCGTTCTTCGGCTCGACGAGGATCTTCACGAGGTCGTCGCGCTGCAGCTGGTGCACGTGCGAGACGACCGGGAGGCGCCCGATGAACTCCGGGATGAGGCCGTAGCTGAGGAGGTCCTCGGGCATGACCTCGGACAAAAGCTCGGAGCCCTCGATCGAGTGCTTGGAGTGGATCTTGGCGCCGAATCCGACCGCGTTCCGGCCGATCCGGCGCGCGATGATCTTCTCGAGCCCGGCGAATGCCCCGCCGCAGATGAAGAGGATGTTCGTCGTGTCGATCGAGAGGAACTCCTGGTGCGGATGCTTGCGACCGCCCTGGGGCGGTACGGAGGCGACCGTCCCCTCGAGGATCTTCAGGAGCGCCTGCTGCACGCCCTCGCCCGACACGTCGCGCGTGATCGACGGGTTGTCGGCCTTGCGCGCGATCTTGTCGACCTCGTCGATGTAGATGATCCCGGTCTCGGCCTTCTTGATGTCGAAGTCGGCCGCCTGGATCAGCTTGAGGAGGATGTTCTCGACGTCCTCCCCGACGTAGCCGGCCTCGGTCAGCGCCGTGGCGTCGGCGATGGCGAAGGGGACGTTGAGGATCCGCGCGAGCGTCTGCGCCAGGTGCGTCTTCCCGCAGCCGGTCGGGCCGAGCAGCATGATGTTCGACTTCTGCAGCTCGACGTCGTCGCCGGGAGCAGGCGCCTCCTCCTTCTTGCTGAAGATGCGCTTGTAGTGGTTGTGCACGGCGACCGCGAGCGCCTTCTTCGCGCGCTCCTGCCCGATCACGTACTCGTCGAGGACGACCTTGATC
>DASREE010000031.1:0-2010 GCA_035652235.1 Gaiellaceae bacterium | reverse complement strand
CTGCCGCCGCTCAGCCGGTAGAGCGTCCGGTGCAACCAGATCGCGGCGCGTGCAAGGGCGCTCATGGAGCGCCGGGCAGCCTCACCTCGACCGTGTCTCCGTCGAGGCGCACCTCGTAGCTGGGGACGTCGTCGGTCTCGACGTCGTCGATTATCGCGCCCACCTCCTGCAGCGCCTGCATCGCCTCCGGGCCGAGCGTCTCCAGGCCGGGGATCGAGCGGCGCGCCAGGTCGGGGCCGGCGAGCGCCTTGCCGGTGGTGACGTCGAAGCGGGCGAAGTGGAGCGGGCACTCGACCTCGCGGCCTTCCAGCCTGCCCTTGCTCAGGGCGGCCTTCTGGTGGCCGCAGTTGTCCTCGAGCGCGTAGAAGCTCCCCTCGACGTTGGCGAGCAGCACGCGCCGGCGGCCGACCAGGACGCGCTTCATCTCGCCCGGTGCCAGTTCGGTCGTCTTCGCGACCGCGACGAACTCACTCACGATCCTCCTCCTGCTGATGAGGGTTTTCGGCGGCGGCGGCCTCGAGTGCGCTCAGCGCCTCGTCGACGTCTCCGACCTGCCATTGCTGGGTGCCGAGGAAGGCGTAGCGGAGGATCCCGTTGCGGTCGACCGCGTACAGCGCCGGCCGTTGTCCGAGCGAGAGCAGCCGCGACTCCACCTCGTAGCGGCGGTACACCTCCAGGCTCGGGTCGGCGAGACAGGGAAACGGCAGCTCGCGCGCAGCGGCGAACGCGCCCGTCTGCTCGACGTCGCCGGGCGCGAGCGCGAGCACTTCGACGCCGCGCTCCTGGATCTCGGTGTACCGCCGGCGCAACTGCGCCAGGTGCCGACGGCAGAACGGTCACCCGAACGCGCGCATGAACACGAGCAACACGGCGCGCTCGTCGCGGTAGTCAGAGAGCCGCACGCTGCCCCGGCCGGGTGAGGGCAGCGTGAAGTCGGGCGCCGGGGAACCAACCCGGACCGCCTGCGGCTCGACCGGCATCAGCGCTCCCCGCTGGTCACGTCCGGCGACGGCGACCACAATGAGACGGTGCCGCGCTCACACTGTCCTTTCCTTCTCACGGCTACCGTACTTCTACCAGTTACCGTCATTTCTTCGCTGTGACCGATCCCGACCAGCACTGCCCCGGCCTCGCCTGCTTCGAACTGCTGGGCCGCAAGTGGACGCCGCAGATCGTCTGGGCGCTCCTCGACGGCCCTCGCCGCTTCTCCGCCCTGCTCGCCTCCGTACCCGGCCTCAGCGACAAGGTGCTCACCCGCCGTCTCGCCGAGCTCGAACGCGCCGGCATCGTCACCCGCGCCCAGTACGCGGAGATCCCGCCCCGCGTCGAATACACCCTCACCCGCTCCGGCCTCGCGCTGCGCGGCGTGATCGGCGAGATGGAACGCTGGAGCACCCAACACGCCGGCGCAGACGCGACCGCCCGCTCCCGCACGGCAGCGCGCCGCCGAAGCTGAACTGAGCGCACGACACAGAAAGAGACCCGCGCCGGAGCACTATGGCGGCCCTCTCTGGCCGCGAGCGGTTGGCGCTCCCCGCGGGTCAACCGGAGTCTCCCGCGACGCTGCGTGTCCGTCAAATCGCGCGCCGGGCGGCGCAGTCTTCCGAGCAGCCGTCCGGAATCGATTGGGAGTTGATCACGTGGACGACGCGGCCGCACCCAGCGCCGCCCACGCCGACGCGCTCGACGCCGCGCAAGCCGAGTGCGGCGTCGAAGCGCAGTACGACCTCCATCCGCGCCGACCGGTGCACGGAGCGCCGCAGCCGGCGGCGGCGACGGCACGAGCGGATGGGTCCCTGGTGCTGAAGGAGCGAAGAGCCGCCGTTTGCGACTCCCGCGGTGGTTTCTGGTGCAATCGCGTCTAGCGCGTGCGCTTGGCGGTGCTCCGGTTCGTCGCGCTCTCCTTCGCGGGGAGGAGGTCATCGCCACAGCCCGCGTCGGAAGCGCGCTTGCAGACGCGGTGGAGCCTTTGTGGAGCATCGCCGTCGACCCCCTCCCTAGCACGGAGGG
>DASREE010000030.1:0-12531 GCA_035652235.1 Gaiellaceae bacterium | reverse complement strand
GTTGGCAAGCGCCATCCGGTAGATATCCCTGACAAGCCGGCCGCGGCTGTACAACTTCACGCCCGGGAAGATCGTCCCCTCCTGGAACACATCGACCGTGTCCGTCGAGTACGGCTCCTTACCGCCGATGTCCAGCCAGTGGCCCTTGATCGCGGTGTAGCCGATCAACTCCTCGTCCCGGAGGAACACCGGCATCACCACTGCGCAGTCCTGCGGATGCGAACCGGTGCCGTACGGGTAGTTGTAGAGGACGATGTCCCCGGGCTCGAGCGCCTTTTCGCCGCCGACTGCAGCCACGGCAGCCTCGACGCAGAAGCTCATGGTGCCCATGAAGATGAGCAACGACGGCGCCTGCGCCAACAACCGCACCTGCCTGTCGTAGATCGCCACCGCGAAGTCCACGACCTCGTAGATGACCGGCGAGAACGCCGTACGCACAAGCGCACGCTTCATCTGCTCCGCCGCCGAGTTCAGCCCGTGACGGATCACCTCTGTCGTGATCGGATCGGCGTCGACCGCGCCCGCTGACGCTCCCTGGCCGGCTCGGTAGATCTTCGTCTCCGCCGGTGCGACCACGGTCATGCGCACTCCGCTTCGTCGTCGAACAGGCCACGCCCGATCGGTGCCGTCGACGCCTCGGAGGCGCAGCCCTGGCCGGCGTGCACGGCCGCGCGCCCCTCGTGCTTGACGGGGATCTCGACGACCTCCCCCGGCTCGTCCTCGTACTCGACGGTCGGCCGCGCCGACGGGAAGACGGCGATCGTGTGCAGCTCGCCGGTGCCCGCGTTGCGGAAACCGTGCCAGCTCCCGGCGGGGACGACGATCGAGCCGCCCGCGCGGATACGCTCGGTGACGCTGGCGACCCAGAAGTCGGCGATCCCGGCGACGACGAGGATCACCTCCTCGATGCCGTGGTGGACGTGGGTGGGCGCGCCCGCACCGGGCGCCGACCACTGCTCGAGCAGGTACAGGGAGGACGCGCGATCGTGAACGCGACTCTCGACTCCGCGCCGCCACGGCCGCCGCGGAGTCTCGTCCGCTTGGATCGTCAATGGTCTGACCATAGGCGAGACTCTGCCGGATCCGCGCCTCGCGTGCAAACCCCACGACGCGACGGCCTCAGCAGGCTCGCACCTGGCGCCTGGCGTACGCAAGAACCTCCGCGAGCCTTTCGGCGAGCGGAGGGTTCATACGCGGAGACTGCGGTGGAACAACGGAGCACTCGTGAACCTCTTCCGCGGGGCGAAGCTCTCGGCCGCGGCTCAGCGAGGTGCAGCACCCGCGCGCCCATCTCGAGGCAGCGATGGACGGCGAGCTCGGCGTCGTCAGTGTCCCGCACGAAGGCCACCACCTCGGGGTCGCACTCGCTGAAACCGTCGATCAGAAGCTCGTCGCCTGCGATGCGCGCGGTGGCATTAGTTGGATCGAGCGCAGCGAGTGTCACGCCCGTATGTCTCCCGTGGCGGTGTCGTGTCTTACGCCGCATCTGCGACGCCGCGACCGTCTGGAGAGAGCGCGCTTTGAGGGTCCCAGCGCACCAAGCTCCCCAGCGCACCAAGCCGAGCTCTGAGGTTCTCTACTCGGCGAGTTCGCCCTTCGTACCTGGCTGTGTCTTGCCGAGGAATCCGCGTTCGCGTGCGCGCATGATGTACCGAGCGGCGCTCGGCCGAGCTCGAGGCGGAGGCGGAGCCGGAGCTCGCGCACGACTCCTCGACGAACGCGCTCATCCGCTGGTACCGGGCGTGCCTCGGGGAGGAGGCCGCCTCGGTCATCGCTCGCGTGCTCGGGCTCGCGGCCGCCCGGCTCACCTGGCCGGTCTGACGCAGGGTGCGGTTTCCCGCGCTGTGGACGGCGGGCGCTGGACGCCGACCGGCGATCGAGAACGGGAGGTCGTGCTCGGTCGTCTCGAGCGTCATCGCCCGCCGCCGCTGGCTCCAGCCCGCGACCACGCCGCTCAGCTGCGGGCGGGCGGGACGACTACGACCGGACACGACGCGTGATGGACGCACTGCTGGCTGACCGAGCCGAGCAGGAGCCCGACGAAGCCGCCGTGGCCGCGGGTGCCGACGACGAGCAGGTCGGCATCCTTCGCTGCCTCGAGCAGCACGGCCGCCGCTCTCCCCTCGACCACGCTCTGCTCGAGCTCGACACCCTCGAGCGAGGGGCCGACGGCCTCGATCGCCTCCGCGAGCCGCTGCTCGGCGCGCGTGCGCAGCCCTTCGAGCGTCTCGCTGTCGGCGAACGCCCAGCCCTCGCCCGCATAGAGAGCGGCTGGGTACTCCCAGGCGAGCACGGCGTGCAGCCGCGCACCCCGCAGCCGCGCCTCCCCGGCGGCGAAGCGGAGGGCCTGCAGCGAGCCCTCGGAGCCGTCCACGCCGACCACGATCGTTGCCATGTCGAGCCTCCTTGCTACTCGGTGTCCCCCCAGGTGTGCCAGCTTCGGTCATCATCACCACACACGTCCAACCATGCCACGTGCAGAGGTCAGCGAGATGAGCACGGCCGGTACCGAGCACGACCCGAGCGAGCCTCACCCTGGCGAAGCCCGCGCGAGCGGTTGGGCGGCGAACAGGGGGGAGTCGGGCTTGCGCGGAAGCCCCGTGTGGGCCTACCGGGAGGACATTCACCGCCTGGCGCGCCAGCTCTGCCGGCATCGCGAGGACGCCGAGGACGTGACGCAGTCGGCGCTGGTGAAGGCGGCCGAGCACCTGGACGGCTTCCGGGCGGAAGCGAGCCTGCGCACCTGGCTGCACCGGATCGCGACCAACGAGTGCCGGATGCTGCGGCGGCGGCGTCCGCCGGGCTCGCTCGAGGAGCTGCTGGCTGCGGCGGCGGCGGGCGCGGCCCCGGAGCCGCCGGGCGAGAGCCCCGACCCGGAGCTGGTCGCCGTCGCGGTCGAGGAGCAGCGGCGGGTGCTGCGCGCGCTCGCCGAGCTGCCGGCCAACTACCGGACGGTGCTGCTGCTGGCAGACGGGCGCGACCTGCACGCCGCCGAGATCGCCGCCCTGCTCGAGACGACGGTGCCGGCGGTGCGCTCGGCGCTGCACCGCGCGCGGGCGGCGCTGCGCGAGCAGCTGCGCTGAGCGCCCGCACAGCGCGGCGCAGGAGACCGTGCCCGCCAAGGAGGGCGTCGGCTACGGCCGCGACGAGGGTGAGCAAGGGGCGCACCTGCCTGCGGAGCGCGCGCTCCATTCGGCTCTCTCACCCGGCCGGTCGTCCGCCGCGGGCGGCGACGAAGGCTGCTCCGAGCGGGCCGAGCGGACGAGCGAGCCGTTCGACCGCGGCGGCGTGGCGCAGCAGGATCGATGCCCGCCAGGGCGGAAGGTAGAGGCCGTAGCGGGTCGTCACGGCCGCGGCGCCTGCGCTGGTGAGCATCCTGCGCAGCTCGCCGGCAGTCAGGAAGCGCGCCTGGCGCCAGGTCGGCGAGCCGCGCCAGGCCTTCAGCCGCCGCCGCGCCGCCCACAGGCTGAAGGGGGCGAGGTCGGCGATCACCACCCGGCCACCGGGGCGCACGACCCGCACCAGCTCCGCGGCTGCCCGGGGGCGCTGCGTACGGTCGAGGAAGGAGAAGAGCGTGACCGCCAGCGCGAGGTCGAATTGCCCCGCCCCGAACGGCAGCGCGGTCGCGTCTGCCTCCAGCAGGCGGGCGCCGGGTGCTCTCGCCTCGGCGGCGGCCAGCATGGCCGGGTCGCGATCGATCGCGGTCACCTCCAGCCCCTGCCCCGTCAGCCACGCGCTGTAGACGCCCGTGCCGCAGCCGACGTCGAGCGCCCGCTCGCCCGGTCGCGGCCCGGCGAGCTCGGCGACCATCGCCAGCTCGATCGTGTGCGCAGCCGTCCCGAGCGGCGTCTCATACCACGCGTCGTAGGTGCTCGCCGCGCTGCCGATCGTCATCGCAACGGACTCCTTGCCATACCACCCCATCTCCACGGGGCAGCAAAGGGCCGGGGTCCGACCCCGGCCCCGGCCCTTCCCGGGTTCCACCTCGTGCCGGCTGCCCTCAGACGGACGCGAGCCTGCGCGGCCGGGTGGAAAGGCGGAGCAGCCGATAGAGCGGGCAGAAGCCGGCGGCCGCGGTCGCCAGCAGCACTCCCGCCACCACCAGCGCGAGCACGCCGAGCCACGAGCCCGGCCCCGCGGCGAGCCCGCCCCAGACGGCGAGCCCGCCCGCGATCACCCGCGCCAGCCGGTCGACCAGACCCAGATTGCGCTGCAGTCGCATCGTCATCCTCCTCGCTCAGCCGGCCGAGCCGACCGGCTCGCCCTCGTGCTCGCGGGCCGGCACGGAGACGCCGTGCCCCTCGCGCGCGATCTCGATCGTGTGCGCCGCCGGTCGCGCCGCACCCCGCGGGAGCACGATCTCGAGCACGCCGTCTTGGTAGAGCGCCGAGATCTCGTCGGCGGCGACCGTCTCCGGCAGCGCGAACGTCCGCTCGAAGGCGCCGTAGCAGCGCTCCGACTCGAACAGCCCGTCCGCCTCGGCCTGCTCGCTGCGCCGGCGCTCGCCGTACACGCGCAGCAGGCCCTTCTCGACGCTCACCGTCACGTCGCGCTCGACGTCGATCCCGGGCAGCTCCAGCCGCAGGATCAGGTCGCCCTCGCGCTCCGACAGCTCGCAGGCGGGAACCCACGGGCCGCCGTCGGCGCCCCAGCGGGCAAACCATCCCGGGCCCGGCCCGAAGCCGCGGTGCGACAGCCAGCGGCCGGCCATCCGGTCGAGCTCACGCTCCACTCTCGCAAGCTCGCTCATCTCCATCTCACCTCCTCGCGCCCCAGCCGGCGGGGCGCTTCGCTTCTCGTCTTCTCTCGCCGTCACGGATGCGCGAGCGCAGAAAACGGTGCGCGGCCCTAGCATCCGCCCGTGTACGCCGATCGTCTGCTGCTGCCCTGGCTCGACTGCCTCCGCCACGCGGCGCCTGGCCTGGCCATCTTCGACGCGCACACGCACATCGGCGCCGGCGACCCCGACGGCGCCCGCTGCTCGGCCGGCGAGCTGCTCGAGACGCTCGCGCTCGCCAGGGCTCGCGCCGTCTGCTTCCCGCTGATGGAAGCCGGCGGCTACCGCCGGGCGAACGACCGTGTGCTGGCCGAAGCCGCCCGTTCGCAGGGCCGGCTCGTTGCCTTCTGCCGGCTCGACCCGCACCAGCGGCCCGTCGAGGAGGCAGAGCGTTGCCTCGCCGCCGGCGCGGCCGGGATCAAGCTCCACCCCCGCGCCGAGCGCTTCACTCTCAGCCACCCCGGCGTCCGGCAGGTGGCGGCGCTCGCGCACGAGCGGCGGCTGCCGGTCATCGTCCACGCCGGCCGCGGCATCCCCAGCCTCGGCCGGGATGCGCTCGCCCTGTGCGCCGCCCATCCGCAGGCCCGGATCGTGCTCGCCCACGCCGCCGCCTGCGACCTCGCCTGGATCTGGCGGCCGGCTCGAGAGCAGCCGAACCTCTTCTTCGACACCGCCTGGTGGAGCCCCGCCGACCTGCTCACGCTGCTCACGCTCGTCCCGCCCGGCCAGATCCTGTTCGGCTCCGACGTCCCCTACAACACCACCGCCACCGCGGCGACGGTCGCGATCCGCTGTGCGCTCCGCGCCGGCCTCGACGGTGAGCGGATCACCGCGATCGTCGGTGGTCAGCTCGAGCGCCTGCTCGCGGGCGAGGAGCCGCTCGACCTGGGAGCGCCACCGGACGAGCCGGCGCCGCCGCCTGGGCCACTGCTCGAGCGCGTCTTCGTCCTGCTCGCCGCCGCGCTGGGACGGATGATGGAGGGCCGTAGCGGCGGCGAGCTGCTCGAGCTCGCGCGGCTCGGCTGCGACGTCGACCCCGACCGGCCGGAAGCCCCGCTGCTCGCCTCGATCGGGGAGCTGCTCGACCGCCGCGACCGCTACGCACACAGCGCCCGACCGCTCGACGGACCCCGTGCCGCCGGCTTCCACCTCGTGGCCGTCGCCGCAGCCGTTGCCCGCACGCCCGACGTCCCTCTGCCGCCGGCACGCTCCGCGAGCGCCGCGCGCTGGAGGTAGAGTCGTGAGGGGCAACCCGTCGCACAGGACCAGACCCTCCTTCGACGGCCCGCTTGCAAGCCGGTAACGGCGGCGTGTGAGGATGGGGCTGGTGGCAGAGTCGATTCGTTTCGAGCTGGAGACGCGGGCGCAAGCCGAGTCGCTGCAGCGCGCCTTGAGCGAGTTCACGCCCACGCTCGACCACGAGAAGGGCGTCTGGATGGTGGAGATCGCGCCTGATCGAGAGCTGACGCCGCGGCTCCTGAGCCTCTTCCACGCGCTCGCCGAGTGGCTGGTCGCGTCCAGGCGGGCGTCGCTGCACATCCACTTCGGCGATCGCTCCTTCACGATGCTGCGTCCTTCGGAGGCTCGCCCGCAGCATGCGGCCGAGTTCTTGCTCGAACGTGTGATCCAGCTGCAGACCGCGCTCGAGTCGCGGCTCGTGATCGAGCAGGCCAAGGGCATGCTGGCCGTGCGGCTGCGCCTGGCGGTCGAGGAGGCGTTCGATCTTCTCCGCCGTGCCGCCCGCACCGCAGGCCGACAGCTGCACGAGCTGGCCGAGGAGGTGGTCGCCTCCGAGGAGCTCCCGGAGCCGATCGAGCACGCCTTGAGGCAGCGCGACTCCGACGGGCACACGAGCGAGACCGGCGAAGGCGAAACGGCCGGCTGACGGCGCCGTCGAGGCGCGACTCCCGCTTGACCTGAAGCTGGGGCTGGACGTATAAGGGGGTGAGCGCCGCCCAGACCCGCTGGCGCGCGAGCACGAGCCGCGACACGAGCCGAGCGGGGTGATGGGTGCAAGCCGACAGGCAGCAGGCACAGGCGACCGATCCGGGCGATGATCTTCGCTGCCTGCGCTGCGGCTACGGCGTCGCAGCGCGGAGCAGGCCCGAGCGCTGCCCGATGTGCGGCAGTTCGACCTGGACCTCCTGCCGCGCCCGATCCACGCCGACGGAGGATCCGCTCGCCGCGATGTCCGACAGCCCCACACGCCAGACCGTCCGCTCCCGGACCGGGACGTGAGCAGGGGGAAGGCGGCACCGCCGGCAGGGAACCCGACGCTGCTGAAGCGCGAGGTGAACGAGCTGATGCGCGCCAGCCTGCGTCTGCGCGACGAGCGCATTGCCTTCTTCTGCGAGTGCGCGGACGCGAGCTGCTACCAGGCCGTCTGGCTCACCTGCGCCGAGTACGACGAGGCGCGCGCAGACCCGGAGTGGCTCGCGCTCGTCGGCGGGCACCAGCCCGACCGGCCCGGCGCGGGCCGAGCTCGTGATCGGCGCAACTGAGGCGGCCGGCTGGCCGACTGACCCAGTCGCGCCTACGCAGAGTCGCGCCTACGCAGCCTCGGCGGCGAGGAGCGGCAGCGTGAGGACGAAGGTGGTGACGCGCCCGTCGCCGGTCTCGGCCCAGATCTTGCCGCCGTGCGCCTCGACGATCCCGCGGCAGATGGCGAGCCCGAGGCCGGCGCCGCGAACGCCTCGCTTCCTGGCGTTCGCGCCCCGGTAGAAGGGCTCGAAGATCTGCTCCAGCTCGCTTGCGGGGATGCCCTCGCCGTGGTCGCTGACGCTGACGACGGCGTGTCCGTCCTCGGTCAGCAGGCCGACGTCGACGGGTGAGCCCGCGTCTGCGTAGCGGGCCGCGTTGGCGAGCAGGTTGTCGAGAACCTGCTCGATCCTGAGCGCGTCGGCGAGCACCGTCACGTCCTCGTCGGGGACGCTCAGCCTGACGGCGTGGCCCTGCTCCTCGAGCCCCTGCCTGGCCTTGTCGACCGCGCGCGCGACGAGCGAGCGCAGCGCGACCGGCTCGCGCTCGATCGGCAGCCGCCCCGCCTGGAGTCGGCTCGCGTCCAGCAGCTCTCCGATCATCTGTTCGAGCTTCTCCGTCTCCTCGTCGATGATCTCGAGGAACCTCCGCCGGGTGGCCGTGTCGATCGGCGCGTCCTCGCGCAGGAGGGTGGTCGCGTAGCTCTTGATGAAGCCGAGCGGTGTGCGCAGCTCGTGCGAGACGGCGGAGATCAGCTCGCTGCGCATCCGCTGCACCTCGTGCTGGGCCTCGAGCCGCCGGAGCCCGGCGGCGAGGCGGGTGTTCTCGACGGCGACGGCCATCTGGTCGCAGATCGCGCTCAGGACCGGCCGCTCGTCCAGGGTCGGGAGGGGGCCTCGGCGGCGGCCGAGGACGAGGACGCCGAGCACGCCGCTCGGGCTGCGGAGCGGCAGGACCGCGAGCGCGTCCGCCTCGACCGTACAGCCGGGATGGATGCGCTCGCGCCCGGCCGGATCGAGGTAGAGCGGCCCCTGCTCGGCGACCGTGTCGACGCACAGGCGGTCGGCGCAGCTCGTGCAGGGGAAGTCGCTCCAGCTGCCTCGCGCGACCGTCTCCGCCTCCTTGCCCGCGTCGCCGCCGAGCAGGCGCACCGCGGCCGCCTCCATCCCCGTCTGCTCGAGCACGACGTCGAGACAGCGGCGCAGCATGCCCTCGAGGTCGTGCGTCTCGTTGGCCGCGGCCAGGATCGCGCTCACCGCCGCCAGCTGGCGGTTGCGGGCGTTCAGCTCCGCGGTGCGGTCGGCGACCTTCAGCTCGAGCTCCTCGCCCCAGCGCCGGACTGCGGCGAGCGAGTCCTTGAGCTGCACGCGCATCGTCTCGAGGCTCTCGGCGAGCACGCCGATCTCGCCGCCCTCGGAGACGCTCACCGTCCGCTCGAGGTTGCCCGAGGCCATCTGCTCGGCCGCCCGCGTGAGGCTGCGGACCGGCCGGACGAGCAGGCGGGCGCCGAGCAGCGTGAGCAACCAGAGCGCGGCCAGCGATCCGCCGCCGGCGAAGAGCAGCGTGCGCCGGAGGTCGTTCGCCGGGGCGTAGGTGTCGCTGGCGGTCCCGCCGAGCGCGACGCCCCAGGGGGCGTTGCGCAGGCGCACGAACGCCATCACGTGTCGCTCGTGCTGCATCCCCCCGGGCTCGCGGCGGCCGGGCGTCACCGACACGCTCGCGATCGCCGGCCGGCTGGACGCGAGCATCTTCCGGTAGAAGTCGAGGTGCTCGCCGGCGGTGAGCGCCGCGCCGGGCTGGGTCGACGCCAGCGTGATCCCGCCCGGCCCGACGAGCTCCGCGTGCCCGCTCGCTCCGAGCTGACGGGCCGACCCGAGCCGCGTCGTCACGTCTGCGCTGGCGAGATCGAGCGTCCCGGCGAGGACGCCGATCTCGCGCCCGCGCTCGCGGACGGGCACGCCGAGCGCGACGACCGGTCTGCCCCACCCGTCGCGGAACGGCGCCGAGATCGTCCGCCGCCCGCGCGCGAGGACGCGCTCGACGTAGCCTCGGTGGACGAGCCATGCCGCCACTGACCGTGCTCCTCGTCCGAGCGAGCCGGCGACCCTGCCGTCGGGGCGGAGGAGGACGAGCGTGGTGAAGGCGGTGCCGCTCGCGTGGAAGATCTCGGCCAGGAGCTGCCGCTGCACGCCGGCGCTCGCCGCGCGCGGGTCGTAGGCGGTCAGGTCGGAGAAGCGGTGCTCGAGCAGCCCGTCGAAGTCCTCCGCCAGCTCCTCGGTGATCGCCAGCCGCTCGTGGAGAATCCGGTTCGTGCTGGCGTCGACCGCTCTGATACCGAGCACGCTGAAACCGGCGAAGAGGGCGGCGAACCCGATCGTGACGCCGATCGCGAGGCGGGGCCAGAGCGTCAACCGTCGCCACAGGGCCAGCAGGCTCGATCGACCGCTACGGTTCACGGACACAGTGTCGCGCGGGATGGTCACAGTGTCGCGCGGGATCGTCGGAGCCGCCACCGATGAGCGGTGAGCGCGTCCTCGCGGTCGACGACGAGCCTCGCTACCTGGAGATCATCCGCTTCAACCTCGAGACGGCCGGCTACCGCGTCGACTGCGCGGAAAGCGGGGAGCAGGCGCTCGAGGCGTTCGCGGAGGACGAGCCCGACCTGATCGTGCTCGACGTGATGCTCCCGGGTCTGGACGGGTTCGAGGTGTGCAGCCGGGTGCGCGAGCGATCGAGCTGCCCCATCATCATGCTGACGGCGAAGGGCGCCGAGGAGGACAAGGTGCGCGGGCTGCGGCTCGGTGCCGATGACTACGTGACGAAGCCGTTCTCCGCGCAGGAGCTGTTGGCACGGGTCGAGGCGGTGCTTCGCCGCGCCCGCGCCCCGGAGGGTGGCGAGCAGCAGCCGGCGACCATCTCGCTCGGCGACCTCGAGATCGACCTGCCGCAGAAGCGGGTGACACTGGCCGGACGGGACGTGCGGCTGTCGCCGACCGAGTACCGCCTGCTCCTCTGCCTGGCCAGCAACGCCGGCGTCGTGCTCAGCCGCGACGAGCTGCTCACGCGGGTATGGGGCAAGGCGTATCGGGGCGAGGACGAGATCCTGCGCGTCGCGCTCTGGCGCCTTCGCAACAAGCTTGCGGACGACCCCTCGGCGCCGCGCTACATCGTCACCCGGCCGGGCCTCGGGTACATGTTCGCCGCGCCCGAGTAGCGACGGCGACACCTCTTCTCGGGCCCTGCTGTAACGGACCTGAGACGGCTCTGTTATGGCGCCGTAACGGCCGTCGGGACGATGCTGAACGCGAAGGACGCGATCACACCGGCCCAGGGGGCCATCACCCAAGGAGCTTCGATGACCAAGCGCACCACACCCGCTCTTCTCGCAGTCGCAGCGGTCGTGGGCCTCACCGCGGCCGCCGCGGGCGTGGCCTCCGCCGCGCCCGCCGCCAAGCCGAAAGTCGTCCCGATCGTCATGCACGATCCGGGCTGCCACTGGTTCCTCGTCGGCGGCAAGTACAAGGCGAGCCTGACCGTCAAGGGCACGACGGCCTTCCGGAACCTCGACGAGGCCGCCCTCGTCTTCAAGGGCAGGATCTTCAAGGGCAGGAGCTTCTACCGGCGGGTCGCGGTCGGCAAGACCCTCACCATCACCAAGCCGGGCGTCTACGAGATCACGATGGTCAGGCAGGCGCGCGACGACAACCATCTCCGCCTCGTCGTCGTCTAAGACAATCCCGCCCTCGCAGCAGCGACAAGGAGGCGCATCACGCGCCTCCTGCCGCTTGGGGGAAGGGGAAGACGACAGAGAAGAAGCGGGCGGCGGGAATCGAACCCGCATGACCAGCTTGGAAGGCTGGGGCTCTGCCATTGAGCTACGCCCGCGGGCGAGTGGAACGATACTCGCCGCCGCGCCGAAGCCCGGGCGCTCCTGCGCCCGCCCGGCTCCGCGCCGCGCCGTAGGCTTTCCAGCGTGCGCGCGCCACCTCGGATCCGCGGCAGCGCCGTCACGCGGCTCGCCGTGCTCGTGCTCGGGCTGTTCCTGTTCGCGCTCGGGATCGTCGCCTTCCTCGAGTCGAGGCTCGGGCTCTCGCCGTGGGACGTGCTGCACCAGGGGATCGCCAAGCACTCGCCGCTCACGTTCGGCGAGGCGAACATCGCGGTCAGCGTCGTCGTCGTCACGGTCGCGTGGCTGCTTGGCGCGCAGGTCGGCCTCGGCACGCTCGCGAACGCCGGCCTCGTCGGCGCCTTCGTGCAGGCGCTGACGTCGATCGGGGCGATCGAGGACCTCTCCCACCGACCGCTCGGGCTGCGCATCGGGCTGCTCGCGGCCGGCGTCGCCTGCACCGGGCTCGGCTCGGGCCTGTACCTCGGGGCCGCCTTCGGCGCCGGCCCGCGCGACTCGCTCATGGTCGTCGGCTCGCGCCGGCTGTCGCTGCGCATCGCGATCGTCCGGGGCGGGCTCGAGCTGTGCGCGCTCGCCGGCGGGATCGCCCTCGGCGGGACGATCGGCGCCGGCACCGTCGCCTTCGCGCTCCTCATCGGCCCCTCGATCGAGGCGTCGTTCTGGCTTCTCGACCGCGTCGGCCTGACGCTGCCGGCGCCGCTTCCCGCGCCCGTCCCGGCCTGAGCCGGCCTGCTTTACGCGCCGAGCTCGACGCGCTCGATCACGACCGGCTCGAGCGGCCGGTCGCGGGCGTCTCTCGGTACGCGCGAGATCTCGTCGACCACGTCCATCCCCTCGACCACGCGGCCGAACACGGTGTGCTTGCCGTCGAGCCACGGGCACGCGTCCGCCGTGACGATGAAGAACTGGCTGCCGTTCGTGTCGGGGCCGGCGTTCGCCATCGCGAGCGCGCCGCGGACGACGCCGTGCCGGTTCGGCTCGTCCTCGAACGTGTAGCCGGGCCCGCCCGTGCCGTCCCCGCGCGGGCAGCCGCCCTGCACCATGAAGTCCTCGATCACCCGGTGGAACGTCAGCCCGTCGTAGAAGCCCTGCCGCGCCAGCTCCTGGAAGTTGCCGACGGTCTTCGGCGCGTCCTGCGGGAAGAGCTCGAGCCGGATCGGCCCGTGGTTTGTCTGCATCGTCGCCTCGGTCATCGCCCCACGGTACCTGTGCGCCGCAGGGCCGCGCTGCGCTCGCTCAGCTCGCAGGGGCGTCCCGGGCCTCCCCGGCGCCGCTTGTACCCTTGGCGAAGGACCGCGCGCCTGTAGCTCAGCGGAAGAGCGACGGCCTTCTAAGCCGTGGGTCGGGGGTTCGAATCCCTCCAGGCGCA
>DASREE010000029.1:0-9869 GCA_035652235.1 Gaiellaceae bacterium | reverse complement strand
CGACTCGACCTTCGTCGAGCGATCGATCGCGGCGACGCCCGCCGGCCGGCTCGTCACCCGGCGCGAGGTGGCCGACATCGTCGCCGCGCTCTGCGGTCCTGCCTTCGCCGCCGTCACCGGTGCGACGATTCCCATCGACGGCGGCTTCCACCTCCGCTCCTTCTGAGCTTCCACCTCCGCTCCTTCTGAGGCTCTCCCGGAGCGGAGGCCGGAGCCACAGCGGAGGGCTCCCGCAGTCCCGGATCCCCGGCCCGCCGGTCAGGGAACGAGCTCGTAGGCGGGCAGCGTTAGGAACTCGACGAACTCGTCCCCGAGCGCAACCGCCTCGAACACCTCTGTGGCCGTCCTGTACTCCGCGCCGAGACGGGCCAGCTCCTGGGCGGCGACGGCGCGCACGTGCTCGCGGCCGACACGGCCGTGACGGGCCCACTGCCAGATCTGGGAGCGCGAGATCTCGGCAGTGGCGACGTCCTCCATGAGGTTGTCGATCGCCGCAGCGCCGCTGCCGCCGAGCCAGGAGGCCAGGTAGCGGATGCCGACGGAGACGTTCTGGCGGATGCCGTCTTCGCTGACATCGCCGGGCGTGGCGGCGACGTCGAGCAGGTCGGCCGCGGTGACCGTGACATCGTCTCGTAGCCGGTCCAGCTGGCTCGGTCGCTCGCCGAGGACGCGATCGAACTCGGCCCGGGCAGTCGCCACGAGGTCCGGGTGAGCGACCCAGGTGCCGTCGAACCCGTCTGTCGCCTCGCGCCGCTTGTCCTCCGCCACCTTCTCGAGCGCCCGCTCGGTCACGTCGGGGCGGCGCCGGTTGGGGATGAAGGCAGCCATGCCGCCGATCGCGTACGCCGAGCGGCGGTGGCAGGTGGCGACGAGCAGCTCCGTGTAGGCACGCATGAACGGCACGGTCATGGTCACGAGGCTCCGGTCGGGGAGCAGGAACTCCTCGAGCTCGCGGAACTTCTTGATCACGCTGAAGATGTAGTCCCAGCGTCCGGCGTTGAGCCCGCTCGCGTGCTCGCGCAGCTCGTAGAGGATCTCCTCCATCTCGAACGCGGCCAGGATCGTCTCGATGAGCACGGTGGCGCGGATCGTCCCATGCGGGATCCCGAGCCGGTCCTGCGCGTAGCAGAAGACGTCGTTCCAGAGCCGGGCCTCGAGGTGGTTCTCCAGCTTCGGCAGGTAGAGGTACGGCCCGGAGCCGCGTTCCACCAGGCGCCGGCCGCAGTGAAACAGATACAGGCCGAAGTCGAACAGGCTCGCGGAGACGGGCTCGCCATCGACGAGCACGTGCTTCTCGTGCAGGTGCCAGCCGCGCGGCCGCACGAGCAGCGTCGCCGGCTGGTCGTGCAGGGCGTAGCGCTTCTCCGCCGTCTGCAGCGAGATCGTGCCCTCGACGGCGTCGATGAGGTTCGCCTGGCCGAACACGCAGTTCTCCCACGTCGGCGAGTTGGCGTCCTCGAAATCGGCCATGAACGCGCTCGCGCCGGAGTTGAGCGCGTTGATCATCATCTTGCGCTCGACAGGGCCGGTGATCTCCACCCGCCGGTCGCGGAGGTCGGGCGGCGCCTCGGCGACGCGCCAGCGAGGATCGTCACGGACGGCGCGGGTCGCCGTCGGGAAGTCGGGGAGGCCGCCCGCCGCGAGCTCCGCCTGCCGCGCGGCCCGCTCGGCCAGCAGCTGCCTCCTCCTCTGCCCGAACTCGCGCTGCAGCGCGGCGACGAAGCCGAGCGCGCCCTCGCTGAGGACGCCCTCGGCGCCGCGCGGAACGGCCCGGGTGAGAGCCACCCCTCTGCGGGCGTCGACGGCGGAGCGCGTGCTCACGCCGCTGCCTCCTCCGTCGTCGCGAACTGCGCCTCTTCGGTGGAGCCTCTGAGCGCGAGCGTCGAACCCTGGCCGCCGGTGACCACCTCCAACACCGTGTCGAAGTAGCCGGCGCCGGCCTCGCGTTGGTGCCGGGCGGCCGTGTACCCCGCGGGCTCGAGGGCCAGCTCGTGCTCCTGCAGCCTGACGTACGCGGTCATGCCCTCGCGGGCGTAGGCATGGGCGAGATCGAACATCGAGGCGTTCAGCGCGTGGTAGCCGGCCAGCGTCACGAACTGGAACCGGTAGCCGAGCTCCGCCAGGCGTTCCTGGAACGCCGCGATCTCGCCCTCGTCGAGATGCCGCCGCCAGTTGAACGACGGCGAGCAGTTGTAGGCGAGCAGCTTGCCCGGGTAGCGCTCGTGCACCGCCTGGGCGAACTCGGCCGCCTGCCCGAGGTCGGGTGTCGACGTCTCGAACCACAGGAGATCGGCGTACGGCGCATAGGCGAGCGAGCGAGCGATCGCCGGCTCCAGGCCCGGCCTGATCCGGAAGAAGCCCTCCGCCGTCCGCTGGCCGGTACAGAAGTCCCGGTCGTGCTCGTCGACGTCGCTCGTCAGGAGCGTGGCCGAGAGCGCATCGGTCCGCGCGACGAGCACCGTGGGAACGTCGAGCACGTCGCTGGCGAGCCGGGCCGCGACCAGCGTACGCACGAACTGGCTCGTCGGAACGAGCACCTTTCCGCCGAGGTGGCCGCACTTCTTCTCCGAGGCGAGCTGGTCCTCGAAGTGCACGCCGGCAGCGCCCGCCTCGATCATCGCCTTCATCAGCTCGAACGCGTTGAGCGGACCTCCGAAGCCCGCCTCGGCGTCCGCCACGATCGGCACCAGCCAGTGCGTCTCCCGATCGCCCTCCGCCCAGGCGATCTGATCGGCCCGCAGGAGCGCGTTGTTGATCCGCCGCACGAGCGCCGGAGCCGAGTTCGCCGGGTAGAGGCTCTGGTCCGGGTACGTGTGCCCGGCGAGATTCGCGTCCGCGGCGACCTGCCAGCCGGACAGGTAGATCGCCGGGAGACCCGCCTTCACCATCTGCACGGCCTGCGAGCCCGAGAGCGCCCCGAGCGCCGGCACGAAGCGCTCCTCGTCGAGCAGGCGCCGGAGCCTGTCCGCCCCCAGCCTGGCCAGCGTGTGCTCGACGACGACCGACCCGCGCAGCCGCTCCACGTCCTCGGTCGAGTACGGTCGTTCGATCCGGTTCCCGCTCATCCCGCTCCTCTCACTCGCTGTCAGTCGCGTTCGTGGTCGCGCTCGCACACGTCCGGGCAGTTGCAGTCGGCCTGCTCGGCGGCTGTCACGATCAGGCCTTCTGGATCCAACACCGACCATTCATGGATCCCATAATAGACCAGATTGCTTGCTGGCCTTGCCTGCTGTTCCCCAGGCTCCCGTTCATATCTGATGTGCCTGACAGACATGTGGGAGAATCCTAGCACTTTTGGATCCAGTACTACAAGTTCTGGATCCCAAGCGACCACGGAGTCGCCTGTTCCCCCAGTCTCGGAGGCTCGTGCCACTTCCTGCCACCGAAGATGGCTGGTGGCCGGGTCGATGGCCGCGATGTTCGCGTCGTGGTCATCTTCGAGGCAGCGCGCGTAGAAGGAGCGACCGACACCTGCGAGGCGCGCCACGTATCGCGGTGACGGCGTATCTTTAGCGCTTGGAGTTCCCCCCTGACCTGCGTGCTGGCGCGGAGTTGCTCGGCTACCGCATCGTCCGCGTCCTCGGTCGAGGCGGGATGAGCGTCGTGTACCTTGCCGACGACCTGCACCTGAAGCGTCAGGTGGCGCTCAAGCTACTGGCGGCACCGCTGACCGAGGACGAGGCGTTTCGGGAGCGCTTCCTCGAGGAGTCGCAACTCGCGGCGTCGCTCGACCATCCGAACGTCGTCCCAATCTACGCGGCTGGCGAAACCGGCGACGAGCTGTACATCGCGATGCGCTATGTCGAGGGGCAAGACCTCAGGGTGCGGCTGCGTGCCGGTGCTCTCGATCCGAAGCGGGCGGTCCGAATCTGCTCCCAGGTGGCGGACGCACTCGACTTCGCGCACGATCGTGGACTCGTCCATCGCGACGTCAAGCCGTCGAACGTCCTGCTCGACGCGAACGAGCACGTCTACCTGGCGGACTTCGGCCTGACGAGGCGAGTCGGGGAGGGACGGACGGCAGACCCCGCACTCTTCGGGACGATCGACTACGTCGCCCCCGAGCAGATCCGTGGAGACGAGATCGACGGGCGTGCAGACGTCTACGCGCTCGGCTGCGTGCTGTACGAGTGCCTCGTCGGCAGCTCTCCGTTTCGCCGCGGCTCTGATGCGGCGACGCTCTTCGCGCACCTCGAGGACGCACCTCCGCCGCTGCCGATCCTCGACGAGGTGCTGTCGAGAGCACTGGCGAAGGCGCCCGAGGAGCGGCAGCGGACGTGCGGCGAGCTGATCGAGGAGGCGCGCGAGGCTCTCGGCGTTGCCGAACTGGGTCGCAGCAGATGGCCGCTCACCGCCGCCGTCTCCGCCTTTGCGATCGCGACGACCGTTCTCCTCGCCGTCTTCCTGACCCGGGGCGGCGGCTCCGCCTCCGCAGGCCTGGACGGGCGGCTGCTGCGCATCGAGCCAGGATCTAGCCGCGTGACCACCTCGATCCCGGTCGGGGACGGAGCCGCCGCGGTCGCCGCCGGGAGCGGGCGCGTCTGGGTGGCCTCGTACCGCGACGCCACGCTTTGGGAGCTCGACCCTCGAACCGGCGCGATCACTCACGGCCCGGCACTCGGGAGGCCGCACGACGTGACCGTGCACGCGGGGAAGGCGTACGTCGCGTCGCTCGGCCCGAGCCAGTTCGGCGGCAACGTGTCCCAGTACGACGCGGTCAGCGGCGGCCATACGGGCGGCCTCGACAAGTTCACGTGCAGCCTGACGAGCGGCACGTACGGCGTCTGGATCGCGGGCTGCCCGGACGTGTACGAGCTGAACATCGACGGCAGCAACGTGGTGGCGGAAGCGAAAGTGACGATCCCGCTCCAGGCCCATCTGAGCGCAGCGAACGACCGCGAAGGCCTCGCCGCGATGGCCATGGGCGAGGGTGGGGTCTGGGTGATCGGCGACGCAAACGACCCGAGGCTCTGGCGAATCGATCCCCGCCGGCACCGGATCGCCTCGACCATTCACCTCGGTTTTCCACCTGCCGCCGTGGCTGCGGGCGACGGCGGTGTCTGGGTGACCGACGAACTCGATGACCGCCTCGTCGAGATCGATCCGTCCGAGACTCGGATCGTCAGGAGCATCCCAGTCGGACGCGGCGCCGCCGGTGTCGCCGTAGGCGCCGGGGGTGTCTGGGTCGCTTCCACGATCGACCACACGGTCACCCGAGTCGACCCGTCGACCGGGCGGGTGGTGACCACCGTTTCGGTGGCTATCCGCCCCCGGGCGGTTGCTGTCGGCGGCGGCGGCGTCTGGGTGGTTGGCGATGCGCGTTAAGGCTCTCGCCTGGATGCTCGCCTGCGTGTCGGCCACGCTCGCTTCCGGCTGCGGAGGCTCGACGGTGCAGCCGTTCCGGATCGGCATTCTCTCGGACTGCTACGGGCCGGCTGGCGGCGCCAACGAACTGAACGTCGCCTCGGCTGAGCTGCCGCTGATCGAGCGGGGCGCAAAGCCGCTGGGCCGCGAGCCCTCGGACGGTATAGGACCGGTCTCGATCGCCGGCCGGCGGGTCGAACTGCTCACCGGATGCGTGGCCGGCACGGGCGATGTCATCCCGGAGGCGCGCCGCCTCGTCGAGGGGGAGGGCGCCCTGGCCATCGTCGGGCCGGAGGATCCTTCGCAGGGCATGGCCCTCCGCCTGTACGCCCGAGAGCGACCGGGGACGGCGTTCCTGATCGAGCCGTCGGCTGCGCCCGAGTTGACTCTCAGCGACCCCGCAGCCAACGTGTTCCGGTTCGCGCTGGATGCGGCCCAATCGAGTGCCGGGCTCGGAACGTATGCGTTCCTCCGCCTTGGCTGGCGGAGAGTGGTCGTGGTCGGCGACGACGTTCCGTACTCGTGGGAGGAGGCGGCCGGGTTCATCGCCGAGTTCTGCGCCTTGGGCGGCCGAGTCGTCGATCGCGTCTGGGTCCCACTCGGCACCGATCCGGCCACTGCTGCGACCGGGAGAGCCCTGCGCTCGGCCGATGGCGTCTACCTCGCTCCGGCGGTCTCGCCGATGTCTGCGTTCCTGAAGCGTTACGCCTCGGCCGGTCACGACCCCTCCAGAGAGCTCGTCTCGAACACGAGCCTCCTTACCGACCCGACCGTGATCCGCGTGGCGAACGGCGTCGTCGTCGGCGGCAGCCCGTCCCTCCAGCCCACACCGTCGGAGCGGGCCTACGCGACCGCCTTCGCCAAGGCGTTCCCCGGCATCTCGGCGGCGGGAGCACTGACCGGTCTGTCCGTCGCCTACCGTGACGGGGTCGAGGCCGTGCTCCAGGCACTCGAGCATGCGCGCGGGACATCTCTCCTCGACGCGCTCGGACGAGTCGATCTCGATTCGCCGCTCGGTCGGCTCCATCTCGACCGCAACCGACAGGCGATCGGCCCGAACTACGTCAGCCGGATCGAGCCCGGAAGAATCAAGACGGTGCGGGTCGTGCCGGATGTCGAGCAGAGCTTCGGCGGCTACTTCCGCCCCGGTGACCCGCCGCCGAGCGAGACGTCGCCCCGGTGCGTGAAGCGGACGCCGCCGCCGTGGGCGCGCTGAATCAGCCCGCTGCGAGCGACCAGCTGAAGCGAGTCAGGTTCTGCGGGGGCGCGAGGCCGCCGGGCCGAAGGCCCTTGCGCACGAGCAGGACGGGCCGGCCGCTGGCCACGAGCTCGGCCCGGGCGGACCCAAGCCCTTCGGCACGCCAGCGCTCCGAAAGGCCGACGACGGAGATCGCGCTCCCACTGGCCACGGCGACGAGCTGACCCGACCCGGGCTCGACAAGGAGCGGCTCGGCCGCAATTCCGAGGGCGCGCTGCACGGCGAGCGACGCGCTGGCGAGCAGGCGGCTGGCATCCCTCCCCCCGTCGACCGCCGGACCGGCGAGCCGCAGGGGGACCTGCCAGGCACCCGCGAGCCAGGCCCCGAGCTCGATCGCGCTCCAGTCGTGCTCGTTGCCGCCAAACGGGACGAGCACCGGCCCTGAAGTCGCCTCCTGCCCGACGAAGACGGAGACGTCGCACGGTGCAGTACGCAGGAGCTCAGCCAACTCGGGATCGTCGAGCAGTCCGGAGCCGGCGACGAGCACGAGATCGACGTCCTGCTCGGCCGCGAGCCGCGCGACGTCCTTGCCGGGCGTGCCGCTCGTGAAGACGGCGGGACGGGCGACGACCCCACGTGCCCGCAGCGCGTCGCACCGGGCGGCAAGGTCTGCGGCTGCGCGGGCGAGCGCCTCCCGGCTCTCGAACACCCGGGCGACGATCACCTCTCGCTGCGGCCGCGAGGCGAGAAGCTCCGCGAGCGAGAGCAGCGCCTCCAGAGGCTGGTCGCCTATGCCGGCGACCAGGATCGACCGCAGGAGCGCTGGCGCCGCGACGAGGTCGAGCGAGCGGTCCTGGCGCAGCACCGAGCGCTCCAAGTCCTTGAGCCTCGGGCCCGGCTCGATCCCGAGCTCCTCGACGAGCGTGCGCCGCGACGTCTGGTACGCCTCGAGCGCCTCGGCCTGGCGACCGGAGCGGTAGAGCGCGAGCATGAGCTGGCGGCAAAGTCCCTCCCGTAGGGGATGGGCCGCGACCAGCGCTTCGAGCTCGCCGACGAGCTCGTTGTGCCGGCCCAGCGTGAGGTCCGCCTCGATGCGTAGCTCCTGCGCGACGAGCCGCAGCTCCTCCAGGCGTGCGATCGCAGGCTGGGCGAACGCCTCGTCGGCGAGGTCGGCGAGCGGCGCGCCGCGCCAGAGCGAGAGCGCTTCGCCGAGCTTCGACGAGGCCTGCCCGGGGTCTCCGCCGCGGAGATCGCGATCCGCCTCGGCGAGAAGCCGTTCGAAGCGCTGGAGATCGAGCTGGTCGGAGCCGAGATGGATCACGTAGCCGGGGGCCCTGGTCACGATCGCACCCCCGCCGGCGCCGAGCGCCTTGCGGAGCTGGGAGACGCGCACCTGAAGCGCGGCCGTCCCTGAATCGGGCGGATCGTCACCCCAAAGCTCGTCGATCAGCCGGGCGCTCGAGACGACCTGGTTCGCGTTCAGGAGCAGGAGAGCGAGCAGTGCCCGCTGCCTGGTTCCCCCGAGCGAGAGTATGCGGCCTTCGTCGCCGACCTCGAGCGGACCCAGGATTCCGAAGTCCATTCGCTCCTCCGTTAGCGCCCTGTTAGGACCCGGAAAGGGGTCAGGCGCATTCTCGCTCCGAGATCGGTCGCGTGGGGCGATCGAGCAAAGAAGGAGGCGAGATGAGGCTTCAGAGGTTGCTCGTGGTCGGTGTCGCGGTGATCGCCGCTATCGCCGTCGCAGTGCAGGCGAGCGCGGGCGCACGCTCTGCGACGCACGTGTCCGGCAACTACACCGTGGACAGGAAGGCCAAGGTCAAGAACACGTGCAAGCCGATTAGCAAGGCCAATCCGGGTGTCCTCCGGTGCACGGTCAGCGGCTTCACTCTGATCTATACCGGCGGCCTGCACGGCCGCGGCGTGAACACGTTCAAGTGGATCATCGACTGCACGACCGGCAAGAGCTACACGGACGGAACGGAGACG
Organism: Gaiellaceae bacterium; assembly: GCA_035652235.1. GTDB lineage: Bacteria > Actinomycetota > Thermoleophilia > Gaiellales > Gaiellaceae > PALSA-612. The sequence goes on along the minus strand of DASREE010000029.1, from coordinate 1,321 downwards.
TTCACCGGCTCGGTCCAAGGCGCCGGCTCCGGCACCCTGACGTGGGGCGTCCGGAGCACGGGCACGTTCGACTGCAAGAAGGGCGAGGTGACAGGCATCTCGGCGGCCGAGAACCTCTACTCCGGTACCGGCGCACTCTCAGGCCTGTACGGAAGCATCCACCGAGGGTCGGCAACGTACAGCGGCGTGCTGAGCTCCTAGTCATGTGTGAGCCCAGAAGTATCTACACGCCCTGCAAGAGAGCGCTGGCAGCTCACTTGAACGTTCTCGTCAAGCTGCTTGCCGCGGCGCTCGGGACGGCCGTCGTGGCGGTTCCCGCAGCGTTCGGCCGTCCCGGCGACGCGACCTTCAGCGTCAGCTCGTCGCTCGACGGGAAGACCGTGCTGCCGATCCGGTCGCACTGGCTCGCCTACACCGACCTCCCGGCCGGCAGAGTCGCGGAGGTGGACTTCCTGATCGACGGGACGGTGCGCTGGATCGAGCACCACGCCCCGTACAACTACGCGAGCGATGAGAACGGCAAGAAGATGGGCTACCTCATCACGACCTGGATCAAGCCTGGCATGCACTACTTCGCCGTCCGTGTCCTCGCGAAGGACGGCCAGTCGAAGACGGAAGGAGTCCACGCTCGGGTCGTCGCCGGGCCCGCTCCGCCGCCCGAGCTAGCCGGAAAGACCTGGCGGCGCGTGGTACCCAAGGACTTCCCGGATCCATTCCACGGCAAGCCGTGGATCCTCTGGTTCGACCGGATCGGCGAGTGGCACATCGACTACACCGGAGGCGGCGTCCTCGACCAGTACGAGGTCCATGGACACGTTCTGCACGAGTACGCCCCCATCCAGACCGGTCCGTTCGAGTGGCAGGGCGACACATGCATGGGTCTGGGCTGCACTCCCGCCCGCAGAAACGGGCGCGTCTACCACACGGCCGGCAACGACTGTGACATGTCGGGCCCGTTCGGCAGCTACCGCTGGTCCGTCTCGAGCAACACGCTCACGCTGACCCCGATCCACGAACCCTGCAAGGGCCGGGCGAACCACCTCGCCGGCGCCTGGACCCAGATCGGCTAGCTGATCCGCTAGAACGGTCGGGCCTCGCAGCGAGCTTGCCGCCTTTCCAGCCGGAAGGGCGGCAAGCTCCGACGAGGTGTCCATCGCGTGAACGCTGTCCGCTTGGTCTGTCTGAAGGGAAAATGACGCTGAGGGTGTGGGAACCGTCTGGCCTCAGGCGGCCTCCGGGAGGGTTTCGAGGGTGACTTTGTGGCCGAGGCGTTCGAGCTGGGCGACGAGCCGTCGGGTTTGGCGTTCCGGGTCGCGACGGC
>DASREE010000028.1:0-22667 GCA_035652235.1 Gaiellaceae bacterium | reverse complement strand
GCAGCCGCGGAGGCCGCGCGACGGGCGCGACCCGTTCCAGCCGAAGCCGGGCGCGCAGCGCAACTTCACCGATCCCGAGTCGAAGATCATGAAGACCTCGGACGGCGCCTACCATCAGTGTTACAACGGGCAGGCGCTGGTCGACTCGCAGGCGCAGGTGATCGTCGCCTGCGATGTCTCGGACGAGGCGCCGGACGCGCGTCAGCTCGCCCCGGCGCTCGACCAGCTCGCGGCGAATCTCCAGGCGATCGAGGCCGAGCTATGCGAGCAGGCGACGCTGAGCGCGGATGCCGGCTACTTCTCCGAGGACAACGTCCGGATCACGAGCGAGCACGGCCTCGACCCGCACATCGCCACCGGCCGCTTCAAGCACACAGAACCGCAGCCGCCCGCGCCGCGCGGGCGGATACCGAAGAACGCGACGGCCAAGCAGCGGATGGCGCGCAAGCTGAAAACGAAGAAGGGGCGTGCCGTCTACGCGCGGCGCAAGACGATCGTCGAGCCGGTCTTCGGCCAGATCGACACCGTCCAAAACGGGCGCAAGCTGCTCTTGCGCGGCAAGGAGGCGGCCCGCGACCAGTGGCGCTTCCACTGTGCGATCCACAACCTGCTCAAGCTGCACCGAGCCGGCGGACTCGCGCTGATCCGGGAACCAGACATGGCTCCCGGAAGCGCTCCAGCAGCAAAACGGCGTCCACTCGCAACGCTCACAGCCACCGTCCGCTCACTCACGGCGCGCTTCTGCCGCCCACTCACCGACAGTCTCGTCCGGAGCGCCGCAGTCGCCGTTACAGACCCGGGCTCCTAGGTGCCTCGCGGGCCGGACGTGTACCCCGCTCACAGAGATCGGGGTTCATACCTGCAACTTTGGCTCTCTACGTCGCCCCTGGAAATCGAGGAGGAGGAGGCGGCGGGAATCGAACCCGCGAAGGATTCCCGCCGGCCGGTCAGTTGGGCCGGAGGAGCGTGACGCGACCGCTGATCCGAGCCCACGATTCGTCGCCGGTGAGCACCTTGTCGGCTTCGAGGGCGTCGGCAGTTGCGAGCACGAGAGCGTCCGGAAGTCGCAGGCTACGGGACTCGCTGCGCATTCGCGCTGCCGCCCGGGCGGTCGGCGCGGTGATCGGCTCGATCCGGATCGCGAAGTCCGCGAGGAACGCCTCGACCTCGGCGACCGCCTCCGGCCCCCGGCGGTATGGCGCGACGAGGATCTCGGCATAGGCCGATACGGGGATAAGCAGCTCGTCGTGCTGGCGTTCGGTGAGAGCCTCAACCGCGGCGCCGTGGAGGGCATCGTCGGGATCGAGGAACGCGATCACAACCGGCGCGTCGAGAACGATCAGCGCCACTCGTCGCGCAGCCGGTCGAGTTCTCCGCGTTCGTAGACGCCGCGGAGCCTGCCCGCATGTCGCTCGACGACGTTGAGGTCGCGCTCGAGGACGAGACGCCCTCTGCCCGCCGCGACGACGCGAACTTCGTCGCCAGGCTTGAGCCCTGCCTCCTTGAGCGCCTGCACCGGAATCGTCGCCTGATGCTTGGCACTGATCCGGGTGAAGCCCCGACGCCTTTTCTTTACTTTCTTCATGACAAGTAAGGGTATAGAGCGCGCGTGGACTCGGCAACACCGGCGTCACCGCGAGCGACGGTTCGGGGATTCATGATCCCGTCGCGGATCCGACGATGTGCAGGAGCGATGGAGGCGGCGGGAATCGAACCCTCGCAAGGTTCCCCTCGAGCTGGCAGAACGGATAGCGCTGCGCCGTCCTCAGCGCGCTGACCAGACGACAAACGAGTCGCTACCGCTGTTGCGTTCCGGAAGTCGTACCCGTCGTAGTTGGAGTTGTCTCTGGCCGGGGCGCCACGTTGCCACGACGTCGTGCTGTGCGGTTTCGGCCAGCATGACGAGCTCCTTGCCGCTAGCCCAGGCGAAGCTCGTGAACTTCAGCGAGACAGCCGCGGGCATATCCGGGAGATGTTGGAAGCGGCGAGTCAAAGGGTTCAGCAGCCAGACGTCGGTGACCTGGGTGCCGCCGCCCTGCCAGGTGGGATCGGAGAAGGAGAGAGCGATGAGCTTCCCGTCGGCTGCGACCGCCGCCTGGTCGACGCCACCGCCGACGCGGCTCGGCCGACCCAAGCGCCAGCGCCTGCCGGTGCGAAGGTCCGAAAGTGCCAGCCCGCTCTTCATGCCGCCCGTAAGGGCGAAGCGACCTGCCATCGCCCGGATTCCGCCGGTTCGCAGTACCGTTCGACCACTGACGGGGTCAACGACGGAGCCGCCTCGAACAAGCAGCCCTCCGGATCCGCTGTCCACCAACCGCGTCGAGCATGGCACTGACTGCAGGCGCCGACGTGTGTGGCCGTCGAGCCAGAGCTCGCGCAGGGTGCAGTGACTCGCGTCCGCGAAGCTCTTCAACCAGACGGCCTGACCGTCGCTCGACGGCGCGACGCCCCACGCCGTTGCAAGGTGAGTCGCCTTCGTCGTGTGATGACGAACAACGTAGATCTGGGCACGAGGAACGCCTCTCGACGGCCGGTCGAGCCAGACGACGGCATCCTTACCCACCGCCAGGACCGAAAGGACAGGCCTGCCCCGCAGCGGTAGGCCCGTGATCCGTGTGACGCGGCCACTGTCGACGTCGACAAGGAGCGGCGGGACGTTCGCGACGAGCAGCCGAAGGCCGGTCTTGCCTGTAAGCGGTGCACCGTGAAGAGGCGCGGGTTCGGCCGCCGTGGCCGAACCGGTCGCCACCGCGATCACCGCGGCCGAGACGAGCCAGCGGACGGTCACGCCCATACCGAAGTGTCGCATTCGGTGGCCACAAGCGTGATCACTCGCCCGGTAGACCTTACGGTCAGCGCCACTGCCGATACGTCGCAGACGACCTCTGGGGTCCCACACCCGCCGACGCACCGTCGTCGACAGCTGATCACCTCCGTCGGTCTGCTTTGGTCAGTCCATCGGCGGTTCGAAAGCATCGAGGTCGTCCTCGAGCCAGCCCGAGAAGAACCACACCAGCTTTCGCTGCAGCTGCTGGGCGCCTCGGTAGGCGAGCTGCGCCACACGCTGACCCTCGAGGAAGGCGTGGTGGAGCGTGACCGGCATGTACAGGAGCGCGACGCTCTCCGACATCGAGAACTCGAGCTCTTCGACCTCAAGCGGTGGCAGGTACATGTAGTTGATCAGATGGTCGAACCGTCTCAGGTCGTCGAGCGCCGTCTCCTTGACGACACCGCGTTCGACGAGCTCGGCGAGCGGCAGGACCGGCACGAGCGTCCGGACCGGATGACCGTAGCCCGTGGTCCCCTGCGCACCCAGCGAGCAGCTCGGCGTGATCAGCATCGCCGGCCCAAACTCGAGCGGGCCGCTCAGGAAGCGCCGATTGCCGCCGCTCTCCTCGTCGACGATGAGCTCGTCCGCGGGCAGCGGGTACGCAAGCGGCATGTCACGGAACAGATCGCCCTGAGTGAACAGCTCGACGCGCTCGCGTTCGTAGCAGTCGGCGTCCGGAGGTCGTTCAGGTCTCGGCGGCATCGGCGGGCCAGCCTATCGGCGCGCCCGGTCGGCTTTCGCCTTCGCTACTCGGTCGCGTCGCCGAAGACGAGCCGGCCGCTGCGCTTGCGACCGGGATGCACGACCGGTCCCTCTGTCGCCGGCGCGAGCTGCTCGAACATCTCCGCGCGGAGCCGCTCGACGTCCTGGGCCGCGAAGCGGCGGTAACCGCTACCCGGCAAGTGGATGGCTCGTAGGATGCCGCGCTCCTCCCAGTTGCGGATCGTGTTCTCGTGAACCCCGAGCACCCGAGCCGTGTCGCGGACGTTCAGCAGCTCCTTCGTCGTCGCCATAGCTGGAGTGTACCTCCCGATGTCGTCTTTGTCGAGTATGTAGACTTTGTCCACCATGCGCGTTTCGGATGCGACCGCCACGGAGGCCACGCCGGGCATGGGACTCGTTCCCCTGGCGGCCAGGGAGCCTCTTCCTCGCCGACCGCGAGCCACTCGAGGTCGCGACGGAGGATCTCAAGCACGGACTCGCCCACAACAAACGCCGTCGAGGGGCCGCCACGTGACCGGACCGCGCCGCGCTCCCGCTCCTCCGCTCCGCCTACGGCTCCGCTCCGGAACGGCAGCGCGGCACACGATGAGCTATGAAACGAAAACCAGAAAACCCGACGGCAGGTGGGGCCAGTTCAAGCCGTCGCGGCGGGGCGAGTGCAAGCCGTCGCTCCGAACCGCAGGCCGAGACACACCTTCGCTACAGAGCTGCGCCGCGGCGCCGGCGTCGAGGCCGCCTCGCAGGCCCTTGGTCACAGCGACCTCTCGACGACGCTGGGCATGTACGGCCACCCGGATCAGCGCGACCTCGAGCGCGCGATGGACGCGTTCGCCGAGGCACGCGAGGCCGAAGGAGCCGCGAGCCGGGGGAACGATTCGTCCTCCCGGCTCGACTGAATCCTGCGATGTGCAGGAGCGATGGAGGCGGCGGGAATCGAACCCGCGTCCGCGGTCGCACCGCACCGAGCGTCTACAAGCGTAGCCTGCGCTTTCCTCTCGCCCGGTGCGGCCGGTTCGCAGGCAACCTACCGCCGGGCCAGCCATCCTTCGGTCTCGCCCCTCCGGCGATTGGCGCTCCTTCGGGGCCAGCCCGTTCTCTGACGCCGCTACCCGGGCCACGGGCCGAGCCCGGAGCGACGCGTCACCTAAGTGTCAGTTAGGCGGCGAGTGCGAGATCACGATCCGCACGTACGTTGTTCCCGGTTGATTAACGAGGCCGACCGGGGACCTCGGCTTGCAGCTCAGCCGGAGAACCGACCACGTCGAAACCTGATCGCCCCCGTATGTTCGTACCCAGGCATTGTAGCCGGCCGCGCGAGCCGCTACCGTCCGCCGCATGGCGCGGATCCTCCCCGCCGTCGCAGCCGCGCTCGCGCTCACGGCGGCGCGCGCGGGGGCGGCGGGCGAGCCGAGCGTCTTCGCCGCAGCCACGCTCGGCAGCCTGACGGTGACGAGCGGCGTCCTCGTCTCGCCGGCGTCGGTGGACATGCGCGGCGTCTGGACGGACACGAAGCGCGCGTGCTCGGCGACGCGGCGGCTGACCGTGAAGGCGCTCGTCGACTACGTCGACCGGGCGGGCAGGACGCACCGGCTGACGCTCACCAACCGTTTCGCGGACGCGAACTGCGCCGAGGGCGGGCCGAACGTCGGCTTCACGCTCAGCGCGCGTCAGGTGGCGCTCGCGTGCCCGAGCGGCGCCTGGAAGCCTGGGCGGTACGACTTCGTGACGACGACGACCGAGCCCGTCACCAAGCTGAAGGCGATCGCCTCCGTCGGCTGGAACAAGTCCGGCCGCTGCTGAGCGCCGCCCGGGGCTACAGGCGTTTCACCATGAGGACGGCGCTCTCTACGTAGCCGAGCGACCGGTACAGCGAGCGCGCGGCCTCGTTTCCGCCGAAGACGTTCAGCCGGATCCGATCGAGGCCCAGGGCGCGCACCTCCTGCTCGAGCAGGAGCATCGCCTGACGTCCGAAGCCGCGGCCGCGGTGGCGCTCGTCGACCCAGACGGAGTAGAGGAAGGCCTCGCGTCCCTCGAACGGCGCCTCCCGCTCCGCGAACCAGACGCTCCCGACGCGCTCTCCGGTCTCGACGGACTCGAGCGCGAGCACGTGCATGCCGGGCGTCGCGAGGCGCTGCGGCAGCGTGGACGCCGCGTCGTGCTCCGCCTTCCGCTCCGCCGCCTCGCGCTCCATCTCGCCGTGGTCGACCATGTCCTGGGCGTACCAGCGCCTGCCCTCGGCGGCCCAGTCGTCGAACTCGTCGTCGCGGAGCGGCCGCAGCCGGAGGGTCACGAGCGGCGGCGGATGGCGTCCAGGTCGCCCTCGGCGAACCGGCGCCGGCGCTCGAGCTCGCCGGGATCGTCGATGCGCCCGTCGCGCTCCACGTAGCCGTCTTTGCCGCCGATCGCGAGCAGGACGAGGTCGCCCTCGCCGGCGTTCCAGAAGCGCCGCGGCGTCCTCGACTCGACGTGCACGGCCCCGCCGGGGCCGACCTCGAACACCTCGCCGTCCACCTCGAACCCCGCCCGGCCGGCGTGGACGAAGTACAGCTCGTCCTGGCGCTCGTGGTAGTGGGTGAACCACTCCGTGCCCGGCGGGAGCACGATGCCGTTCACGCCGAACGCGGTCACGCCGAGCGCGTGCCGGAGCTTGCGGAAGACGCCCGTGCCGAGCTCGTCGAGCGAGCTGACCCGATGAGGCATATCGGGAGCCTACCCCGTCCGCTCCGGCTCCCGCGAGCGGCTCTTCAGCGCCCGCTCGATCTGGCGGTCGGCCTCGCGGCGGGCGATGTCGCGGCGCTTGTCGCGGAGCTCCTTGCCGCGCGCGAGCGCGATCTCCACCTTCGCACGGCCGTCCTTGAAGTAGAGGCGGGTGGGGACGAGCGTCAGCCCCTTCTCCTGCACGCGGCCGCGCAGGCGGTCGATCTCGCGCCGGTGCAGGAGCAGCTTACGGTCGCGATCGGGGTCGTGGTTCGCGTAGCTCCCCTTCTCGTAGGCGGCGATGTTCGCGCCGACGAGCCAGACCTCGTTGCCGCGCACGTCCGCGAACGCGCGCGCGAGCGTGGCGCGCCCTTCGCGGAGCGCCTTCACCTCGGTTCCCTGCAGGACGATGCCCGCTTCGAAGCGCTCGAGCAGCTCGTACTCGTGGCGCGCACGGCGGTTTTCCGCGACGAGCTTCTCGCCGGACGATCGAGCCCTGGCCATGCACTCAAGTCTAGGGAGGTCGCGGGCACGGCGCCCGCACCGCGCCGCAGCTCAGCGGGCGCGCATCTCGTCCGCCAGCCGCCGGGCGAGCACGGGCAGCATCGCGACCGCGATCCGCGGCTCGCTCTCGAGCAGCCGCTCGAAGTCGTCGCGGCGGATGGCGAGACAACGAACGTCGGTCTCGGCGCGGACGCGCGCGACGCGGATCCCCTCCGGTACGAGCAGGGCCAGCTCGCCGAAGAACTCGCCCGGCCCGAGCTCGATCTCCCGGTCGTGCGCTTCGACGACGACCCTCCCCTCCTCGACCACGAACATGCCGAGCCCCGGGTCGTACGCGCGGATCAGCACCTGCCCGGCGGGCACCTCGAGCTCGCTGGCGATCGACGCGACCGAGTCGAGCGCATGCTCCTCGAGCCCGGCGAACAGCGGGATCGTGCGCAGACGCTCGGCGTGCACGGCGGCCATCGCCCGGTTCATATCACGTTGCGGCCTGCGCGCGACGGCGGCCGTGCGCTCGCCGGGGGATGCGCGCAGCGCCGCCTCGTGCCGATACGGGCCCCGTGGACGCACAGGACGGCACGGGCAGGACCCTCGCCACCGCCCTCCTCGTCCTGCTCGGTCTCGCCGCCACCGCCGCGGTCGTCGCCGCCTCGCAGCCGCAGGCCCGACCGGGCGCCGGTTCGGGTTCGCCGGGCCACGCCCCCGATCCTCCCGCGGCGACCCAGCCTGCCGCGCGCGGCACGGCGCCTCACGGATGAGCGCTTCCTGAGCTCCCCGGCCCTCACCCGGGCGGGGGAGTCTGTCTAAGCGCCTCGCCCGCCGGGGTCGATAACGCAGGCAAGCCGAGTCACCCACGGCCAACCCGACGAAAGGACACCAGATGAAGAAGCGCCTTCATGTCATGGCGCTTGCCATAGCTGCGCTGCTCGCCCTCACAGCAACGAGCCTCGCCGCGACGACCGGCGTCCTTGCACTCGGTAGCTCGCCGCGTTCGACGGTCACGCCCGCGCCGAAGACGACCAAGCGGGTTCAGCAGCCGAAGGCCGCGAGCGCAGCCAAGATCAGGACCCTGGAGAAGGCCCTCGCCAAGGCGAAGGCCAGGGTCAAGGCCCTCCAGAAGGCCCTCGCCAAGGCGAAGACGCCCGCGCAGAAGAAAGCGCTGGCGAAGGCGCTGGCGAAGGCGAAGGCCAACGTCAAGTCTCTGGAGAAGGCGCTGGCGAAGGCGAAGAAGCCGACGTGTCCGAAGGGCTACCAGCTCGTCAAGGGCAAGTGCCGGGCCGCCTGACGCACCCGCGTACGCGCGGCCGACTCGACACATGAGTGGCAGCGCCGGCCCCGAGTCGGCGCTGCCACGGAACCGCCGCTCACCCCTCTGCCGATGATCGAGCTTCCACACTGGTCCCCCGCATCCGAGGCCCCCGGCCTGCCGAAGCTGGTGGCGGTGATCCCGGCGCTGAACGAGGAGGCGACGATCGGCGGCGTGATCGCCGCCGTGCCGAGACGCATCCTCGGCATCGGCGAGGTCGAGGTGATCGTCGTCGACGACGGCTCGACGGACGCGACGCGGGACGTCGCGCTCGCCGCCGGCGCCGACCGCATCGTCGCCCACCGCCGCAACCGCGGGCTCGTCGCCAGCTTCAACCACGGCGTCGCGTTCGCGCTCGCCCGCGCGGCCGACGTCGTCGTCCACCTCGACGCCGACGGGCAGCACGACCCGAGCTTCATCCCGGAGCTCGTCGGGCCGATCCTCGCCGGCGAGGCCGACCTCGTCGTCGGGGTGCGCCCGCTCGCCGACCCGATCTCGGGCTCGTTCGTACGGCGGCATCTCAACCGGCTCGCGTCGTGGCTGTTCCGGCGCACCTTCCGCATGCAGGTGCGCGACGTCACCTCCGGCTACCGCGCCTTCTCTCGCGAGGCGCTGTTGCAGCTGAACGTGATCACCGACTACACCTACACCCTGGAGAGCCTGATCCAGGCGGCCCGCAAGCGGCTGTCGGTGGCCGAGGTGTCCATCCCCGCCCGTCGGCGCGCCGTGGGCGAGTCGCGCGTGACGCACTCGGTGCGCCGCTACGTCAACGCCACCGGCGGCCAGGCGCTTCGCAGCGCGCTCCACTCCGCTCCGCTCGCGGTGTTCGGCCGAGCGGCGCTGCTCATGCTGCTCATCGCCGCCGGTTGCACCGTCTGGTTCCTGGCCGGCTACGCGAACGGCGGCATGCACCTGCCGGCGCTCCTTGCCTCGGTGCTCGCGTTCGTGCTCAGCGCCAGCCTGTTCATCTCGGGGCTGATCGCAGACGGCATCAACTCGAACCGCCGACTGCTCGAGGATGCCCTCTACCGCATCAAGCGGATCGAGGCGGAGCGCGAGGCGTTCGTCAGCGGCCTCACGCCGGCCGGCGAGCGCATCTACCTGCAGTGATGGCGGCGGCAGCCCCCCTTGCGGCCGACGGGAGAACGCGGCTGCACGATGCCGCGAGGCCGCGCATCGGCGTCGTCGCCGCCGTCCACCCCCTGACCGGAGGAGCTGCCCAGTTCAACACCGCGCTCGTCAGCGCGCTGCGCGAGCTGGCCGAGGTGGACGTCGTCAGCTGGCGGCGCCTGTACCCGCCGCTGCTCTACCGTGGCCAGGAGCGCGACGAGCGCTCGCGGCCGCCGCGACGCGAGCCGGCGGCATTCCTCCTCGACTGGCACCGGCCCCGATCGTGGAGCGAGGGGCTGCGGCGGCTCGCGGGCTTCGGCGCCGAGGCGGTCGTGCTGCCCTGGCTCCATCCCGTGTCGGCGCCGCCCTCTCGCTGGCTCCTGCGGCATGCCGCCGGAATGCGGCGTGTCGTCGTCTGCCACAACGTCGTCCCACACGAGCGCGTGCCGGGGGGAGCGCTCCTCACTCGCGCCACACTCCGCCACGCCGACCTTCTCGTCACGCACGCCCCGCACCAGCGCGACGAGCTCGCCGCGCTCGGGCTCGGGGACACGCCGGTGCTCGAGGCCTTCCACCCGCGCTTCGTCGCCGACGACCTCGCCCCCGCGCCGGCACCGGCGGCCGTCGCGGAGGAGCGTCGCCGCCTCGGCGACCCCGGGCTTCTCCTCGTCTTCTTCGGAGCCGTCAGGCCGTACAAGGGCCTCGACCTCGCGCTCGAGGCGCTCGCCCAGCTCGACCCGGCGCTCGGCGCGCGCCTCGTCGTCGCGGGGCGCTTCTGGGAGGAGCGCAACCGCTACGACCGCCTGGCCGAGCGCCTCGGGATCGCCGACCGCCTGGACATCCGCGACGGCTACGTGACGAACGAGGACGCAGCGCTGCTCCTGTCGAGCGCGGACGGTGTCGTCCTTCCCTACCGCTCGGCGACGCAGTCCGGAGTCGCCCAGCTCGCGTTCGCCTACGGCGCGCCGGTCGTGGCCACCCGCGTCGGCGGGCTGCCCGCCGCCGTGGCGCACGGCCGCACCGGCCTGCTCTGCCCGGCCGGCAACGCCTTCGCGCTCGCCCGCGCCCTCGAGCGGCTGGCCGCCGAGCGCGACCGCCTCGCCGCCGGCGTCCGGGCAGAGGCCGATGCGTGGTCGTTCCGCCGCTACGCGGAGCTGCTCCTCGACGCCGCCGGGAGGCTGCCGTGAAGCGCCGCGGGCTCGCCGCCAACTCCGCCTTCGCGCTCGCCGCCGACCTGGCGGGCAAGAGCTCGACGGTCGCCGTCACCGCCGTCTCGGCGCGAATGCTGCCCACGGACCGCTTCGCGCTTCTTGCCACCTGCCTGGCCGCGGCGGCGCTCCTGACCAGCGTGCTCGACGCGGGCGCCCAGACGCTCCTGACCCGCGACGGCGCGCGCAGCGCGGACGCACGCGGCTCGCTGTTGCGGGCGCTCGCGCTCGGCCGGCTGCCGTTCGCCGCCGCAGGGCTTCTCGCCGCAGTCCTCGTCGGCACCGCCCTGCACCGGCCGCTCGAGGCGGTGCTGACGTTCGCGCTTTCGCTCGCCTACGCAACCGGGATGAGCCTGACCGGCGTCCTGCGCGCAGCACAGGACCTGCGCCCGGAGGCCGAGTGGAAGCTCGTCAACGGCGTGCTGTCCGTCGCCGCCGTCGTGCCCGCCGTCCTCTACCGGCCGACTGCGGCAACCGTGCTCGGCGCGCTGACGGCCGCAGCCGCCATCTCGCTCTGCCTGCTCGTCCCTGCCAGCCGGTCCGCGGCCCGGTTCGGCGCCGCCGCGTCTGCCCGGCGGGCGCTCCGCTCGGCCATCCCTCTCGGGCTTCTCGCCCTCGCCACGATCGCCTACTACCGCTCCGGAGTGCTCGCGCTCTCGCTCGTCGGCAGCCCGAGCGACACGGCTGCCTTTGCGATCGCGTCCAACGTCGCCTTCGGCCTACTCGCGGTTCCGAACGCCGTGACCACGGGCCTGTTGCCTCGGCTCTCAGCCGAGACCTCCGAGACGAGGCGTGTCGCCGTCGCGCGGCGCGCCCTTGCCTGGACGCTCGTGCTCTCGGCTGCGCTCGTGCTCGCGACGGCGACGATCGGCCCGTCGCTGCTCGGCCTCGTGTTCGGGGCGCGCTACTCCGCGGCGGCGACGCCGCTCGTCCTGCTCGGCGTCGGCGTCCTGCTCATCTCCGCGAGCGGCGTCCTCGGGACGCTCCTCGTCTGCGTGCGCAGGCTGTGGCCGCTCGGCGCCCAGGTGGGCGTCTCGCTCGTCGTGAACGTGGCCGCGCTCGCCGTCCTCGTCCCGCCCCTCGGCGCGAGCGGCGCCGCGCTTGCCACCGTCGCCTGCGAGGCGGCCGCGCTCGCCTTCCTCGGCGCCTTCGTCTGGCGCATCCTCCCCGGCCTCGTCCAGCTGCCGCCACGGCTGGCGACGGAGCGCCCGTGAGCGCACCGCTCTCCTATGCGGAGTACCGGAGGCAGCGGTACTTCGCCCCGCTGGACGGCACCCGGGCAGTCGCCGTCCTCCTCGTCGCCTTCGTGCATGCCCGCGGCGACTGGCACCGGCTCGCAGGATGGAACGGCGTCACGATCTTCTTCGTCCTCAGCGGCTACCTGATCACGACCCTCGCGCTCCGTGAGGAGTCGCGAGCTGGTGGGCTCGACCGCGCGAGCTTCTACGTGCGGCGGTGCTTCCGAATCCTGCCCCTGTACCTCGTCGCGCTGCTCCTCTTCCTCGGCGTCGACCTCGTCGCGGGCCTGGCCACCGGCCAAGCGCAGCAGCGCCTCCTCGACGCGCTCCCGTTCTACCTCAGTCCGCTGCCCGAGTTTCCGCACTTCTTCGGGCGGGGCGGTCCCTTCGAGATCGCGTGGTCGCTCGGGATCGAGGAGAAGTTCTACCTCCTCTGGCCGCTCCTCGCCTTCGGCGTCCCCGGGCTCCGCGGGCGCTTCGGGCGCCGGCTTGCGCTCACGGCACTCCTGTTCGCTGCCGCCGAGGCCGCGCCGTTGGCGGGCGGAGCCGGCTGGGCGCTCGCGCCCTACGGCAGCATCCTGGCCGGCTGCACGCTCGCGCTGCTCCTGCACCAGCCGCACTGGTTCCGGCGAACCGGAGTGCTCGCCCGACCCCTCCCCTTCACGGGCGTGGTCGCAGTGCTCGGCTGCCTGCAGGTGCTGACTGCGATCGAGCCGAGGGCGCTGCAGGCAGCCTACTCCGTCACGGTCGCGGCCGCCATCGCCGGGGTCGTGCTCGGCGCACCGGGTGCGACACGCGCACTCGCCACGCGCCCTCTCCGCTTCGTTGGCCGCATCTCCTATGGGCTCTATCTCGTCCACCCGCTCGGCCTGAGCGCAGCCGCAGCGATCGTCCCGGCGGAGCTCGGTGGTCTCGGGAACGCCCTGGCGCTCCTCCTCGGCATGGTCCTGGCGATCGCGCTCGCGACCGTCCTCCACCACACAGTCGAGCAACCCCTGATCGCCCTCGGTCGCAGCATCGCCGCTCGCCGCCCGGCCGGAGACCCGCTCCGCACGGCCCCTGCCGCAGCGCATCCGTAGCAGCATGGCACCCGCACGCTCCCTCGCGCTTGTCCGCTCCCCCGAGCCGTCCCGGGAGAGCCTCGGCGCCGTGCGTGCGCTCCAGGAGCTCGTCGACGCCCGGGAGGCGTTCGAGGTCGAGCAGGTGAAGGCGCTCGCCGGCCGGGCCGGGCCGGCGCTGCGGGCGAGCGTCGCGGCCGGGCTCGCCGGGCTGGCCGGCCTCATGCTCTGGGCGGCGACCGGCGACTACCCCCTGCGGGTAACGAGCGACACGCCGACGTACATGGCGCTCGTCCGCGACATGGCGGCGCGACCGTTCGCTCGGCAGAGCCCCTACCTCGCCCTCCCCGGCGTCGCCTCCCCGCACGCGACGCCGTACGAGCAGTCGATCGGCCTCCTGTGGCGCTTCCTCGGCCTCGAGGGACCGCAGCCGCACGTGCTCGCCCGCCTGCTCGCGCTGCTCGGCGTCCTCGTCTTCGGCTTCACGCTCCTCGCGGTCTTCCTGTACGCGCGGCGCCTCGCCGGGTCGAGAGCCGCGTGGCTCTCGCTCCCCATCCTGCTCGGCCTGTTCGGGCCGCCGCACGTGATCTGGGCCTCCGATCTCACCCTGCACGGGGCCCTCTATGCCGGCTTCTACCCCCAGAACCTCGCGCTCGCTCTCGCGCTGGCGACCCTGCTCGCGCTCGACTCGTCGCGGCGGGCGGCATTGCCGCTCGCGACCGTCCTCGCGGCGGCGGCGCTGCTCGTGCACCCGTTCACCGGGAGCCTGCTCGCGCTCGTCGCGACGGCGGAGGCATGCCGGCTCGCCCGCCGGGAGGGCTGGCGGTTCCTGCGCGCGCCGCTCGCCCTCGGAGCGGGCTTCCTGCTGGCCCTCGCCTGGCCCGCCTACTCGGTCGACGACGCCCTGTCGCAGACGGGCGTGGCCGGGCACACGTTCATCGCGGCCTGCGCGCTCGCACCCGTGCTCGTCCACCTCCTCCCGCTCGGCCGCCCGGGACGGCGAATTCGGGCTGTGGCGTACAGCATCCTGGAGGCGGTCGGATCGCAGCGCAGCGCCCTCGGCCTCTCGCTCGTCGGCGCCGCGGCGACGGCAGGCCTCGTCGTCTGGGAGTTCGCGCTCGTCGCCCACCCCCCGGCCGACCAGCCGCGGCTCGCCGTCTACTGGGTGGACGGACGCTGGCGCTGGCCGTTCCTCTTCGCAGCGGGCACGGTCGGCGTCGCCGGCCTGGCGCGGCTCGCCAGACGGGGGCAGATCGTCCCAGGCGTCTGGTTCGCCGGCTGCTTCGCGATCGGCTCGGCCGGCGCGCTCGGCCTGCCGCTTGCCGTCTGGTACCGCTTCCTCCTGCTCTGCCAGGTTCCGCTCGCGATCGGCGTCGCGGCGGTCGTCGCCGAGGCGCGCCGACGCCCGGTGGCGATCCTGACCGGCGCAACGCTCGCCTCGGCGATCGTCGTCAAGGTCGTCACCCTCGTCGGGCTGCCCCCGACGGTGACGTACGTCGGCAGCTCGCTGCAGCCGATCTGGAGCCTGGGAGAGCACCTACCCCCCGGACCGGGGCTCGTCGCCACCGACCCGAACACCGCCTACTACATCCCGGCGGCGACCGGCCACCGCGTGCTCACGGTCGGCAAGGGGCACGTGGGCTCGCCGGCCGAGCTCGCCGCCGCCGCCGCGGGCTACCGGCTCCTGCGCCGCTTCTACGCCGGCGGCAAGGACTGGTGGCAGGCGGGCGAGGAGATGTGGCGGCGCGGGGTCCGCTACGTCGTCGTCGAGAAGAGCACGACGCTCGAGCCGCCGAGCCTGAGCGCGTTCACGTGGCAGGCGGCCCTGCTGAAGACGCCTGCCCAGCGGCGCGCGCTCGGCAACTACTTCTACGAGAACAACCGGGTCGGCAGGCTCGTCTACGACTCGCCGGAGTACGCGGTCTACCGGTTGGACGAGAAGAAGCTGTTCGGCCCGAAAGGCGCGAGAGGCACGACGTGAGCGCCCCGCGGGACGTGACCGTCGTGATCGTCGTCTGGGACGACTACTGCGAGTACCTGCCCGAGGCGGTCGCGAGCGCGCTCGGCCAGGCGGGGCCGCCGGACGTGCTGGTCGTGGACAACGCCTCCGTCAGGCCGCTTCCGGTCCTGCCGTCTCACGTCGACGTCGTCCGCTCCGGCGTGCGGCTGACGGTCGGCGCCGCGCGCAACCTGGCGCTGTCGTCCGTGCGCACGCCGTACGTCCTCTTCCTCGACGCGGACGACGTGCTGCTGCCGGACGCCGTCCGCTTCCTGCGCGCCCGTCTCGAGCGGCGCCCGCGCGTCGTCTCCTGCGTCGGCCGCTACGTGAGCTGGAACCCCGTTACGGGCGAGCGGGTGACGCTTCGCCGCTCGCCGAAGCCGATCGTGTTCCCCGTCAGCAGGCTGCGCCGGCTGTTCGCGCTCGTCAACCTCCGCTACAACACGTTCCCGGTCGTCGGCTGCCTCCACCGCACGGCCGCAGTCCGCGACGCCGGCGGCTTCGGCGACGGCGACGTGGGCGAGGACTGGATCCTCGGCACGCTGCTCTGCTTCCGGGGCAGGATCGAGTTCCACGAGCGGCCGACCTTCCTCCGCCGCGTCCACCGCGGCTCGCTCTGGTACCGGCCGCACACGCGCGAGGAGCTGCTCGAGCGCTGCCGCCTGCTGCGCGAGCGCGCCGGCCGCGACCTGGCCGTGCCGCGCTGGGCGAAGACGCTCCTGCCGCTGCTCGCGCTCGTCCACGAGCGCGACGTCGGCGGCGCGGCGAGGCGCGGCACGCTGCAGGCGGAGCATCCGCTCCTCTCCGGCGAGGCAGGCTCAGGTGGAGCCGGTGTCTGACACGGCCGCTTCGGTATCCGGCACCGTCCTCGTCAGCGTCGTCGTGTGCACGCACAACCGCGAGGCCGACCTCGAGCGCTGCCTCGAAGCACTCGCCCGGCTCGAGGACGGGGTGGAGGTGATCGTCGTCGACTCCGCCTCCTCCCCGCCCTGCGCGCCCCTCGTCGAGCGCTACGGGGGGCGCATCGACCGTCTGCGCTCCCTGCGCGAGGAGCGGCCAGGCCTGTCCCGCGCGCGCAACCGGGGGCTCGAGGCCGCATCGAGTGAGATCGTCGCCTTCGTGGACGACGACGCGGCCCCACGTCCCGACTGGGCGCGCCGCCTCGCAGCGCCCTTCCACGCCGACCCCGAGATCGGCTGCGTCGGCGGCGCCTGCGTCCCCACCTTCCCCGACGGCGAGCGGCCGTCCTGGCTGTCCGACCGGCTGCTGCAGTTCGCCGGCATCACGCGCTTCGGCTCGACCGCCCGCGAGGCGCGCTCCAGCGCGGAGTGGCCGTTCGGGGCGAACGTCGCCTTCCGGGCAGAGGCCTTGCGCGCGGCCGGCGGCTTCGCGGAGAACCTCGGCCGGACGGGGGCGGCGCTCCTGTCGGGCGAGGACTCGGCCGTCGTCGAGGCGCTCCGCCGCGACGGGTGGAAGGTTTGGCTCGAGCCGACCGCGATCGTCGACCATGCGGTGCACGCCGAGCGGTGCACGTCGTGGTACTACTGGCGCCGCCTCTGGTGGGCGGGCGTCACGCGCGCGCAGCACGGCGACCGGGCCCGGCGGGTGCTGCCGCGCCTGCTCGCCGCGGCGCCGATCCGCCTCGCCCTCTATGCAGCGACCCGCGACCGCGTCCACCTCTACCGCACGGCCGAGACGGCCGGCTACCTCGCGCGCCTGACGGGGCTGACGGGGCGATGAGCGCCCGCGCCCTCGCACCGCCCACGCCGGTCGCCGTCCACGCGCGTGGGAGACCGGTCGCGATCGCCGCCGGCGTGGCTGCGTTCGCCGGGCTCGTCGCGCTCCGCCTGCACGCGATGCACCCCGGCCTGCTCTACCCCGACGGCTACCAGTACCTGCTCATGGCCAAGGGGATCGGCCAGCACCTGCAGCCGGTCGCCGCGCTCGGGCCGCACGGCGACGTGCTCGCGCCGAGCCCCGATGCCGCCGCGAAACCCCTCTTCCCCGCGCTCGTCGCGCTCGGGCAGGCGCTCGGGCTGTCGCCGCTCGGCGCAGCGCGGCTGGTGTCCGCGCTCGCCTCGGCGGCGGTCGCGCCCCTCGCCGGGCTCGTCGCGCTCCGGCTCGGCGCCCCGCGCGCGGGTGCCCTGCTCGCCGTCGGGCTCGCACTGACGAGCCCCACGCTCTCGTTCTGGTCCGGCTTCCCCGGGCCGGACGCGCTCGCGCAGGCGCTCGCCCTCGGAGCGGGCCTCGCGCTCCTCGGCCGGCGCCCCGCGCGCGCCGGAGCGCTGGCCGGCCTCGCCGTCGCGACGCGGCCGGAGCTCCTCGCCGTGGCGGCCGCCGCCGCGGTCGCCGCCGCCTGCTCGCGGCGGTTGCGCCGGGAGGCGACGATCGCCTCGGCGTCCGGGCTCGTCGTCGTCGCGCTCGTCCTGTTCGTCCTGCGCCCGCCGCTCGCCGGCTCCACGCTCCGCCTGGTCGGAGCGGCGCTCGTCCTCGCCGCGGCGGCCGGCCCACTGCTCGCGCTGGCGGAGCGTGCGTCCGGACGGGCGGCGGCGGGAGCCGGGATCGCGCTCGCGGCGCTCGTCGCCGGCGCGCTCGCCCAGGGCGGCGCCTGGCTCACGCTCGGCCGGCGCGACTGGGCGCTCCTCGCCGCCTGCGCAGCCGGGCTCGCGCTCGCCGTCCGCGTCCCGCGCACGCGCCCGGCGGCGCTGCGGCTGGCCGGCGCCGCGCTCGTCGTCGCGCTCGTCTACTGGTGGAAGAACCCGCACGCCGACCGCTACGTCGCCGAGCTCGTGCCCGCGCTCGCGATCCTCGCCGGGCTCGGCCTCGGCACGCTCGGGCGCACCCGCGCGCCCGCGCTCGCCGCGGCGGCCGCCGCCGCGGCCGCCGCGACCCTCGTCGCGTCGCTTCCGAGCGTCGGGCGCGACCAGCTCGCGGCCGTCGCCGCCTCGCTCGAGCGAGCTCCGGCCGGCGCGATCGTCACCGCCGCGCCCGACGCCTACGGCGTCCTCCTGCCCGAGCGCTCGCTGCGGGCGATGCGCCCGGGCGCGAGCGGGCTCGTGCTCGTCGACGGGGCGGCCCGCGCGTACGAGCCGGACCTGACGGTACGCGGCGCGCTCGTCGCCACCATCCGAACCGACGCCGCCTTCCTCGCACCGGACGGGACAGTCGACCGCCGGCCCGCCTACCTGTACCGCGGCACCGTCGTCCGACGCCGCTGAGACCCGCCTCGCAGCCCGGCGAGCCCCGCAGCCTCAGCCCGGCGAGCCCCGCGGCGTCCGCACACACGCGCGCGGACGCAGCCCGCCTGCGCGTGCGTCACGCGCGGCCGCGGAGCATGCCGTGCCAGTACAGGAGTGGAAGCCCGTACCGCTTGAGCTGGTACATGCTCCACCGTTCCTTCGACTGGTCGAACGGGAACGTCTCGCGCGGGTTGCCGTCGTAGTCGAACTCGGCGAGGACGAGCTTCCCGTAGCCGGTGACGAGCGGGCACGCGGTGTATCCGTCATAGCGCGCCTCGAGCGGCCGGCCGTCGAGGTGAGCAAGCAGGTTGGCCGCCGCCACCGGCGCCTGCGCCCGGATCGCGGCGCCAGTCTTCGAGGTCGGCAGGCTCGAGGCGTCTCCGAGCGCGAACACGCTCGGGTAGCGGATGTGCTGGAGCGTCGCGCGGTCGACCTCGACCCAGCCGCCCGGGCCTGCGAGCGGGCTGTGTGCGACGACGTCGGGCGGCGCCTGCGGCGGCACGACGTGGAGGAGGTCGTAGCCGATCGCCTCCTCCGCGCCCGTGTCGAGGTCGCGGACGACCGCCTCGCGCGCGTCGGCGTGGACGGCGACGAGCTCGTGCCGGAAGAGCGTCTCGATGCCCTTGCGGGCGAGCACCCGCTCGAGCGTGCGTGCGTAGCGGTCGACGCCGAAGATCCGCGGCGCCGGCGAGACGTAGACGATCCGCGTCTTGTTGCGGACGCCGGCGCGGCGGAAGTGATCGTCGGCGAGGTACATGATCTTCTGCGCGGCGCCGGGGCACTTCACCGGCGTGGACGGGAACGTGAACACGGCCGTGCCGCCGCGGAACGAGCGGAGCTCCTGCCAGACGCGGTCGACCTGCTCGTAGGCGTAGATCGAGCACACCCCGTCCCGTCCGACTGCCTCCGCCAGCCCCGCCACCCGGTCCCAGCGAAGCGCGATGCCGGGGCAGACGACGAGCACGTCGTAACCGATCTTCTCGCCCGCTGCCGTGACGACCATGCTCGCCTCGGGCTGGAGCTCGCTCGCTTCCTCCCGCAGCCAGACAACCCCGTCCGGGATGACGTCGCGCTGCTCGCGCCTGCTCGCCTCCTTGGCGACGACGCCGCCGCCGACGAGCGTCCAGAGCGGCTGGTAGTAGTGCGCCGCCGACGGTTCCAGCACCGCCACCTCCAGCTGCGGCCGCAGCCGTCGCAGCCGGGCGGCGATCGTCAGCCCGGCGCTGCCCCCGCCGACGACGAGCACCCGGAAGCGCCGGGCGCAGGCTGCCGGTGTGGCGATCCGGAGCGCCTCCGGCGGGGTGTGGAGGGAAGCTGCCGGCTCGGCGCCGGCGACCATCGACCCTGCCACTGGTTCACGAGCGATCATCGATCCTCCCCGACGCTTCAAAATGTATAGCGCTGGACTGTACGAGGCAGCCGCGCCGCGCGCATACGGGTTTTCTACGCATTCGCCCC
Source organism: Gaiellaceae bacterium (assembly GCA_035652235.1). Classification (GTDB taxonomy): domain Bacteria; phylum Actinomycetota; class Thermoleophilia; order Gaiellales; family Gaiellaceae; genus PALSA-612. The sequence goes on along the minus strand of DASREE010000028.1, from coordinate 3,297 downwards.
TTGACGGCCACCGCCGGAGCGTGTATTTAGGAGTCCTAATGAATGCTCAGACCGCCCACGTCGCCGCCGGGCTCGCGAAGATCGGGCTCGTCCTGCGCCAGGAGGCCTGGCGCGGCCGCGAGCGGCACGGGCTCACGCCGACGCAGGGGCAGATCCTGGCGCTGCTTCGGGCGCGCGGCGGGCTGCGGCTGGGCGAGATCGCCGCCGGGCTCGGCGTCACCGCCCCGACGGCGAGCGACTCCGTCGCCGCGCTCGCGGCCAAGGGGCTGGTCGACAAGCGGCGCGGTCGCGGCGACGGACGCGGCGTCTCGGTCGAGCTGACCGGCGCCGGCGCGCGGGCGGCCGAGACGACGGCGGAGTGGCCCGACCTGCTCCTGGCGGCGATCGACGAGCTGACGCCGGCCGAACGGGCGGTGTTCCTGCGCGGCCTGTCGAAGATGATCCGCTCGCTCCAGGAGCAGGGCCGGATCCAGACGGCGCGCATGTGCGGCACCTGCCGCTACTTCCGCCCGTTCGCGCATCCGGACGCGCTGCGGCCGCACCACTGCGACTACGTGGACGCGGCCTTCGGCGAGCAGGAGCTGCGCCTCGACTGCGCAGAGCACGAGCAGGCCTCGGGCGAGCAGGCGGCCGCGACCTGGGCACGCTTCCTCGGCGGAGCCGCCGCCTGAGACGAGAGAAAGGAGAGGACCGTGAGCGCCATCCCCGGCTACACCTACGGCACCGGCGAGGTCGCGCCGTCCCCGCTCGGCGACGGCGACCTCGACCTGCTCCTAAAGTCGCTCCTGTTCACCGACGACGACCGCGAGGCCCTGCGCCGCTCGCGCGCGATCCTGGAGCCGCAGGTCGAGGCCATTCTGGACGTCTGGTACGGCTTCGTCGCCGGCCACTCGCACCTCGTCCACTACTTCGCCCGCCGCAGCGACGGGCAGCCCGACCCCGACTACCTGGCCCGCGTCCGCCGGCGCTTCGGCCGCTGGATCCTGGACACCGCCGCGGCCGAGTACGACCGCGCCTGGCTCGACTACCAGCACGAGATCGCGCTTCGCCACCACCGCCGGAAGAAGAACCGCACCGACGGCGTCGACGCCGCCGAGCACATCCCGCTGCGCTACCTGATCGCGTTCATCTTCCCGATCACGGCCACGCTGCGCCCGTTTCTGGAGGCAGGCGGCGACGACCGGGAGACGGTCGACCGCATGCACGACGCCTGGCGCAAGGCCGTCATCCTCCAGGTTGCGCTGTGGAGCCAGCCGTACGCCGGCGCCGACTTTTGAGGCGGCACGCAAGCGCGGGAGCCGGACAGCCGGACGGTCAGCCGCCTCCCGCGCGCTGCGGCCCGTCGGCGGGCGAGAGCTCGACCTTGCCGTCCGCCTTGTCGATCTTCTCCACGCGCACCGCGATCGGGTCGCCGAGCCGGTAGCGCCTGCCGCTTCGCCTGCCCACGAGGGCGGTGCCGAGCGGGTTCAGCTCGACGTAGTCCGGCAGCCGGCGCGCGGGCAGGTAGCCCTCGAAGACGCCGCCGAAGCGGACGAACAGGCCGGAGCCGACGAGGCCGACGACCTCGCCCTCGAACGGCTCCTCCCACCCGCGCTCGAACAGCGTGTCCTCCAGCAGCCACGCCAGGCAGATCTCGTCGGCGGCGTACTCGACGTCGGCCGCCGCGCGCTCGCGCGCCGACGCGTGCGCGGCGAGCTCGGAGAGGTCGGCGGGCAGCGGCTCGTCCGACGCGCCGAGCTCGGCAAGGAGGGCCCGGTGGCAGACGAGGTCGGGGTAGCGCCTGATCGGCGAGGTGAAGTGGCAGTAGGCCTGGCTTGCGAGGCCGGAGTGGCCGAGGTTGCGCTGGTCGTAGCGGGCCTGCTTGAGCGAGCGCAGGACGAGCGAGGGGAAGGCGCCCGCGCCCCGGCCGGACCGGCGCACGTAGTCGCTCACCCGCTCGGAGATCTCGGCGGCGAGACGGGCCGCGCCGCTTCCGGTCAGCTGCTCGGGCTCCGGAGCGGGCGGCGTTGGCACCTCGAGGTCGGCGAGCATCGCCAGCAACCGCTCGATCGACTGCGGGTCGGGCCGCTCGTGCACGCGGTAGAGCGCCTCGCGCCGCCTTGCCGCGAGCAGCCCGGCAACCGCCTCGTTGGCGAGGATCATCAGCTCCTCGACGAGCATGTGGGCGTGCGGCTCGGACTCGAGCCACGCCCGAGCGACACCTCCTTCGCCGTCGAACGCGAACGCGAGCTCCGCCGTCTTGATCCGCAGCGCGCCGCGGGCGAAGCGCCGGCGGCGGAGCTCGGTGGCGAGCCTCTCGGCCAGCCGTAGCCCCTCTGCCACCTCCGACTCCACCTCCTCGCGGCCGGCGAGGATCGCCTCCGCCTGCCCGTAGGTGAGGCGCGCGCGGCTGCGGATCACGGAGCGGCAGAAGGTGGGCTCGCCGGCGACGAGACGGCCGTCGAAGGGGACCTCGACCGTCACCGTCAGCCGGTCCTGGTGCGGGCGCAGGCTGCACACGTCGTCGGCGAGCTCGTGCGGCAGCATCGGCGAGACGAAGCCGGGGACGTAGACGGAGAAGCCGCGCTCGGCGGCGCCGTGGTCGAGCGGCGTCCCGGCGGGGACGAAGGAGGACACGTCGGCGATGTGCACGTAGGCGCGCAGCCCGTCTCCTTCCGGGCGCACGGAGATGGCGTCGTCGAAGTCCTTCGCCGTCTCCGGGTCGATCGTGAACGCCGGCAGCCCGCGCAGGTCGACGCGCCCCTCGACGCTCGGCTCGGGCAGCTCGTGCGGCTCGTGCGGCCCGCGCTCGCCGCGCGCCACGAGCAGCCCCTCAAGCACCGTCTCGATACGGTCGGCCGGCCCGAGCACCTGCTCCACGTGCGCCCGGCCGCGCCCCGTGCGCACGACGGCGAGGTCGCCGGGCCCCGCGTAGCCGAGTCCCTTGCGGTCGATGACGACGGGCACCCCGGGCGCGAAGAACGGCTCTCCGACGACGAGCCGGCCGCGGCGTCCCAGCTCGACGACGACGCGCTCCACGCGGCAACAGTACGTGCGCGCGATGGCGGCCGGGACGCGCACGTGCTAAGCAACCCGGGTGACCGCGCGGGAGGGCGCGGCGCGAGCGCCACCGACCTGTGCGTCAACGGCTACCCGAAGCCCGATCGCGGCGACGTGTTCAAGGTCGAGCTGATCGGGGCGATGGCGGGGCTGCTCGGCGGCCTCCTCGCGCTCGTCAAGATGACGCGCCTGCCGGAGCCGTACAGCCTGCCAACGGCGCAGATCCTGCTCAAGGCGCCGGCCGGGGCGACGACGGCG
>DASREE010000027.1:0-5554 GCA_035652235.1 Gaiellaceae bacterium | reverse complement strand
GTCGTCGTCGAGCTCGCGCAGCGCGCCGACGAGCTCCCCCATCAGCCGCTCGGAGAGCGCGTTCAGGCGGCCCGGCCGGTTGAGGAGCACCGTCGCGATCCGCGCCTGCGGGTCGCGCTCGACGAGGACGAGCGCCTCGCTCACCGCTCCCGCTCCAGGAAGCGCCGAACGGCGCCCTGGGCCTCGTCGTCCCAGGAGACACCCTCGCAGGCGCGGGCGAGCTTGCGGAGGGTGCGGAAGTCGAAGGCGCTCAGCCGCTCCGGCCGGTTCAGGGCGATCGTCGCGCGCGGAGCGGCCTTCTCGTACACGATGCGCTCGAAGCCCGCCTCGGCCGGCCGGCGTGGTGTCGGTGCGGACGGTTCCGTCACGGGATCGCGCTGAGGTTAATCGCTTAGGTTGCGCGCATGTCGGCGGGGAGCTCGCTCGCGGTCGTGCTCGCGCTCGCGGCGGGTCTGGCGGGCTCGGTCCAGGCTGCGGTGATGGGCAAGCTGGGCGAGCGGGTCGGGATCTTCGCGGCGCTCGCCTTCTCCACCGTCGTCTCGATCGTCATCGGGCTCACGCTCCTCCTCGTCGTGCGTCGTAGCCTCGGCGGCGTGGCCGCGGCGGCCCGGCAGCCCGTGTGGCTGTGGTCCGGCGGCGTGCTCAGCGCGTTCATCGTCCTCGCGGTGACGGTCGGCCCGCCACGCATCGGCGTCACCGCCACGGTCGCCGCCGTCATCACCGGGAACCTCGTCATGGCGGCGCTCATCGACCACTTCGGCTGGCTCGGCAACGTCCGCATCTCGCTCGACTGGCCGCGTTTCCTCGGCATCGTCCTCCTGGCTAGCGGGGTCGCGCTCGTCCTGCGCCGCTGAGCCTGCCTCGTCCGTCACAGGCCGCCGAGCGGGCGTCGCGTCCGTCTTGCGCCGCCGAGCCGGCCGGGTGCCGGCGGCCGCCGAGCAGGCGTCGCGCTCGCCTTCTGCCCGGTCGCGACCCGCTCGCGCCAAGTGACAGACTCGCTCGCACCAAGTGACAGACTGTTACTTGGAGCGGTGCGCGGTTGGAGGCGCGCGGGAGCCGGCGCAGACGCGTTCCATCTCCGTCACAGCCCTCCCGCGATGCTGTGCACGTGGTCCCGCTCGCGCCGCGGATCGACTCGAGGCTCGTTGCCGCGCTCGCACGGATCGATGACCGGAGGCTTCCGATCGCAGAGACGAACCGGCGCCTCGGCCGCGTCGCCGCAGAGCTCGGCCTGGTCAAGCCGAGCTACGAGCAGGTACGCGTGATCGTGCACGCGCTCCGCAGAGCCAAGTGCGATCCGAGCGTCGGCTCGCTCCTCCTCGATCTCGCCCTGCGCACACGCTCGCCGCAGGAGATCCTCGAGGTCCTTGCCGGGATCAGATAGCCCGCGGCCCGAGCCGTCCCGCCGGGGCGTCGACGGTTCTGCCTCCCTCGGTCGCGGACCGCCTCAGTCGCGGACAGGCCAAGTAACAGACTGTTACTTGGCTCGGTTCACCGGTCTCGTGCGGGAGCTCGGGTTCAGCGCTCGGTGCGGCTGAATCCGGCTCGGTTCTTCCAGGCCTCGGCCGGGCCGGCTCGTGCCCGGGGACGTGCTGCGACGGTGCATGACCGCTGAGAGTGGTCTTCGGCGTCCTCCGGGCGGCTGCCCCCGGCCGAAGTCGAGGTCGGCCATCAGTCGGTGCCGCGCGCGAACGGAACGGCGTCCCCACGCCCGCCCGCAAGCGCGAGCGCCCCGTCCAGCGACCGCGGACCGAGCACCTCCAGTGCCGCTCAGAGCCGCAGGCGCATCTCGGCTTGGCGAACGTCGATCGTCGCGCCGAGCGCCTCGAGCGCTCGCGAGGCAGGCTCGCCCGCCGGCGCGTTGATCAGGCGCAGCCCACCGGCCTGTCCTGCGGCCGCGAGCAAGTCGGCCGCGGCCGTGTCGTCCCGCGCCGCGATCTGGAGCACGGACGCGCGCCCACCCGAGACGCGGTACACGGCCGCTCCCGCGATGCCTCCGTCGCCTCCGGTGACGAGCCCCTCCAGCTCGAGGCCGCGCCGGCGCATGCGGCTGAGCGTCTGGTCGGCGCGCTGCCAGGGCTCGGGGCTCGGCCGGTTGGCTGCGATCCAGGCGCCGGCGACCGCGGCGTCGGCGCGCCGCACGTCACCGGACGGCGGGGCGGCCGCATCCAGCATCCACACGACGAGCGTGCGGATGCACTCGAAGCCGAGCTTCTCGTACAGCGCGATCGCACCGGCGTTTCCCTCGATCACCTCGAGCCACACCTCGTTCGCGCCCCGGTCGCGCGCCGCCTCGAGCGCGGCCCGCAGCGCGGCTTCGCCGAGCCCCCGCCGCCGGTACGCGGGACGCGTCCCCATCCCGCCGACCCACGCCTGCCGGCCGCGCAGCGCGACGGCAGCGAAGGCCACCGGCACGTCGTCCTCGTACGCGACGCGCGAGACGTCGAGGTCGATGTCGGTGACGTCGATCGTGAAGTCGAGCGCGTCCGGGTCGAGCCGCATCGGCACGAGGTAGTCGGAGTAGGCGTCGTTGAAGAGCTCCGCGAGGGAGTGGGTGGCAAGCGACGCCGCGGGCAGGAGCCGCACGGCAGCCGATCATACGAGCGCGGCCCGCTGTCGGTCGCGGGCCGTGGCGCTGCTGCTGGCGAGTGCGTATCTGGCCACGAGGAACGATTGCGGGCGGGCAGCGACGCCGAGGCGGCGCAGCCGCGCGGACCGTGTACCGCTCGCGAGGCTAGACAACGAGGTCCGCCTGCTGCGGCCGCGCCGTCTACGGCGAGACGGGCGGAGACTCCGTCCGCCCGCCAGGGCAACCCGCGCGGGCACGACGCGCACGTACACGACCGCCCTCCCGTCGCGCGCCGCGGCGCGGAAGTTCCTGCTCGCCCGGAGCCGGCGCTCAGGCTGGCTGCCCGCGCTGACGACGGCAACCCGCGCGCGCGCCGCCTCCGCGTCGCCGCCAGGCCGGCCCGCAAGCCAGTCGAGGTACAGCCGCTGCTCGCGTTTCGGGAAGGCATCCAGCGGGTTGCCGATGAGGATCCGGTCGCCGGCGAGCGCGAGCTCCTCGGCGTTGACGCCGTCGGCGAGGATCGGTGTCCCGCCGGCCGCACGGGCGGCGAAGGCGATGAGCCTCGACGAGGCGCCGCTCCGCGCCGGCGCTCGCGCGAACCCGAACAGCGCCACGGCGGCGAGCCCGACCGTGAGCGCCACGCCCAGGCGTCTGGGCAGCACCGGCTGCCAGCTCCGCGAGCCGCTCAGTCCCTTGGCAGCGAGGGGCGCGAGGAAGAGCGCGAACCAGACCTCGTTGCGGCTCGCGTGCACCGCGGACAGCCCCAAGCCGAGCAGCGCCACGGCCTCCCATGCCCTCGGCCGGGAGCGCCACGCGACAACGAGGAGAGGCAGCGACGCAACGAGGAAGAGGACGTCGAACGGAGCGCTGAGCGTGAGCGGCGCCCACATCCCCTCGCCCCGCACCGCGGCCTCGCTGCCGACGACGCCGCGGTAGTAGTCGACCGTCCGCAGCAGGGCAGGCGTCGCGAGCAGCCCGCCGAGCATGCCGGCAAGGACGCCGGCGGCTGCGAGTGGATCGCGCCTGGCCCGCCCGAACAGCAGGTAGGCGCCGGCGACGAGGACGCCGAGGAGCACGCCGCCGTGGAGGTTCGACCAGATCGCGACGAGGGGCACGCAGCACCAGATCCGCCGGGACGGCGTGCGGGCGTCCGAGCGCAGCAGGAGGACGAGCAGGGGGAAGAGCGCGAGCGAGAACAGCTGCGAGCGGACGACGACGAGCGAAGGCGTCGCCGCGAGCGCGGTCAGCACGAGGACGAGCCCCGCGGGCGCGTCGGCAGCGCCGGCCCGGCGCATGTCCGCCACGAGCAGGGAGAGGCAGGTGACGACGGCGGCGAGCTGCGCGATCAGCAGGCCGCGCTCGCCGAGCCCGGCCTGGAGCCAGTGAAAGACGAGCTCGCCGAGCACCGGCACGTTGTGCCAGCCGTCCGACGGGAGCGCAGCGAAGGGGACGCCGGCGGGAATCGACCACGACCGCGCGACGTCCCGCCCGAGCGCGGCGAGCCAGTTCGCGTCCGCTCCGACGGTGACGAGCAGCGCGCAGGCAGCCGTGACGAAGCTGCCGCCGACGAGCGTCACCCGGGCACGGTCGGGCCGGCCGTGGACCTCCACCCTCTCGGTATCGGCCGCTTGGGCGCTCGAGTTCAGCGTTCGAACAGCGCCGCCTGGCCCTGGCCGACACCGACGCAGAGCGTCGCGAGACCGTAGCGCCCACCCCGCCGCCGCAGCTCGTGCGCGAGCGTGACGACCAGGCGGGCACCGCTCATGCCGAGCGGGTGCCCGATCGCGATCGCGCCGCCGTTCACGTTCACACGCTCCGGATCCAGACCGAGCTCGCGGATGACGACCAGGCTCTGCGACGCGAACGCCTCGTTCAGCTCGACCAGGTCGAGGTCGCCGACGCCGATCCCGGCGCGGTCGAGCACCTTGCGCACGGCGCCGATCGGACCGATCCCCATCACGCGCGGGTCGACGCCGACCGCCGCGCTCGTCACGTAGCGCGCGAGCGGCTCGATCCCGAGTTCGCCCGCCTTCTCCTCGGACGCGACAACCAGCGCCGCGGCGCCGTCGTTGACGCCGCTCGCGTTGCCGGCGGTGACGGTTCCCCCGCTGCGGAACACGGGCTCGAGCGCGGCGAGCTTGTCGGCGCTCGTGTCCGGGCGGGGGTGCTCGTCCACCGAGACGTCACCGACCGGGATCAGCTCGTCGGCGAAACGTCCCGCCTCCTGCGCCTGTTGCCAGCGCCGCTGCGAGCGCAGGGCGAAAGCGTCCTGGTCCTCTCGGGAGACGTTCCAGCGCTCGGCGACGTTCTCGCCTGTCTCCCCCATCGACTCGAGCGGAAAGAGCGCCTCCAGCCGCGGGTTCGGGAACCGCCAACCGAGATGCGTGTCGTAGGCGACGACGTTGCCCCGAGCGAACGGGCGGTCTGCCTTCGCAATCGCCAGCGGCGCACGACTCATCGACTCGACCCCCCCGGCGACGAACAGCTCGCCCTCGCCGGCGACGACCGCACGGGCGGCTTCGACGACGGCGGCCAGCCCGGAGGCGCAGAGCCGGTTGACGGTGACCCCGGGAACGGACTGCGGCAGCCCGGCCAGCAGCACGGCCATGCGCGCCACGTTGCGGTTGTCCTCGCCGGCCTGGTTGGCGCAGCCGAAAAACACCTCGTCGACCGAGGCCCAGTCGAGCGTGGGATGTTTTGCCATCAAGGCCTTGATCGGGGCCGCGGCCAGATCGTCGGCACGCACCTTGGCGAGCGAGCCGCCGAAGCGGCCGATCGGGGTTCTGACGGCATCGCACACATAGACATCACGCATCGGCTTTCTCCCTTGATGCCGTATTGATCAGGATTTGAGCCGAGTTGTAGGAGTGCGTTCCATCGAGGTCAATTGAGGCTTTTGCCGCGAGCCTCGCTTTCATGCGCGGCCGGGCATGTCGTGATGGGGGATTAGAGGGCGTGGAAAACCCTTCTCCTTGCCGCAAAGCG
>DASREE010000026.1:0-24389 GCA_035652235.1 Gaiellaceae bacterium | reverse complement strand
CCCGCGCCGGCGAAAACGAAGCGCTGAGAGGCGATCTCAGGCCCTCGCAGCGGTCGGCGCGACCAAGTAGTCGACCGAATTCGTGGCCGAAGCGCGCTCCGCGGTCGTGATCGCGGGCCCTGCGGGCCCGCCCCGGCGGGTCTCGCTCGCCATCTCGGGGGCAGCGAGCCCCGTCGGGATCAACTACACTCGCCCCCGGTCGACCCGCCGCTCACCTGGGGAAGCTCGGTGATCGGATCTGGGGAGATTCGCGCGATCGTCCTCATGAAAGATGGCATGACCAGGGACACCGTTCCCTCCAGTGAGAGAGGTAGGGACCTCCTCAGCTCAAGCGCGGATCTGGTCCGCGCAGGTTCATCAACCGTGGAGCTTGAGGAGGCCCCAGGTGACGATCGTAATGGGACTTGATCAGCATCGAGCACAGATCACCTACGACCTGCTCGACACCGAGTCGGGCGAGGTGAGGGGCGGCCGGGTCCGTCCCGGCGACCGCGACTCGTTCCGTGCTTTCCTGCGTCGCTTTGACGGCAAGCAGCTGGAAGCGGCGTTGGAGGCGACGACCGGCTGGCGCTTCCTGGTCGAGGAGCTGCGGGCCGTCGATGCGGAGGTGCATGTGGCCGAGCCGGCGGAGACGAGCCAGCGGCGCGGACCGAAGAAGCGAGCGAAGACCGACCGCACCGACGCACGTCATCTCCGCGAACTGCTGCTCGCCGGGCGGCCGCCGGAGTCGTGGATCCCGCCCGAGCATCTGCTCGAGCTGCGCTCGAAGGTGCGGCTGCGGCACACGCTGGCCGAGCAGCGCTCGGAGTGGCAGCAGCGGATCCAGGCACAGCTCTACCACCACGGCGTCCCTGCTCGGCGGCAGTCGCTCACCGCCGACAACCGCGCCTGGCTGGAGGGCCTCGAACTGACTGAGGCGGCGCGGCTGCAGATCGACGTGGCGCTGCGCATGATCGATCAGATCCGCGCGGAGCTGGTGTCGATCGAGCGCGAGCTGCGCGCCTACGCGCGGCGCCAGCCCGGCTGCCGCGCCTTGATGGCCCACTCCGGGATCGGCGAGCTGACCGCGGTCACGATCCTGGCCGAGCTCGGCGACTGTCGCCGCTTCGGCTCCTCGCGGCGCGCCGTCCGCTACGCCGGCCTCGACATCACCGTCTCCCAGTCGGACGAGCGCCGCTCACCCGGACACCTCTCCCGCCAGGGGCCGCCGGCGCTTCGCTGGCCACTCTACGAGGCAGCACAGGTCGGCCGCCGACAGGCCTCGCCCGACCGCGGCTACTACGAGCAGGCCAGTGACCGTCTCGGCTCCAACCGCGCCTGCCTCGCGGTCGCGCGGAAGCTGCTCAAGCGCGCCTACCACACCCTCCGCGAGCTCGGCGACGAGGCGCTGCAGCCGGCCTGAGATCGACGGTGCGCGCCTACGCCCCTCATCAGCTGATCAACCGCGGCCGGCTCCTCCAGCGCTTCCGCCGCCACGCCACCATGCTGGACGGCCTTGAAAGACCGAGCGGCCGCACCGCCCCGAGCGGGATCACCCCATCGCCCATCATGTCACCGGCCTCAACAACGAGGCCGCGGACCGAGATAAGGCTGGGCGCCTGCGCGCACCAACGAAGTCACCGTCGACCACCCGCGCACGCACCACCCAGCAACCACTCACGCAAACACACCAACCCGGACGCCGCGCTCGGCGCGGTGTCCCCGGACAGATAAGGAGAACGAGATGCCGATCTGCGCCTACAAGCTCTTCTCGCCCCGGCCGACGTTTCCAGGCGACATGACGCCCGAAGAGGGAGCGACCATGGCCGCGCACGTCTCCTACTGGACGAAGAAGGCCGAACAGGGCACTGCTGTGGCTTTCGGCCCTGTCCACGACCCGGCCGGCGTCTGGGGGATCGCGATCATCGAGGTCGAGTCCGCGGGCGAGGCGGAGGCGCTTCGCGACGGTGACCCCGCCGTCCTAAACGGCGTTGGTCGCGTCGAGATCTACCCTATGCCAGGCGCGATCACATCTACCAGCGTCCAAGCCGCCTCAGCGCAAGCCACCTGACCGCACCCGATCGTGAGGCAAGGCGCCCGCCCATTTCCCGGCACACCGGGCGCGCTGGCAGGCCTTCCGCGACCCCGGGACGCTGCTCCAGATCGGCACCTTCACCGATGTGCAGGCGCACGGCTCGATGGCGATCTTCACCAGCGCCGAGGCCGCGCGCGACTTCGCCGAGAGCGACCCGTTCGTGCTCGAGGGCGTCGTCGCGACCTGGGAGATCCGGGAGTGGCACGAGGCGCTGCAGCCGGATGGCTAGCGGACGAGCGAGAGGACGTCCGCGACCTGTGGCGCACGCAGGAGCCGCGCCGCCCGTTCCGGCGCGAGCGTGGCGGCGAACGCCTCGATCAGCTCGCCCGCCTCGCCGTAGGCGCGGGCGGCCGTGTCGTCGTCGCCGAGCGCGTACGCGGCCTCGCCGAGCGCGGCGCGAGCCTGCCAGCGGGCGGGCGCGCCGACCAGCTCGTCCGCGATCTCGACGCCCCGCTCGAGCGCACGGAGCGCCTCCTCCCGCCGCTTGAGCCTGGCGAGCGCCAGGCCGAGCAGGCTCGACGCCCGCGCCTCGTACTTGCGCCGCCGGGTCCGCTGCGTGACCTCCAGTGCGCGCCGCGCCCACTCGAGCGCCGTCTCCGGCGGCTCCGCGGCGAGCGCGATCTCCGCGCGCGCCGTCGCCAGGCGCCCGTAGATCAGCCACCTCGTCCACGCCGTCGCCCCCTCGGCGTCCGCCCAGAGCTTCGGCCAGGTCGCCTGCGCCTGTCCGACGTCGCCGGCCAGGAGGTCGGTGAAGAGGAGGTCGGAGGCCGCGAAGCGCCGAGGCATGCCGAACGACTCGCTCTTCGAGAGCTCGAGCGCCTCCTCGCTCCGGCGTCTGGCCTCGTCCAGGTCGAAGAGCTCCCGGTAGGCGAGCGACGAGTAGTTGAGGAGCACGCGCGGGTTCCGTCCCAGCTCCGTCGTCATCGCGAAGAGGTCGTCCCAGATGCGGATCGCCTCCTCGTGGCGTCCGACCGCGGCCAGCGCCAGCGCCTCGGTGCCGCCGCCGCGCATGAGCGCCTCGGCGCTGTGCACGTCCGTCGCCAGCTCGCGCGCCTGCTTCGCGAGCTCGGCGCAGCGCCGGTAGCGGCCGGCCCAGTAGGCGAAGTCGGCGTGCAGATGGAGGTGCTCGGCCAGGTCGACCGGCCGCGCGCCAGGGACCCAGCTCGCGAACGCCCGCTCCCCGAGCTCGAGGGCCGTGTCCATCTCCCCCACCATCCCGTGCGCGTGGCTCTCCAGCGCGAGCGCGGCGGGGACGGCCTCCGCGTCCCCGAGCTCGGTCGCGAGGGAGACCGCCTCCCGCGCGATCGCCAGCGTCTCCTCGTCGCGCTCGAGCCAGTGCGTCGCGCGGCCCAGGGCGAGAAGCGCCTCGAGCCGGTCGGTGCCCCCGAGCTCGGGGAGGAGGTCGCCGAGCTCCTCCGTCGCGGCCTCGAAGTCGCCGAGCACGACGAGCGCGATGCCGCGGCGCAGCCGGATGCGCCGGCGCTCGCCGTCGTCCCGGGCGAGCTCGAGCGCCCTCGTGTACAGGTCGACGGCCGCGCCCTTCGCCCAGCCGCGCTGCGCCACGATCGCCGCCCGCAACAGGTAGGGGATCGCCTTTAGGGGCTCGCCGGCCTCGTGCCAGTGGTGCGCAAGCGCCCAGCTGAGCGTCTCGGAGCCGGCGGCCGCCTGCTCGACGTAGGCGGCCACGGCCGCGTGCCAGCGGCGGCGCGTCGCGCGCGGCACCGTCCCGAAGGCGACCTCGCGGATGAGCATGTGGCGGAAGGTGAACTCGACGTCGCCCGGCATCTGGCTCGTCGCCTCGCGGCGGACGAGGTTGCGCGACTCGAGCACTGCGAGCGCCTCGTCCAGCCCGTCGACGACCCGCATCGCGCGCAGCGCCTCGCGCCAGAACGTCTTGCCGACGACGGCTGCGGCGAGAAGCGCCGACCTGGCCTCGGCGGGCAGAGCGTCGATGCGGGCGCCGATCGCCGCCTTGACGGTCACGGGCAGCTGCTCCCCCTCGCGGAGCTCGCCCACGGTCGCCGCCAGCTCCTCGATGAAGAGCGGGTTTCCCTCCGCCACGTCGACGATCCGCGTGAGCTCCTCCGCCCGCGTCGAGCCGCGGGCGAGGACGTGCGAGGCGAGCGCAGCCGCGTCCTGCGCGCCGAGCGGCTCGAGCGGGATGGTCGTGTGCGCCATCAGGCCGCTTCCCCAGGCCGGCTGCAGGTCGAGGAGCTCCGGCCGGGCGACGGCGACGAGCAGGACGGCGGTGTCGCGCACGTGCGCCGCCAGGTAGGCCAGCAGCTCGAGCTCGCTCGGCTGAGCCCAGTGAACGTCCTCGAAGACGACGAGCGTCGGTTGCACGTGTCCGACCGCCTCCAGGAACCGCCGCGCGGCGAAGAAGAGCAGGCCGAGGTCGACGAGGTGCACGTCGGAGCTCACGCCGACGAGGAAGGCGAGGTGACGTGCGATCTCGGCCGCCTCGGTCGGCGGCAGCAGCGCGTCGACCGCCGCCTGGAGCTTCTCTCGAGCAGTCGGCTGGGGATCCGACTCGTAGATGGTGCTCACGTGGCGGACGATCGCGGCGAAGGCCTGGTACCCGGTCTGCTCCTCGTAGGGAAGGCAGCGCCCGCGCACGACCCTCCCGCCGTCCGCGTCGACGACCGCGGCGACCTCGCGGCACAGCCGCGACTTGCCGATACCGGGGGGCCCGAGCACGGTGACGAGACGCGTGCGCCGCTCGGTCACCGCCTGCTCCCACAGCGAGCGCATCAGCGCGAGCTCGTGCCCGCGCCCGACGAGGGGGTTGGCGGCGATCGGCCGTTCCGACGGGGCCACGGTCGGCTCGACCGCCAGCCACGCCTCGACCGGCTCCTCCTTCCCCTTCGCCTCGATCGGGTCGAGCCGCTCGTAGCGGAAGGCGTGCCGGCTCGCCCGGTACGTGTCTGCGCCGACGACGAGCCGACCGGCCGGTGCCGCCGCCTGCAGCCTCGAGGCCGTGTTGACGACGTCGCCGGTCGCCAGCGCCTCGCCGGGCTGGCCGCCGAGGCTGACGACCGCCTCTCCGGTGTTCACGGCCGCCCGCGCGGCGAGGTCGAGCCCCTGGGAGCGGTTCAGCTCCTCGATCCCCGCCAGCACGGCGAGGCCGGCGCGCACGGCCCGCTCGGCGTCGTCGCCCTGCGAGACGCCGGCGCCGAAGACGGCCATGACCGCGTCGCCGACGAACTTCTCCACCGTGCCGCCGTAACGCTGGATCCGCTCCGTGGCGTGGGCGTAATACCGGCGGAGCGTGTCGCGGACGTCCTCGGGGTCGGCCCGGCTCGAGCGGGCTGTGAAGCCGATGAGGTCGACGAACAGCACGGAGACGAGCTTTCGCTCCTCCCGGCTCGGGGCATCGCGCTCGAGGCGTGCGCCGCACTGGTTGCAGAACTGCGCCCGTGCGGGGTTGACGGCGCCGCAACTCGCACACGTCGGCCCCTCGGCCATCTCGCAAGTCTTCCGCTGCCGCCGCCGTTCCGCAACTGCGCGGCGCCGTCCTCTCTCGCCGGTGGGTCAGACCGGCACAGGCGTTGGGGCATGGCTGCGAGGGGCTCGGCTCAGGTGTGGCAGGCCGGGTCAGGGCCCAGCAGCTGTCGGAGCAGGCGGTCGCTCTGCGCCCGGTAGACGACGTCCGCGCGGCTCGACGGGTCGAAGGCGCGCAAGCCAGGCCCCTGCCAGACGACGTCCGGCGTCACCCCGGGCCCGCGGGCCGTGATCCGGTAGGCGGCGCCGGTACCCGGCCCGCGCAGCCCGCCCGCGTAACCCGGAGGATGGAGGTAGCCGCCGCGCGTCGGGTCGTGCGGGAACAACCCGTAGCAGAAGCCGCCCGTCGGGGCGTGCGCGAGCAGCGAGTTCTCACGCCGCCAGCCCGCCCCGTAAACGGAGTCGAACGTGTCCAGGTACAGCAGGCGGCCGAAGCGGTCGGCCGGCGCGCCTCGCCGGGTCGAGGCGAGGCCGTACACGGGCCTGCCGAGGTAGGTGAAGCGGCCGAACAGGCGCTGGAAGCGGCCGCCGTACACCCAGCCCGCGTGGACCTCGAGCCTCGGCAGCGGACCCCGCCAGTGCGAGAGCTCGAGCCAGCTCGTCCGCTGGCCCGCGAGCCAGGGGGCGAAGCCGAGGTCGGGCAGCGGCTGCGGGAAACGCTGAAGCGCCCAGAAGGTTCCGTCCGGCGCCGTGCACGCGGTGACGAGCCAGGCGAGCGGCGGGCCCGAGTACGGCCTGCACGCGTCCGCGAAGCCGACGGCGATGCTCCGTCCGTACTTCCCCCAGCCGCCGGCGTAGTCGAGATGGAAGCGAACTTGCGGACGTGAGCCGCCCGGCGGGCGGGCCCCGATCGCCCCCCACGCGAGCACGTGCCAGCGCCGGCCGGCGGCGGCGTAGCTGACGAGCGCCTCGCCGCGCCGGTCGACCTGCAGCCGCACCTGCGCGGCGCCGCGGGCGATGAGCTGGGAGGCGGGCGACGGTGCGACGCCCGATGCCGCTGCCACTACGGCCGCCGCGAGCGCGAGCACCAACCGCCGCAGCGCCTTCGGCGCCGTCGCGCCGGCGCCTGCCGGCGATCGCTCGAAACGGTGCATGCCCTAGGCGCGACCCGCCTGCGCCGCCTGGCGGGCATCGAGCGCGGTGACGAACTCGCCGAGCCGCGCGCTCTCGGCGGCGAGCACCTGGGCCTCGTGCCGCGCCGCCTTCGCCTCGAGCGCTGCCCTCTGCAGGTCGAGGCGCCGGCCGCTCAGCTGCTCGAACGTCGCCCGGTCGAGGTCGGCGCTCTCCTGCAGAGCCTGGAAGGCCTCGTGCATGCGGCCTCCTTCCGCGAGCGCGTTCGCGAGCGTGCGCAGGATGCGGCTCCTCGCATGCGGCAGGTCCTGGTCGAGGCGCGCGAGCTCGGCACGACCCGTGCGCAGCGCGACCTCCAGCTCGCCGCTCGCGACGAGCGCGCTGATCTTCGTGAAGACGGTCATGGCCGTCAGGTACGGCTCGGGGTCGTCCCCGGCGTGCGCGAGCTCGAGCGAGCGGTCGCAATCCGCGATCGCTCCGGCGGCGTCTCCCGCGGCGAGCCGGATGTCGGCACGGGTGGCGTACGCGTAGGCGAGACAGAACGTGCCCTGCGTGCGCAGCTCGCTCGCGAGGAGGATGGCGCGCTCGATCTCGCCGCGCGCCGCCTTCACGTCCCCGTCGAGCAGCAGCGTGTAGGCGAGGTCGTTGCGGGCCATCGCCTCCTCCTTGCGATCTCCGAGCTCGATCGCCAGGGCGAGCAGCTCTCTCGTCGCCGTGCGCAGCTGGTCGGAGCTCTCGATGTTCCCGAGCACGAGCGTGATCCCGCGCCGCGCCGCCAGACGCAGCTCGTCGAGATGGTAGGTGTCGGCAAGCGCGACCGCCTCCTCGATCTGCGCGAGCGCATCGTCGTACATGCCGGCGAGGAAGCTGAGCCGACTCTGCGCCAACGTCAGCTCGGCCCGCAGCTCGACCGCCCCGCTCCGTCTCGTCTCGGCGCGCGCCGCCTCGAGGAGCTCGAAGGCTCGATCGAGGCGTCCTAGCCTCGTCGCCACCTGCGCCTCGACGACGAGAGCGCGCCCGTACAGGCTGGAGTCGGCCCGAGCGAGGGCGCGCCGCGCGACCGCCTTCGCCACCGTTCCGGCACGGTGCGGCTGCTCCCAGTGGCGGGCACGCGCCCGCTCCAGGATCCGCTCGAGGCGCTTCGCCCCGAGGTCGCGCACGACGGCGCCGGACGGCCGCCCGTCCGGCTCCGCAGGCGCGCCGAGCGCACGTCCCGGGGGCGCGCCCGACGGCGGGCGGCCGCTCCGCTCCGTTGCGAGCATCGCGCGCACCTCCTCGACGAAAGCGTCGACCACGGCCGGGTCGAACTGCGTGCCGGCGCACCGCTCCAGCTCGGCGATCGCCTGCTCGGGGGAGCGCGCGCGGGAGTAGGGACGGTCGGAGATCATCGCGTCGAACGCGTCCGCCACCGCGACGATGCGGGCGCCGAGGGGGATCTGGTCGCCGACCAGCCCGTCGGGATAGCCGCTTCCGTCCGGACGCTCGTGACTCGCGCGGATGAGCCGGCCGACGCGACCGAGCGCGGGTGCCGCACTGACGATCCGCTCGCCGATCAGCGTGTGCCGCCTGATGAAGCTCCACTCGTTCTCGTCGAGGGCGGTGGGCTTGTCGAGGAGCATCTCCGGGACGGCCGCCTTGCCGACGTCGTGCAGCTCCGCAGCGAGGCGGACGTGCCACACCTCCTCCTCGTCGAGGTCGAGCCTGCGCGCCGTCGCCTCCGCGAGATCCGCCACCCGCCGCACGTGGCCGGAGAGGAGGGGGTCCTGCTCCAGCATCACCTGCATGAGCGCGTCCCGCGCCTGCTGCGGCGCCGTCGTGCGTGCGCCGCGCTTGCGCGCGTACAGCCGGCCGTCCGCCACCTGCAGCGCCGAGGACACGTCCTGCGCCTCCTCGGGCACGTAGACGTGCCCGTACTCCGCCTCGATCGTGAACCACTCCCCGCGCGCCGTGAGCGCCGTCTGCGCGTGCGCGAACACGAGCTCCGGCCGACCGGGCGCGACGAGGCAGAACTCGTCGCCTCCGATCCGGTAGGCGGAGGCGTCGTCGCCCGCGGCCGCGGCGAGCGCGTGAGCGAGCCGGACGAGCATCGTGTCGCCGGCGGGGTGGCCGAACAGGTCGTTGTAGGTCTTGAACCCGTTCAGGTCGAAGATGGCGAAGCCGAACGGCTCCACCTGCGGCGTCGCGAGGCGCCGCTCGAGGTCGGCGATCAGCTTGCGCCGGTTGCCGAGCCCGGTGAGCGGGTCGTAGCTCGCCAGCAGCTCGAGCTCGGCCTCGGCCGTCTTGCGCTCGCCGATGTCCTCCGCCTGGACGACCAGGTAGAGGGCAGTCCCCGCCACGTCGCGCACGGCCGACGCGGAGAGCATCACCCAGCGGACGTCGCCGCCCTTGCGCAGGCAGCGCGCCTCCATCCGCGACGAGCGCACCTCGCCCCCGAGCAGGCGCCGCACGTGCTCGGAGAGCTTCTCGAGGTCGTCCGGGTGCATGAGCTCCTGGAAGGTGCGCGCGAGCAGCTCGGCCTCGGTGCAGCCGGCGATCTCGACCAGCGTGCCGTTCACGCGCAGGAAGCGGCCGTCGAGCCCGACGAGCGCCATCCCGATCGGCGCGTCCTCGAAGCTGCGCCGGAAGCGCTCCTCCGCCTCGCGCTCGGCCTCCTCGGCGCGCACCTGTGCCGTCACGTCCTCGATCACCGCCACGGTGTAGAGCGGGACGCCTTCCTCCGACCGGACGAGCGTGCTCGTGATCGAGACGTGGACGACCTCGCCGTCGGCGCGGATGTAGCGCTTGCGGAGCCGGACCTGGTTCGCCGACCCGTCGAGCTGGCGCCGCCGCGCGTCGACGCTCTGCTCGCGGTCGTCGGGGTGCGTGACGTCGAGGAACGACATGCGCAAGAGCTCGTCCTCGCCGTAGCCGAGGAGCTGGCAGAGCGCCTCGTTCACGTGCGTCCAGCGCCCGTCCGGTCCGAGCAGGGCCACCCCCACGGGAGCGTTGTCGAAGGCGTCGCGAACACGCCGATTCGCTTCGCGGAGCGCGGCTTCTGCCCGCCTGCGGTCGGTCAGGTCGAGACAGGTGCCCACCCAGCCGGTGAGACGACCGTCGCCGTCCCGAAGCGGCGACGCGAAGCCTTCGATCGGGACGACGCTGTCGTCCGGCCGCCGGAAGCGGTATTCGATGACCGACGGCCGGCCGGTCCGGGAGGCCTCCGCCCACTCGGTCCGCACCCGGGCCTCGTCCTCGGGATGGAGGGCCCGCATCCACCCGTCGCCGAGCGCCCCGTCCGGGTCGAGCCCGGCCAGCTCGCACCAGCGGCGGTTGACGTAGACGCAGCGGCCTTCGGCATCGGACAGGAAGATGCCGACCGGCGTGTGGGCGGCGAGCGCGCGGAACACCTCCTCGCCCTGCGCACAGGCAGCGCAGGAGGCGGGCACGAGCTCGGCGCACGGCGCAGCCGCCACCGGCAGGGGACGCGGGGCCATATGCATCTGATCGGCCCGGATCCGTGGCCGGGTGTCCCCCGACCGGGTGGGGCCGCCCGCCCGGCCAGGCGCCCAGCGGACAACTACGCAAGCAGGTCGTGGCTCGCTACCGATGCCGCCCGGCCGGCCGCTGCCTACAGTCGCGGCGTGACCACCGTCCCGGCCGAGCAGGCGACCTCGCGCCGCCGCGTCGACCTCGCGCTCGCCCACGTCGAGCCGGACCGCGTCCCGCTCGACCTCGGCGCCGCGCCCACGACGGGCATGCACGTCGACTCGGTGTACGCGCTCCGGCAGGCGCTCGGGCTCGACCCGCCGGGGACGCCGGTGAAGGTGTCGGAGCCGTTCCAAATGCTCGGCGAGATCGGGCCCGACCTGATCGAGGCGCTCGGCGTGGACGTCGTCGGCGTCGGGCCGCAGACGAACTTCTTCGGCTTCGCGCAGGACGGCTGGAAGCCGTGGACGACCTTCGCAGGAACGCCGGTCCTCGTCCCGGGGTTGTTCCCGACCGAGCCGGACGAGCACGGCGACATCCTCATGTATCCGCAGGGCGACACGTCGGTACCTCCCTGCGCGAGGATGCCGAACGGCGGCTTCTACTTCGACGCCATCTCCCGCCAGCAGCCGCTCGACGAGGATGCTCTCGACCCGGCCGACAACGCCGAGGAGTTCACACCCCTGACCCAGGACGACCTCGCGCACGTGCAGCGGGAGGCCGCGCGCCTCGCGGCCGAGGGCAAAGCGGTCATGTTCGTCGTCGGGGACACGGGCTTCGGCGACATCGCCTTCGTGCCGGGCCTGAAGCTCAAGCACCCGCGCGGGATCCGCGACGTCGAGCAGTGGTACATGAGCCTCACGCTGCGGCCGCGCTACGTGTACGAGGTGTTCGAGCGCCAGTGCGAGGTCGGCATCCGCAACCTCGAGGCCGTGCACGCCGTCGCCGGCGATGCCATCTCCGTCGTCTACGTGACCGGGACGGACTTCGGCGCGCAGGACCGCCCGTTCCTCTCGCCCACGCTCTACCGCAACCTGTTCAAGCCGTTCCACAGGCGTGTGAACGAGTGGATCCATACGCACACCGCCTGGAAGAGCTTCATGCACACCGACGGCTCGATCCGGCGCCTGCTCGACGACTTCGTCGAGGCCGGCTTCGACATCCTCAACCCGGTGCAGACGTCGGCGGCGGAGATGGACCCGGCCGAGCTGAAGGCTGCCTTCGGCGACCGCATCACCTTCTGGGGCGGCGGCATCGAGACGCAGACCGTGCTCCCGTTCGGCACGCCCGAGGAGGTGCGCGCGCAGGTGAGGGAGCGCATGCGCATCTTCGGGCCCGGCGGCGGCTTCGTGTTCAGCACGATCCACAACCTGCAGGCCCGCGTGCCGGTCGAGAACATCGTCGCGCTGTACGAGGCCGTGAACGACTACCGCACCTACCCACTGCGCTGAGAGCGAGGAGACGATGGACGTGCTGAGCGAGCTGCGGGGCGCTGTCGTGTCGGGGCAGGCGAAGGAGGCGGCCGCGAAGGCGGCGGAGGGGCTCGCTGCGGGCGTGTCCGCGGCGACGCTGCTGCAGGACGGTCTGATCGCGGCGATGACGCGCGTCGGGGAGCTGTACGAACAGGGCGACTTCTACGTCCCCGAGATGCTCGTGGCGGCGCACGCGATGACGGAGGCGCTCGCCGTGCTCAAGCCCCACCTCGTCGACGAGGGCGTGCCGGCCGTGGCCACGGTCGCGATCGGAACCGTCAAAGGCGACCTGCACGACATCGGCAAGAACCTCGTCTCGATGATGCTCGAGGGCGCCGGCTTCCGCGTCGTCGACCTCGGCGTGGACGTCCCCGCCGAGCGCTTCGTCCAGGCAGCGCGCGACGGTGCCGACGTCGTCGGCATGTCGGCGCTGATCACGACGACGATGGTCGAGATGGAGAAGAACGTCGCCGCGATCGCCGCCGCCGGCCTGCGCGACCGCGTCCGCATCGTCGTCGGCGGCGCCCCGGTCACCCAGGGGTACGCGCAGGCGATCGGCGCCGACGGCTCCGCTCCCGACGCGTCGGGCGCCGTCCGGCTCGTGCGGACGCTGCTCGGCGTCGAGCCGCCGGAGGAAGGCGGCGAAGGTGCCGGCCGTCCGCAACTGGCCCCTCCGGCTCGACGCTGACGCCTTCCGTGTCCGACGAGCGACGAGCGGCGCCCGGGCTAGCCGGCGAGGGCCGCCACCCGCGCCGCGAACGCCTCGATCTCCGCGGCGCCGACGAGCGCCCCGAGCTCGAGCTCGTATGCCCTCGCCTCGCCCGGCCCGAGCTCGATCAGCTCGCCGCGCTCCCGGGCGTCGAGCCGGCCCGCCGCCCGGTTCGTGCACGGCTCGATGCCGACGACGTAGGTGCCCTCGCCGAGCATCCGCCAGACGAAGTGGTGCGGCAGCTGGTCGCGGCGGAAGATCTCGTACACGCCGAGGCCGAGCGCCCGGTTGACGACGCCGACCGGGACGCGCCCGTCGGGCTCGGCGGCCAGCTCGTGCTCGAACACCTGCTCGACGAACGCCTCGGCGGGCGCGTGCAGGCGCCGGTAGCCCTCGACCGGATGGTCGCCGCGCGGCTCGACGGCCGTCGCGGGGACGAGGAGCTCCGAGCCCTCGTCCACGACCGGCCAGCCCACGTTCACGTGGTAGAGGAGCATGTGCGGGGTCGGGTCGTGGCCGACGTTCGCCACCTCGTCGCGGATGCGAAGCCGCGACTCGCCGACCTTCGCTTCGACGCGCCGGCGGAGCACGAGCTGCTCGCCGAACACGGCCGCCTGCAGCACCTCGCCCTCCGCGAAGAGGACGCACTCGTCGCCTTCCCAGCGCTCGCCGTAGCCGGTCAGACGGGCGGGCCGGGTGGAGACGCGGCCGTGCAGGCCGTAGGTCTCGGTCTGCTTGGGCGGGTAGTGGTACTGGGCGGCCGTGTCCTCGGCCATGAACAGCGCGTGGTCGAGGCCGCAGGTGGTGAGCAGGCCGCCTCCGAAGGTGCGCATGAAGCCGAGCCCCTCGGGCTCGCCGAACCACGGCCCGGGGAAACCCACGGCCGACGCCCAGGCGAGCGGCCGGCCGGCGTGCTCGCACCGGCCGACGTCCAGCGCCCGGTCGACGACGAGCTCGCAGCAGAATCCGGTGCCGGTGCGGAGCTCGAGCACGCGCACGCCCCGCTCGGCCCCGTCGCCGAGCGTGGCGAGCCGGACGCCCGCCACCTGCTCCAGCCGCCCGACGCGACGGGAGAGCTCGCGCCGGGAGTAGCTGCCGCCGAAGAGCTCAGGCACGGCAGGCCGTCGCGCCGCGCTCCTCCGCCGCGCTCAATGCATGCCCCAGCCGCCGTCGATCACCACCGTCTGCCCGGTGATGAACGACGCTCCGTCGCCGGCGAGGAAGACGACGAGGTTGCCGATGTCCGTCGGCCGCCCGCGTCGCTTGATCGCCTGCTGATCGAGCACCCACTGGCTGTACTGCTCGGGCGTCGGGTGGATCTTCTCGGCGTCCGTCGGGAAGGCGCCCGGCGCGATCGCGTTCACCGTCACCCCGTCCGGGCCGACCTCCTTCGCCAGCGCCCGGGTGAAGCCGATGACCGCCCCTTTCGACGAGACGTAGTCGAGCAGCATCGGGAAGCCGACGAAGAAGGTCAGCGACGACACGTTGACGATGCGGCCGCGGCCGCGCTCCCTCATCGACGGGAAGCAGGCGCGGGCGCAGAGGAAGTAGCCCTTGAGGTTGACCGCCAGCACGCGGTCCCACTCCTGCTCGCTGATCTCCGTCCACGCCCGCCGCGGGTAGATGCCCGCGTTGTTGACGAGGATGTCGACACCGCCGAGCTCGGCCAGCGTCCGCCCGACCGCGGTCTCGACGGAGGTCGGGTCGGAGACGTCGACCGCAAGCGGAAGTGCGGTGCCGCCCGCGGCGGCGACGAGGCCGGCCACGCGCTCGGCGCGCTCCGGGTCGAGGTCGGCGCAGGCGACCGCGGCGCCTGCGCCGGCGAGCGCCGTGCAGATCGCCTCGCCGAGCCCCCCGCCGCCGCCGGTGACGAAGGCGACGCGGCCCGTGAGCGAGAAGGCCTCGAGGCTCATGGCGCCTTCCGGCCCTCCAGCGACACCCGAGCGACGCGACTTGTCCGCGCCAAGCGACAGTCTGTTACGAGCAACGGAAGGACGAGACACGCTCCTGCACGGAGGACTTCGAGCCGTTCGGCGCTCCCGACCAGCCGCTTGTAACAGTCTGTCACGTGAGGGGGCGGGATGGCCGCAGGGGACGAGGTCACGAACCCACCACCTCCGCCAGGACGTCCTTCGGCGACACGGCCTTGCCGTGCTCGGCCGCCCGGTAGGCAGCCTCGCACAGCGCCATCGTCCCCAGCGTCACGTGGCCGGAGATCTCCGGCTCGGCGTCCTCCTGGATCGCCCGCATCAGCTGGCCCATCGTGCCCTTGAACGCCTGCGGGAACCAGCGCTCCTCCCAGGTCGGCGCCTCCCAGCGGCCGTCCATCGCCCGCGTCGTCCACGTGATCGTGGACGGGCTCCCCGCGGGGTAGTCGGGCCAGCCGATCGTCCCCTTGGCGATGCCCTCCGTCCCCTCGACCCGCCACTCGATCCGCTGGTCGGCCCACGTGTGGCAGTTGTCGATCGAGACGGCGCGGAAGTCGTCCTCCCACTCGAGGATGTAGAAGGCCATGCCATCCCGGTGCGGGAAGTCGTGGCTCGGGTCCGGCCGCACCGAGCACAGGATCCGATCCGGGTCGCCGAACAGGAAGCGGAACACGTCCAGGTGGTGGATGGACATGTTCAGCAGCGCGATCCGGCCGTACCGGCGCAGGAACTCCTGCCAGTGCGGACGGGCGTTCATGACGATCTCCGCCACCACCGGCTCGCCCAGCTCGCCGCGCTCGAGCAGCGTCCGGAGGGCCCGCATCGACTGGTCGTAGCGCATGTTGTGGTTGACGCCGAGCTTCTTGCCCGCGTCGTCGGCGGCCTTGACCATCTCCGCCGCCTCCGCCAGCGTGAACGCCGCCGGCTTCTGGGCGAGGATGCCCTTCACGTGCGGCCGCTTGACCGCCTCGCGAACGATGCCGAGCTGCTGGTCGGGCGGATAGGCGATGTCGACGATCTCGACGCGCTCGTCGTCGAGCAGCTCCTGCCACGTCTCGTACACCGTCTCCACGCCGTTCTGCTCCGCCGCCGCGCGGGCGTGCGCGGGCGTCCGCGAGGCGATCGCGACCACGTTGAAGCCGGCCTCCCTGTAGGCCGGCAGGTGGACGTCGCGCATGATGAAGCCGGCGCCGATGCAGCCGATCCCGTAGTCCGTCTTGGGCGGCAGGTTCGGGCCGATGTTGAGATCGAAGTCGGCCATCGCGTCCTCCTCAGGCGCGTACGCCGAGCTCGCGCATGATCCGCGCCGTGCCGTCGTACGCCTGCTGTGCCCACTCGACGATCTTGTCCGGATCGGGCGAGTACTCGAGCTCGATCGAGACGGTGCCGTCGTAGCCCGTGTCGCGGATCGCCGCCAGGTACTCCTTGATCGGCGTCACGCCCATCCCGGCCGGCAGGTCGCCGTGCACCTTGCCGTCGCAGTCGGACAGGTGGATGTGGCCGATCAGACCGGTCAGCTCCTTGACGTCGTCGAACGACGCGTTCGACAGGTGCAGGTGCGAGATGTCGGCGTTCGCCCGCACGGCCGGATGGCCGATCTCCCGGACGAAGCGCGCGAGCTCGTGCACGTCCTTGAGCAGCGCCTGCTCGAACGGCTCCAGCTCGAGCACGATCTCGAGGCCCTTCGCGTGTGCATACTGGCCGGCCTCCGAGACCATCTGCTTGGCCAGGTCCCAGATCGCCTGCTGCGGGAACACCTCGCAGTCCCAGTAGTACTCGCCGACCACGAGCAGGACGTTCCGCGCCCCGAAGTACGCCCCCTGGTCGACGTAGGCCTTGATGCGGTCGAGCGTGAAGCGGCGCACGGACGGGTTGAAGTCGACGACCCCGAACGCGACGCAGACGACCGACCTGATCGGCAGCCCGACCTCGTCGCAGGTGCGCTTGATCTCCTCGCGCTCCTCGTCGGTCAGGTCGAGCGGGTCCTCGAAGACGTCGTACGTGTCGAAGCCGATCTCCTTGGCCGTGCGGATGCCGTCGAGCCGTCCGACCTTCGTGTCCAGCCAGGTCGAGCTGATCATCCCGAGTTCCATCGTTCCCCTCCTTCGCCGACGAACGGTGCCGCGGGCGACCCTGGGCGAGCCGCCCGGGTGAGCCTTCCAGAACGCGACGCAGCGCTCAACCGGGAAATCACTGACGCGACGCCGGCCGCTTCCCTCCCGCCTCGACGAGCGCGCGCAGGACGTCCGGCGGATGCAGCGCCTCCAGCCGCTCCGCCTCCGCAGCCGCCTCGCTTTCGAGGTTGCCGCCGCACGGCCGTGACTCCCGACGCCACTCCTCGAGGTAGTCGCCGGCGTCGACCAGGCCGGCGGCCATCGCCGCCGCGTCGATCGCCTGCTGGAAGCGCGCACCGAGCTCGACGCGAGCCGTCCGCGAGCCGTCCGAGGCGGTCACCTGCGCCGGGATGTCCCGCCACGAGATGACCGTCAGCTCAGCCGTCGCGGGCCTCCAGTAGCGGCGAGCACGAGCGGCCTCGCCAGACCGCCGTATCCCGTGCGGCGGAGCTCGAAGGCGAGGCCGAGCCGCTCGGCTGCAGCGCGCGCGCGGCGGAGAAGGCCGTCGTCGTCCGTCTGCGCCAGGTAGACGAGCCGGCGGTAGTGGCGGAAGATGTCGCCGGTCAGCTCCGGGTAGCGGTCGAGCCCGAGCGGGCGGACGACCAGCGACTCGAAGTGCCGTGCGAGGAAGTCGGTCAGGTAGAAGGTGCCGGGCTCCTCCTCCTGCAGCTCCTGCCAGGCGCGCGGGCCGGCGAACAGCTCGTAGCAGTGCGCCCCGGGCAAGCGCTCGGCGCCGTGGCGCTCGAGCACCTCGTCGAGCGCTCCGGCCGTGCCGCAGTCGGCGTAGGCGACGAGGACGCGGTCGTAGGCGCCGGCGAGCGCCGCGAGCGTGCGCTCGACCTCAGGCGCGATCCGCGCCGGTGTCGCGTGCAGCGTCGCGGGCAGGCAGCGGACGTCGACGTGCTCGAAGAGGTTCGCGCGCACGACGGCGAGCACCTCCCGCGCGAGCGCCCCGCAGGCAAGGACGAGCACCCGCTCCGCTGCAAGTAACAGTCTGTTACTTGGAGCGGTCGTGCTGCTGCTCGCAGCGCTCGTGCACGGGAGGGTGTGCGCGCTCATGCCGGGAACGCCAGCTGCTCGACGAAGCGGTCGTTGAAGTCTGCACGGTCGGACAGCTCGACGTAGGCAACCTCGTCGAGGAGGGCGGCGGCGGCGTGGCGCTCCTGCATCGAGAGCAGGGCCATCTTCGCTCCTTCGCCCGCCACGTTCCCTGCCGAGACGATGCGCGGGAGGGCGAGCTTGGGGACGAGGCCGATGCGGACAGCGCTCGCCGGCGACAGGTACGAGCCGAACGAGCCGGCGAGGAGCACCTGCTGGATCTCGCCCGCGTCGATCCCCGCCTCCTCGAGGAGCACGTGCCAGCCGGTGGCGATCGCGGCCTTTGCGAACTGGAGCTCGCGCACGTCGCGCTGCGACAGGTAGACGCCGGGCGCGAGGCGGAAGACCCGCTCCTCGCCGATCCGCTCCAGTCGGTCGGCGAGCACCGGCGGGTCGTCCAGGAAACGGCCGGAGCGGTCGAGCACGCCCACGCGTACGAGCTCGGCGACCGCGTCGACGAGGCCCGAGCCGCAGATACCGACCGGCTCGACGCCGCCGATCACCTCGAGCTCGACCGCGTCCTCGCGCAGCCGCACGACCTCGATCGCGCCCTCGGCCGCACGCATGCCACAGCGGATCTGCGCCGCCTCGAACGCCGGCCCGGCCGGCGCCGCCGTACACAGGATGCGCTCGGCCGAGCCGAGCGCGACCTCGCAGTTCGTGCCCACGTCGATGAACAGCCGCAGCCGTTTGTCGCGCGTCATGCCCGTGGCGAGGAGACCGGCGACGATGTCACCGCCGACGTAGGCGCCGAGCGCCGGGAAGACGGTTGCCCGGGCGCCCGGGTTGAGCTCGAGCCCGAGCTCGGCGGCCGGCATGTCCGGATACGAGCGCGCGGCCATGATGAACGGCGCCACGCCCAAGGGCTGCGGGTCGATGCCGAGCGCCAGCTCCGTCATCGTCGCGTTGCCGGCGAGCGCGACCTCGTACACCTCCTGTGGGTCGACGCCGCCCTGCTCGCACACCTCGCTCGCAAGCTCCTGCAGCGTCTCGGCGGCGAGCGAGCGCAGGCGCTCGAGCGCGGCCGGGTCGAGCATCGTCGCGGAGATGCGCGAGATGACGTCGGCCCCGAACGGCTGCTGCTTGTTCAGGAGCGAGCGCACGGCGACGGGCGTGCCCGTGCCCAGGTCGAGCAGCGTCGCGACGACGGTGGTCGTGCCCAGGTCGAAGGCGATCGCGTAGCGCCGCTCGGTCGTGTCGCCCGGCTCGACGTCGATCAGCAGGTCGTCGACAGCGACGGCCGTGACGCGGAAGTCCGAGTCGCGGAGCACGCGCGGCAGCCGGCGCAGCACGCCCGGCTCGACCCGGAGCTCGAGGTCCTCGATCGCGTCGAGCAGCCGCTCGAGATCGCTGCGCTGGTCGTCGAGCGCCGGCTCGGCGAGCTCGACGTAGCGCTTCTGCACGGCCGGGTGCAGGATCACCTGCCGCCCGACCCCGACCGTGGCCGCCTTCGGGCGCGTCTCCAGCGGGGGCACCTCGAGCACGAGGTCGTCCACCGCCTGGGCGCGGCAGGCGAGACGCCAGCCGTCCGCGAGCTCGCCGGGCCCGAACGCCCGCGCGTCGAGCGGCGACGCGGGCACGTCGCCGGAGACGACGCGGACGCGGCACTTCCTGCACGTGCCGTGGCCACCGCAGGTCGAGTCGATCGCGATGCCGTTCCACGAGGCCGCGTCGAAGACGCTCACCCCCGGCGGCACCCGCACGACCGTCCCCGACGGCTGGAAGCGCAGCGTCACCCGCGCCGGCTCGTCGGCGAGGTCGGACTCCGGCTGCACGGTGTCCTCGAGCACGCTCACGCAGGCTGCCTCTGGCGGTGCGCGGCGATCCAGCGCGCTCCCCACTCGTCGCGGCCGAGGAGCAGGTCGGCGGCGCGGCAGGCCTCGACCGTCTGCGCGGTGCGCGCGTCCATGATCGCGCTCGTCAGCCCGGCGTACGAGGCCATGGCCAGAAAGGCGGCGTTGAGCGCGTGCCGGCCGGGCAGGCCGAAGGACGTGTTGGACGCCCCGAGCGTCATGTTCAGGCCGAACTCCTCGCGCACGAGCCGGATCGTCTCGAGCGTGGTGACGACCGCCTGCGGGTCGGCGCCGACCGTCATCGCGAGCGGGTCGACGACTATGTCCTCGAGCGGGATCTCCCAGTCGCCGTGCACCCGCTCGACGAGCCGCTTGCACACCTCGAGCCGCTCGGCCGCGCTCTGCGGGATCCCCGACTCGTCGTTGACGAGGCAGATGACGGCCGCCCCGTGCTCCTTCACGAGCGGAAGCACGCGCTCGAGCCGCTCGTCCTCGCAGGTGACGGAGTTCACGAGCGCCTTGCCCTCGTACGCGGCGAGCCCCGCCTCGATCGCCTCGACGACCGAGGAGTCGATGCAGAGCGGCAGGTCGGTGCGCTCCTGGACGAGCTTCACGGCCCGAGCGAGCAGGTCGGCCTCGTCCGCGAGCGGCACGCCCATGTTCACGTCGAGCACGTGCGCGCCCATCGCCACCTGCTCGTCGACGTCGATCGCGACCTGCGACAGGTCACCAGCGCGCAGCTGCTCGGCGAACGCCTTCCTGCCGGTCGGGTTGATCCGCTCGCCGATGATGCAGAAGGGCTGGTCGGGCCCGATGACGACGGTCTTAGACGCCGACCGCAGAACGGTGTGCATGAGCCTCTCTCTCCTCTCTCGGGGCGAGCCCGAGGTCGGCGCAGAGCCGCGAGAGCGCCCCGTCGCGCCGGAAGTCGGTCAGGTGCAGGCCGCGGATGCCCGGCAGCGAGAGCGCGTGCCGGGCCTGCTCGAGCGCCAGCTGGTAGGCGCCCTCCGCCTCGTCGGCCGCACGGCGGACGCGGGCGATCGTCTCCGGCGGCACGGAGATGCCCGGCACGTTCGCGTCCATGAACTCGAGCTGTCGCGAGCCGCGGACGAGCACGATCGTCGGCAGCAGGGCGACGCCGGCCGCCCGCCCGTCGGCGGCGAGCGCGGCCGCGAACGCCTCGAGCCGGTCCGGGTAATAGCAGATCTGCAGCTGCAGGAAACGCGCCCCCGCCTCGATCTTCTTCAGCGCCCGGAGCGGCCGGTAGTCGAGCGGCGCAGCGGCCGGGTTCTCGACCGCGCCGACGAACAGCCTCGGCGGCGGCTCGATGGCGCGGCCGGACAGGTAGTGCCCCTCGGCGAGCCCGGTCGCGACGCGGACGAGCTGCGGGCCGTCCAGGTCGAAGACGCGCCGCGCCTCCGGCTCGTCCCCCGCGGTCACGTCGTCGCCCGTCAGGCAGCAGACGTTCTCGACCCCGTGCAGCGCCGCGCCGACGATGTCGGCCTCGCAGGCGAGGCGGTTCTTGTCGCGGCAGACGACCTGCAGGATCGGCTCGGCGCCGACGCGGAGGAGGGCGATGGCGACAGAGACGTTGGAGGCGTGCGCGTGCGCGGCCGTGTTGTCGGTCGCGTTGACCGCGTCCGCCCAGCGAACGACCTCCGCGACGCGGCTGGCGAAGCCGTCGAGGTCGCCGCCGTCGACGGCCGGCGCCTCGCAGGTGAGGATGGGCTCCTCGCCAGCCTCGACGAGCTCGCGCAGGCGGCTCACGCAGCTCTCCCGCTCCCGACGACGGCGCCCGCCCCACCCCCCGCCAAGTAACAGACTGTTACTTGGCCGGACAGGAGGAGGAGGAGGAGGAGGAGGAGGACGCGCATCAGGCAGGTCTCCCGCGCTCGCCGCCGCTCTCGCCCGCCGCGAGCGACCAGCCCGCCGGGCGCACGCGGTCGCGGCCGGTGAGCGCGTTCAGCCAGGCCGACTGCCCGAACAGCCGGTGGTCGACCGGCGGGCGCAGCTCGTGGAAGTGCTCGCGCCAGGCGGGCGGCAGGAGCGGCAGCGTGCGGGCACGCCGCTCGGCCTGCACCCACACGCACCGCATCGCGGGCACCACCTCGCAGCTTCCGTCCTCGCGCACCCCGCCGCAGGGGCCGTTGCGCAGCCGCTTGGGGCAGGTCATCGGGCACGTCAGACCCGTGTCGTGGAGGACACACTGGCCGCACATCTGACAGCCGAACAGCGGCCCCTTCACGGCTCTCTCGACGGCGGCGAGCGCTCCCACTGTCCCGCTCAGGCGGCGGCGAGAGCTCGGCGCGCCTCGAGCAGCTCCTTCGCGCGCTTCGTCGCTCCGGCCGCGTCGGAGGCGTAGCCGTCCGCTCCGACGGCGTCGGCGTACTCCTGCGTCACCGGCGCGCCCCCGACCATGATGATGACGTCGTCGCGAAGCCCGGCCTTCTCGATCGTCTCGATGTTGACCTTGAACATCGGCATCGTCGTGGTCAGGAAGGCAGAGAAGCCGACGATGTCCGGCTTGTGCTCGCGGATCGCATCCACGAACGTCTCCGGGGCGACCTGGACGCCGAGGTCGACCACCTTGAAGCCGGCGCCCTCGAGCATGATGTCGACGAGGTTCTTGCCGATGTCGTGCACGTCACCCTTGACCGTGCCCATCAGGAAGGTGCCGATCGTCTCCGCGCCCGTGTCGGCGAGCAGCGGGCGCAGGATGTCGAGCGCGCCGCTCATCGCGCGTCCGGCGATCAACATCTCGGGCACGAAGAAGTCGCCGCGCTCGAAGCGGGCGCCGACCTCCTCGAGCGCCGGGATGAGCGCGTCGAAGAGCATCGTCTCCGGCGCCAGCCCGTCGGCGAGGCCCTGCTCGGTCAGCTGGATCACCGCCGGCTTGTCGCCCACGAGCGTGCGGTCGTAGAGGCCGGTCAGGATCTCGTCGTGCGTCATTCGTTCCCCCCGTTGCGGTTCGTGCGGATGTGGTTCGAGAGCGCGTCGGCTGCGTCCACCACCTGCTCGGCGAGCGCCTCGAGCTGCTCGCGCGTCATGCGCACCGTGGGCGCCGACACGGAGATGGCTGCGATCACCTTGCCGCCGGAGCCCCGGATCGGCGCCGCCGTCGAGCACAGGCCGTCCTCCAGCTCGTCCCAGGTCGTCGCGTAGCCCCGCCGGCGCACCTGCTCCAGCTCCGCCATCAGGTCGGCGATGTTCGTGATCGTGTTCGACGCGAGCTTCGCCAGCCTCCCGGTCGGAGGCTGGGCGGCGCCGAAGGCCATGAACACCTTCCCGAGCGACGAGGCATGCGGCGGGATACGGCGGCCGACCCAGTTCCCCGCCCCGAGCGGGTGGTGGCTGTCGACCTGGGCGAGCCGCGCGACGCCGCTCGGCGTGGGGATGGCGACGTTCGTCGTCTCTCCGGTCGTCTGCTCGAGCCGCTCCAGGAACGGGCGCGCGAGCGTCGCGAGGTCGCCGACGGACGCGTCACGGCGGGCGTAGTCGACGAGCACCGGGCCCGGACGGAAGCCGCCGCCCGGGCGGCGCTGGGCGAGCCCGTTCCGCTCGAGCGCCCGCAGCAGCCTGGCCGCCGTCGACTTGGCGAGCTGGGTCTCCTCCATCACGCCCGACAGCGTCACCGCCTCGTCGCTCTCCACCAGCCGCACCAGGATGCGGGCCGCCCGGTCGATCGACTGGGCGCCGTTCTCGAGCGGGGTCACGTCCCACATCATGGCACCGGCTCGGCGCGAGCGTCAAGTTCCCTTGGGAATGCTCCGTCCGCCGCTGCACATGCAGTGGCTCACGATGTGGCACCCTTGCGGAATGCTTCAGGCGGAGCGCCAGGCCGGCCGGCCACCGGCCTCGACCTCGACCGCGACTCCCTCCTCGACCGCGTGCTCGAGGTGCGCGCCGACCGAGCGGGCGAGCTCGACGCCCATCTCGCGGAACGGGCCGAGCGCGTCGTCGGCAGCGCGGCGGAATGCCTCGAGCGGCTTCGCGGCCGCCGCCAGCTCGGCGCGGACGCACCCGTCGAGGTCGTCGACGAACGCCGCCGTCGCATCGAGGAAGGCGGTCACGGCGGCCTCGCCCTCCACCGGGGCGTAGTGGCTCGTGCCGAGCCGCGCCGGGCGGAGCGCCCGCAGGCGCTCGATGGTCGCCCGGTAGGCGGGAACCGAGCCGTACGGCGGCGGCGAGATCAGCTCCCCCTCCGTCGTGTACAGGCCGCGCTCGAGCACCGCGTCCATGACGATCGCCGTGCGCGACTCGGCGTGCCAGACGCCCAGGTGGCCGTTCGAGTGTCCCGGCAGCGAGACGATCTCGACGGAGATGCCGCCGAGCTCGAGGCGCTCGCCGTCGGCCACGGTGCCGTCGAGCGGCGTGTCCGGACCGGCGGCGCCGCGCAGCCACGCCCACGTCGCCTCGTCGTAGTCGAGCCCGTGGCGGCGGTACCAGCCGTAGCGCTCGCGCTCGATCGTGGCCCACGACTCGATCAGCGGGCGGTCGAGCTCGTGTGCGCGGATGGAGGCCGCCGGGGCCAGCCGCCGCAGCGCCGCGTCGCCGCCGTAGTGGTCGACGTCGGCGTGCGAGACGACGACGTCGGTCAGCTCGCGCAGGGTGCGACCGAGCTCGGCGAGCGCGGGCGCGACGTGCTCCTCGATCGTCCCGTCGACGCCGGAGTCGACGAGCAGCAACCGCTCGTCGCCGGCGACGAGCCACTGGGCGAACCGCCGCTCCCCGAGGACGGAGGCGATCCGGTAGATGCGCGGCTGGACCTGTTCGATCGGCACGACACCTCGCTTCGTCCGTGGCCCGAGGCCACGACGCTACCGCGTGCACGGCCGCCGTGCACGCGGCAGCGCACGGCGACCGGCTCTAAGCTAGAAGGAGACGGATTCGTCCCCGCGCAGACCGAGGAGATCGACGTGACCACCGCCGAGAGCGAACTCACCACCGCCGGGCGGACGCGCATCGCGTTCGAGCACGGCATCCCGGACCGGGTCCCGATCCACTGCTGGCTCGGGCTGCCCTTGATCAAGAAGCTGCGACCGCCGGGCAAGACGTTCCTCGACCTGTTCGAGGACTGGATCGACGACCCGATGGGCTCGATCGTGAAGATGCAGCAGGACCTCGGGCTCGACCCGATGATCACGACGTACAGCCAGCACATCGG
>DASREE010000025.1:0-6006 GCA_035652235.1 Gaiellaceae bacterium | reverse complement strand
ACCCGCCGGGGCGGGCCCGCAGGGCCCGCGATCACGACCGCGGAGCGCGCTTCGGCCACGAATTCGGTCGACTACTTGGTCGCGCCGACCGCTGCGAGGGCCTGAGATCGCCTCTCAGCGCTTCGTTTTCGCCGGCGCGGGCGAAAATGGGCCGGGTGGGAGGCTCGCGCGGCCGTCTGGGGCGGCTGTCGCCCGAGCTGGGCGCTGTGAGTGAGCCTCTCGGCGCCGCTCATGGCCTGGAGGCGGCCCGCAGCGCCTCGGCGCGGGCGCGGTGGGCGCGCAGCCGGTAGCTCTCGCCGTCGATCTGGAGCACGACGCTTTGGTGGAGCACAGTAGAAGCGCATCGTCGTTGCCCAGCGGCCCTCGAGCGCGGCCCGGTGGCAGCGGGCGACGAGGTCGGCCGCGCTCGTGTAGTAGACGCGGTAGCCGGCCTCGACCGCCTGCCGCCCCTACCCCCGGCGGACCGACGATCAGCAGATTGGCCGCCTCCTCGACGAAGCGGAGCGTCGCCAGCTCGTCGACGAGCTGCTTGTCGAGCGCAGGCTGGGCGTCGAAGTCGAAGTCGGCGAGCGTCCAGGGGGCGGGCAGGCTGGCGAAGCGAAGGCGCCCGGCTAGGCGCCTGGCCTCGGTCGCCTCGACCTCGATCGCAAGCAGTCGCTCTAGCCGCCACCGGGGACGCCGCGGACGCCCGGGACGGGACCGTCGTGCACGTTCGGGTGTCGAGGCGTGGCCGCTCGTGCCGATAGACAAGCTGTGCGTACCTGCTGTCAACCGGCACCTCGGCACCGCCGATGAGCGCCCTGCCCGAGACGCGCCTCGCCTGGCAGCGGCTCGGCCAGATCCTGCGCGCGCGCGGGCTCGTCACCGAGCTCCAGCTGCAGCAGGCCCTGCGCGACCAGGAGGTGCAGGGAGGCAGGCTGGGCGAGATCCTGTACGCGCGCGGCTGGGTGTCGGCGATCGCGCTGCGGGACGCGCTCGCCGAGCAGCACGGGCTCGACCTGCAGGTGGAGCGGCTCGCCGGGGCCGAGCCCGGCGAGAGCCGGGGGATGCCGCTCGGCCGCCTGCTCGTCGAGGGAGGGCACATCACCGACGCGCAGCTCGAGCGCGCGCTCGCCGAGCAGAGCCGCACCGGCCAGCGGCTCGGACAGATCCTGATCGGCATGGGGGCCGTGTCCTCGTTCGTGCTCGCCGCAGCCCTGGCCGAGCAGCGCGGCCTGCTCGCCGAGCGCTCGGGGTCGCCGGCCGCACGGGCCGAGCGGTACCTGCCGCCTCCCCGGACGTACGAGCTGCACGAGATCGTCGACGGCCGGCGCTACCGCCTGTACGCGAGCCGCGACCTGCTCGACGTGACCGACCTCGCCTTCGCCGTGCTGTATGAGTGGGAGCCGGAGGAGCTGCACATCGTCTGCACGGCAGACGGGGCGCAGCCGCTCGCGGGCTGAGCTCCCAACCCACGCCGCAGCGCGGTTCGCATCCACGACGGTTGCCGGAGGTAAGAGGCGTCGGTCCGTTGCCGCTCGCGGGTGCCGAAGCGGACACCCGCGCCTTCCCGGGGAGCGTCGGCACCGGGCGTCCGGCCCGAGGCTTGCGCGAGATCACTCATACGCAGGCTGTTCGTTGATGGGCCGAACCGGGTATTGCGCGACCCGCAGGGTGCTCGTCGCTGGGTCGCCGCTCGAGCTCGCCTGACTATTTGGGACGTTGAGCGCAGCCGAGTCGCTCGGCACGATGAGCGGTATGAAGTTCCGCGAGCTCATTTGCCTGCTCGAAGACGATGGATGGCGGCTGGTGGTGCAGCGGGGCAGCCATCAGCAGTACGAGCATCCGAGCAAGCCGGGCAAGGTCACCGTGGCCGGAAAGCCCGGCGCCGACGTGCCGAAGGGCACTGCTGCGAATATCCTTCGGCAAGCAGGACTACGGAGGCCGAACCGATGAGCGAGTACCTGGTCGTGATCGAGCACGAAGGCGAGTCATGGGGCGCTTACTGCCCCGACCTCCCTGGTGTCGGCGTTGTCGGCGACACGCAGGTCGAGGTTGAGCAGCTCATCCGCGAGGCGATCACCTTCCACCTCGACGGCCTGCGGCACGCAGGCGAGCCGATCCCGAAGCCGACCGCGGTCGGAACCACGCTCGTCGAAGTACCCGCCGCCTGACGGCCCACGTCCGCAGTGGGGCCGGTTCGCGCAATACCTTGTTCACCTCGTCGCAGCGACACTGCTGCACACCGGCACAAACGATGATGGGCCGGGCTGGACTCGAACCAGCGACCTTGGGATTAAAAGTCCCCTGCTCTGCCAGCTGAGCTACCGGCCCCGCGGCGAGTATAGGTCGCGGCTCCGGCATCCTCTTCCTGGCGGTGGAAGCCCGGCGGTGGAAGGGCCGAGCCTCCCGCGCCCGGCGCGCGGCCCGCCACAAATTTCCGCCCTCCGCGCTGCCGATCCGACCCCGGCGGGGGACGTGGTCGCCGAAGGGGCGCGGTCGGCGGAGCGTGCTAGGTTCCGCGTGCACGACGCTGCCGTACCCGCCCGCCTGCCCGCCGAAGAGGAGGAACGCATGCCCAGGATTCCCGCCGTCCGCTTCCGTCTCGTCGCCGCGGCAGCGCTGCTCGCGGCGCTCGCCGTCCCCGCGGCCACGCTCGCCCGCTCCGGCAAGACGGCCTTTCCTCCGTACAAGGTCGTCGCCACCGGCCTCGACAACCCGCGCGGCATCGTGTTCGGCCCGCTCGACTGGCTCTACGTCGCCGAGGCGGGGCGCGGCGGGCCCGACTGCGGCCCCGCCGGTTGCCTCGGCCTGACGTCGAGGATCACGCGGATCGACCCGCACACCGGCCTGAAGCAGACGCTCGTCTCCGGCCTCTTCTCGGCGGCCGCGCCCGACGGCTCGTTCGCGGTCGGCGCGGACGGGATCTCGGTGCAGGTTCCGGGCGGAGGCGGGCTGTACGCGCAGATGGCCCTCAACCCGAACGCGTTCGAGCAGCCGCCACCGGAGACCCCGACCGCGAAGCAGCCGACCGGCGACCCGATCCTCGACGCAGCGATCGCGCAAGCCGGAAAGCTCCTCCGCGTCACCGGCCGCGAGACGTGGCAGGCCGTCGCCGACGTCGGCGCCTTCGACTACGACTGGACGGCGACGACGGGGCTCCAGCTCGACCCGCAGAACCCGGAGTTCCCCGACGCGAACCCGTACGGCGTGCTCTCGACGCCGAGCGGCGTCTACGTCGTCGACGGCGGGTCGAACACGCTCGACCTCTACCAGCCCTGGAACGGCAGCCTGAGCGTGCTCCAGTGGATCCCGAACCCACCTGTCGGCGGTGACATCTACGACGCCGTCCCGACCTGCGTCGCGGCGCGCGCGCCTGGGATCGTCGTCGGCGACCTGAACGGCCGGCTGTGGAGCTACCAGGGCGGCGTCCTCAGCCAGATCCCGCTCAGCGGCGCTCCGGTGGTCTCGATCGGAGGATGCGCCTCCGACAGCCGCTACGTCTACCTGGTGGACATCTTCGCCGGCAACGTGCTGGCGGTCGACCCAGCCGGCAACGTGTCGGTGATCGCAAGCGGCCTGACCCTGCCCGGCGGGATCGCCGTCGGCCCGAACCACACCCTGTACGTGACCAACTTCAGCACCTTCCCGGGGCTCGGGCAGGTCGTCCGCATTCCCGCGCCGGGGTTCTGAGCCCGCGCTCTGTGCCCACCCGGCGGCTGTGCGCGCAGCCGCCGGGGCGGGACCCGGCCTGCCGCGCCGGGGGCCGCGGCGTAAGCTAGCGCTCGATGGACCCGGCACGAGTCAGCCTCCTGCGCTGGCTCCGGCAACAGTTGCGGGAGCCCGGGCCGATCCGGGAGCGCTTCGAGGCGGCGGTCGCGCACGACGACCCGGCCGAGGCGCGCAGGCTGCTCGGGAACGTGCCCTTCTCGGATGGTCAGCGGCGGTACGTGGAGGACGTGCTCGAGGCGTGGGAGCGCCGGAGGTCGAGCCCCGTCACGCGCGTCTGACGACGATCGAGATGCCCCAGGCGCGCCCGGAGGCGACGAGCTCGTCCGGCTTGACCTCGTCCGCTCAGCCGAAGAAGTGCCGTTCCGGGTTGTCCTCAGTCGAGCCGAAGACGGCGCGCTCCCGGCCGGTTAAGGCGTCGCGGTCGCCGGCGCGGAGCGAGGCGGGCCTTCCCCGCGTCCGTACACTGGCGCCGTGGCAGCCGCACTCGCCGTCCGCGGGCTTGCCAAGCGCTACCGGCGGGTGCACGCCCTGCACGG
Organism: Gaiellaceae bacterium; assembly: GCA_035652235.1. Classification (GTDB taxonomy): domain Bacteria; phylum Actinomycetota; class Thermoleophilia; order Gaiellales; family Gaiellaceae; genus PALSA-612. The sequence goes on along the minus strand of DASREE010000025.1, from coordinate 1,759 downwards.
CGTCGACCTCGACGTCGGAAAGGGCGAGCTCGTCGGGCTGCTCGGCCCGAACGGGGCGGGCAAGTCGACGCTGGTCAAGATCGCGTGCGGGCTCGTGCGCCCGAGCGGCGGCACCGCCTCCGTCTGCGGCGCGCCGGCGGGGTCTGCGAAGGCGCGCGCCGCGCTCGGCTACCTGGCCGAGCTCTTCCGCTTCCCCGGCTGGATGACGGCGGACGAGCTCCTGCGGCTGCACCAGCGGCTCGCCGGCTCCGAGGGCGGCGCGGCCGAGCGCTCGCGGCTGCTCGAGCTCGTCGCCCTCGCCGATGCGTGCAACCGCCGCGTCGAGGAGATGTCGAAGGGCATGCAGCAGCGGCTCGGGATCGCGCAGGCGCTCGTCGGGAGGCCGAGGCTCCTGCTCCTCGACGAGCCGACGAGCGCGCTCGACCCGGTCGGGCGCCGCACCGTGCGGCAGCTTCTCGAGGAGCTGCGCTCGCAAGGCGTCTCGGTGCTCCTCAACTCGCACCTGTTGAGCGAGGTCGAGCTCGTGTGCGATCGCGTCGTCATCCTCCTCGACGGGCGCGTCGCCGCCGCGGGGACGACCGCCGAGCTCGCCCGCCCGCGCGGGGTCGAGATCGAGACGGACGAGGGCGTGCGCCTGTTCGAGCGCGCGGGCCGCGCGGACGCGCCGCGGCTCGTCGAGGAGCTCGTCGCCGCGGGCCGTCGCGTGTACGGCGTCAGGGTGCTGAGCTCGACGCTCGAGGAGGTCTACCTCGAGGCGGTCAAGGGGGAGACGTCGTGACCGTGATCGTCGCCTACGCGCTGAGCGAGGCGGTGAGGCGGAAGGTGTTCCTCGTCGTCCTCGTGCTGACGGCGATCTTCCTCACGCTGTACGGGATCGCCAATTACTACATCTTCCGCGACGTGACGACGCTGCGCGTCCCCGAGGATGTGCACGTCGACGCGCGGACGTTCGCGGCCGCCTTCACCCTCGGCCTCGCCATGTTCGCGACCCTGTTCCTCGGTGTCGTGCTCGGGGTCTTCCTGACCATCGGCGTCGTCTCGGGCGACGGCGAGCGTGGCCTCCTGCAGCCGCTCGTGGCGCGGCCGGTCGGCCGGCGGAGCCTGCTCCTCGGCCGCTTCCTCGCCGCCGGGGCCGTCTGTGCCTCCTACGTCGTCGTCGTCTACCTGGCGACGATGGTGATCACGGGCCTGATCGGCGAGTGGTGGCCGCACACCCGCGTCTGGCCGGGCGTCTTGCTCGCCGGATCGGTGCTGCTGATGGTCGCGCTGTCGCTGCTCGGCTCGGTCTTCCTCGGCTCGACGGCGAACGGGATCGCGGTGTTCATGCTCTTCGTCAGCGGCCTCGTGGGCGGGCTGCTCGGGACGATCGGGCACGCGATCGGCTCGCCGACCATTGAGCGCGCGGCGACGGCAGCGGCGTGGGTGCTGCCGTTCGAGGCGCTGTACCAGGACTCGCTCAGGCTGATGACGAGCGGCGCGGGCGGCTTCACCGGCTTCCTGCTCCAGCTCGGCCCCTTCGGCGGCTCGTACACGGGCGGCTGGGGCGTGCGCGTCTGGGCGGCCGGCTACCTGGCGCTGGTCGGGGTCGTCGCGCTCCGCGCCTTCGCCCGGCGGGATCTCTGAAGGGAAAATGACGCTGAGGGTGTGGGAACCGTCTGGCCTCAGGCGGCCTCCGGGAGGGTTTCGAGGGTGACTTTGTGGCCGAGGCGTTCGAGCTGGGCGACGAGCCGTCGGGTTTGGCGTTCCGGGTCGCGACGGC
>DASREE010000024.1:0-72225 GCA_035652235.1 Gaiellaceae bacterium | reverse complement strand
GGTCGTTGACGAAGAAGCTCGGGGTGCCCGAGACGCCGCTCAGGTCGGCGCCGTCCACGTCCTCGGCCACTCGCGCCGCGCCCGCGTGCCGGCGCAGGTCGTCGGCGAAGCGCTTCGTGTCCAGGCCGAGGACGGCCGCGTAGCCGATCAGGTCGTCGGGGCGAAGCGCACCCTGATGCTCGAGCAGCAGGTCGTGCATCTCCCAGAAGGCGCCCTGCTCGGCCGCGGCCTCCGCCGCCTCGGCCGCGAGCTGGGCGTGGGGGTGGACGTCGTTCAGCGGCAGGTGCCGCCAGACGTAGCGCAGGTCGCCGAAGCCGGCGAGAAGCTCGCGGATCGCCCGCTCGGCGCGATCGCAGTAGGGGCACTCGAAGTCGCCGTACTCGACGAGCGTCACCGGCGCGTCGGCGGGCCCGCGGACGTGGTCGCGCTCGGGGTCGACCGGGACGGCGAGGTCGACGAGCGTCTCCGCCGTGCCGAGGAGGGCGCGGATGCGCAGGCTCGGCGGCAGCAGCGCGGTCGCGCGGAAGACGAGCCAGCTGGCGGCGGCCGCGCACAGCGCGGCGCTGAGCACGCCGAGCTTCGCCTCCTCCAGCCGCTGGCCCTCGAAGGCGAGGCTTGCGATCAGGAGCGAGACGGTGAAGCCGATGCCCGCGATCGACCCGCCGCCCGCGAGGGCGGCCCAGCCCACGCCGGGCCGAAGGCGGCCGCGGCTCGCCCGCGTCACGAGCAGGGCGCCGCCGAGCACGCCGAGCGGCTTCCCGGCCACGTAGCCGATCAGGATCCCGAGCGTCACCGGTGACGTGTACGCGCGCGCGAGGAAGCCGCCGTCGATGGAGATGCCCGCGTTCGCGAGGGCGAAGAGCGGCACGATCAGGTAGCTCGTCCACGGGTGGTAGAGCTGCTGCAGCCGCTCGTTCGGCGAGATGGCGGTCTCGAGGCCGAGGCGCGCGGACCGTGCGAGCTGCGGCGTCGGCTGCTCGCGAAAGCGCCGGAAGAGGCTCGTCGCGCGCTCGAGGTCGGCCCGCGCGGCCGGGTGGGCGACGGTGAGCAGGCCCAGCACGAGGCCGATCGCGACGGGGTCGACACCCGACTTGAAGAGCGCGACCCAGGCGGCCGTGCCGAGGACGGCGTAGACGGGGCCACGCCGGACGCCGGCGCGCACGGCGCAGACGGCGGCGGCGACGAAGCCGGCGGCGGCGAGGAGGGCGCCGACCGCGAGCCCGTCCGTGTACGCGGTCGCGATGACGGCGAGGGCGACGACGTCGTCGACGACGACGGCGGTGAGCAGGAACGCGCGCAGACGGTCCGGGAAGCGCGGCCCGACGAGGGTCAGCATCCCCAGCGCGAACGCCGTGTCCGTGGACATGGCCGCGCCCCAGCCGTGCGCCGAGGAGCGCCCCGCGTTCGCGGCCAGGAAGATGGCGACCGGCACGACCATCCCTCCCAGCCCGGCTGCGAGCGGCAGCGCCAGGCGGCGCCGTTCCCGCAGCTCGCCCATGTCGAACTCGCGCCGCGCCTCCAGACCGATGACGAAGAAGAAGAACGTCATCAGCCCGCTGTTCACCCAGCCGCGGAGACCCTGCGAGAGGGAGGAGCCGCCGAGGCTGATCGACAGCGTCGTCCGCCAGACACGCTCGTACGAGCTGGCGTCGGCGTTCGCCCACGCGAGCGCGGCGAGGGTGGTCGCGAGCAGAACGGCCGCGCTCCCCGCCTCCGTGCGAAGGAAGGTGCGAAGCGGCGTCTCAAGGCTCCGCGCCCAGGCGCTGCGGCCGGAGTAGGCAGAGAGGCGCGCGTCGCTCACGGCGAGATGATTGACCGAGCAGTCGCGGTGCCGCCGAGCACGACCCCCGTGCCGGCGCAGGCGAGGGCCGGCTGAGCTCGCCGCGGCGAGCTCAGGCCGGGGCGCCGCCGCCGCCCGCTGCCGGCATGCGCAGCCGGTAGCCGACCGGCAGCAGGCGCAGGCCGAAGCGGTCCTCGACCGTCCCCCAGATCCCGCGCGGCAAGGCGAGCGCGAACAGGATCGCGGCTGCGCCGAGGCCGACGAGGTACCAGACGCCCTGGTCTCCCCACTGGTCCTGGATGACGAAGAAGACGACCGCGCCGACGATCGGCCCCTCGAACGTGCCGAGGCCGCCGACGAGCGCCATGAACAGCATGTACGCCGTCCACTTGACGCTGAAGAAGTCGTCCGGCTGGAAGGTGAGGCTCGTCGCCAGCCAGAGGCTGCCGGCCGCGGCGCAGCCGAAGGCCGCGAGCACGAACACGATCCCCTTGCCGGCCAGGACGCGCACGCCGACGGACGCCGCCGCCTCCTCGTCGTCGCGGATCGCCTGCAGCGACGCGCCCGTGCGGCTGCGCAGCAGCCCGAAGACGACGGCGAGCAGGAGGACGGCCGCACCGAGCGCGAGCCAGTAGTTGTCGTTGCGCCGGTCGGATGGGCTGAAGCCGCCGAGCGCCGGCCCGATCGACGTCCCGGTCAGGCCGCCGACTGAGTAGTCGAGAATGACGAGGCGGAAGGCGATCTCGGACACGACCCACATGCCGATCGCGAACTCGCCGCCGCGGAGGCGGAGCATGAACCACGAGACCGGGACCGAGACGGCGCCCCCGCACAGCGCGCCGAGCACGAGGGCGGGGTAGATGCCGACGCCGGCGTTCGAGAGCTTGATCGCGAAGTAGGCGCCGAGACCGAAGAACGCCTGCTGGCCCACCGAGACGAGACCGGCGTAGCCGGCGAGCGCGTTCCACATCGCGGCGAGGATCAGGTAGACGAGGAACGTCGTCAGCTTGTCGGTCGCGTTCGCGCTCAGGGCGACCGGCACGAAGGCGAGCGCGGCGACGAGGCACCCGACCGCCCCGCTGGAGGTGAGCGACGCAGCCGTCCAGCGCTGCACCGTCGCCGTGCTCATACCCTCCCCAGCACCGCCTGCAGGCCGCCGCGCGAGCCGATCTCGCCGAGGACGACCCGGGCGGCGAGCACAGCCAGGAAGACGACGTGCCCGGCGAGCAGCGGCCAGCTCGGGTCGATCTGGGCGCCGACGTTCTGCGCCACGCCCAGCACGATGCCGCCGGCGAGCGTCCCCCACAGCGAGCCGAGGCCGCCGATGACGACGGTCTCGAAGGCGAAGATCAGCTCGCCCGGCCCGCTGTAGGGCTGGATCGACGACTGCATGGCCAGGAACACGCCGGCGAGGGCGGCCACCGCGACCGCGATCGCGGCCGCGAGCGCGTACACGCGGCGGGCGTCGACGCCGACGAGCTGGGCGGTGTCCGGGTCCTCGGCGGTCGCGCGCAGCGCCCGGCCGAGCGGCGTCCTCGTCAGGAACAGCTGCAGGGCGACGAGGACGGCCACGGCCACCGCGAAGATGAGCGCGCTCAGCTTGCCGATCGAGATCTGGCTCGTGATCCGCCAGCTGTCGTAGCCGAGCGCGCCGATGTTCGAGAACAGCGACCGCTGGTCGGCGCCGAAGTCCTCGAAGAGCAGGTTCTGGACGACGATCCCCAGCCCGAGCGTGGTCAGCAGCGGGACGAGCACGCCGGCGCGCAGGCTCCGCTCGAGCATCGTCCGCTGCAGGAGCCAGCCACCCGCCGCCATCGACGGGAGCACGACGGCCAGCGCGGCCCACGGCGACATGCCGCCGTCGTTCGCGAGCACGTACAGGAAGAAGGCGCCCAGCACCGCCAGGTCGCCGTGCGCCAGGTTGATGATGCGCATGACGCCGAACATGAGCGAGAGCCCGCTCGCGAGCAGGGCGTAGAAGCCGCCGAGGAGGATGCCCTGCACGATCTGGTTCAGCCAGATCACGCCGGGCTCCCGGCCCGGCTCGCCCGCCGCAGCCCGAAGTACGCCTCCGTCACCTGCTCGCGCGTCAGCTCCGCCGCGTCGCCCTCGAGCACGAACCGGCCCTCGAGCATGCACACGAGCCGGCTGGCGACGGTCATCGCGCGGCCCAGGTCCTGCTCGACGAGCACGATCGTCGTCCCCCTCTCGATCAGCGAGCACAGCGACCGGTAGACGCCGTCGACCGCGACGGGCGCGAGCCCGAGCGAGACCTCGTCGAGGAGGAGCACGCGCGGGTTCGTCATCAGCGCCCGTCCGATCGCCGTCGCCTGCTGCTCGCCGCCCGACAGCATCCGCGCGCGCCTCCTGCGCAGCGGCTCGAGCATCGGGAACGCCTCGAGGACGGCGTCCACCGTCCACGGGCCGCGCCTGCCCGACGAGCGAGCGACGAGCAGGTTCTCCTCCACCGTCAACTCGCCGAACAACCGCCTGCCCTCGGGCACGAGCGTGATCCCCATCGCCACGCGCCGGTGCGGCGGGACACGGGTGACGTCGCGGCCCTCGAACAGGACGCGGCCGGCCGCCGGCCGGTGCGCGCCCGCGATCGTGCGCAGGAGCGTCGTCTTGCCGGCGCCGTTCGCGCCGACGAGCGCCAGCGTCTCTCCCTCGCCAAGCTCGAAGCTCACGTCCCGGACGGCGTGCAGCAGGCCGTGCCGCGCGTCCACGTGCTCGACGGTGAGCAGCGTCACGCCGCCGCGCTCCCGAGGTAGGCGTCGATCACGGCCGCGTTCGCCATCACGTCGTCCGGCGGGCCGTCGGCGATCACGCGGCCGGCGTCCATGCACACGAGCCGCGTGACGACCTGGACGAGCACGTGCACGATGTGCTCGATCCACACGATCGCGATCCCGCGGGCGTGCAGGCCGCGGATGGTGGCGACGAGCTCGCTCGCCTCCTCATCCGTGAGGCCGGCGCCGATCTCGTCCAGGAGCAGCACGACCGGGTCGGTGGCGAGCGCGCGCGCCAGCTCGAGCCGCTTGCGGTCGAGCAGCCCGAGCGTCTCGGCGCGCCGGTTGCCGGCGGCGAGGAGCCCGCACACGTCGAGCGAGGCGATGCAGCGCTCGTACGCCTGCGCGCCCTTGCGGCCGCCGCCCGTCGACGCGGCGACGAACACGTTCTCGAACACGGTCATGCCGCCGAACGGGCGCGGCACCTGGTGCGCGCGGGCGATCCCGAGCCGGCAGCGATGCGCCGCTCCCGCGGGCGTGACGTCCGCGTCGCGGAAGCGGACGGCGCCCGCCGTCGCCTGCTGCGCGCCGGCGAGGACGTTCAGCAGGGTGGTCTTGCCCGCGCCGTTGGGGCCGACGATGCCGACGGCCTCGCCGGCTCCGACCGCGAAGTCGACGTCGTGCAGGACGACGAGCGCGCCGAAGCGCTTGCGGACGCCGATCGCGGCGAGGACCGGTGTCCCGTTCGGCGACTGCACCGCCTGCGGAGCCTAGATGATGCTAGTGCCCTGTCCGGGGGATACGGCGCGCCCTGGCGGCTGCAAAGCTGCGCCGTGCGTCGTCCTCGGTCGCGCCCATATGACCTGCATATGGGCGCTCCCTGCGTCCCAGCCCGACTTGCTTTTCGCTCGCCAGGATCATCACCGAACTCCCCGGACAGGCACTAGTGATACGGCCTCAGCTTCGCCCCGATCGGCACCCGCGGGTCGTCGGCGTTGCTCACGATCACGTTGTCCAGCTTGTACGGGCCCGACGTGGCCTTGATCCACTGGCAGCCGATGATCGGCGTCGTGGCGACGTGCGGCACGGGTCCCCTCGTGAAGTTGACCCGCCCGACCGTCGTCACGGTGTTCAGGCGGTTGAGCGCCCGCGAGACCGCCGCCTTGCTCTTCGGGTTGCCGCTCTCGACGAGCGCGGTGATGCCTGCGTCGAGCAGGGCCATCGTCGCGCCGAGCTGCTGGTTCCACTGCCTGCCCGTCGCCTTCTGGTACGCGGCCGCGAGCTGCTTGGAGGTCATCTTCGCGAGCCGCGAGCTGTACGGGAAGGTCGGGTGCCAGTAGACACCGCTCGCGAGGTTGTAGCCGAGCGAGCCCGACGCCTCCACCTGCGAGGGGAAGAGGCCGGTCTTCGCGATCTGGGCGATCTTGACCATGTTCGTGTAGCCCTGCTGCGCCGCCTGCCGCCAGAAGGTGGTGAAGTCGGGCGGGATCGGGAACGTGTTGAAGATCTGGCAGTTCTCGGCCTTGAACTTCGCGATCTGCGCGGAGTAGTCGGTCGTCCCGTCCTGGTAGGCGCCGGGGTCGACGATCGTGTAGCCGCCCTTCTCGAGCAGCGGCGCGAGGTTCGCGCGGACGGCGTTCCCGTCGGCGTCGTTCGGGTACATGACGCCCACCTTCTTGTTGGTGGGGAGCAGCTTCCACATGGCGAGGTAGGCCTTCGCGAACTCGGCGGTGCCGAAGCTGAAGTGGTACGTCCACCGGAACGGGTTCTTGCCGCCGGGCTTCGCGCCGCGGCCGAAGTACCAGGACTCCCACGGCTCGACCGTGGACAGGCACGGGATCCCCGCCGCCTCGCAGGCGTCCGCCACGGGGTTGACCACCTCCGGCGTGGACGTCGCCAGCATCACGTCGATCCTCGTGCCGTTGATCAGGCTCTTGGCGAGCTGCCCGGCACGGGCCGGGTCGGACTGCGTGTCCTTGTCGACGATCGCCACCGCGTAGGTCTTGCCGCCCACCTTCAGGCCGTTCTTCAGCGCCTTGCGCGCCAGGCTGATCGCGAACGGATCGGGCTCGCCGAAGCCGCCGAGCGCGCCCGTGCGAGGGCTCGCGAAGCCGATCTTGATCGTGCTCGCCTCCGCCGCCGTCTCGCGGACGACGCGGACTGTCTTGGCGAACGCGCTCTGAGCCGCGCCCCCTCCCACGAGCAGCCCGCCGGCGCCGACCCCCGCCCGCGTCACGAGCTCGCGGCGCGTCAGGCCGCTGCCGCGCTGCACAGGTTCAGCCATCGTTCCTCCCCGGTTCGATCGAACGAGACGAGGAACGGTACGGCGGTTCTTTGCCGGTTGTCAAGACAGCGTTCTACTATGTGGGATGTGGCCAGCCCAGCCCGGAGCCGCCGCGTGAGGTCGCAGTCGCTCGAGCGCGGGCTCGCAGTCCTGTCCGCCTTCGGCGCCGGCGTCCCCGAGCTCGGCGTGAGCGAGCTGGCGCGCACGGTCGGGCTGACGCGGAGCACCTCGCACCGCTACGCGGCGACGCTCGCCCGCCTCGGCTACCTGCAGCAGGACCCGTGGACGAGGAAGTACCGGCTGGGGCCGCGCGTCCTCGATCTCGGCTTCGCCGCGATCAGCTCGATGGAGATCCGCCAGATCTCCGCACCGCACCTGCGCCAGCTGTCCGACGAGACAGGCCACACGGTGAGCCTCGCCGTCCTCGACGGCCTCGACATCCTCTACATCGACCGCTGCCGCGCGCACCGGTCGGGGCAGGAGGTCGACCTCAACCTGCACGCGGGCTCGCGCCTGCCCGCGTACTGCACCTCGATGGGGAAGGTCCTGCTCGCGCACCTTCCGGTCTGCGAGCGCGCGAAGCTGCTCGACCGCATCGACTTCGCCGAGCGGGGCCCGAACACGATCGTCGAGCGCCGCGCGCTCGTCGCCGAGCTCGAGCGGGTCCGGGCGCGCGGCCTCGCCGTCAACAACGAGGAGCTCGCCTACGGTCTGCGCTCGATCGCGGCGCCCGTCAGGGGCCACGACGGGGCAGTGGTCGCGGCGATCAATATTGCCGACCACGGCACCGCGTCCTCGGTGGACGAGCTCGTGGCGCGGCTCGGGCCGGCGCTCCGGCGCACCGCCGGCGAGATCTCGGCTGGCCTCGGCTACCGCCCGCTCGCACCGGCCGCGCGCGACGGCGGACGCCGCGTGGCTGCCGCCCCGTAGACTCGTCCGCGTGGAGGCGCTCGGGCCGCTCGGCATCTGGAGCCGCCAGCTGCGCTACGGCGACCCGGCCGAGTCGCTGGAGGCGGCAGCCGAGCTGGACGAGCTCGGCTTCGACGCCCTCTGGATTCCGGACGTCGGCGCCCCGGTGCTGGACACCGTCGAAGCCCTGCTCGCAGCGACGCGGGGCGCGGCCGTCGCCACGGGCATCCTCAACGTCTGGATGCACGACCCGGTGGAGGTCGCGGCCCGGCACGCGCTCCTCGACGAGCGACATCCGGGCCGCTTCCTGCTCGGGCTCGGGATCGGCCACGCCCCGCTGGTCGACGCCCGGCAGCCGGGGCGCTACCGGCGCCCGCTGGCGACGATGCGCGCCTACCTCGACTCTCTCGACGGGCACGCCCCGGCCGGCACCGCCCCCGCGCGCGTCCTCGCCGCGCTCGGGCCGAAGATGGTCGCGTTGGCCGGCGAGCGCACGCTCGGCGTCCACCCCTACCTCGTCCCCGTCGAGCACACTCGTGGCGTGCGCGCGGCGCTCGGACGCGACCGCGTGGTCGCCGTCGCGCTCAGCGTCGTCCTCGAGCCCGACCGAGAGCGGGCCCGGCGGATCGCGCGCGTCGACCTGCAGCCGTACCTGGGGCTGCCGAACTACACGAACACGTGGCGCCGGCTCGGTTACGGCGACGCCGACCTCGCGCGCGGCAGCGACCGGCTGCTCGACGACCTCTACGCCTACGGACCGCCCGAGCGCGTCGCCGAGCGGATCGCCGACCACCGCCGAGCCGGCGCCGACCACGTCTGCCTCCGCGTCGTCACCGGCCGCCCCGACGACGCGGAGCACCTCCCGCGGGCCGAGTGGCGGGTGCTGGCCGAGGCGCTCCTCGGTTGAGCGGCTGCGGGCAGGTCAGGTCAGGCCCCGCCCCAGACGTCCTGCGCGACGCGGACGACCAGCTCGAGCTTCGCGCGCTGCGCCTCGTAGGTGATGTCGTTGCCGAGGGCATTCGAACCGAACCCGCACTGCGTGGAGAGGGCGAGCCGCTCGAGCGGCACGTACCGGCTCGCCTCGTCGATCCGCCGCTTGAGCTCGTCTTCCCTCTCGAGGTCGGACCGCTTCGTCGTCACGAGCCCGAGCACGACCACCTGGTCGTCGCGTGCCCACCGAAGCGGCTTGAAACCACCGGAGCGCTCGTCGTCGTATTCGAGCAGCAGCCGGTCGGCCACCGCGTGCGGGAAGATCGACGCGGCGAACTCGTCGTATGGCTCGGTGCCGGTGAAGTGGCTGCGGTCGTTGCCGCGGCAGATGTGCAGCGCCCGGGTGACACCCGCGACGCCGTCGAAGACGCGGTTGTCCTGCTCGACGAGCCGGCGCAGCGTCGCGTCGCGATCCTCGACGCCAGCCATGAACGTCTGGATGTACGCGTAGTGCGGCGCGTCGATCTGGATGTGCGCCGCTCCTGCGGCGGCGAGCGCCTTCGCGTCCTCGTTCATGAGCTCGATCAAGTGCTCGTGATAGGCCTCCCTGCTCGGATACGCGCGCTCGGAGACGCCCTCCTTCCAGTAGCCGACGAAGATCGACGGGCTGGGCATGGTCACCTTCACCGGCCGGTCGGTGTGCGCGCGCACGAACTCGAGCTCGTGCTCGGCGAGCGTGCCGAGGCGAGTGAGACGGGCGACCGGCGTCGGCGTGCGGAGCTCGTGCTCGACCCCCTCCCAGTCGCGGTGGTGCCGCACGAACCCGGTCGGGTCGATGCCGTCGAACAGGACCTCGACCGTGGAGAAGAAGAAGCGGCGCCGGTACTCCCCGTCCGTCACGACCGGCAGGCCCACCTCCTCCTGAAGGCGAATCGCCTCGACGACGGCCCGGTCCTCGACCGCTCGCAGCTCCTCCGGGGTCAGACCCTGCTCACGGGCCTCGAGCAGGTACCGCGGCCGGAGCAGGCTGCCCAGGTTGTCGGCCCTGACGGTGGTCACGCCTCAGCCACGTCGCTCTGCTCAGCGGTCGCGTGCATGCCCTCGCCAGTCGTATACGAAATGCTCGACTCGGTCAACCGGCGGAGGAGCCGCCCGGCTCGTGCTCCCGCTGCCAGGCGCGGAAGCTCTCGACCGTCCGCAGCTTGTGGTCGCGGGCAGCGGCTTCGATCTCGGCCGGAGAGGCCCCCCGGGCGATGAGCGCGATCAGCGCCCGGTGCTCGGCGATCGACTCGGCGCCGCGGTAGGGAATGTGGACGAACACCGTCCGGCGGATTGCGTCGAGGCGGCGAGCCAGATCGCGGAGCACATCCACGATCACCTTGTTCGGGCAGTACTCGAGAACAACGGCGTGGAACTCCTGATTGAGGCGGCCGAAGGTGAGCACGTCCAGCCGCTCCATCGCTGCGACCATCTTCGCGTTGATCTCCTCCAGCCGAGCCAGCCCGGATTCGCGGAGTTCGGGCGCCGCCAGCGCCGTGGCGTAGCCCTCGAGCACCGCGAGCACGGTCAACTCCTCAACGAACACCCCCGGCTCGGCCGGAGCGACCTGCGCCCCTGCGTTCGGCCGGAAGATGACGAGCCCCTCTGCCTCGAGGCGCCTGATCGCCTCGCGGACGGGCAGCGCCGACACCTCGAACTCCTCCGCGAGCGCGTCGATGACGACACGGTAACCGGGGCTGTACGCACCGCTCAGGATGCGCTCGCGGATCGCCCGGTAGACGCGCTCCTGCTTGGTGAGCGGAGCCCGATGCTCGACGGTCACACGGCACCCGCCCGCGATCGCCGGAACAGACGGTCGGGCCCGAACCGCCGGCTGGGCTGCCTCACGGGACCGGCCACGAGCTCAGCGTAGGCGCCGGCAGGGCCGCTCGAGCAATCGGGAAGGAGCGATCGCTGGGCCATGTAGTCGTATAGCTTAAGGTATTCGATCAATCCCAGCACTGCCGCCGGCGGCGTCGGGTAGCGGGCGGCCGACGCTTTGCCCCGCGCCGACGACGGGCCGGCTCACTCGTCGACGCGGAGCGGCGTGTAGGAGATATCGCGGTACGCGACGCGACGCTGGAAGAGCCAGCGTCCTCCGCGGTAGACGAGCAGGTCGTCGTAGTGCCCGAGCATGGAGAGCACCGGCTGGTCGCGCTCGTCGCGCGTGACGAAACACCACGTGCTCGTGGCGGTCGCCTGATCGCCGTCCACGTCGATGACGGGGTTGGCAACGAGGTGGTACGTCCTCGTCGAGTCGTCTGGGTACACCTCCAGCGTGCGCTCGAGGAGCGCCTCGATCTCCGCCGGCCCCCTGGCTCGGCCGAGATCGCCGATCCACTCGCCGTCGTCGGCGAAGAGGCGGGAGTAGCCCGCGAAGTCGCGCTGGTCGAGCAGCCTGCGGTAGTCCTGGAAGAGCCTCCACACCCCTTCCAGCCGCTCGAGCCGCTCGACGCGCGCCTCGAGCGAGGCGACGGCGGCGGCAAGGTCGGTCCCGATTGTGCTCACCGTCGTGCCCGTGTTCGGTCGGCCGCGCTCGGGAAGGGGTAGGTCGAGCGGCGAGAAGCCGAGGTCGCGACTGATGCGGCGGCGCCGGAACCGCCAGCGCTCGCCCTCGCGGCGGAGCTCGTCGCGGTAGTGGCCGAGCTGGAGGAGGAGCGGGAATCCCGCCTCGTCGTGCGTGACATACGCCCACAGGACGGCCGACGTCGCGGAGTCGCCGTCGATCTCGATCGTCGGGCTCCCGACAAGGTGGAACGCCTTCGGCCGCGCCGGCGCGCCCTGGCGCGGCTGGAGACGCATCTCGAGCAGAGAGCGGATCGCCTCCCGCCCCTGCGCTTGCCCGAGCTGAGCCTCGAGGATCCCGTCCTCCGCGAACAGCTCCGCGTAGCCTGCGTAGTCCGCGTCGTCGAGACGGCGGGCGTACTCGACGAGGAGCGTGCGGATCCGCTCGGCGTCCTCGAGCCGCCTGACCCTTGCCTCGAGCAATTCGTGCTCCTCCACTCCTCTCCCTCCTCTCCGCTCAGAACGGAGGCAGCGGCGCAGGGCCGACATGCGTGCGCACCACGTGCACGGTCGTCGAGGTCATGAGGAAGAGCGAATGCAAGTCGTCGCCCCCCCAGCACAGGCTGCCGCACACCTCGGGCGTCTCGACCGTGCCCAGATGCTCGCCGTCAGGCGAGAGCACCCAGACGCCGCCCGGCCCCGTCACCCACACGTTGCCGTGCTCGTCGCACTCCATCCCGTCGACGTTGCCCTCACGCGGGACGCCGGTCCCGATGCCCTCGTGGAGGATGCGCGCCGCTCCGAGCGACCCGTCGTCGGCGACGTCGAAGACCTTGACGTTGCAGCGGCCCGAGTCGTTGACGTACAGGAGCGACTCGTCGGGAGAGAAGCAGAGGCCGTTCGGTTGGTCGAACTCGTCCTCGGCGACGACGAGCTCGATCTCCCCGCCGCCCGGCGGGACCCGGTACACACCGCGGAAGCCGAGCTCGCGGCTGCGCTCCTGTCCGATCCAGTCGTTCCAGCGACCGTAGTCCGGATCGGTGAAGTAGATGCTCCCGTCGCGCCCTCGCGTGACGACGTCGTTGGGACTGTTCAGATAGCGACCACGGTAGTGGAACGCGACCAGCTCCCGCGAGCCGTCGCGGCGGAACCTGACGAGACAGCTCGAGACCTGCTCGCAGACGAGCAGGTTGCCGTCAGCGTCGAGCGCCATGCCGTTGCCCTTGAAGGTCGGCGTGAGATCGACTTCCATGCCGCGACTGTCCGTCCACCGCCAGCGCGTATCGCCGGGGATGTCGCTGAAGAGCAGCGCGCGCTCGGCCGCGATCCAGACCGGGCCCTCGGTGAACTGGTAGCCCGACCCGATGCAGGTCAAGGTCGCGCCGGGATCGATCAGATCGTCCAGCACCGCGGACTTGGCGTGCGTGACCATGGCCCCCTCCTTACGCCGTCGCACCGGCGCGGCGTCTGCGCCGGTGCGACGACGACAACCTTCGGTTCAGAATCCGCCCGGGTTGCCGGGCTTCAGGAAGTACCCGTCGAGGAACGAGTTGGACGCCCACCCGTCGATCGGACCCCGCGGCTCTCCAGGCCAGCTCAGCGGCTTGCCGGGGGTGGCGTAGACGGCCACGTTCTTCGAGGTCACGATCGGGACGGGGACGCTGATGTCCCGGACCTTGAGCCCCTTCCCAGCGAGGATCCGCAACAGGATCCGGAACTCGGACCATGCTGTCTGGTAGCCGTTGAAACAGGTCGCGACGGTGTTGTAGGTCTTGCGATGGGCGAGCCACCAGGAGAGCTCACCACCCTGGCAGCCCCCGCCGCTGATGGGCGGAACTGGCCGGCCGGCCTGCTGGAAGGCCTGGATGATGCCGGCCATCATGATCCCGTTCTGGATCACGCCGTCGACCTTCGTGGTCGGATGGGCGGCCAGCCACTTCAGCGTCTCCGCCTTGGCGGTCGCGTTCGTCCACTTCCCCCAGATTTCACCGACGACCTTCAATCCGGGGCAGGCCTTGATGTCGGCCGTGGCCGCATCCTCGAACGCCTGCTCGACGGGGTTCCCGGGGATCCCTCGCACCCGGAGGATGTTTCCCTTCTTGACCAGCCCGGCCACGCCGGCGGCGGCCGGCGAGTTGTTCTGCGACCAGACATTGACGACGTACTTCGCCTGGTCGATGACGTTGTCCGTGATCACGACGGGCACGCCAGCCTTCCCGGCGGCGTCGATCGCGGGCGCAAGCGGCGGGCCCGCGAGCGGGAGGAGCAGGATGCCGTCGACGCCCTGCCTGACCATCTGCTGGATAGCGGCGATCTGCTGTTCGGGCGTCGCCGTCGCGTAGCTCGGCTGGATGTATTTCAGGAGCGAGCCCGTGACAAGGCCCTTCGCCTTCGCCTTCGCGAACTCGATCCCGACCTGCTTGATCAGATCGGCGAGCCAGGGCGAACCGACCGGGAACGTGATCAGGCCGATCTTCCACGGCGGCTTCTTGCCCTTGAAGGTCTCCCACGGCGTCGCCCGCACCGAGTAGGGCCAGGGTGCGTAGCGCTGCTTGATCTGCGCCGGCAGCTTCTTGAAGACGCCGTCCGGATCCTTGATCCTGTCGATGTAGGAGACGTCCTGACCGCACTGCTGCGTCGCGACGGCGGCCGCCCTCGGACGGGCCGACGCAGACGTCGTGACGAGCGCTGCGGCGACGGCTGCGACGACGACGGACACTGCCGCCGAGCCGGCCCAGAAACGGCCCCGCCGCTTCCGAGCAGAGCCAAACCTTCTCATCCTAGCCTCCTCCTTCTCGGGGACGGCCGACGATACCAAATCGTATGCGATCTCACCAAACCGATCTCACCAAATCAGATCAGATCCGGTCGCGCAGCCGGCGCTCCCGCCCGTAGAGCGCAACCGCCAGCAGGATCGCCGCGCCGTAGACCATGTTCTGCACGTCCGCGCCCTGGTTCTTGCCCACGAGCGCCTCGTTGACGAACGCCAGGAAGAGCGCTCCGACGACCGTCCGTGTGTAGTCGCCGGGGCCGCCGAACACGGTTCCCCCGACGATGACGGCGACCACGCTCTGGAAGAGGTACGGATCGCCGATGCCGCTGTCGACGCTGCCCGCGAAACCGCACACGAGCATCCCCACGAGCGCGGAGCAGATCCCACTGAAGGCGAACGCGAGCGTCCAGATGCGACGGGTGTCGATCAGCGAGTACTCGGCTGCCCGGGGGTTGGCGCCGGTCGCCATGACGCGTCGCCCGCCGGGTGTGCGATGCAGGAAGATCGCCATCAGCACCGTCACGGCGATCCAGATGGAGACCGGTGGTGGAATGTCGATGAAGCCGAAGGTCTTCGTCTCCGGCGAGGTGAGATGCTGCAGCCAGTCGGGTGCCGTCCCCGAGAACGACCCCCCCGTCTGGACCTGGATCAGCCCGAGCGCGATCGTGCCCATTGCGAGGGTCACGATCAGCGGCTGGATCTCGAAACGGTGGCAGATCTGCCCGGCGAGCGCCCCGAGAACGGCGGCCGCTACGACCGCGATCAGCAGCGCGACGACGAACGAGACGTGCCACTTGTCCTTGAGCACCGTGACGACGAGCGAGCTCGCCACGATGAAGCCGGAGATCGACAGGTCGAAGCCGCCCATCAGGATCAGCAGCGTCTGCCCGGCCGCCGCGAGGCCGGCGAGGGACGCGATGACCAGGATCTGCTTGACGCTCGACCAGTTGGTGAAGCCGAGGTCAGCTGCGAGGTACGCGTACACGCCGCACAGCCCCACGAGCTGGAGCAGCGGAACCCTCGCCTGCAGGTCGACGAGCCGGGCCCGCACCCCTCGGGGCACGCCGGCCGAAGCCGTCGCGATCACGCTCACGGCGCCGCCTTCGCCTTCGCGGCCACGCCGCCGAGGATGACCGCGAACACGAGCATGCCGCCGTACATCACCTGGAGGTAGCTCGGGTCGATCTGCAGCGTGGTCAAGAGATTGCCGAGGAGATAGATGCAGGCCGCACCGATCATCGAGCCGACGAGGCCGCCGCGCCCACCCCAGAGGGACGTGCCGCCGAGCGCGACGGAGGCGATTGCGAGCAGCGTGTACGTCTGCGACAGGTTCGAGTTGGCCGACACGGTAAGGCCGACCAGGGCGAGCGCGCCGACGGCGGCGAACAGCCCTCCGAGCGTGTACGCGGCGACGCGCACGGCGGAGACGTCGACGCCGCTCGCGAACGCCGTCGCGTCGTTCGAGCCCACCGCGTACAGGGTGCGGCGGTACGGGATCAGCCCGAGCAGGCCCCAGACGACGAGCGGGAACCCGAGCGTGAACACTGCGCCCGGGACCGGACCGACGGAGTGCGCGAGATGCTGCACCCAGCTCGTGCTCAGATACTGGGGGTTCGGCGCGATCTTCAGGTCGGCGCCAATGAGCACGAAGTACATCGACAGGGTCGCGACCACAGGAGGCACGCGGAGCCCGATGATCAGGAGCCCGTTGAGCATGCCGACCCCTGCGCCGATGAGCAGGACGATCGGCACGGACTCCGCGCCGCCGAGACCGTTGGGAGCGAGCCAGATGATGAAGATCTCACCGATGAAGTAGATGAGCGGCGAGATGGTCAAGTCGAAGCCTCCGCCCCCGCTGATGATCGCGGGCGTGCTCGCCATCGCCGCCAGCGCCATCGGGGCGAAGTTCGCCAGCTGATCGCTCCAGCCGAAGTTCCACGACTCCTCGGCCAGGTTGGCGAGTAGCAGGGCGACCATGAGCAGGAGCGCGAAGCCGAAGCTGTACCGGTTGAGGAGACGGAGCAGGTCGGAGGCCGAGACGGGCGACCAGCTCGCGGACGAGATCCCCGTGGCGCTGTGGACCTCAGGCAGCGCCATCTGCGTCCTCGGACTCGCCGAAGAAGGCCGAAACGAGAGACCGCCGGGACAGCGACTCGCGTCCGATCTCGCGGAAGAGCTCGTGCTCGCGGAAGACGAGAACGCGGTCCATGAGCTCCACGTGCTCGTCGAGCTCGCTGGAGAGCATCACGATCGCCAGGCCTTCCTCGGCAAGCCGCGTCAGGAGCACGTACAGATCCCGTTTCGCGCCGACGTCGATGCCGCGCGTGGGATCGTTCAGCAGCAGCACCTTCGGCCTCGCCGCCAGCCACCGGCCAAGCACCACCTTCTGCTGATTGCCCCCGCTCAGCGTCGTGATCCGGTCGGAGGGGCTGCCGAGCACGATGCTGAGACGGCGGGCGTGCTCCGCGAAGCGCCGGCGCATGCGGCGCAGGTCGAGCCAGCCCGAGCGGCTGTCGTCGCCGAGCGTCGGCATGGCGAAGTTCTCCCGGATCGACATCCATCCGAAGAGCGCCTGCCGTCGCTCCTTCGGCACGTAGGCAATGCCGTACGAGGCGGCGTGACGCGGCGAGAGGAGCGTAACCTCTCTCCCGTCGGCAACCCGGGCGACGTCTCCCGCGGGAGCGCCAGCGCCCCGCAGCGCCTCGAGGAAGCCGTCCTGCCCGTGGCCTTCCAGCCCGGCGACGCCCACAAGCTCCCCGGAACGGATCTCGACGTCGATGGGCTGGGCTCCAGGGACAAGGCGCAGGCCGCGGGTGCGAAGCGCAACCTCGCCACGCCGCGCCACCGCGGCCTCGATCCCCTGGCGTGCGTGCTCCGTCAGCTGGTCCGAGCCGGTCATGAGTCGCACCAGCTCTCGCGGCGTCCAGCGCCCGCGCTCGAGCGTGGCCACCGTCTCGCCCGAGCGCATGACCGTGATCCGGTCCCCGATCTCTCCGATCTCGTCCATGCGGTGCGTGATGAACACGATCCCGACGCCGTCGCGGCCCAGGCGCCCGATGATCCCGAACAGCCGGTCGCGGGTGGCAACATCAAGCGCCGAGGTCGCCTCGTCCAGGATCAGGACGCGTGGGCGGCGGAGCAGCGCGCGCACGATGCTGCAGGCCTGCCGGTCGCTGAGCGACAGCTCTTCGACCGGGGTGTCGAGGCCGAGCGGGCGACCGAGCAGCTCGCCGAGCGCCTCCCGGGCTCGGGCGCGCTTCTCGCGTACGGGGATGCGGGTGCGCAGGAGCCCGTCCGCACCCAGCCAGACGTTGTCGAGCACCGACCTGGCCTCGGCGACGAGCACCTCCTGGAAGACCGTGACGATGCCCGCCTCTACCGCTGCCCGCGGGTTGCGCAGCGCCGGCAAAAGGCTCCCTCCGAGCTCGATCTCGCCGGCGTCCGGCGCATGCACACCACTCAGGACCTTCACGAGCGTGCTCTTGCCGGAGCCGTTCTCGCCGACGAGCGCGTGCACCTCTCCCGCCCGCAGCTCGAACGACGCCCCCCGAAGGGCCTGTGTCGCTCCGAACGTCTTCGCGACTCCTCGCGCACTGATCAGCACGGGGAGCGCCTCCGTTCCCGGTTCGGCACGCACGTCCCCGGCGACGGTCATGCGCGAGCAGCGATCGGCGCGGTCGTCGCCTGGTCGCATCCGTTCACGATCATATAGCTTTTCATGACGCGATCGGCAGCCATCCCACCCGGTCAGGCCGAGCGTCTCATCTCGCCGTTCAGCGCGGAAGCGGCGTCCGAGTAGGGCGGCAAGCCCGGCCGATATGGCACCGTGATCTCCTCGCGGCGCGCGAACAGCCAGCGGCCTCCCTCCTTCCTGAACTCGTCCAGGTACCGCGCGACGATCGAGTTCTCGAAGTTCTGGGCGATCCACACCACGTCGGTCCTGCCCGTCGCGCGCTCGCCGTCTGCGGCCAGGTCGAGCAGGGGCGGCGCGCACAGATGCTTGCCGACGTAGTCGTCCGGTAGGCAAGTCGTGAGGAACTCGAGCAGCGCCTCCCGTCCCTCGAACGCGCGACCGTTGACGAGGAAGACGGCGTCCTCGGTCCAGAGCCCGGCGAACGTCTGCCAGTCGTGGTCGTCGTAGCTGGCCGCATACTGCGCGACGAGCGCGCGGATCTCCTCGAGCGCGAGAAGCCGCTCGACCTGCGCCGCGAGCTCGCTCACCGCACCGGCTCGATTCGGCCGCCGATCGGATGGCAGTCCCAGCTCGAGAACGTGATCCCCCCGAACCACTCGGGTAGCACGACATCGCCTGACTCGATCCGCCGGGTCAGGTCCGTCCGCCAGACGCTCATCTCGCCTTCGTACTCGTAGAGCGCCAGGTGGACGTAGCGCACCGGCTCGTCGGCCCGCGTCGGCTCGAGCCGGAACCGCCGTGCGCTCAGGAACCCGGGCGAGACGATGTTCTCGCGCACATGATGGTCGTACCAGCGGTCGTACTCTTCAGGCGAGACGCTGTCAGGAGGCTTGCTGAAGACGAGGTAGAGGTTCTCCGACACGATGATGCTCCTTGGTCCCGGGTGGGGTCGGATGACGGTGCTGAGCCTTCACTCGTGGTAGGCGAGAATTCTCAGTCGTAGTAGGCGGGAGCGTGCTCGAAGGTGGGCCATTGCTCGGGGTCGTGGCCGGCGACGACCGTCGCCTGCGATCGCCATGCGATCCGCCGGAGCTTGCGCACCGACCGCACCGTGTCGACCGCCGAGACGAGGAACCCGGGTAGGGCGCGCTCCTCCAGGTGGTCGATCGCGTTGGCCGCGTCGACCGCCAGCAGGAACGTCGAGCCGCTCGGAAGCGTCACCTCGAAGGACTGGTGGCCGGGGGAATGCCCGGGTGTCCGCCAGCAGCGGACGACGCCGTCGCCGAACAGGTCCCAGCCGTCGTCCGACTCCTCGAGCATGACCCAGTCGATTCCGGGCCTCACGTAGTCCGCCCGGCAGTAACCGAGCGCCGTGTACGAGTCCGGCGCCTGCGCCCACTCCCACTCCGTCCGCGTCACGAGCACCTGCGCGTTCGGGAAGGACTCGATCGCCGCCACGGCGCCCGTATGGTCGAGATGCAGGTGACTTTGCAGGATCCAGCGGATGCTGGCGGGGTCGACGCCGACCCGCTCGAGCGAGGGCAGGACGGCCTGCTCGGGGGTCATGATGGCGGTCGACATGTCGGTGATCGCGCCCCAGTGCGCCTTCGCGTCGACCGCCACCTCTGCGGCATTTCCGCCGTCGACGATCACGTTGCCGCGCGGGTGCGTGATCAGGAACCAGATGACCGGCGTGGTGATCAACTCACCGCCCTGCCCGACGCCGAGGGTGAAGTTGCGGAGCGGCAGGCGGATGTCGCCCCCGTGGAACATGTACAGCCGAACGTCCATCAATCCCGGCGCTCGACGCGAGCGCCGAGCGCGACGCAGTTCCAGGAGGCGAAGCGAGCCTCGTTCCACCAGCGCGGAAGCTCGAGGCTGCCCGAGTCGGCATCCTTGAGCGCCGCGTACGATTCCTTCGAGCCGAAGCCGGCGCGCTCGAGCTCGGCGATCGCGTCGGCCGGGTCGCCGTCGATCTCGTACACCGCCAGGTAACGGAACGGCGCCCCCGCGCCCGGCTCGGATACGATGGGATCGAGCCTGAACCGGCGCGCCGAGACGAAGCCCGGCACGGCCAGGATCTCGTCCAGGTGCGCGTCGTACCAGCGGTTGAACTCGTCCTCCGGGACCCCGTCGGGCGGGCTGCTGAACACGATGTGCAGGCTGTCGGACACGGCTCTCCCCTCCTCGACGGAACGACTGCCTCCCACGACCCGATCGTCGATCGGCCGACCGCGACGCAGGCATGATCCTATAGCTTTTTTCTCAATGATCGTGCGGCGGCTTGGGCCCACCACCACGTCTCTCGCTCGGCGGGCGCTGGCACGAGCGGCGCGGGACACCTGTCCTTCCTCGCCTGTCCGCTAGGAGAGGACGTCGCTTCGCACGCGCCGCTCGTCCACGCTCGCCTCGACCGTCGTCGTCGGCAGCCCGTCCGGGTCGAGGACGACCGTCGAGTCCTCGTACCAGCTGTCGGGCGCGCGGGCGCCCCAGAACGAGCGGCAGCGCGCGTCGGAGACCGACCAGCGGATGGGCACGAGGTCCGGATCGCCCGTGTAGTAGTCGCACGCATAGAGCTCGATCCGGTGTCCGTCAGGGTCCCGCAGGTAGACGAAGAACGCGTTCGAGACACCGTGCCGGCCGGGCCCGCGCTCGATCGCGGAGGCGTAGCCCGCAGCGGCGAGCTGGTCGCAGGCGCGCAGGACGGCGGCCGGCTCGGCGACGGCGAGGCCGACATGGTGCAGCCGCGGCCCGCGGCCGGCGGTGAAGGCGACGTCGTGCACGGTCGGCTTACGCAGGAGCCAGGCCCCGGTGAGGCGCTCGTCGTCGCCGTCGGTGGAGATGTACTCGGAGCAGCGGAAGCCGAGCTGCATCCAGAAGCGCACCCCCTCCTCCACCTGCGGGCTGTGCAGGTTGACGTGGTCGAAGCGCATGATCGGCGCCCCGCGGTGGAGATCGAAGCGCTGCAGCTGCGTCTCGAACAGGGCCGACTCGTGGAAAAACTCGAGCGGGAAGCCGAACGGATCCCACACCCGCACGCGCGTGCCCCTGCCCTCGCCGCCCGCCGTGCGCCGGACGACGCAGCCGAGGTCCTCGAAGTAGCGGGCGAGCGGCTCCAGGTCGCCCTCCGACCGCAGACGGAAGGCGACGGCGGCAGCGGCGGGGACGGACGCCCGGCGCAGGACGAGCGAGTGGTGCAGACGTTCCTCCCAGCCGCGCAGGTAGAGCACGTCGTCGGACTCGGAGCTGACCACCAGGCCGAGCAGGTCGACGTAGAAGCGCCGCGCCTCCGCGAGATCGGTCACGTGGAGCTCGGTCGAGGCGGCGCGGACGATGTCGAACGGCGGGCTGCCTGGCCCGGCCGCGAGCAGGTCGGCAACGACGCTCACGGCTGCTCGCCTATCGGCTCGCCGATCGGCTCGCCCAGGCCGAGCCTGGGAATGTGATGGGTGCCGAGCGCGACATGGACGAGCTCCGTCTCGCAGTAGAAGTCGAAAGCGTAGTCGCCTCCCTCGCGCCCGATACCCGACTCCTTCACGCCGCCGAAGGGCGTGCGCAGGTCGCGGACGTTCTGCGAGTTGATCCAGCACATGCCCGTGTCGATCGCGTGCGCGACGCGGTGGGCGCGGCGGACATCGTTCGTCCACACGTAGGCGGCGAGACCGTAGGGCGTCGCGTTCGCGAGCCGCACCGCCTCCGCCTCGTCGTCGAACGGCATCGCCACGAGCACCGGACCGAAGATCTCCTCCTGGAACACCTGCATCGTCTCGTCGCAGTCCGCAATGACCGTCGCCGCGAGGTAGTTGCCGGCGTCGAGCCCCGGAGGGCGTCCGCCGCCTGCGAGCACGTTCGCGCCCTGCCGCTGCGCGGAGTCGACGTAGCCGAGCACGCGCTCGTGGTGCGACGGATGGATCAGGGGACCGAGCTCCGTCTCGGGGTCGAATGGGTCGCCGACGCGGATCCGGCGGGCGCGCTCGGCGACCGCTGCCACGATCGGCTCGTAGCTTCGCCGCTCGACGAGGAGCCGCGAGCCGGCCGTGCAGCGCTGGCCGTTCATGGTGAAGACCTGCGCGAGCGCGGCGTCCACCGCGAGCTCCGGGTCGGCGTCGGCGAAGACGACGACCGGCGACTTCCCGCCGAGCTCGATCGACGAGCGCTTGAGCGTGGCGGCGCCAGCGGCGAGCACGAGCTTGCCCGTCTCGACCTCGCCCGTGAAGCACAGCAGGTCGACGCCGGGATGCGCGGCGAGCGGCGCGCCGGCGCTCTCGCCGAGGCCCTGCACGACGTTGAACACCCCCGGCGGCAGATCCGCCTCCGCGAGCACGCACGCGAGCAGCGTTGCCGAGAGCGGAGACCACTCGGCCGGCTTCAAGACGACGGTGTTGCCCGCTGCAAGCGCCGGCGCGATACGCCAGGTGGAGAGCATGAGCGGGGCGTTCCAGGGCATGATCAGCCCGGCGACGCCCACCGGCTTGCGGATCGTGTAGTTGAGGAACTGGTCGCCGACCTGGAAGGAGCGGCCGTGGAGCTCCGTGACAACGCCGGCGTAGTAGTCGAAGTTCTCGGCGGCGCGAGCGGCGAGCCCGTGCATCTGCGAGATGGGCATACCCACGTCGAGCACCTCGAGCTCGACGAACTCCGCCGCGTGCCGGCGGATGAGCGCCGCCACTCGCCGGAGCGCCGCGGCCCGCTCGGAGGCCCTGAGCCGTGGCCACGGCCCCTCGTCGAACGCCCTGCGGGCGGCCCGGACGGCGAGATCGACGTCCTCGGCCGTCCCGGCGGCCACGTCCGCGAGTGGATCGTTCGTCGCCGGGTCGAGCGTCGGGAAGGTGCCTCCACCGACGCTGTCGCAGAACTCGCCGCCGATCCAGTGGCGCTGCGGACCGATCGTGATCGACGGCCGGCCGGCGGCACCCACCTGCGCTGTCGGCCGGCTCATGAGGCCTGCTCGCAAGACACGGTCACTCCGATCATATAGGTTTTCCCATCTGGTCACACCACAGGAGGAAGCATGACCGACGAAGTGTTTGACCGGGGTCTCGAGATCCGCAGACGCATGTTCGGCGCGAGCGCGACCGACGCGCAGCTCCGCGACGCGGACGACTTCACGCACGACCTGCAGGAACTCGTGACACGCTACTGCTTCGGCGAGGTGTGGGGGAGGAAGCAGCTCTCGCTCGGGCTGCGGAGTATGCTGACGGTTGCGATGCTCGTCGCGCTCGGCCGCGACAACGAGCTGCGCGTGCACGTGCGCGGCGCCCTCGCGAACGGCGTCAGCCGCGAGGATCTGCGCGAGATCTTCCTGCACGCGGCCGTCTACTGCGGCATCCCAGCGGCGGTCGGGGCCTTCCGGACGGCGCGCGAGGTGTTCGCGGAGGCGGATCGCGGCGACGCCATCGCCGATCCGACGCGCGCGTGAGCGTCGTCCGCGTCGGCTTCGTCGGCCTCGGCAACATGGGCGTCCCCATGGCGCGGAACCTCGCCCGTGCCGGCTTCGAGCTGACCGTGCGCGATCTGGATCCGGCCCGACAGGCGCGCGTCGTCGAGGAGCTCTCGTGCGGCGACGGTCAGGCGCCGAGCGCCTTCGCCTCGGCCGACGCGGTGGTGACGATGCTCCCGACCGGCGCCGACGTGCGGCAGGCGCTGCTCGCCTGGGAGGGCGGGCTCGCCGGCTCGCTCGCGCCCGGCACAGTCGTCGTCGACATGAGCTCGTCGGATCCAACGGGGACGCGGGAGCTGGGGGCGGCACTCGGAGAGCTCGGCGTCGCGCTCGTCGACGCGCCAGTCTCGGGCGGTGTCCCCAAAGCGGAGACGGGCACCCTTGCCATCATGGTCGGTGGCGACGACGAGGCGGCGATCGACCGTGTCCGCCCGCTGCTCGAGACGCTCGGCCAGCGCCTGTTCAGGACCGGTCCGCTCGGCTCTGGGCACGCGATGAAGGCGCTCAACAACTTCGTCGCGGCCGCCGGCTACACAGCCGCCGCCGAGGCGCTCCTCGTCGGGGCTCGCTTCGGCCTCGACCCCGCGGTCGTCGTCGACGTACTGAACGCCTCGACCGGCCGCAGCTTCAACACCGAGACGAACTTCACGGGGCAGGTGCTGCCGCGCCGGTTCGCGAGCGGTTTTAGCCTCGGACTGCTCGCGAAGGACGTCGCGATCGCGGCCCGGCTTGCCGACGCCGTCGAGATCGAGGCGCCGCTCTGCCGCTTGACGAGTGCGCTGTGGGACGATGCGCTCCGCCATCAAGGGGCAGACGCCGACCACACCGCCGCCATCCGGCGCTGGGAGCAGCTGAACGGCCTCGAGCTGCCGCCCCGCCCGACCGCGGGTAGCTGAGCCCGGTGCGCGGCCTTCCGCGCCCGAGCCGCAGAGCGTAGATTCACGGCTCCAGCGACGAGGAGGGCCCGTGTCCGACTACCCGCACCTGTTCAGCCCGCTGAGGATCGGGAACGTCACCGTCCGCAACCGGATCATGCAGACCGCCCACGTCAAGCTGTGGGCCTGGAACGGCGTCGACTCGGACCGGAACGTCGCCTACCAGGCGGCGAGGGCGAAGGGCGGCGCCGGGCTCCTGATCACCGGGAACCGCGTCGTCCACCCCACCTCGACGACCGGCTTTCCGCGCGTCGCGTGGGCATACCGGCCGGAGGCGCTCGAGGCAGACCGCCGCCTGACCTCGGCGGTGCACGAGCACGGCGGCGTCATCTTCGCGCAGCTGAACCACTTCGGGCTGAACGCGTCGAGCGACTCCGCCGACGACCTGCGCGTGCTGTGGGGGCCCTCCGCGGTGAAGTCGCCCGCCTACGGCGAGACACCGAAGGCGATGGAGCCGGAGGACATCCGCGAGGTCGTCGAGTGGTGGGGGCGCTCGGCCGAGCTCACCCGCGACGGGGGCTTCGACGGTACCGAGGTGCACATCTCGCACAGCTATCTCCTGCACCAGTTCCTCTCGCCGCTCTACAACAAGCGGGACGACGAGTACGGAGGCTCGCTCGAGAACCGCCTCCGCTTCGCGCGCGAGGTGATCGAGGAGGTGCGGACGCGCGCCGGCTCGGACTGGGTGGTGGGCGTCCGGATCAGCCTCACCGACTTCATCCCGGGCGCGCTCGACATCGAGGACGCGATCGCGGTCGCGCGGATGCTCGAGCAGGACGGGCGCATCGACTACGTGAACGTCACTGCCGCCGGCTACCACAACATCTTCAAGGCGATCGAGCCCGCGGACGTGCCGGACGGCTATCTGGTCGAGCTGGCGGCACAGGTGAAGCAGGCCGTCGTCCGGCTGCCCGTCTTCACCGTCGGCGGCATCAAGGACCCGGTGCTCGCAGAGGAGATCCTCGCGGCGGGCAAGGCCGACATGGTCGCGATGACGCGGGCGCAGATCGCCGACCCGGAGTTCGCGCGCAAGGTGCGGGAGGGCCGCGAGGACGAGATCGTCCACTGCATCCGCGGCAACCAGGGCTGCATCGGTCGGGTCTTCAAGGGCCTGCCGATCGCGTGCACCGTCAACCCGGGCGCGGGCCGCGAGCGGCTGCTCGGGCCCGGCACGCTGACGCCCACCGCGGTGCCGCGCCGCTGGGTCGTGGCAGGCGGCGGCCCGGCGGGCATGAAAGCCGCGTCCGTGCTCGCCGAGCGCGGGCACGAGGTCACGCTGCTCGAGCAGGCGGACCGGCTCGGCGGGCAGGTGAACCTCATCCTGCGCACGCCCGGCCGGGACGAGTTCGGCTGGATCACGCGCGACCTGGAGCGCCAGCTCGAGCGCAACGGGGTCGACGTGCGCCTCGGGCAGGAGGCGACCGCCGAGCTCGTGCACGCGCTCGAGCCGCACGGAGTCGTCGTCGCGACCGGCGCGCTCCCCTCGCGCACCGGCTTCTCGAGCGTCAACCCGCTCGCCGAGCGCCTACCGGGGGCCGAGCAGGAGCACGTGCTGACCGTCTGGGACGTCCTGCTCGAGACGCGTCCGGTCGGGGAGCGGGTCGTCGTACTCGACGACGACGGCACCCGCTACGCCGCCGGGGTCACGGAGGTCCTGCTCGACCGCGGCTGCCGCGTCGAGCTCGTCTCGCGCTGGCCCTCGCTCTTCCCGACCACCCTGACGACGCTCGACATGGCCCACCTCTACCGCCGCCTGCTCGGCAAGGGGCTCGAGTACCGGCTGAACACGTGGGCGTCGGCGATCGACGGCGCCCGGGTGCGCGTGTTCAACCTCTACACCGGCGCGACGGACGTGCTCGAGGTCGACACGGTCGTCCTCGCCACCGGGCAGAAGGCGAACGACGCGCTCTACCTCGCGCTCAAGGGCCGGGTGGAGAACCTGCACCGCATCGGCGACTGCCTCGCTCCGCGAAAGCTCGACCACGCGATCTACGAGGGCGAGCTGGCAGGGCGGGAGCTGTGGTCGCCGGAGGAGCGTTTCATCTACGAGGGCGACCTGGAGAGGGGAGCGGAGGTGCCGCTGCAGGCGTAGCGCCGCCCCTGGCGCTCGACCGAGCACACGCGCGGCCCGCACGGTGTGCGCGGCGCCGGCGCGCCGCGCGACCGGTCGGGCCCGGCGAGACCCACCGCGGCGGCCGTCAAGAGGGCGGCGGCAGGCGGGGTTCCGGCGCCCCGAGCCCGGCCCAGGCGGTGGCGGCTCGCCGCCCGGGCGGCGCCTGTGATACTCGCAGCGATGCTCGCGGCGGGCCCGGCAGCTCTCTCCGTGCTCGATCTCGCCCCGATCGCGACCGGCTCGACGGCGGCGCAGGCCCTGCGCAACTCGCTCCGCCTCGCCCGGCGCGCCGAGCAGCTCGGCTACCGGCGCCACTGGGTGGCGGAGCACCACAACATGCCCGGGATCGCAAGCTCAGCTCCCGCCGTCCTGATCGCGCACCTGGCGAGCGTGACGAGCACGATCCGGGTCGGCTCAGGCGGCGTCATGCTGCCCAATCACCAGCCGCTCGTCATCGCCGAGCAGTTCGGGACGCTCGAGGCGCTCCACCCCGGCCGCATCGACCTCGGCATCGGCCGCGCCCCCGGTACCGACCCGCTCACGGCGTACGCCCTGCGCCGCTCGCTCGAGCCGTCGGACGGGCTCCCGGAGCAGCTCGCCGAGCTGCGCGCGTTCTTCGCGGGCACGTTCCCGCGCATCACCGCCGTGCCGGGCGCCGGCAACGAGCCGGAGATCTGGCTGCTCGGCTCGAGCGAGTTCAGCGCCCGCCTCGCCGGCGAGCTGGGGCTCCCCTTCTCGTTCGCGCACCACTTCATGCCGCAGAACACGCTCGCCGCGCTCGACGTGTACCGGCGCTGCTTCCGTCCCTCGCCCGCGCTGGCCGAGCCGTACACGATGGTCGGCGTCGCCTGCGTCTGCGCCGACACGGACGAGCACGCCCGCTGGCTGCACGGGCCGGCGAGGCTCTCCTTCCTGCGCCTGCGCAGCGGCCGGCCTTCCACGCTCCCCTCGCCGGAGGAGGCGGCTGCCTACCGCTATGCCCCCGGCGAGAGAGAGTTCGTCGACCTGTGGACGGCGACGCACGTCGTCGGCTCCGCGGAGACGGTTCGCCAGAGGCTGCTCGAGCTGCAGCGGCGGACGGGGGCCGACGAGCTGATCCTGACGACGAACGTGCACGACCAGGCCGACCGCATCCGCTCGTACGAGCTGGTCGCGGAGGCGACGCGGTCGGGCTGAGCCCCGCCGCGCGCAGGCGGCTGCACCGCCTGCCCACCTCTCAGGCGTCTCTCACAATCGCCTTCTATGAATGCAGCCCGTGCGCGCGATTGCCTTCCGTCGTCTCGCCCGCGAGCACGGCGGCGGGGCAAGCGGCGCAGGCCGCCCGGCACGTGCGTAGCCGACGCCGCCGCCCGCGCGGCTCACGCACGGACAGAGCAGCGAGCCGGTCCCGCGAGCGCGCAGCCGGACGGCGCAGGGCGCGCCGCCTGCGCCGCCTCGTGCTCGTGCTCCTCGTCGGAGCCGGGACGGCGGCCGCGAGCGCCGCGCTCCTCGCCGCCCACGGCGGCGGCCGGCGAGCCGCGCCCGCCGCACGTCGCCCGTCCCGCGTCCTCGCCCAGCGCCGCCGGCCCGCCTCCGCCCTGCCCGGCGCGCTCCTCGTGGCCGACCGCGGCAACAACCGGATCATCCTCGTCGACGCCGCGCGCAAGGTGCGCTGGCTCTTCCCGACGAGGCGTGATCTCCGCCGGGGCGTGCACCTGAACTACAACGACGACGCCTTCGTCGCCGCCGACGGCCGCCACATCGTCGCCAACGAGGAGGACGCCCACACGATCGTCTCGATCGACATCCGCACGCACGCGAGAGCGCACCTGTACGGGACGCCGGGCGTGCGCGGCTGGAGCCCCGGCCTGCTCAACACCCCCGACGACGCGTACCCGCTCGCGAACGGCCAGATCGTGGTCGCGGACGCGTACAACTGCCGCGTGATCTGGATCCGGCGCCACCGGATCGTGCGGCAGATCGGCCAGACGCACGTCTGCCGGCACGACCCTCCGGCGACGCTCGCCGATGTGAACGGGGACACGCCGCTCCCCGGCGGAGGCGTCCTCGTCAGCGAGATCACGGGGTCGTGGATCGACGTCTTCGATGCACGCGGCCGCCTCCGCTCCAGCTTCAGGGCGCCGGTGCGCTACCCGTCCGACCCGCAGCCGCTGAGCGGCGGCAGGATCCTCCTCGCCGACTACTCACGACCCGGCAGCCTCGTCGTCGTCAGCCGCGACGGCCGGCTCCTCTGGCGGTACCGGCCGGTGAGCGGCAACGGCATGCTCGACCACCCGTCGCTGGCGCTGCCGCTTCCGAATGGAGACATCGCGGTCAACGACGACTACCGCGACCGGATCGTCATCCTCGACCCGGCGACGAAGCGGATCGTGTGGCAGTACGGGAAGACGGACGTGCCTGGCGCCGGACGAAACCGCCTGGACACACCCGACGGCATGGACTTCGTCCCCCTCGACGAGCACGGCCACGCGGAGTGGGGTCGCGTACGCCATCCGGCCCCGGTCGCCCCCGCGCTCGCTCTCCGCGTACCGAACGCAGGCACGCCTTCCGGCTGAGCCCGCGGAGTGTCGCGGGGCCGGCCCCGGGCCGAAGCGCACGTCCGCCTGAAGCGCACGTCCGCCTATCCTCCTGCTCGGTCCGCGTCCGGCGCAGGCCCCGGGTGGCCCAGGGCGTGGCTTCCTCGCAGCGGCCGCGTGTCGGGCAGCCGGCTGACCGCGCTCGGCGCGGGTCCGGCGCCGGTCGCGCGCCGACTGCATCTAGGCTGACGGCATGGAATACGTCAACCTCGGCCGCAGCGGCCTGCGCGTGTCCCGGATCTGCCTGGGGATGATGAGCTACGGCCGGCACGAAGAGCGGCCATGGGCGCTCGGCGAGGAAGACGCGGAGCCGATCGTGCGCCGCGCCGTCGAGGGCGGCGTCACCTTCTTCGACACCGCCGACGTGTACAACGGCGGTGAGAGCGAGATCCTCACCGGGCGCCTGCTGAAGAAGCTGTTCGGCATGCGCGAGGAGTACGTCGTCGCGACGAAGGTGTTCGGCGAGACGATGCCCGGCGAGAACGGCCGCGGCCTGTCGCGCAAGCACGTGCTCGCCTCGATCGACGCCTCGCTCGCCCGCCTCGGCCTCGACTACGTCGATCTGTATCAGATCCATCGCTGGGACCCGCTCACCCCGATCGAGGAGACGATGGAGGCGCTCCACGACGTGGTCAAGGCGGGGAAGGCGCGCTACCTCGGCGCGAGCAGCATGTACGCGTGGCAGTTCGCGAAGGCGCAGTCGGTCGCCCCGACCCGCTTCGTGTCGATGCAGAACCACTACAACCTCGTCTACCGCGAGGAGGAGCGGGAGATGATCCCGCAGTGCCTCGACCAGGGCGTCGCCGTGCTGCCGTGGAGCCCGCTCGCCCGCGGCCTCCTGGCAGGCAACCGCACCCGTGAGGGCGAGCGGCTGACGACGCGCGCGAGCACCGACCCCTTCACCGACTCGCTGTACACGCCGGAGGTCGACTTCCCGGTCGTCGAGCGAGCCGCCGAGGTCGCGGCCGCCCGCGGCCTCCCACCGGCGCAGGTCGCGCTCGCCTGGCTGCTGCACAAGCCGGGCGTGACCGCCCCCATCGTCGGCGCCACGAAAGTCGAGCACGTCGACGGCGCGCTCGCCGCCGCCGAGCTCTCGCTCGCAGCCGACGAGATCGCCCGGCTCGAGGAGCTGTACGTGCCGCACGGCGTCGCGGGCCACTGAGCGCGGCAGGGACGGCTTCCCGCCACCCCGGAACTAGACTGCCTGGCGGTGTCCCTGCGGGAGGAGATCGTGGTCCTGCTCGAGTCGGTCCGCCGGGGGAGCGTCAGCCCGGACGAGGCCGCGGAGCGCTTGGCAACGCTCCCCGCCCGCGACCTCGTCTTCGCGCGGGTCGACGTCCACCGCGAGCTGCGCCAGGGAGCGCCGGAGGCGGTGCTGGCGGACGGGAAGACGCCGGAACAGGCGGTGGCGATCGTGACGGCGCTCCTGGACGGAGGCGCTGGCAGCGTGCTCGTGACGCGCGCGGAGGCGGACGTCCGCGAGGCGGTGCAGGCGCGCGTACCCGGCGCGGAGGCGGACGAGCGGGCGCGCGCGGTGTGGGTGGCGCGGTCGCTGCCCCCTGCGCGCGGCCGGGTGGTGATGGTGTCGGCGGGGACCTCGGACGGCCCGGTGCTGCACGAGGCACGGATCAGGGCGCAGCTGCTCGGCACCGAGGTGGTCGTGCACGAGGACGTGGGCGTGGCCGGGCTGCACCGGCTGGGTCCGGTGCTTCCCGATCTCGAGCACGCCGACTGCGTCGTCGTCGTCGCGGGGATGGACGCGGCGCTCGCGAGCGTCGTGGGCGGCATCGCCGCGGCGCCGGTGATCGGCGTTCCGACGAGCGTCGGCTACGGCGCCGCGGACGGGGGGCGCACGGCGCTGAACGCGATGCTGTGCTCCTGCGCCGCCGGAGTGGCGGTCGTGGGCATCGACGACGGCTTCGGCGCGGGCACGATCGCCGCGCGCATCGCACGGGGCAGGGAGCGTTGACCCGGGTGGGTGCGCCGGACGGCCGCCGTCCGCGCGAGGCTCGCTCGCGAGGCCTCAGGTGACGCGACTCGCCTACCTCGACTGCGTCGGCGGCCTCGCCGGCGACATGCTGCTGGCGGCGCTCCTCGACGCCGGGGCCGACCGCGCCCTGCTCGAGGCGCTGCCGGCCCGCCTTGGGCTGGGGCCCGTACGGGTGGAGGTGCGGCGGGTCGAGCGCCAGGGCGTCGGCGCGCTGCACGTGGCCTTCGACGGGCCCGAGGCAGACGAGGCGCGCAGCTGGCGGGCAATCCGCACCCGGCTCGGCGGCGCCGACCTGCCCGAGCGCGTCCGCGAGCGTGCGCTCGCCGTCTTCGAACGGCTGGCGCGGGCGGAGGCGCGCGTGCACGCCGTCGACCCCGACGAGGTCCACTTCCACGAGCTCGCCGCGGCCGACACGCTGCTCGACGTGTGCGGCTTCGTGTGGCTGCTCGAGGACCTCGCCGTCGACGAGGTCGTCTGCTCCCCGCTGCCGCTCGCGCGCGGCCTCGTCCGGGCCGCGCACGGGGTGCTCCCGGTCCCCGCCCCGGCCGTGACGGAGCTGCTCCGAGGAGCACCCGCGTACGGCGTCGACGGCACCGACGAGCTCGTCACCCCGACGGGGGCGGCGATCGCCGCGACGCTGGCCGGCGGCTTCGGGCCCCTGCCCGAGCTCGTCCTCGACCGCGTCGGCTACGGCGCCGGCACGCGCGACACCGAGCAGCGGCCGAACCTCGTGCGCGTGCTCGTGGGCGACCGGGCCGGGGCGGCTGCCGCCGAGGTCGTCCTGCTCGAGACGAATCTGGACGACGTCAACCCCGAGTTCCTCCCGGACGCCGCCGAGCGCTGCCTGGCCGCCGGCGCCCTCGACGTGTGGACGGCGCCCGTGCAGATGAAGAAGGGACGGCCCGGCTTCGTCGTCGCCGCCCTCGCCCGCCCGGCCGACGAGCGGCGCGTGGCGACGGCCCTCTTCCAGGAGACGACGGCCCTCGGGGTGCGCGTGTCCCGTCTTCGGCGCTTCGAGCTCGAGCGGGAGCACCGCGTCGTCGACGTCGGCGGCACCGAGGTGCGCGTGAAGATCGGCCGTCTCGACGGCCGAGTCGTGAACGTGGCGCCCGAGCACGACGACTGCGCGGCGGCGGCCGCGGCCCTCGGCCGCCCGGTAAAGTCGGTGTGGGCCGCGGCGCTCGCGGCCGCGGAGCGCGAATGACTCGCATCGAACAGCTCGAGCGGCGCATCCGGCGCCTCGGCAGCAGCATCGTCGCCTTCTCCGGCGGCGTCGACTCGTCGCTCGTCGCCTGCCTGGCCGCCCGCGCGCTCGGGGAGCGCGCGCTCGCGGTCACGGCCGTCTCGCCGGCGCTCGCCACCGGCGAGCTCGCCGGCGCCCGCCGGGTCGCCGAGACGATCGGCATCCGCCACGAAACGATCACGACGGCCGAGCTCGCGCGCGACGGCTACCGCCGCAACGGCTCCGATCGCTGCTACCACTGCAAGAGCGAGCTGTACGACCGACTCGCAGATCTCGCTGCTCGCCGCGGCTACGCAGCCGTTCTGTCGGGCGCGAACGCGGACGACCTCGGCGACTGGCGGCCCGGGCTGCGCGCCGCCGCCGAGCACGGCGTCCGCCATCCGCTCGTCGAGGCGGCGGTGGGCAAGGAGGAGGTGCGCGCGCTCGCCCGCGCCCTCGGCGTCCCGAGCGCCGACAAGCCCGCGTCGCCGTGCCTGGCGTCGCGCATCCCGTACGGGACACCCGTCGACCCGTCCGCCCTCGCCCGCATCGACCGCGCCGAGCTCGCGCTGAAGCGGCTCGGGTACCGGGTGCTGCGCGTCCGCCACCACGGGCAGCTCGGGCGGGTCGAGCTCGCCGGCGACGAGCTCCCGCGCGCGCTCGCCTGCGCCGACGAGGTCGTCGCTGCCGTCCGCTCGGCCGGCTACGCGCGCGTGGAGATCAGCGAGCAGCCGTTTCGCTCGGGCTCCCTCGCCGCCGCGTTCACGAAGCAGCTGCCGCTCGCCCCCGCGCCCGACCGGCCCGCCTCTGTGTCCTGACGTTGCCGCTGAGCCGGACGCCGGGACGGCGTCGGCGCGCTCGCAGCCGTTCGTGCGTACCGTGACAACCTGGTCCTGTCGGGCGCGGCAAGGGACGCAACGGAGGGGCTTCCATGTTCTCGGCGCGATCGCCGCGGCGGCCTCTTGAGTACCGCGCCCGCTGCCTGCGCGCCTTCACCGCCGCCCCTCGACGTGGAGAAGAGCGCGCTGAAGACGATCCCGAAGACGTTCGCGGCCCGGCGGGCGGAGGTCGCCGCCGGCTGACGCGGCGCAGCCGCGGGTGGCGCCGCAGCGACCGGCGCGGCCGGACGGAAGTCGCGTTGTCGGGCTCTCAGCCTCGAGGCCAGCTAGGCCGCCCGCGGCGCCTGGAAGCACCCCGAGGAGTCTTCGCTTCCCTGCCCGGCACCTGCAGCGACCTTGGCGAGAGGCGGTTCGAGTCGTAGACCTTCGCGGAGCGGAACTGCTTCTTCCGGGTAACGGGCGGTGATGAGGGAAGTGCTGCGGTGATCTGGGTGCCGAGTGTGGGTCGGCTGGGCCTCCTTGCTCATCCTGCCCGGTGTAGCCATAGCCTCGCCTGGTCGGCAAGACTGCGAGGGGGGCCGGGCAGAATCCCGGCCCCTCGTTCCGGAGTCGCCCCCGGTAACTCGATCTGGCGACTTGATCTAGGCGACGCCGACGATGTAGCCGGCCATGAAGCCGAGGCGGTCGGGACCGGTGGAACCAGCGGTCGTCGCCCAGCCCTTCCCGCCCGCGTCGCAGGGAAGCGCGCAGTACCAGCGGTAGACGCCGGCCTTCTTCACGGTGAAAGTGAAGTGCGTGACCCTGGGGACGACCTGGTTCAGGAGCTCAGTCGCGCCCGCGCCCGCCGGCGCGGTCGTGAACTTGGTGCCAGGCTTGATCTGCGCGTTCAGCCCGAGTGCAGGAGCGGTGATCGTGTGCGCACCCTCGTCGTAGTTGATCACCGTCACCTGCACCGGGACGCCAACCTTGACCGCGAAGGTCGAGGGGACGATCGTGTCGTGGCCCTTGCCGTCCGGCGCGCCGGGGATCTTCTCCTTGCCGCGGAAGACGTAGATCGTCAGCTGCTGAGCGGCGGCTGCACGGCCGTGTTTCGCCGTTCCCGCCGAGGTCACCCCTGCGAGCGCGCCCGCTCCAGCGAGCGCCGCAGCGGCAATCAGAAGGGTGAATGGGCGCTTCATCGAGCGACTCCTCTCAACTCTTCCCCGATCAGATCCAGGGATCTCCGTACCTTCGCCCGAGGCTACAACTGTCGAGGCGGAGCCGCTTCGGCATTGCTGCCGACAGCCAATCGGCACATATGCCTACGCACCAACGCGGTGCTTCCGCCCTTGGCAGTTCACCCGGCCCTACCACCCCGGCGTGGCGTCGGAGCTTCCGCGTCGAGTGCCTCCCGGAAGAGTGGACCTGGTCGGTCGTCTTCAAACCGTGAGTTTCAGGGCCTTCTTGAGCGTCTCACAAGTACCAATCGTCATCAAGCCCGCCAAAGGACGCCTATTCAAGCCAAAAGCGGTCCGAACCCAGATGGCCGACGACCGTTCGTAATCACAACGCCTCTCGTGTGGGCCGGAGCCGCCGCAAGCTTTGCCACCGGAACAGCATCAGCAGGCGCCCTCTGCGGTTTGTCATTCGCAATCGGCCGAACCATACAAGTCTTCTTCCATCGCCTTCACAAGCCCAAACTCGCCGGTGACATAGCCTACCGAGTAGCCTCCAATCGGACCCGGTATCACCTCACAGGAGCCGCTGTAACCGTATGCATCCTTGGACTTGCCGTAGCCGAGCATCTCTAAGAAGCTGCTTGCTCAAGCCGACCTTTATCGGCATCTTCATTTTCGCCGCGCCGGCGTACCTCGGGGCAGCACAAGACCCCTCGTACCAGCCCTCACCGCAAGCAAGCGCGTCCGAGAGAGCGATGCTTGCATCGATTCCGCTCGTACCCGTCTCGGCATCAGTCCGCAAAGGCTGCCGTACAGCCGCCCTCAAGTTGAAAGTCGCCATCTACTGTCCGGCCCGCGTTCCCGCCCATTGGGAAACAGAAGGAGCGATGTGCATCGCATGCAACGGCACCTTCAGCATCACAGGCGAATTCCCAGCACCGAAAAGCTACATTGGCGTCCCCGGCGACTCCGCCGGGCACTTCACCGTCTGGGCCTCCCCCCCGAAGCTCATCCGCAAAGGCTACGTCGGCTGCACAACCGGCAAGACCTTCGGCCACGTCATAATCGCGCGTCTCCACATGCAATGGGTCAACTGCCCTGCCGGCTCAACGCTTGATTCAGGGCACGTCCTCCTGGAATGGTCCCAAGACACCTGGGTGTACGTCCTATCACTCCATAGCGATACGCGAACGAACCGAAAACTACTCCGCACAATGGCAGCCCACCTCATCAGATTCGGCTAAGGGATGGTCCTCACCACCTCACCGAGGCCGCGCCGCTGACCGAGAACGCGGCGCTAAAGGCGTCTCGGGCGCTGGTGAACACGACGAAGAAGGCATCACCCTGGGTGTCGATCTCGATGACATTGTGCTGCGCGAACGCACCCCGAAGAAGACGGCGATGATCGGCAAGCACGTCGCCGTAACGCTCGGGGCTCCCCGAGCCTCTTGACGAGCTGTCGAGCGATCGACGTCGGAGAACAGGAGCGTGACGGTACCGGTGGGCAACTCGCCCATTGGAACCCGCATGGTTGCACGTGGGGGCACGCGCCGGAGCCCTGTACTCAACAAGCAGCCGAGCTTGGTTGAGCGATGGGCGCCGGGACTCAAAGCGGGTTTGAAAGAGGTTCGTTGCCTCTCTAAAAATGGGCGCGGCTGGGATCGAACCAGCGACCTCCCGCGTGTGAAGCGGGCGCTCTCCCGCTGAGCTACGCGCCCCGGACAGTGGACGATACCGGAGCGAGCGCGCCGGATCGGCCGAAGGCCGGGCGGCGGCGAGAAACCGGCGCTGGTACGATCCGTCGGCCCGGTCGCGCTAGGTGGGGAGCTAGCGGTTCCCTGAACCCGCAACCCGCTACAGCGGGACCGAACACCGCCCGAGGGGCGGAATCGATCGGGGCCTGGGCCGGCGAGTCCGGCGTTGACGGTCAGGTCCCGCGCACTGGGAGCCTTCGAACCGCGTCAGGTCCGGGAGGAAGCAGCGCTAAGGAGTGCCTCCCAGGTGCCGCGGCCAAGCTTGGCCCGAGCCGGAAGCGCAGGCGCCGCCCGACCGGTTCACCTCGACGGCGAGTCCGCGCGACCGGGCTATCCCTGGGCCGCAGCAGGGGCGAGGGGCCGCCAGCGGAGACCCGCCGTCCGAGCGCTCGACCCGGCCTGCAGGATCGAGTGCCCGGTGCGGTGCCCCGGTGCCGAGCGTAGGCGAAGGACCGGGGCCGGCCCGGCGCCGGTGAAGTGCGGCATTGTGCGCCCGGCGCGGCCGGAACGCGATTCTCTGCTTGAATCGCTCCAGTGACCGCGCTCTACCGGAAGTACCGCCCGCAGAGCTTCGACGAGGTGGTCGGGCAGGAGCCGGTCGTGCGCACGTTGCGCAACGCGATCACGCACGGGCAGCTCCGCCAGGCGTACCTCTTCGCCGGGCCGCGCGGCACCGGCAAGACCTCGCTCGCGCGCATCCTGGCCAAGGCGGTGAACTGCGCGCAGGGGACGACGCCGACACCCGACGGCACCTGCCACGCCTGCCGGGCGATCGCGAGCGGCACCTCGCTCGACGTGGTCGAGATGGACGCCGCCTCGCAGCGGGGGATCGACGACATCCGCGAGATCCGGGAGCGCGTCGTGCTGCAGCCGGTCGAGGGACGGTACAAGGTGTACATCCTCGACGAGGCGCACCAGCTGACGGACGCCGCCTGGAACGCCCTCCTGAAGCTGATCGAGGAGCCTCCTCCCCACCTGCTCTTCGTCTTCTGCACGACCGAGCTGCAGAAGGTGATCCCCACCGTCCGCTCGCGTT
This sequence comes from Gaiellaceae bacterium, assembly GCA_035652235.1. Taxonomy (GTDB): domain Bacteria; phylum Actinomycetota; class Thermoleophilia; order Gaiellales; family Gaiellaceae; genus PALSA-612. Next base: position 35,580 of record DASREE010000024.1, on the reverse strand, counting down.
GCCAGACGTTCGCCTTCTCGCGGCCGCGGCTGAACGAGCTGAAGGACGTGCTGCGGCGGGTCGCCGACGGGGAGGGGTTCGACGTGCCCGACGCCGCCCTGTCGCTCGTCGCGAAGGCCGCGATGGGCAGCTTCCGCGACGCCGTGTCGACGCTCGACCAGCTCGCGTCCGCGACCGGCCGCGTGATCACCGTCCCCGACGTCATGCAGGTGCTCGGCGCCGTCGAGGAGGACACGCTCTTCCGGCTCTGCGACCTCGTCGTCGACCGCGACGCCGCCGGCGCGCTCGCGTTCGTCGAGCAGCTGTCGGAGCAGGGCCAGGACATCGGCCGCCTGGTCGGCGACCTGCTCGAGCACCTGCGGCACCTGCTGCTCGTGCAGCACATGGGCGACGTGCCGGACACGTTGCCGGTGACCGAGGAGACGCGCGACCGCCTGCGCGCGCAGGCGAACCAGCTGCCGGAGCCGACCGTGCTGCGCCTCTGCGACCTGCTCGCGGTCGCCGTCGACGACATGCGCCAGGGCGGCGACCCGCGGCTCCCGCTCGAGCTCGCCCTCGTCAAGGTGACGCGACCGGGGTCGGAACTCTCGCAGGAGTCGCTCGCCTACCGTCTCGAGCTGCTCGAGCAGCGAAGCCATGCGCCGGCCCCGGCGGCGCCGGCCGCATCGCCACCGGGCGGGCGGGCACCGGAGCCCGAGCCCTCGGCCGCCCCGCAGCCCGAGCCGCCGTCGCTCGAGCTCGGGCAGCTCCAGGAGGCATGGCCGCGGGCGGTGCTCGACGCCGTCGAGCAGCGGGCCGTTCATGCGCGGCCGGTGTTCGGGGAGGCGCATCCGGTCGCGCTCGAGGGGGACACGCTCACGCTCGAGTTCCGCGCGAACGCCGCGTTTCACCTCAAGCTCGCCCAGGACAAGTACACCGAGCTGCTGCGGGACGCCCTGCGCGAGGTGACCGGGCGCACGTTCGCGTTCGCGTTCGTGCTCGGCGAGCGCCGCGACCACGCGGAGACCGACGAGGCGGCGACACCGAGCGAGGACGACCTCGTCGCCCTGCTCAAGGAGACGTTCGACGCGAGAGAGGTGGACGAGTAGGCGTCGCCGCTCCGGAGCGATCGCCCGCGGGCGGCGGGTGCGACGGTCGCCTCGCCCCTGACAGGGAGCCGACGGAGCCCAGGTCGAACGCGGGCGAGCCGACGCGTATGCTCTCCCGATGGCGAAGGGAATGGACCTCAACAAGCTGCTCCGGCAGGCGCAGCAGATGCAGGCGCAGATGGCGAAGGTGCAGGAGGAGCTCGCGAATGAGACGGTCGAGGCGTCGGCCGGCGGCGGGCTCGTCACCGTCAAGGCGACCGGCGCCGGCCAGGTGAGCGAGGTGAAGATCGACCCGAAGGCGATCGATCCCGACGACCCCGAGCTGCTCGAGGACATGGTGCTTGCCGCCGTCAACGAGGCGTTGCGCTCGGCGCAGTCGCTGGCGCAGTCGAAGATGGGGGCGGCGACCGGCCTCGGCGACCTCGGCGGCCTGGGGCTGCCGGGACTCTAGGCCCCGCCCTCGAGACCCGGCCGGCGGCCGCGCCACGCGCCGCGCCCACGCCGGGCGTCGCCCGAACGGGACGCCGTCTGGAGACGACGGGCACAATGGGGCCGTGCTCTCCCCGGCCGTCGACAACCTGGTCGCGCAGCTCACGCGCCTGCCGGGGGTCGGTACGCGCACCGCACAGCGGCTCGCGTTCCATCTCCTGCGGGCGCCGACGGAGGAGGCGCTGTCGCTCGCGCAGGCGATCGAGGAGGTGAAGGAGCGGGTGCGCTTCTGCGCCGAGTGCGGGAACCTGACCGAGGACGAGGTGTGCGCGATCTGCCGGGACGCGCGGCGCGACCGCTCGCTGATCTGCGTCGTCGAGCAGCCGGCGGATCTCCTCTCGATCGAGCGGACGTCCGAGTACCGCGGGCTCTACCATGTGCTCGGCGGCGCCCTCTCGCCAATCGACGGGGTCGATCCCGGCGACCTGCGGATCGAGGAGCTGCTGCGCCGTGTCGAGCGGGACGGGATCGAGGAGATCGTGCTCGCAACCAACCCGACGATGACAGGAGAGGCGACGGCGACCTACATCGCCGACCGCCTGCGAGGCCGGGTGCGGATCACCCGCCTGGCGAGCGGCCTCCCCGTCGGGAGCGACCTCGAGTACGCGGACGAGGTGACGCTCGGGCGGGCGCTCGCCGGGCGCCGCGAGATGTAGCGCGGAACACGAGCTGACGACAGCCATGCGCCACTGTGCTGCAGCGCGCGCTCGCCGGGCGCCGCGAGATGTCGCGCGGCTGCCGGCGTCACACGCCGGTGATCGGCGCACAATCGGCACGGTCCCGCCACGCCTGCGTGGCCCCGGCTGCGATAGCGTGAGCCGCGGGTGGCGGGTGGACAGCTCCCCACCCTGGGAGGGGAAGCGAGCGGAGGTGGCGCCTTCGCCTCGGCAGCCACGCCTCCGGTCCGGACGCCGACCAGTCGCGATCCGCCGTCCGGCCGCGATCCAGGCAACGCGACCGACGTCATCAGCGGGCCTCTCTCTCCCTGTGCCTACAATCGGCTGATGACGACGACGCAGTACGAGCCCGTCCCAACCGTCTCCGCCGAGAAGCGCGTCGAGCGGGGGAGCACGATCGTCATGAAGTTCGGCGGCACCTCGGTCGCCGGGCCCGAGCGGCTGAAGGCCGTCGCGAAACGGATCGTCGCTGCGCGTGAGGCGGGCGCTCGCGTCGTCGCCGTCCTCTCGGCGATGGGGCAGACGACCGACGAGCTGATCGACCTCGCGCACCAGGTGTCGCCCCACCCCGCGCCGCGCGAGCTGGACATGCTCATCTCCGTCGGCGAGCGCATCTCCGTCGCCCTCGCTGCCATGGCGATCAACGACCTCGGGCACGAGGCGATCTCGCTGACCGGCTCGCAGGCGGGAATCGTCACGGACACGGTGCACGGCAAGGCGAAGATCGTCGACATCCGTGGCCAGCGTATCCACGACGCGCTCGACGACGACAAGATCGTGCTCGTCGCGGGGTTCCAGGGCGTGTCGACGGGCAAGGAGATCACCACGCTCGGGCGCGGCGGATCGGACACGACGGCGGTCGCGCTCGCCGTCGCGCTCGGCGCCGAGGCGTGCGAGATCTACACGGACGTGGACGGCGTGTACACGGCCGATCCCCGCATCGTCCCCGGCGCGCGCAAGCTGGCGGCGATCAGCTTCGAGGAGATGCTCGAGATGTCCGCCTCCGGGGCGAAGGTGATGGCGCTGCGCTCGGTGGAGTTCGCGCGCAACTACGGTGTCAGGCTGCACGTGCGCTCGTCGTTCGGGGACGGCGAGGGGACGTGGATCGGGGAGGAGGACACGCGCATGCTGGAGAAGGCGATCATCTCGGGGGTCACGCACGACACCAGCGAGGCGAAGGTGACGATCATCGGCGTGCCCGACCGCCCCGGGATCGCCGCCTCGGTCTTCCGGCCGCTCGCCGACGCGGGCGTCAACATCGACATGATCGTCCAGAACGTGTCGGAGCAGGGACACGCCACGATCTCGTTCACGCTGCCGAAGGCCGACCTGGGCGTGGCCCAGCCGATCCTGGAGGAGACCGCCCGCGCCGTCGGCGCGACGGGAGTGACCCACGACTCCGACATCGCCAAGGTTTCGCTGATCGGCGCGGGCATGAAGAGCCACCCGGGAGTCGCGGCCGACATGTTCGACGCGCTGGCCGAGGCGGGCATCAACCTCGAGATCATCTCCACCTCGTCGATCCGGGTGTCCTGCGTCGTGCGGGCGTCCGAGGTCGAGCGCGCCGTCCGGGCCATCCACGACCGCTTCGGGCTGTCCGAGGACAACGGCTCCCGCAAGGCCGCCGATGCCTAGCGCGCGCGAGGCGCGGATCGGCGTCGTCGGCGCGACGGGGGCGGTCGGCCAGGTCACGCTCCGGCTCCTCGCCGAGCGGGGCTACGAGCGTGTGCGCGCCTTCGCCTCCGGGCGGTCGGCCGGCCGCAGGCTCGGGTTCGGACGCGCTCAGCTCATCACCGAGGAGGCAACCCCGGACGTGCTCGCGGCAGGCGACGTCGACCTCTTCCTGTTCTCCGTCGGCACCTCGGCGAGCCGCGAGCTCGTGCCACACGCGGTGCGCGGCGGAGCCGTGGCGATCGATAAGTCCGCCGCATACCGGCTGCAGGACGGCGTGCCCCTCGTCGTCCCGGAGGTGAACGGCGAGCGCGCCCTCGAGCACGAAGGTGTGATCGCGAACCCGAACTGCTGCACCATCCCGCTCACGTGCGCGCTGAAGCCGCTGCACGAGGCGGCCGGGCTGGCGCGCGTCCGCGTTGCGACCTACCAGTCGGTGTCCGGAGCCGGTGCCCGCTCGATGGAGCGGCTGATCGGGGAGACGCCCGCCGAGCACGACCTGCGCATGGACTGGGACTTCGACGGCGTCGAGTTCGACGAGGAGGCGAAGATCCGGGCGGAGTCGCAGAAGATCCTCGAGCTGCCCGAGCTGCCGCTCTCCGCGACCTGCGTGCGTGTGCCGGTGCTCGTCGGGCACGCGGAGGCGGTGTGGGTCGAGACCGAGGAGCCGCTCTCGCCCGAGCGGGCGAGCGAGATCCTCGCCGCGGCTCCCGGCGTGCGAGTCGAGGACTTCCCGACGCCGGGGCTCGCCGCCGGGACCGACGACGTGCTGGTCGGCAGGATCCGCCGCGACCCCGCATCAGAGCAGGGGCTCTGTCTCTTCGTCGTCGGCGACAACCTCCGCAAGGGCGCGGCGCTGAACGCGATCCAGATCGCGGAGCTCGTGCTCTCCCGGCAGGCGCTCGCGGCCTGAGCCCGAGCGGCCGCGTCCTGCGTAGCGGGGCGCAGACGCCGTCCGCTCCGGCCGATCCGCACAGGCGCCTCCGAGCAGGGAAGACACCTCCCGTCCTGCCTGTCCCGGCCATGCCCCCGGGATCTGACCCCGGGGCAGCCCGGCATCCTACGGGCGCGGCGCGGGGAGTGGCTGCGGCGAGAAGATCTCGCGCAGGATGCGCAGCGCCTTCGCGCGAGGACGCTCCACGACGGGCTGGAGGCCGCCGAGCTCGAGCCGTGCGAGCTCGACCAGGCCCTGCGAGCGCACGACGACGAAGCCGAAGTCGGCAAGGAAGTCATGCGGGAAGATCGTGCGGTGCACGAGGAAGCGTTCGCGGATGGACGAGTTCTCGCGATGCCGGTACCCGAACGCTTCGATTGCTCTCGCGCCCTTGTCCTTCGCGTCCCCGATCGCCGCGAGGAAGAGGGACTGCAGCACCCAGGGAGTGGAGCGGTCGACGAGGTAGGCGCAGGTGACGAGGAGCGCGTCGTCGGACGGCGGCCCAGCCGGGAGCTCCCACGCCCGGGGGAACAGGGCCGCCGGCCCGTACTGCATCGATCCGAGCAGGCGACCGTCGTCGTCGTAGTAGAGCGTCCCCCACGCGCCCCACTCGTCCTCCATCTTCTCGCGCCAGCGGCCCTTCTCCAGGTCGCGCCCGGAGCGCGACTGCCACCAGACACAGGTCTGGCACACGCCCGGCGCGGTCTCGAGCGTCGCGCCGGTCAGGCCTGAGACCCGCGGAGCCACGACCCGATTCTACGTCGCCCTCTTCAGCACGAGCTCCGTCGCCTCCGGCCGCGCGAACAGCCGGAAGGGAACGAAGGTCGTCCCCAGGCCGGGCGAGACGTGCATGACGCTGTCACCGCGGCGGAAGAGCCCACTCGTATAGCGGGCTCGTGGGTGTGCAAGGCGGAGCTTCCCGCCCGGGTAGGGGATGCAGATCTGGCCGTCGTGCATGTGCCCCGCCAGCACGAGGTCGTAGGCTCCGGGAGCGACCCGGTCGAAGGCGCTCGGGAAGTGTGAGAGCACGATGCTGAGGTCGGCCTCGGCGCGGAGGTCCGGCTCGCGCCCGCGCGAGCGCGGGTCGAAGCCGGCGAGCCAGACGCTGCGGCCGTGCAGGTTGAGCCGCCGCCCCTCGTCGAGGAGCAGCGTCGCGGACTGGAGGCTCCCGAGCTCGACGCGCTTCGAGAACGGGTCGCGGCTGAGCGCGAGGTCGTGGTTGCCGAGGATGGCGTAGCAGTCCTCGAGCTCGCCGAGCGCGCGGTGAAGCGCTGCCTCGCCCCGCGGGCGCGAGACGAGGTCGCCGGTGACGGCGACGAGGTCGGGGCGCCGCGCTCGCGTCCACTCGACGGCGAGCCTGACCGCCCGGGCTCCCCGCGAGGGGACGCCCAGGTGCAGGTCCGAGAGGTGGACGATGCGCAGACCGTCGAGCTCGGGAGGGAGTCCCGAGACGGCGACCGGGAGCGAGCGCGCCCGCAGCCAGCCGGCCTCGAACCAGCCCCAGCCGAGCGCCGCCAGAGCGGTGAGCCCGACCCCGACGGCAAGCCAGGCCCAGCCGCTCAGACCTTCAGCTGCTCGAGCACGGGCTCGACCGAGACGACGTGCCGCTTGAACCGGAGCTCGGACTCGTCGAGACCCGCCGCCACCCCGATCAGCTGCGACAGGTGGATGACGGGCATCCCCAGCTTGCGCCCGGTCGCCTTCTCCAGCTTCGACTGCCACGCGTCGAGCGACAGGTGGCAGAGCGGGCACGGCGTCACCATCGCCTGCGCGCCCGCCTCCATCGCCTGCTCGATCGGCTGGATGAGCTCGCCGAGCGCGACCTCCTCGCGCGCCTGGATGATGGGGAAGCCGCAGCACTTGAGCTTGGCGGGGTAGTCGACCGCCTCGCCGCCGCAGGCTTCGATGATGCGCTCGAGCGAGCTTGGCTGGTCCGGGTCCTCGAAGCCGAGGATCTTCGACGGTCGCAGGATCTGGCAGCCGTAGAACGGCGCGATCTTCAGCCCCTTGAGGCCGCGATGGGCGACGCTCTTGAGCAGCTCGTAGCGCTCGCCGTGCGCGATCAGCCAGAGCAGGTGCATGACCTCGACGTCCCGCTCGTAGCGCGGGGCGCCGACGGTCTCCAGGTTCGTGTTCACCCGCTCGCGCAGCGCGTCGTCGTCCATCAGCTGCCAGTTCGCCTGGCGCAGGTTGAGCGTGCAGACGTTGCAGATCGTCATCAGGGTGTCGGCCCCGGTCTGCGCGGCGTAGGCGAGGATCCTCGCGTTCAGGTGCAGGTAGTAGTCCGGCTCGGCCTCGTGGATGTCGCCGGCCCCGCAGCAGGTGACGGACTCGAGCTCGTCGAGCTCGAGCCCGAGCCTCGGCGCCAGCGCCCGCGTCGAGCTGTCGAGCTCCTTCGCCGACAGCGACGCCAGGCACCCCTTGTAGTACGCGACCCGCTTCGTCTCCATCACTCTCCCTCCGACGTTGCGCCCGCCTCGTGCGATGCGACCCTTCGCGCAGGCCCCTCTTCGGGGTGGCCGTGCAGGAACTCGATCCGCGCGAGCGCCTTCTCGCCCTGCACGATCCCGAGCGCGCCGTCTCGGCCCTGCTGCTTGACGAGGTCGTGCAGCGCCCTCGCCTCGGCCACGTCCTTGGCCACATGCGGCGGGAAGGGCGGCGGGACCTTGCCGTGCCTGGCGAGCCGGATGGCGAAGGGGAGCTGCCGCAGCGAGGCGACGATGCCCTGCGTCTTCGGCACGAGCTCGGTCTCGCGCAACCAGCCGGTCGTCTCGGCCGACTTCACGAACCACTTCGCGTGCCTGGCGCCCATGTCGCGGTCGACGCCGTGCTTCACCGCCTCCGCGCCGAGCTTCGCGATCGCGTCGCGCGGGTCGACTCCCTTCGGGCAGCGCTGCGTGCAGAAGTAGCAGCGCGTGCAGTCCCAGATGCCGTGGTAGCCGCTGTAGCGCTCGAGCCGCTCGACCGTCGCCTGGTCGCGCGGGTCGCCGACGAACCTCATCCCCTTCGCCAGCGCGGCCGGGCCGAGAAACTCGGGATCGGACTCCATCGAGTTGCACTCCGAGACGCAACAGCCGCAGTTGATGCACAGCGACTCCTTGTGCACGACCTCCATCCGCTCGTGCGAGACGACGTTCTCCTTCTCGCCGGGATCCGCGTAGCCGGGCTCGAGCCACGGCTGCACGAAGCGCATCTTGGCCCAGAAGGGGTCCATGTCGACGACGAGGTCCTTGATCACGGGGAGGTTGCCCATCGCGGAGATGACGGGGACGTGGCCGGCATCGACGATCGGCTTCATCCGCTCCTTGCAGGCGAGCACGGCCCTGCCGTCCATGCGCATGCCACAGGAACCGCACATCATCATCCGGCAGCTCTTGCGGTAGGAGAGCGTGCCGTCGACCTTGTCCTTGACGAGGTCGAGCACGTCGAGGAGGCAGGCCCACTCCGGCGCTTCGACCTCGTATGCCCTGAGCGCCCGCTCTCCCGTCTGCGGGTCGAAACGCCAGATCTTCAGCGCGACGTCCACGAGCTCCCCTCTGTCGTCTGGTGGAAGAACCGGAGAACGACGAGGCCGGGCGCGTGGCCCCGCTCCCGGCCTGGTCGTGCTCTCGACCCGCGAATCAACCGCCGACGCTCGGGACGAGCTGCGTGAGCAGCTTGCTGGCGTCGGCCGTCTTCGCGGCCGGCGGCACGGCGATACCCACCTTGCCGCCGAAGTTGAAGATGTCGGCCGTCAGCTTGAACGACACGGGCGGCGAACCCTGGCTCTTGATCGGCCCGAGCGCGAGCGCGATCCGGCGCAGGTAGCCCGCCCCGTTGATCCAGAAGTCGACCGGGATCGAGGTCAGGCCGGCCTGCTTCGCCCCCTTGAGGACGGAGGCGCGCTGCGAGGCGGGAAGCACCTTCACCGCCTTGGCGACGTCGAGCGTCGCCCGGTAGTGCGTCGCCGGTTGGCCCCCGATCGTGTCGCTGCCGAGCTTCTTCACGGACACGGACGCCGTCAGCGCCGCCAGCGCCTGCTGGGCGTTCACCTTGCTCAGCTGGCTCGTGTCGACCCCGCCCGTCTTGCTCTTCGGCAGCGCCTTCGTGTCGAGCTTCAGCCACTCCTTGCCGGGTCCGCCCAGCTGCTTCGCGAGCGAGGGGACGTGCGCGTAGACGACGCCGTTGACGACGACGACGTCGATCTTCGCGGGCAGGGCCGTCCCGCCCGCGGCTGCGCCGAGCGACGAGGCGAGCGCCCCGAGGTTGACGCTGATCTTGGCGGACTTGTGGACGGTGTTGACCGCCCCCGACCCGCTGAGCGAGATCGACCCGCCCGGGATCGAGCTGCCTCCGCCGCTGACCGTGAGGCGGAAGCTGAAGGCGAAGGTCGATGCCTTCGCGGTCTTGTTGGCCGCCTTCTCGATCGGCGACTGTCCGGCCGGCCGCGCCGGCGCCCCGATCGCCGTGCCTGCCGTGGCGCCCGCGGCCAGCGCGAGCGCCGCGCCGAGCGCGGCGAGCCAGGTCTTGTGGGAACGGGTGCGCATCAGTATCTCCTCTCCTGTGGCTGCCACTTGGTGATGGTCACCGGCTTCCACCCGAGGACCGGACGCCCGTCGACCGGACGCACGATCGTGTGCTTGAGGAAGTTCTCGTCGTCACGGTCAGGGTAGTCGTACGGGCGCGCGTGCGCACCCCGGCTCTCCTTGCGCGCGAGACCCGAGACGACCATCGCGTCGGCGAGGTCGAGCATGAAGTCGAGCTCGAGCGCCTGCGTGAGGTCGTTGTTGAACACGGTCCCCTTGTCATCGACGACGACGCGCTCGTAGCGCTCCCTCAACCCGGCGATGATCTCGGCTTGGCGCTCCATCTGCTCCTCGCGTCGGAAGACGCCGAAGTTCTCGTGCATCGACTCCCCGAGCTCCTCCCGGATCGCCCACGGCCGCTCGCCCTCCGTGCGGTCGAGGAGCCGCCGCAGCTCCGCCTCGGCGTCGGCCACGGCGCTCTGCGGCACCTCGACCGTCGTGTGCGCGAGCGCCCACTCGGCCGCGTGCCGGCCGGCGCGCTTGCCGTACGTGATCGTCTCCATGAGCGCGTTCCCGCCCAGGCGGTTCGCCCCGTGCACCGAGACGCAGGCGCACTCGCCGGCGGCGTAGAGCCCGTCGAGCTCCGTCCGGCCCCAGACGTCCGTGTCGATGCCACCCATGTGGTAGTGGGCGCCCGGCCGGACCGGGATCGGCTCGAAGATCGGGTCGACGCCGACGAAGGTCATCGCCAGCTCCCGCGTACCGTGCAGGCGCTCGAGGATCTTGTCCGCGCCCAGGTGCCGCAGGTCGAGGAGGACGTTGCCGTCGATCCCGCGCCCCTCGTCGATCTCCGTCTGCTCGGCGCGTGAGATGACGTCCCGCGAGGCGAGCTCCATCGCGTTCGGCGCGTAGCGCTCGAGGAACCGCTCGCCCTCGGCGTTGAACAGGTAGGCGCCCTCGCCGCGGCAGCCCTCCGTGATCAACACGCCGGTGGGGGCGAGCGTCGTCGGATGGAACTGCATCATCTCCATGTCCTTGAGTGGCACGCCCACCCGGAAGGCCATGACCATGCCGTCGCCGGTGCAGGAGTAGGCGTTCGTCGTGCCGACGTACAGGCGGCCGGCGCCGCCCGTGGCGAGGATGACCGTCTTCGCGCCGATCGTCTTCAGCCCGCCGTGCAGGAGGTCCCAGCAGATCACCCCCTGGCAGCGCCCGTGCTCTTCCACCAGCTGCCAGACGAACCACTCCTCGTACACGCGGATGTCGCGCTTCATCACCTGCTCGTAGAGCACCTGGATGAGCACGTGGCCGGTGATGTCGGCGGCGTACGCCGTCCGCGGCTCCCCGGCCGCCCCGAACGGGCGCTGCGCGATGCGGCCGTTCTCGTCCCGCGAGAAGACCGCGCCCCAGCGCTCGAGCTGGTAGACGTCGCCCGGCGCCTCCTCGCACAGGATCTGGATGGCGTCCTGGTCGCCGAGGTAGTCCGAGCCCTTGACCGTGTCGAACGCGTGCTCCTCGGGGCTGTCCTCGGAGGCGTTCCCGAGCGCCGCGTTGATGCCTCCCTCGGCCGACGCGGAGTGGCTGCGGACCGGGTGCAGCTTCGAGACGATGGCGACGTCGGCACCCGCGTCGTGGGCCTCGATCGCCGCACGCATGCCGGCCAAGCCGCCCCCGACGACCAGCACGTCGTGCTTCCCGTCCATCTCGCGCTCACGCTATCGCAAACGGGGCGTAGCTCGTCGCCCCAGCCGCCTTCGCTTCCGTCAGCGGCCGGCGAGCCGGCGTAGGAGCCGCGCGAGCGGGTCGTAGGAGCGGTCGACGACCCGCTCCTTGAGCGGGATGATGGCGTTGTCGGTGATGTGGATGCCCTCGGGGCAGACCTCGCTGCAGCATTTCGTGATGTTGCAGAGGCCGAGCCCGCCCTCGCCCTGGAGAAGCGCGCGCCGGTCGAGCGCGTCGAGCGGGTGCATCTCCAGGCTGGCGATGCGCACCCAGAAGCGCGGCCCGAAGTAGCGGTCCGTGAGCTGGTGGTCGCGCAGCACGTGGCAGACGTCCTGGCAGAGGAAGCACTCGATGCACTTGCGGAACTCGGCGATACGGTCGACGTCCTCCTGCCCCATCAGCCACTCTGCGTCCGGGCGCGGCGTGAACGGCGGGATGAGCTTGTTCACCTGGTAGTTCCAGGACACGTCCGTGACGAGGTCGCGGACGATCGGGAAGGTGCGCATCGGCTCGACGACGACGGCCTGCCCGGGCGGGAAGCGGTCGAGACGCGTCTTGCACATCAGGCTCGGGCGGCCGTTCACCTCGGCGGCGCAGGAGCCGCACTTGGCCGCCTTGCAGTTCCAGCGCACGGCCAGGTCGTGCGCCTGCGTGCGCTGGATCTCCCGGACGGCGTCGAGCACGACCATCCCCTCCTCGGCCTCCACCTCGTACTCGACGAGCCCGCCGCCGCTCGCGTCGCCGCGCCAGATGCGGAACTGCCTCGCGCTCACGAGGTCGCCTCCTTCGCCTTGCGCGCCTCGACGAGCGGCACGAGCTCGGGCACGGTCACGACCGGCCGCGGCTCGACGACCATCGCGTCGCCGTCCCGTCTGACGACGATGTTGTGCTCGCCCCAGAAGCCATCGTAGGCCGGATGGTCGAGACGGCTGTGGGCGCCGCGGCTCTCGGTGCGCAGGAGGGCCGCCTCGGTCACCGCCCGCGCGCAGGTGAGCAGGTTGCGCAGCTCGTGACAGAGGTCCCAACCCGGGTTGTAGACGCGACCGCCCGCGTCCACGCGTACGCTCGCCGCCCGCCGGTCGAGCTCGTCGAGCCTCGCGAGCGCCGTCTCGAGCGTCTCCTGCTCGCGGTAGATACCGACGAGCTCCTGCATCGTCGCCTGCAGGTCGGCGTGGACGGCGTAGGGGTCCTCCCCGCCTGCGCGCTCGAGCGGGGCCTCGAGCTCTCGGCGAGCCTCCTCGATCTCGCCCTCGTCGGGCCGCGGCTCGGGCGCCTGCGCCGCGTGCCGGGCTGCACCCTCGCCCGCCCGCTTGCCGAAGACGAGCAGGTCGGAGAGCGAGTTGCCGCCGAGACGGTTGGCGCCGTGCATGCCGCCGCTGCACTCGCCGGCCGCGTACAGGCCCGGCACCCTGCTCGCCCCGGTCTCGGCGTCGACCTTGATCCCGCCCATCGCGTAGTGGCAGGTCGGGCCGACCTCCATCGGCTCGCGCGTGATGTCGACGCCCGCGAGCTCCATGAACTGGTCGACCATGCTCGGCAGCTTCCGCCGCACCGCCGCCGCGGGCAGGTGCGAGACGTCGAGGTAGACGCCACCACGCGGCGAGCCTCGACCCTCCTTCACCTCTGCGTAGATCGCTCGCGCGACCACGTCGCGCGTCGACAGCTCCATCCGCTTCGGGTCGTAGCGCTCCATGAAGCGTTCGCCGGCGCCGTTGCGGAGGATGCCCCCCTCGCCGCGCACGGCTTCCGTGACGAGCAGCCCGGCGACACCCGGCGGCCACACCATCCCGGTGGGATGGAACTGCACGAACTCCATGTCGACGAGCTCGGCACCCGCCCGGTAGCCGAGCGCGTGGCCGTCACCCGTGTACTCCCACGAGTTCGAGGTGATGCGGTAGCACTTGCCGATGCCGCCGGTCGCGAGCACCACCGAGCGCGCCCGAAAGACGATCGCTGCTCCGCTCGTGCGCCGGTAGCCGAACGCGCCGCAGACGCGGTCGCCGTCCTTCAGCAGGCGCGTGATCGTGACCTCCATGAACACGTCCACGTCCTGGTGCACGGCCTTGTCCTGGAGCGTACGGATGAGCTCGAGGCCGGTGCGGTCGCCGATGTGGACGAGCCGGCGGTGCGTGTGCCCGCCGAACGCGCGCTGCGACATGCGGCGGTCGGGCAGGCGGTCGAAGACGCCGCCCCAGCGCTCGAGCTCGCGCACCCGCTCCGGCGCCTCCTTCGCGTGCAGCTCCGCCATGCGCCAGTTGTTCAGGTACTTGCCGCCGAACAGCGTGTCCTGGAAGTGCGTCTGCCAGCCGTCCTCCGGCTCGACGTGGCCGAAGGCGGCGGCGATGCCCCCTTCGGCCATCACCGTATGCGCCTTGCCGAGCAGCGACTTGCAGACGAGCGCCGTGCGCGCGCCGAGCGCCGACGACTCGATCGCCGCCCGCAGGCCCGCCCCGCCGGCGCCGATCACGACCACGTCGTGCTCGTGCGTCTCGACGGCGGCCGTCGCCACCTCAGACGATCCTCGGGTCGTGGAAGACGCCGGCTGCGGCGAGCCGCACGTACAGGTCGGCGAAACCCACGGTGGCGAGGCTGATCCAGGCCCACTGCGAGTGGCGCAGGTTGAGCACGCTCACCCAGCGCCACAGCCGGTGCCGCCGGCGTGCCGCGCGCGAGCAGGTGAAGCAGTCGAGCCGTCCGCCGACGAGGTGCCGGAGCGAGTTGCAGCCGAAGGTGAAGAGCGTGAGCAGGACGACGTTGGCGAGCAGGACGAGCGTCCCCACGCCGAGCCCGGCCTCGAGCGAGCCGTCCGGCCCCCGGAAGAGGAACGCGCGGCCGGCGTCGTACCAGAGGAAGCAAAGGACGGCGATGCCGAGGTAGAGGAAGTACCGGTGCACGTTCTGCAGCACGTACGGGAACGAGGCCTCGCCCCGGTAGCGGCGCCGCTTCCCGCCGACGGCGCACGCGGGCGGGGCGAGGAAGAACGCCCGGTAGTAGGCCTTGCGGTAGTAGTAGCAGGTGAGCCGCAGGCCGAGCGGGGCCCACAGGACGAGGAAGGCAAAGGAGAAGGGGATGTCGAGGCCGAAGCCGCGCAGGTCGGGCGAGTAGAAGGGAGACAGGTAGCGCGCCCCGCCGCCCGTGTACAGGTAGTCGCCGTTCTGGGCGGCGGCGACGATCGCGTACACGCCGAACACGGCCAGCCCGAGCGCGGTCGCAAGCGGCGGAAGCCACCAGGCGTCGCGCCTCGTCGTGGCGCCGAGCGCGCGGCGCTCTGGGGCGGAGTGCGGCCGGACGATCACGCTTCGAGGGCCTTGCGCGGGGGGGTCATCGGCATTCGTCATTCTCCGTGCGCGCCCGCGGTCGTGCCGTGCGCGAGGCGGGAGCCGGGCGGCTGCGCGCGCTCGCGTGGACGGCGCCGCCGCTAGTCGGCAAGCCGCGGCCCGGCGGCGGCGACGGCCGGGTCGACGGTGTCCTGGAACCTCCCGAAGTTGTCGCAGAACATCCGGGCCAGCTTCGCTGCCTGCCGGTCGTAGGCGGCCGGGTCGGCCCAGGTCGAGCGCGGGTCGAGGAGCGCCCGCTCGACGCCCGGCACCTCGACCGGCACCTCGAAGCCGAACACCGGATCGATCCGGTAGCCCACGCTCCGCAAGCCCTCCTCGAGCGCGGCGCGGAGCAGCGCGCGCGTCGCCGCGATCGGCATGCGGCGCCCCTCGCCGAAGGGACCACCCGTCCAGCCGGTGTTGACGAGCCACACGCTCGCGTGCGGGTGCTGCGCGAGCTTGTCGCCGAGCATGTGCGCGTACACGGCCGGCTCGAGCGGCAGGAAGGGGGCGGCGAAGCAGGCGGAGAAGGTCGCCTGCGGCTCGCTGACGCCGATCTCGGTGCCCGCCACCTTGGCCGTGTAGCCGGACAGGAAGTAGAACATCGCCTGGTCGCGCGTGAGCCGCGCGATCGGGGGCAGCACGCCGAATGCGTCCGCGGTGAGCATGACGACGGCGCTCGGGTGGCCGGCGCGCTTGGCGGGCAGCGCGTTCTCGATCTGCTCGAGCTTGTAGGCGGCGCGCGTGTTCTCGGTCTTGGAGTCGTCGTCGAGGTCGAGGATGCCGTTCTCGTCCACGCTCACGTTCTCGAGGATCGTCCCCCAGCGCCGGGTGGCGGCGTAGATCTGCGGCTCGGCTTCGGCTGACAGCCGGATCACCTTCGCGTAGCAGCCCCCCTCGACGTTGAACACCCCCCCGTCGCCCCAGCCGTGCTCGTCGTCGCCGATCAGGTGCCGCTCCGGGTCGGCGGAGAGCGTCGTCTTCCCGGTACCGGACAGACCGAAGAAGATCGCCACGCGCCCCTCGTCGTCGACGTTCGCCGAGCAGTGCATGGGCAGGACGCCCTCGAGCGGCAGGCGGTCGTTCATGATCGTGAAGATCCCCTTCTTGATCTCGCCGGCGTAGAAGGTGCCGCCGATCAGGATCTCCGTCCGGGTCGGGTGCAGGACGACGAAGGTGCCCGAGCGGGTGCCGTCGGCGTCGGGATCGGCCTCCACCTCGGGCGCGTGCAGGACGAGCGCCGCCGGCCGGAACGACGCCAGCTCCTCGTCCGTCGGGTCGATGAACATCGTCTTCGCGAACAGGGCGTGGTAGGGGCGGTCGGTGACGACCCGGACGGCGATGCGGTGCGCCGGGTCGGCACCGGCGAAGGCGTCGACGACGTACAGCTCCTGGGTGTCGAGGTGGGCGACGACCTTCTCGCGCAGGCCCTCGTAACGATCCTCGGGAAGCGGCTGGTTGACCTTGCCCCAGCAGATGCGCTCCGCCGACCCCGGCTCGGAGACGACGAACTTGTCGGACGGCGAGCGGCCCGTGTAGCGGCCCGTGTCGACGACGAGCGCCCCACCCTCGGCCAGCACCGCCTCCCCGCGCAGGAGCGCGCGGGTATAGAGGAGCGACGTCGTCGGGTTCCAGTGGATCGGGCCCTCCGGGTGCAGGCCGTGCTCGGCCAGCTCCGCCGGGCCTCGCAGGTCGATCTTCGTCGTCGTGGCGATCGCTCTCCCTCCTCGTGCTCGTGGGCGACCAATCCTAGGCCGAAGCCGCCACCCCTGCGCCGCGCAAGCATGCGTCGAGGTATCGGGCCGGAGCGACGGCGGCGCACGCCGAGCGCCGCCCGGCCGTGCCGGCCCTGAGAGAGCCGAGGATCGTTCCGATCCCCTCGTAGCAGCGCGCCCGCAGACGGGTGGCCAGTCGAGCGCAGAGGACGGCGGCCCGGCCGGCGCGGGCGTCGTTCGCAGTCATGTCGCGGACCGCCCCGTAGATGCAGTCAGCCTGGAAGCGCCCGGCGATCCTGCACAGCGCCCGCACCCGCGCGGGATCCTGGCGCGTCGTGCCGTCGGCGTCGCGCCCGTACGACTGGAAGCAGGTGGCGACCCACACCGCCTGCACGCGGAAGCAGATGTGCGCGGTCGCCTCCCAGTCGTAGCCGTTCGCGTTCAGGATCCGCGACGTCACCATCAGGTAGCAGTAGAGCCGGTGTCCCTTCGTCACCGGCGCGTCGCATGGGTAGACGAGGTCGCTCGCCTTCAGCCACGGGCTCTTGCCGCCGTAGGCGGTGCCGTTGGCGGCGTTCACGTTCTCCATGTACACCCCGCCGGTGCACGACGTCTGGTCCCACGGGGTGGCCAGCCGGTCACACACGTGGAGGGAGAAGGGAAGGTCGTAGCCGGTGGCGATCATCAGCCCGTGGCCGAGCCCGTGCACGCACTGGTAGAGGAGCCACTGGTCGCGCCGAAGCGTCGGGCTCGAGCAGACGCGGCGCGCGGCACGGATGAGCCCCGCCTCGGTGGTCACCCCCACGAACGACCGCTCGAGGATGCCGTGGTAGTAGCCCGACCAGCAGATCGACGAGCCGGCGGCGAACGCTCTCGGCACGTCGCCGTGGTAGCGGGCGAGCACCGCCGAGCCGATCACATGCGCGATCCTGTGGCAGCCCGCCTCGATCCTCGGATTGTCGGTCATCTCCTTCGCGAACAGCGAGAGCGCGGCCTTCGGCCCCTGGGAGTAGGCGATGTTGCCGAACGCCTGCTCGAAGCAACGCTGGTCGCCGCGGCAGGCGGAGAGCTTCGTCCCGTCCGGCCGGAAGCTGCCCGCGATCGGGTGCAGGTCGACCGCGCCCGCCCCGCCGGCTGGCCCGGAAGCCGGAGCGCCGGCCGCGCTCTCGCGGCCGCCGCCGCGCGAGGCAAGGACGGCGCCGGCCACGGCGCCGCCGGTCGCGAGCCCAACGACGAGGACGGCGACGACGAGGAGGCGCCGACTCACCTCTGCGCATGGTACGCGCCGACTACGCTCGCTGGATGCGAATCGAGCCTCCGAACCCCCCTCTGAGCGACGGCGTCGTGCTCCTGCGGCCGTGGGAGGAGCGGGACGTACGCGCGATCACGACGGCGTGCCGCGACGACGACATCGCCTGGTGGCTCGACCAGGTGCCGCAGCCCTACAGCGAGTCGGACGCCCGCGCGTACGTGGCCATGACCCGCCGCGGCTGGAAGGAGGGTTCGCACTGCGCGTTCGCCGTCACGGACGCGCCGACCGGGGCGGTGATCGGCTCGATCGGCGTGCACTGGCTCGACCCTGAGCAGGGCGTGGCCGAGATCGGCTACTGGGTGCGCGCCGAGGCGCGGGGGCGGGGAGTGGCGACGCGGGCGACGCT
This sequence comes from Gaiellaceae bacterium, assembly GCA_035652235.1. Classification (GTDB taxonomy): domain Bacteria; phylum Actinomycetota; class Thermoleophilia; order Gaiellales; family Gaiellaceae; genus PALSA-612. The sequence goes on along the minus strand of DASREE010000024.1, from coordinate 17,804 downwards.
GCTCGTCTCCCGCTGGGCGGTCGAGCGTTGCGGCGCGAGGCGGCTGCAGCTTCGTGCCGACGCGCGCAACGTCGCCTCGCAGCGGGTGGCCGAGCGGGCGGGATTCCACCGGGAAGGGGTGCTCCGCTCGGTGCGCTTCAACCCGCGCCAGGGGCGGCGGGTCGACTTCGTGCTCTACTCCCTGCTTCCGGACGAGCTTCCCGGCTGACGGACTCGCGGGCGGCAGGCAGGCTCCCGCGCGGCCGGGTCGAACTGAGCGGGCGTTGGATACGCAGGCCGCGATCGAGCGCTTCCTCGCGTCCCCGGCGCTCGCGCCGGGGACGCGACGCGCCTACCGCTTCGACCTCGAGCCGTTCGCCGCCTGGCTCGCCGCGCGCGGCGTCCGGCTCGCGGACGTCGACGTTCGCCTGCTGTCCGAGTACGCGGCCGAGCTCGGGCGGGGGCGCCCGCGCCGGCTCGCGCCGGCGACGATCGCCCGCCGGCTGTCCGCGGTCCGCTCGCTGCTTCGTTTCACGCTCGGGCCGGAGCGGGTGCCGCAGGCGCGCCTCGCGCCGCGGCGAGGGCGCCGTCTGCCGCACGCGCCAAAACCGGCGGAGGTCGATCACATTCTCGCCGCCCTTGAGGGCGACGGCCCCATCCCGCTCCGCAACCGCGCGCTCATCGAGCTCGTCTACTCGGCCGGACTGCGCAGCCAGGAGGCGGTCGCGCTCGACCTCGCCGATGTCGATTTCGAGCGCGAGAGCCTGCACGTGCGCGGGAAGGGCGGCAAGGAGCGCGTCGTGCCGCTCGGCGAGGAGGCCGCCTCCTGGCTCGGGCGCTACCTGCGCGACGCGCGGCCCCAGCTCGCCGCGGGCGCCTCGAACGCGCTCTTCCTGTCGGCGCGCGGCCGGCGCCTCGACACGAGCACGCTCCGGCGACTCGTCCCCCACCCGCACCGGCTGCGGCACGCGTTCGCCACCCACCTGCTCGAGGGCGGCGCCGACCTGCGCGTCATCCAGGAGCTCCTCGGGCACAGCTCGCTCTCGACGACGCAGGTGTACAGCCACGTGGACGGACGCCGCCTGCGCAGGATCTACGACCGTGCACACCCGCGATCCTGAGCTCGAGGCCTTCCTCGCTCTCTCCCGGGCTCGGCTGTCGCCTCGCACGGTCGAGAGCTACCGGCGCGACCTCGAGCACGTGCGGGCGTGGGCGGGCCACCCGCTGCTCGAGCTCGCCGCCGGCGAGATCGAGCTCTATCTCGCCGAGCTGCGCGCGGAGGGCCGGTCGAGCGCGACGCTCGCGCGCCGGCTGTCGGCGCTTCGCTGCTTCTTCCGACACCAGGCGCTCGTCGGTGCCCGCCCGGACAATCCCGCCGCCGCCGTCTCGCCCCCGCGGCGAGGGCGGGCGCTGCCGCGCACGCTCTCCGCGGGCGAGGCCGAGCGGCTGATCGAAGCCGCGAACGGCACCACGCCGCGCGCGCTCCGCGACGGCGCCCTCGTCGAGCTGCTGTACGGGGCGGGGCTGCGGGTGAGCGAGGCGCTCTCGCTCGAGCGCGGGTCGGTCGACCTGGAGGAGCGGCTCGTGCGCTGCCTCGGCAAGGGAGGCAAGGAGCGGGTCGTGCCGATCGGGCGGCAGGGAGCGGAGGCCGTCCGCCGCTACCTCGCCCGCGGGCGGCCGTACCTCGACCGCAGGCACCGGCCGGAGCTCTTCCTGAATGCGCGCGGCGGGGCGCTCACGCGCGCCGGCGCCTTCCTCGTCCTGCGCCGGCTGGCGGCGAAGGCGGGGCTGGAGCCGGAGCGCGTGCACCCGCACCTGCTCCGGCACTCGTTCGCGACGCACCTCCTCGAGGGCGGCGCCGACCTTCGCTCCGTCCAGGAGATGCTCGGCCACGCCGACCTGGCGACGACCGAGTTGTACACGCACGTGACGGACAAGCGCCGCCGGGACGCGTTCTTCGCCGCACACCCGCACGCGCGCCGGCGGCGGCGCGGCGACCCGCCGGATGAAGCCGGCTAGACCCTACTTCCCCCTGAAATAGTCGATGCCGCTTGAGGTCTTACGAAGCCTCGAAGGCGCACAGACCTGGGTCGCCGGCATCACCCTCGCCCACAACCTGCAACCGATGGCGCTCCCCACCTAACCCGAGAAGAGCAGGAAGCGACAAGCAACCAATCCGCACCACCCACCACACTCGGCGAACGCTCAACCGTCTTTCAGGGGGAGGTTCGGCCCTAAGACCCTAGCGAGCCGCGGGCGGAGGCGGGCCGTGCCGGACGATGCCCAGCTCACGCTCGACCGCCTGGATCCGTTCGGCGGGCAGGCGCGGGCCCTCAACCGGCGGCTGGAGCCAGGGCCAACGCGCCGGCTCACCGAGCGCGCGGAAGTACTCCTCGATGCCCGCCGGGGTGCTCACGCCCACCACCCTCGCCGTGTCGGACTCGACCCGGAAGGTGTGCGGCGTGCCGGCAGGGGCGAAGACCAGGCCGCCGGTACCGCACGGCTCGGCGGACGCGAGCCAGTCTCCGGCCGCCACGCGGTCCGGCTCCGCGACCCAGACCGTCAACGCGCCGTCGACCACGTGGAACGTCTCGTCCTGCGGATGCGAGTGGAGCGGCGGCGCGGCGCCGCGCGGAAGGACGATCTCGAACAGCGCGAACCGGCCGCCGGTCCGGGCGCCGTCGAGCGGGATGCGCACAAGCGTGCCGAGGAACCAGAGCGGGTCGGTCGGCCCCGGCACGACCCGACCCGCAGGCGGCTCGCTCACGCCGTCGCGGCGGCGCCGATCCCGATCCAGGTCAGCCCCTGGTCTCCGGCGACCATCTGCCGGCGGGCCTCTGGCGAGCAGAAGACGAAATGTCCGGGCATGAGCGCGATCTCTTCTCCGTCGACGCGCAGGACGCCGCTGCCGGCCACGACCGCGTACACCTCCTCCTGACCGTCGGCCGCATGGTCGTGCTCCGGGCCTTCCGCGCCGGCCGGGAGCTCGATGCGGTTGACCTTGAACGCGGTCAGGCCAAGCGGCTCGCTCAGGGGACGGAACCTGCCGTGCAGCGCTTCGATTGCCTGCGCGTCGACAACGGCGTACGCCATGAAGCCTCCTCGGATCGGTGCGGCCCGGCCGCGGGAGCGGAATCGGAACCCGATCAGTATCTCATCGCGCCGGGCCCGCGCGCTTGCGCAGCTGCGCAGCCACCTTGCCGGCGACCTCGCGGAGGTCGCGGTCGAGGCGGTCGTCCTGGGCGAGCCCGGCGAGGAGCACGATCGTCTCCCGCTGCGGCGAGCCGTTCCGCAGGCAGACGGCGGCCAGGCGGCGCACGGCCTGGTTGGCGTCCTCGTTGACGAGCCGGTGCAGGAGCGGTCGCACCGCGTTGACGACGCCGGGGCTCTCCCGCGACAGGCGCTCGAGCGAGACGAGGGCCGAGCCGCGGCAGGAGGGGCTCTCGTCCTCGAGCCCGCGCCGGAGCAGCTCTGTCTTCTGGCGGAAGCGGAACTGGCCGATCGCCCGGTACGCGACGGAGCGCTCGCGGTAGTCGGCGCGGCGCACGGCGGCCTCGATCTCGTCGCTCCACTCGGCCCGCAGCGTGGCGAGCTCGCGCTCGGCGCCGGCCTCGGCGAGCGACTCCGCCCTGGCGGCCGCCTCCGCGAGGGTCAACCGACCGAGGCGAGGCTGCGCGGCGGCGGCCCGACGTAGTTCGCCGACGGGCGGAACAGCTTGCCGGTGCGCTTCTGCTCGAGGATGTGGGCCGACCAGCCGGCCACGCGCGAGCAGGCGAACATGGCCGGCGTGAGCTTGGACGGGATCCGGGCGACGTCGAGCACGACGGCAGACCAGAACTCGACGTTCGTCGCCAGCACGCGCTCGGGGTGGCGCTTCGCGAGCTCCGCGAGCGCGGCCTCCTCGAGCGCCTCGGCGACCTCGACCCGCTCGGAGCCGAGCTCGCGTGCGGTGCGGCGGAGCAGCCGCGCGCGCGGGTCCTCGGCCCGGTAGACACGATGGCCGAAGCCCATGATGCGCTCGCCGCGGTCGAGCAGGTCGCGAACGTAGCGCCCCGCGTCGCCGCTCGCCGCGACACCGTCCAGCATGGGGATGACGCGCGCCGGCGCCCCCCCGTGCAGCGGGCCGGAGAGGGCTCCGACCGCGGCCGAGAGGGCGGCGCCGCAGTCGGCGCCCGTGGAGGCGACGACGCGCGCCGTGAAGGTGGAGGCGTTCAGGCCGTGCTCGGCGGTGCAGATCCAGTAGGTGTCGATCGCCCGCACGTGCCGCGGGTCGGCCTCCCCCCGCCAGCGCAGCAGGAACTTCTCGGCAGCCGTCTCCCCCCGCTCGACGACCTCGTCGGGGACGGAGTCGGCGTGGCCGTCGGCGACGCGGGCGGAGCGGGCGACGATGGCCATCATCTGCGCCGACAGCCGGCCGAGATCCTCGCGCGCCTGCTCGTCGCTGATGTCGACCAGCTTGCCGAGCCCCCACGCGGCCGACAGGTGCGCCGTCTCGGCCTGCAGGTCGGATGGCGCGTCGCCCGTCAGGAAGCGGGGCTCGTACGGCTCCGGGTCGGGCATCCTCGCTTCGAGCGAGTCGTCCACGAGCAGGCCCCACACGGTCTCGTAGGGGACGTGGCCGACGAGATCCTCGATGTCGATGCCGCGGTAGCGGAGGGAGCCGCCCTCGCGGTCCGGTTCGGCGATCTCGGTCTCGACCGCGACGACGCCTTCGAGCCCAGGCTTGAGGTCACCCATCTCGAACGGAATCTAGCGGACGGTTGCCTGGCGGGACTCGGGTAGAGTCACGCGCCGGTGGCACACCGCGTCACGCTCATCCCCGGGGACGGCACCGGCCCCGAGCTCACGGAGGCGACGCGCCGCGTCCTCGAGGCGACCGGCGTCCGCTTCGACTGGGACGTGAGGCAGGCCGGCGTCGGGGTGATGGAGGAGGCAGGCACCCCGCTGCCGGAGGAGACGCTCGCGTCGATCCGGGCGAACGGGGTCGCGATCAAGGGGCCGATCACCACTCCGATCGGCACCGGTTTCCGCTCCGTCAACGTGGCGCTTCGCCACGAGCTCGGCCTGTACGCCTGCCTGCGGCCGTGCAAGACGTACCCGGGCGTGCGCTCACGCTACGAGAACGTGGACGTGGTCATCGTGCGCGAGAACACCGAGGACCTGTACGCCGGCATCGAGTTCGCGTCCGGGACGGCGGCGGCGCGCGAGGTGATCGCGACGCTGAACGCCGCCCAGCCGAAGCAGATCGCCGAGAGCTCCGGCATCTCGATCAAGCCGATCAGCCCGGAGGCGTCCGAGCGGATCATCCGCTACGCGTTCGAGTACGCGCGGGCGCGTGGGCGGCGCGCAGTGCACTGCGTGACGAAGGCGAACATCATGAAGCACACGGACGGCCTCTTCCTCGCCGTCTTCCGCGAGGTGGCGGAGGACTACGCGGACGTCGAGGCGCGTGAGAACCTCGTCGACGCCCTGTGCATGGGCCTCGTGCAGCGGCCGGAGGAGTTCGACGTGCTCGTCCTGCCGAACTTGTACGGGGACATCGTCAGCGATCTCACCGCCGGCCTCGTCGGCGGTCTGGGCGTGGCACCGGGCGCGAACATCGGCCCGGACGCGGCCGTGTTCGAGGCGACGCACGGATCGGCGCCGAAGTACACCGGTCAGAACAAGGTGAACCCGATCGCGATGATCCTCTCCGGCAAGCTGATGCTGGAGCACCTGGGCGAGACGGACGCGGCGGCGCGGCTCGAGCAGGCGGTCGCGGAGGTGATCCGCGAGGGCACGCGCGTCACCTACGACATGAAGCCGAGTCGGGACGACCCGACCGCCGTCGGCACGAGCGACGTCGCCGACGCCATCATCGAGAAGCTGGGGGCGAGCTAGATGCGCAGGAAGGTCACCGTCATCGGGGCCGGCAACGTCGGCACAACCGCGGCGCAGGAAGTCGCCCGGCGCGACTACGCCGACGTCGTGCTCGTGGACATCGTCGACAACCTCCCGCAGGGGAAGGCGCTCGACCTGAACGAGGCGGGCCCAGTGCTGGGCTACGAGCCAACGATCATCGGCACGAACGGCTACGAGGAGACGGCGGGCTCCGACGTGATCGTGGTCACGTCCGGCAAGCCGCGCTCCCCGGGGATGAGCCGCGACGACCTCGTGACAACGAACGAGTCGATCGTCGGCGCGGTGACGCGCGCGGCCGTCGAGCGCTCGCCGGATGCGATTCTCGTCGTCGTCACCAACCCGCTCGACGCGATGTGCCACGTTGCCAAGCACGCCTCCGACTTCCCCAGGGAGCGCGTCTTCGGCATGGCGGGGATCCTCGACACGGCCCGCTTCCGCGCCTTCATCGCCTGGGAGACAGGAGCGTCGGCGAAGGACGTGCAGGCGGTCGTCCTGGGCGGGCACGGCGACCAGATGGTGCCCGTCGTGTCCGCGACGACCGTGGGCGGCGTGCCGCTCGCGCAGCTCGTGTCCGCCGAGCGCATCGAGGCGATGGTGGAGCGCACGAGGAAGGGCGGTGGCGAGGTGGTCGATCTGCTCGGCACGTCGGCCTGGTACGCGCCGGGCGCGGCGATCGCGCAGATGGTCGATGCGATCGTGCTCGACCAGAAGCGTGTGCTTCCGTGCACCGCGCTGCTCGAGGGCGAGTACGGCATCGACGGGCTGTACATGGGCGTCCCCGTGAAGCTGGGGGCCTCCGGCATCGAGGAGGTCGTCCAGCTCGAGCTGACGGGCGCGGAGCAGGCGGCGCTCGCGGCGTCGGCCGAGGCGGTTCGCGAGGTCGTCCGCGTGCTCACGCTCGGGTGAGACCCGCCGAGGCACCAGCCGGCTCGCCACACATCCGGCACAGCTGCGTCACACACGCGCGCGGCCTGCGCCGATACGATGAAATCGGGTGGTGGGCCGGGGTGCCCCGGGCGGAGCCGCCGAGGGACGAATGAACGTGACGCTCGCAGGCCGCACCGCGATCGTCGGCGGCAGCTCGTCGGGGATGGGGCTCGCGGTCGCCGAGGCGCTCGTCGCAGCCGGCGCGAACGTGGCCATGTTCGCGCGACGCCACGACCTGCTCGAGCGGGCGGCGGAGCGGCTCGGCGCGCTCGCGGTGCGCGGCGACATGACCGTGCCGGCGGACCTGGAGCGGCTCGTCAGCCGGACGGTCGAGGCATTCGGCGGCATCGACATCCTCGTCAACAACGGGGGCGGGCCACCGCCCGGGCCTGCCGCGGGCCTCGAGCCGGAGGCGTACGAGCGCGCCGTCGAGCTCCTGCTCATCCCCTTCGTGCGGCTGACCAACCTCTGCCTTCCCCACCTCGAGCGCTCCGGGTGCGGCCGCATCGTGCTGATCGAGTCGAGCTCCGTCCGCGAGCCGATCGACGGCCTGGCCCTGTCCAACGCCGTCCGCCCGGGCGTCGTCGGCTGGGCGAAGACGCTCGCCCGCGAGGTGGGACCGAAGAGGATCACCGTCAACACCGTCGCCCCCGGCCGCATCGAGACCGACCGTGTACGCGAGTTCTACGAGGCCGGCTCGCGCTCGCGCGAAGCTGACGTGGCGCACATCCCGCTCCGGCGCTTCGGTACCCCGGACGAGATCGCCCACGTCGTCTGCTTCCTCGCCTCCGACCTCGCGAGCTACGTCACCGGCGCGGTCGTGCCGGTCGACGGCGGCCTGACCCGCTTCCTCCTCTGAGACGCGGACGGCGACGAGCCCTCGTCTGGGCCGGACGGGCGGCAGGCGCGCTCGTGCTGGCCGCCGGTGCCGCGTTCGTCGTCCTCTGGCTGTATCCCTCCGACCGCTACCTCCTCCTACCCGACAAGGCGCATCCGCTCGCTGCGGTCGTCTCTTTCCGCAACGCCAGGCCGCAGACCGGCCCCGGAGGCATCTACTTCCTCGACGTGAAGGAGCGTCGGGCGAGCCTGCTCGAGGACTTCTTCCCGAGCTTCCGCGACGCGGGCGCGTCGATCGTCCCCGCCTCCGCCGTCCTCGCTCCCGGCGTGAGCGAGAGCGAGAGCCAGAAGATCGACCTGAGCCAGATGGCCCGCTCGCAGGACGTCGCCGCGGCCGTCGCCCTGCGCACCGCCGGCTACCGGGTGGCGATCAGGGCCACGGGAGCGCTGATCACGCAGATCGGGGTGGGCACGCCCGCCGACGGCACGCTCGTCCCCGGCGAGGTGATCGTCTCGGTGGACGGCCGCCCGGTGCGCACGCCGAACGACGCGCGCCGCCTCCTCAGCGCGCATCGCCCGGGCGACGTCGTCCGCCTCGGCGTCCGCGGGCTGGAGGGTCTGCGCACGGTGCGGGTGCGGACGATCCCGGACCCGAGCGACCGCACGCATCCGATCGTCGGTGTGCTGCTCGAGCAGAGCGCCAGCATCTCGCTCCCGTTCCCGGTCCGCATCACGACGGGCGACATCGGCGGGCCCTCCGCCGGCCTCGCGTTCGCGCTCGAGGTGCTCGACAAGCTCGGGCGAGACGTCGACCGCGGCTACAAGGTGGCGGCGACGGGCGAGCTCTTTCTCGACGGCTCGGTCGGTCCGATCGGCGGCGTCCGACAGAAGATCTTCGGCGCGCGCGAGTCGCATGTGGACATCTTCCTCGTGCCCGCTGGGGAAAACGCCGCGGTGGCGCGAGCCAATGCAGGCCACGTCCGCGTCATCGCTGTGGAGAGTTTCCAACAGGCGCTGCGCGCGCTCGCCGCGCTGCCCGAGAAGCGCTGATCGCGCCTCCGCGGGCGGCCGAGAAACCGCCCGGAAAGAGCGACATTTTCGTCTGCGGCAGCCCTTGCGTCCCGCCGGTCACACCCTAAGATCGAGCCTTGTTCCCGCCGGTCAGCACCTCCGAGCAAGAGAGTCTATGAGCAAACGAGCTGAAGCGACCTGCAACGAGTGCTACTTCCGTCGCTCCGGACTGTGCGCGCTCCAGCTCGAGGCCCCCTGCCCCACGTTCCGCCATGCCGACCGCGGCGCGCTGACCCCGCCGCAGCAGGCACGGCTGATCGCCAGGCCGCTCCGCTCGCACGCCTGGCGTGTCGCCGAGCACCAAGCGGCGTAGACGCAGGAGCGCCCCGCGCGGACCGGCGGCCGCCCGCGGCGGCTGTCCGGGCGCTACGCGGCCGCGCGCGCCGCAAGCTGCGCGGCGAGCCGCGCGATGCCCTCGTCGATCTCGGCCGGCGAGACGAAGCTGAAGGCGAGCCGCGCCGAGCCCGAGCCTCCCCGGCCGACCGGGAAGAAGTCGGCCCCCGGCACGAAGGTCACGCCGGCCTGCTCGGCCTGTGGAAGGAGCGCGCCCGCGTCGAGTCCGTCCGGGAAGTCGAGCCAGACGAAGTAGCCGCCCTCGGGCCGGCTCGAGCGGGCCTCGGGCAGCTCGCGCTCGAGCGCCGCGAGCATCGCGTCGCGGCGCACTTTCAGGAGCGCGCTGACACGCGCGATGTTCGGCTCGAGCAGACCGCGGCGCAGGAACTCGAACACGGTCGCCTGCGCGACGAGCGACGGCGTCAGGTAGACGTTGACCGCGACCGACTCGAGATCGGCGGCGAGGGAGCGCGGCAGCACGAAGTAGCCGACCCGCACCCCCGGCGCCACGATCTTGGAGAACGAGGAGGAGTAGAGCAGATGCTCGCCGCCGTCGAGCTCGAACAGGCTCGGCAGCGCCTCGCCCTCGAAGCGGACGCGTCCATAGGGATCGTCCTCGAGCACGACCAGTCGGCCGTCGGACGCGAGCTCGACGAGCCGGCGGCGACGCTCGAGCGGCAGCGTACGGCCGCTCGGATTCTGGAACGTGGGCAGCACGTACAGGAAGGCGGGCGAGGGGTCGCGTGCGAGCTCCCGCTCGAGGGCGTCCACGTCGAGGCCGCCGTCGTCCTGCGGCACGGTGCGCACCTCGGCGCCGAGCCGCGCCGCGATCTTCAGCGGGCGGTCGTAGGTCGGCGCCTCGACGAGGATGCGCCCGCGGGCGGCGAAGTGCTCGAGCAGCAGGTCGAGGCCCTGGAGCGACCCGTTCGTGACGAGCACGCGGCCGGGCTCGACGCCGTGCTGCCCGGCGATCCACTCGCGCAACGGACCGTACCCCCCAACCGGCCCGTAGCTGAGGACGGCGTGACCATCGCGCTCGATGGCGGCGCGCGCGCAGTCTGCGAGCTCCTCGACCGGCAGGCACTCCGGCGCGGGCACGCCGCGTGCGAAGGAGATCGTCGCCACCGCAGCCAGTCTAGTCGGCGGGTCGGGCTAGGGGGCGGGTGAGGCGGCCACGACCTCGGCCACGAGCTGGGCGACCTCGGTCGGCGTCGTGCCGACGCGCACGCCGCAGGCCTCGAGCGCCTCCCGCTTTGCCTGCGCCGTCCCGGACGAGCCGGAGATGATCGCGCCCGCGTGCCCCATCGTCTTGCCCGGCGGAGCGGTGAAGCCGGCGATGTAGGCGAGCACCGGCTTCGTCATCGACTCGGCGATGAACCTCGCCGCCTTCTCCTCCTCGTCGCCTCCGATCTCACCCACCATGACCACGTACTCCGTCTCCGGGTCGGCCTCGAACCGCTCGAGCATGTCGATGAAGGACGAGCCGACGATCGGGTCACCACCGATGCCGACGATCGTCGAGTTGCCGAGCCCGAGCTGGGTCAGCTCGTGCCCGATCTGATAGGTGAGCGTGCCCGACCGCGAGACGAGGCCGACGGAGCCCTCGCTGAAGATCTCCGCGGGGATGATGCCGACGTTCGCCTTGCCCGGGGACAGGGCGCCGGGGCAGTTCGGACCGAGCATGGTCACCCCGCGCGGGCGGATGTAGTTGTACAGGCGGAGCATCTCGTGGGCGGGCAGACCCTCGGCAATGCAGATGACGGTGCCGATGCCCGAGTCGACCGCCTCGTAGATCGCATCCGCCGCGAACCGGGCCGGGACGAACACCATCGCCGTGTTCGCGCCGGTCTCGCGGACGGCGTCGTGGACGGTGTCGAAGACGGGGATGCCGTCCACCTCCTGCCCGCCCTTTCCCGGCGTGACGCCGGCGACGACCTGCGTTCCGTAGGCCTTGTTGCGCCGGGCGTGGAACGAGCCCTCGCGGCCCGTCAGCCCCTGCACGACGAGACGGGTGGAGCGATCGACGACGATCGCCATCAGGCCTTCCTCGCCCTCAGCGCGATTCGCTCGAAGCGTACCCGGCCGTCCTCGATCCGCTCGCGCAGGAGCTCTCGCACGCGCTCGGCGTCGGCGCCCGTGCAGCCCGTCCGTGCGAGCCACGGCTCGAGCTCGATCGGCGTGTCGACGACCTGCACCTCCTCGACGGCGAGCCCGGCCCCGTCGAGCAGCGAGCGCCACTCGGCCTCGCCGTAGTTGCGGACGTGCGAGTGGTCGCGCAGCAGCTCGGCCTGCTCCACCCGCTCGCCCATGAACAGGTTGTCGACGACGAGGACGCGGTCGCGGCTGACGCGTGCCATCTCGCGGACGGCGACGGCCGGCTGGGCGAAGTGGTGCGCGGCGACGCGGCAGGTGACGACGTCGAAGGACGCATCCGCGAAGGGCAGCTCTTCGGCGCGGCAGATCACGTCCGGACGCATCCCCGGGGCGGGGTCGCAGGAGACGACCTCGAGACCAGCCTCGCGCAGCCGGCGCGCCACGTGCCCTCCGCCCGTCGCGACGTCGAGCGCCGTCCGCGCCCCCGCAGCCCACGCGACGAGCAGGTCGAGGTCCTGCCCTTCGCGGTGCGCCTCGCTCTCGCGGTACAGCTGGGCGCGGTCGCTCCAGACGTCAGCCACCGGCAAGCTCCACCGCCCGGCGCGCCGCGTCGAGCATCGTCGGCTCGACGTACAGGTTCGGAGGCGCCGCCTCGGCCAGCAGCCGTCGCCCCTCGTCGGCGTTCGTGCCGTCGAGCCGGACGACGATCGGAAGGTCGATGGTCATGCGCTCGAGCGCGGCCAGGATGCCGCGGGCGACCTCGTCGCAGCGCGTGATCCCGCCGAAGACGTTGAACAGGATCGACCGCACCTGCGGGTCAGCCTTGATCACCTCGAGGGCGTCGACGACCCCTTCCGCGTCGCCGCCGCCGCCGAGGTCGCAGAAGTTCGCGGGCCTGCCGCCGGCGAGCGCGATCACGTCCAGCGTCGACATGACGAGCCCGGCGCCGTTGCCGAGGATGCCCACCTCCCCGTCGAGCTTGACGTACGTGACGCCCTTCTCGCGCGCCGCGCGCTCCTCGGGTGGGTACGCTTCCGGATCGCGCATCTCGGCGATGTCAGGGTGCCGGTAGAGCGCGTTGTCGTCGACGGTGACCTTCGCATCGAGCGCGCGCACCTCTCCGGCGGGCGTAACGATCAGCGGGTTGATCTCGCACAGCATCGCGTCGAAGCAGACGAAGGCGTCGTACAGCCGCTCGACGGTGTGGGCGATCTGCTGCTGCAGTAGCGGCTCCTCGACGCCGGCCCCGTACACGAGGCGCCGGGCATGCCACGGCCGGAAGCCCTCGAACGGGTCGACGTGGAGCCGCACGAGCGCCTCGGGCTTCGCCTCGGCCACCTCCTCGATGTCGACGCCGCCCTCCGTCGTGAACATGAGCAGCGGCTTCTTCTCGCCGCGGTCGAAGGTGACCGACAGGTAGTACTCGTCGGCGATGTCCGAGGCTCGCTCGATCCAGAGCCGGCGGACGACGTGTCCGCGGATGTCCATGCCGAGGATCTCCTCCGCGCGCTCCTCCGTCTCGGCGGGGTCGGCCGCGAGCTTGATGCCTCCAGCCTTGCCGCGCCCGCCTGTCAGCACCTGCGCCTTCACGACCACCGGCCCGCCCAGCCCCTCGGCGGCCGCGCGCGCCTCGGCCGCCGACGTCGCCAGGCGTCCCTCGGAGACTGGAATGCCCGCGCGCTGGAACAGCTCCTTCCCCTGGTACTCATACAGGTCCATCGAGCCGCGGCGAGTCTAGTCGCCGCGCCCCGGGCGATGCGGCATTCGCCAGTCGGGTGGCCTCCCCGCGAGCCGCTACGCTCGGGCGCATGCGCGCGATCGTCGTCGACAGCCTGCACAAGCGCTACGGCGAAGTCGTCGCACTCGACGGCGTGTCGTTCACGGTTCACGCAGGGGAGGTGTTCGGGCTGCTCGGCCCGAACGGCGCGGGAAAGACGACCACCGTCCGCGTCCTGTGCACGCTCACGACACCGGACGCGGGCAGAGCCGAGGTCGCCGGGCACGACGTCCTCCGCGACTCGTCCGCCGTCCGTCGCGCGATCGGTTACGTCCCCCAGGAGTCCGGCGTCGACCAGTACGGCACCGGGCGCGAGAATCTGCGGCTGCAGGGTCAGGTGCAGGGCCTGCGCGGCGCCCGGCTGCGGCGGCGGGTGGACGAGCTGCTCGAGCTCGTCGGCCTCTCGGACGCGGCCGACCGGGTCGTCCGCGGCTACTCGGGCGGGATGAAGCGCCGGCTGGACATCGCACTCGGGCTCGTGCACTCCCCGCAGGTGCTCTTCCTCGACGAGCCGACAACGGGCCTCGACCCCGAGGCTCGTGCGGCGATGTGGCAGGAGCTCGCGAAGCTCGCGCAGGTCGAGACGCTGACCATCCTCCTCACCACGCACTACCTGGAGGAAGCGGATCAGCTCGCCGACCGGCTCGCGATCGTCAGCCGCGGCAAGGTCGTCGTCGAAGGGACGCCGGAGGAGCTGAAGCGGCGCCTGCGCGGAGAGGCGATCACGCTCGAGCTCCTCGACGGAGCGCCGGCCGACCCCGTCCGCGTCGCGCTCTCGCTCGAAGCCGTCCACGAGGCGACGCTGGACGGCCGCACCCTGCGGACACGCGTCGAGAGCGGGGCGCGGGCGATCCCGACGCTCCTGTCGGCGCTCGAGAGCGCGGGCATCGCCGTCGAGTCGGTGACGTCGCACCGGCCGTCGCTCGACGACGTCTATCTCCACTACACCGGACGCGAGTTCGCAGCCGACGAGGGGCCCGCAGCGTGACTGCGGCTCGCCACACCTGGTTCATGATCGTGCGCCAGACGCGCAACCTCATGCGCGAGCCGATCTGGATCGCGCTGCTCTTGATCCAGCCGATGATCTGGCTCGTCCTCTACGGCCAGCTCTTCAAGCGCGTGACGCATCTCGGCGGCTTCGGGACAGCGTCGTACGTGACCTTTCTCGCCCCCGCGATCGTGGTCATGAACAGCTTCTTCGGCGCGACCTGGAGTGGGATGGGGATGATCGCCGATCTCGACCGCAAGGTGGTCGAGCGCTTCCTGGCCACGCCGGCGAGCCGCCTCTCGCTCGTCCTCTCGCAGATCGTGCGCTCGGCGCTCACGGCGGCGATCCAGGCGGTGATCATCCTCCTCGTCGCGTTCGCACTCGGAGTGCACGTGCACGAGGGCGCCGCCGGCTGGGTCGTCGTCGTCGTCGTCGCGATGCTCGTGAACATGGGCTTCGCGGGCATGTCCCAGGGGATCGCGCTGCTGACGCGGAAGGAGGCGACGATGATCGCCGTCGCCAACTTCATCGGCCTGCCGCTCCTCTTCCTGTCGTCGACTCTGCTCGCCACCGCGCAGATGCCGCACTGGATGCGGGTGGCAGCGCGCTTCAACCCCGTCAACTGGGGCGTCGTCGCCGCACGAGAGGCGGTCCTGCCCGGGACCGACTGGTCTTCGATCGGCCTCCACGTGCTGTACCTCGTCGCGCTGGCGGTGGCCACCGCGGCGTTCGCGACCTGGACGTTTCGCGCCTACCAACGCACCCTGTAGCCGGATCGGCTCTACGGCTCTTGGGCGTCGTGCGACTCGCCGTCCCCGACGACGACGCAGACGACCTGACCCGTCTTGATCGGCTGTCCCCGCTCCACCGACAAGGCGTCCACCCGGCCATCGCGGTGGGCGGTGATCTCGTTCTCCATCTTCATCGCCTCGACGATGCACAGCACCTGACCGGCCACCACCTCCTGACCCTCCTCGACGCGGACGTCGAGCACCGTCCCCTGCATCGGGCTGACGACCGCATCCCGGCCGGCGACGCCGCCTCCATGGGCGGCCGTGCGCTCCCGGCGCCGCCGGGCAAGGCCGGCGTGGACGGGCTCAGGCTGGACGATGCGGACGTCGAAGCGACGTCCGTCCAGCTCGACGACGAACGGACGGTCGCGAACACGCCCGTCGACGGCCGCGCTCGCCCGCACTCCCGAGCCCCCCTGCAGCCGCGCGGCCTCAGCGGCAAGCTCCTCCGACTCGACGACGTCGCGACAGGTGGTCCCCGCGACGAAGCACGGGTGGCGCAGCAGCGCCCGATGGAAGCCGAGCAGGGTCGTGACGCCGCCGATCTCGTACTCGTCGAGCGCGCGCAGCATGCGCGCCCGCGCGTGCTCGCGGTCGACGCCGTGCGCGATCAGCTTCGCCACGAGCGGGTCGTAGAGGCCGCTGATCTCGGAGCCGAGCTCGATGCCCGCGTCGACGCGCACGCCCGGACCGCCCGGCTCCCGGTACGCGGTCACGCGGCCCGGTGCCGGCAGGAAGCCGGCAGCAGGATCCTCGGCGTTGATCCGACACTCGATCGCATGGCCGGTGAGACGGACGTCCTCCTGGCGGATCGAGAGCCGGTTGCCGGCGGCGATCAGGATCTGCTCGCGAACGAGGTCGAGGCCCGTCACCGCCTCGGTGATCGTGTGCTCGACCTGGATGCGGGTGTTCATCTCGAGGAAGAAGTACTCGCCGTCGCGCGTGAGCAGCCCCTCGATCGTCCCTGCGGAGCGGTATCCGGCCGCACGCGCGGCTTCCACCGCGAGCTCGCCGATGCGCTCGCGCAGCGTGGCGTCCACCGCCGGAGACGGCGTCTCCTCGACGAGCTTCTGGTGCCGGCGCTGGATCGTGCAATCCCGCTCGCCGAGATGCACGACGTTGCCGTGGGCGTCGGCGAGCACCTGCACCTCGACGTGTCTCGGATCCTCCAGGTACCGCTCGACGTACACCGAGCGATCGGCGAAGTACGCCTCGCCTTCCCGCTGCGCCGACTCGAGCGCCCTCGTCACCTCGGCGGGCGAGCGGACGAGCTTCAATCCCTTGCCGCCTCCGCCCGCGGCCGCCTTGATCGCGATCGGCCAGCCGAGCTCGTCCCCGAGCGCGATGACCGCCTCCGGCGTCGCCACCGGCTCGGTCGTGCCCGGCACGATCGGCACGCCCGCGTCGGCCATGGCCCGGCGCGCAGCCGTCTTCGACCCCATCAGCTCGATCGCGTCGGGTGGCGGCCCGATCCAGACGAGCCCGGCGTTCTCGACGGCCCGAGCGAACGCCGGGTTTTCGGCCAGGAAGCCGTAGCCCGGGTGGACGGCGTCCACGCCCGCCCGCAGCGCGGCGTGCACGATCCGGTCGATGTCGAGATAGCTGTGCGAGGCGGGCCCGGGGCCGATCGCGTACGCCTCGTCGGCCATCCGTACGTGCAGGGCGTTCCTGTCGGCGTCCGAGTAGACGGCGACGGCCACGATGCCCAGCTCGTGAAGGGTGCGGAAGATGCGGACGGCGATCTCGCCGCGGTTCGCAACCAGGATCTTCGAGAGCGGTGCCACGTGGCGCATATTCTCTCCGACCATGAGCCTGGCCGATCAGCTGACGGTCGTGCGTGCCGTGGCGGTCCCGTTCGTCGTCGTCCTCTTCACCTGGCACTTCCCCGACCACGCCTACTGGGCGACTGCCGCGTTCATCGCGGCGATGACGACCGACCAGCTCGACGGCTGGCTGGCGCGACGGTCGAGCAGGACCTCCGAGCTCGGCTCGCTGCTCGACCCGATCGCGGACAAGCTGCTCACCCTCTCCACCCTCGTCGTGCTCATCGGCGAGGGGGTCGTGCCAGCCTGGATGGTGTCGCTGGTCGTCGTCCGGGAGCTGCTCGTGTCCGGGCTGCGTCTCGCCGCCCTGGAGCGCGGCATCGTCCTCCGTGCCCGCGACCTCGGGAAGCTGAAGGCGTGGGTGCAGTCGGTGGCGGCTGCCATCGGCGGCTTCGCAGCCGCAGGGGCGTGGAGCAGCCGCGTCGCCTGGTGGGCGCTCCTGGCAGCGCTCGTCCTGACCTGGGTGTCCGGCGTCGACTACGCGCGCGTCGCGCCGAGCGTGCTCAGAGGCCGGGCGCTCGCAAGCTAAGTTAGGCGACCTCCGCGACCGCCGGCGGTCGCTCGGCTTCGTCGGCCAGGCGCACCGGCTCCGCCGCCCCCGGCTGGGAGTACTCGTCTTGCTCGGCCAGCGTGAAGTCGGCGCGCTGTGCCATCCGGTACTCCTCGCTCGCGCCGGCGAGGATCGCCTCGAACGCCGCGACGATCGTTGTGTCGAACTGCGACTCCACTCCCTGGGCGAGGCGCATGCGCGCCACGCGGCTCGGCATCGCGTCGCGGTAGGGACGATCGGAGGTCATCGCGTTGTACGCGTCGGCAACCGCGATGATGCGCGACAGGAGCGGGATGCCTTCGCCTGCCACGCCGTCCGGGTAGCCCTGCCCATCCCACCGCTCGTGGTGGTGGCGCACGATGCGGGCGATCTCGGCGTAGTCCTCCACCTTGGCCAGGATGCGCTCGCCGATCTCCGAGTGCTTCTCCATCTGCCTGCGCTCGGCGAGGGTGAGCGCGCCCGGCTTCTCAAGCAGGCCCGGGGGCAGCCCGATCTTGCCGACGTCGTGCACGAGCCCGCACAGGTGCGCCAGCTGCTGCTCCTCCTCGGCAAGCCCGAGCCGCTCGGCGATGTCACGTGCGTAGATCGCCACGGCGGCGGAGTGGCCTGCCGTGTAGCGATCCCGGGCGTCGAGGGTCGCCACGAGCGCCGTGGCGAAGGAGAGGTTGGCGCGCTCGAGCCTGACGTTCGCGGCCGCCAGGTCCCTCGCCAGCCGACGCTGATCCTGGTACAT
>DASREE010000023.1:0-71367 GCA_035652235.1 Gaiellaceae bacterium | reverse complement strand
CGTCCATGGCGGTCGAACGCCCCCGCCGAACCAGATCAGCCGTCCTCGCCGAGCGTGCTGCTGGTTCTTCGCGCTTTCCTTTCGACGACGCGACTGGCTCGAACGGGCGCAGTGGGTCGGCGCGAACGACTTCGCGCCGAGTCGCCGTAAGGCAGGATGCCGGATCGGCGACGACCCCGAGCACCGTTCGAGGCCAGGCGGATCTGTCGTCGTCGTAGGAAAGCGCGGAGAACCAGCAGCGCGAACACCGAGGAGGGTGTAAAATTCCACAAACTCGCAGACCGTGCTCCCATGTCTGACGCAACGCAGACTCGATACGTTTTTGTAACCGGGGGCGTGGTGTCCTCGCTCGGCAAGGGAATCGCCGCGGCAAGCCTCGCGGCGATCCTCGAGTCGCGCGGACTCAAGGTCCACATGATCAAGCTCGATCCCTACATCAACGTCGATGCCGGGACGATGAGCCCGTTCCAGCACGGCGAGGTGTTCGTGACCGAGGACGGCGCCGAGACCGATCTCGACATCGGACACTACGAGCGCTTCCTCGACCAGAACCTGAGCGCCACCGCCAACCACACGGCGGGGGCGATCTGGTACTCCGTCATTCGGAAGGAGCGCCGCGGCGAGTACCTCGGTTCGACGGTGCAGGTGATCCCGCACATCACGAACGAGATCAAGGAGCGCATGCGCCGCGCCGGCGAGGCGACCGATTGCAACGTCGTCATCTCCGAGATCGGGGGGACGGTCGGCGACATCGAGTCGCTGCCGTTCCTCGAGGCGATCCGGCAGATCCGGCGCGAGGCGGGGCCGGAGAACGTCCTCTACCTGCACGTCACGCTCGTGCCGTTCATCGAGTCGGCCGGCGAGCTGAAGACGAAGCCGACGCAGCACTCGGTCAACGAGCTGCGGCGAATCGGCATCCACCCCGACATCGTCGTCTGCCGCTCCCGCGAGCCGCTGTCGGGAGACATCCGGGACAAGATCGCGCTCTTCGCCGACGTGGACACGGCCGCCGTCGTCTCCAACGAGGACGTGCCCGACGTCTACCTCGTCCCCGAGTCGCTGCAGGCGCAGGGGCTCGACGACCTCGTCTGCCACAAGCTCGGGCTGGTGGCCGCCGAGGCCGACCTGTCAGAGTGGTCCGGGCTGACGCAGCGGATCGCCGAGCGCGAGGGCAGCGTCGAGATCGCGCTCGTCGGCAAGTACGTGAAGCTCCACGACGCGTACCTGTCGGTGCACGAGGCGCTGAAGCACGCCGGCATCCACCACGGCTGCTACGTGAAGGTGCGCTGGGTCGACGCGGAGGGTATGACGCTGGAGGAGGCTCGAAGGGCGCTCGAGGAGATCGACGGCGTGCTCGTCCCCGGCGGCTTCGGCTCGCGCGGGTGGGAGGGCAAGATCCTCGCCTGCCGCGTCGCGCGCGAGCGCGGCATTCCCTATCTCGGTATCTGCCTCGGCATGCACGTCGCGGTGTCCGAGTTTGCCCGCCACGTCGTCGGTTTGGACGGCGCCAACTCGACCGAGATGGATCCGGAGACCCCCTACCCGGTGATCGACCTACTGCCCGAGCAGAAGGAGGTCGAGGATCTCGGCGGGACGATGCGGCTGGGCGCGCAGGCGGTCGACGTCGCGGACGGGACTCGCGCAGGGGAGGCGTACGGCGAGGTGGTGATCCACGAGCGCCATCGTCACCGCTACGAGGTGAACAACCACTTCCGGTCGCGCATGGTCGACGCTGGCCTCGTCGTCTCGGGCACCTACCAGGAAGGCAGGCTCGTCGAGATCGTCGAGCTTCCCGAGCATCCGTGGTTCGTCGCGAGCCAGTTCCATCCCGAGTTCAAGTCCCGACCGATGCGGCCGGCGCCGCTCTTCCGCGACTTCGTCGGCGCGGCGCTCGAGCGGGCGCGGGCTCGGACTCGCCGCGGCGCCGCCGTGGCGGCGGGGTAGGAGCGGTCGCGGCTTTCGGCCCCTCGTAAGATCTCCCGCGTGCCGGGGGACGCCCACAGCGGGCTCGTCGATCTGTTCTGCGAGCTCGCCGCCATCCCCAGCCCGCCGGGGAGCGAGCGCCGCGTCGCCGACCGCGTGGCGGCCGAGCTCGACGTGCTCGGGCTCGAGGTGGAGGAGGACGAGAGCGCGCCGCGGATCGGCGGGGACACGGGCAACCTGCTCTGCCGTCTGGAGCCGACCGACCCGGCCGGAACGGCGATCTTCCTCTGCGCCCATCTGGACACGGTGACGCCGGCTGGGCCGATCGATCCCGTCGTCGAGGCCGGCGATGTTCGGAACGCCGCCGGCACCATCCTGGGCGGCGACGACAAGGCAGCGGTGGCGGTGATGCTCGAGGCGACGCGCCGCATCCTCGCTGAGGGTCGCCCACATGGCGGTCTCGAGCTCCTGTTCACGCCGAAGGAGGAGGTCGGGCTCGTCGGTGCGTACGCGTTCGACCACACGAGGCTCCGCGCCCGCATCGGGTTCGTCTACGACCAGGCGGCGCCGATCGGCGAGATCGTGCTCGGCGCCCCGTCGTCCGTCGCCGTGGACGCCACCTTCCTCGGTCGCGCCGCCCATGCGGGGATGTACCCGGAGGAGGGCCGGTCGGCGATTGCGGCCGCCGCCCGTGCGATCGCCGACCTGCGGCTCGGTCGCCTCGACGAGGAAACGTCCGCCAACGTCGGCGTGATCGAGGGCGGCAGCGCCCGCAACGTCGTCCCCGACCGGTGCGCGCTGCGCGCGGAGGCGCGGAGCCACGACGAGGCGAAGCTGTCCGACCTCGTCCGCGAGATGACGGAGACCTTCTCGTTCGCGGCCGCGCTCGAGCAGTGCGAGGTCGAGACGACGGTGAGCCGAAGCTACCGCGCGTACCGCTTCCAGCCCGGCGATGCCGCGGTGCGCCTCGCGGTGGCGGCGCTCGAGCGGACCGGCCACACGCCCACGTTCTCCCTCACCGGCGGCGGCGCGGACGCGAACGTGTTCAACGAGCGAGGCCTCGCCTGCGTCAACCTGGCGAACGGCATGAGCGAGATCCACACGCCGGCCGAGCACATCGCCGTCGCCGACCTCGAGGCGATGGTCGAGGTCACGCTGGCTCTCGTCGACGTCGCCCGCGGAGGCATCTCGTGACCCCGATTGGCAGGTGCGCGTTCGGGGCACCCCAGCCCACCACCCGCTTCGAGCGTATCGAGGAAGATGTGACGTGTGGGACGCCAGATCGTGCCAAAACCGTGACGACCCGGCCCTTCTTCTGTGCCCGAGGCACCGTGCCCGCTCGAGGGCTCGCGGCTGCCCGCGGTCCCGCCTCCGCCCGCGGCCTCGCCTCCGCCCCGTCCGTCCGGGCCGTTGCCCCTCGAGCCGGCGCCCGGCCGGGTGCGAAGCTCACCTCCGGCCTCGGGCGCGCTGCGAGGAGCGCCTCTGCTCCAGGCGCGAGCGACCGCCGGAGCCATCCGCCGCGATGAGGGTCGGAGTCGCCAAGGAGGTCAAGCCCGACGAGTACCGGGTCGCCCTCACGCCCGCGGGTGCGCTCGAGCTGACCCAGCGCGGCCACGAGGTGCTGGTCGAAGCGGGGGCGGGCGAGGGGAGCGCCTTTCCCGACGCGAGCTACGAGGCGGCCGGGGCGCGGATCGTCTCCGTCGACGACGTCTGGGAACTGTCGGAGCTCCTGCTCAAGGTGAAGGAGCCGATCGCGGTCGAGTACCCGCGCCTGCGTCCCGGTCTCGTGCTCTTCACCTACCTGCACCTGGCGGCAAACGAGCCGCTGACGCGAGCGCTCGTCGACAGCGGCATCGCCGCGGTCGCGTACGAGACCGTCGAGGCCGGCGGGCGCCTGCCGCTGCTCGCGCCGATGAGCGAGGTGGCAGGACGGCTGGCCGCGCAGATGGGGGCGTGGACGCTCGAGAAGTCTCAGGGCGGCCGCGGCATCCTGCTCGGCGGCGTGCCGGGAGTGCCACCGGCGAAGGTGGTCGTCCTCGGCGGCGGCATCGTCGGCTACAACGCGGCGCTCATCGCCGTCGGCATGCAGGCGGACGTGTGGGTGCTCGACCGCTCGGTCGAGCGCATGCGCGAGCTCGAGATGATGCTCGACGGACGGATCACGCTCGCGATGTCCACGAAGCTCCAGCTCGAGGAGGCGATCGCCGCCGCCGACCTGGTGGTCGGTGCGGTGCTCATCCCGGGGGCGCGGGCCCCGAAGCTGATCACCCGGCCGATGCTGCGGCTGATGAAGCCCGGCTCCGCGCTCGTCGACGTCGCCATCGACCAGGGCGGCTGCGCCGAGACCTCACGCCCGACGACCCACAGCGACCCGGTGTACGTCGTCGACGGGATCGTCCACTACTGCGTCGCCAACATGCCCGGCGCAGTGCCCATCACGTCCACCAAGGCGCTCACGAATGTCACGCTCCCCTACGTGGAGACGATCGCCGACAAGGGGCTCGCCCGCGCAGTCGCAGACGACCCCGGCCTCGCGCGCGGGGTCAACGTCCTCGACGGCCACATCACGTACGAGGCGGTCGGCGAGGCGCATGGACTCGAGGTCCGGCCGCTCGAGGAGCTCCTGCCCTCGGTCGCCGAGTGATGCGGCGACGAGGATCAGGCCGTGGGCTTCGTCTCGGGCGTCTCCTGGCCCGGCGCGGGGGAGAAGCGAACGACCATCCAGGTGATGCCCGCAGCGAGCGCGATCACGCACGGGATGAAGACGGCCACGCCGAGGAGCCCGAGAACCGTGTGCACGACCCTCATACAATAGCCTCGTGAGCTCGGCTCAGAACGACACGAGGACGCGGCGTCGCGCCGCCCCGCGCGGGCCGGCAGCGCAAGGCTCGTCTTGAGCCGAGCCCTTCAGCGTCGGGCGTGCGTCATCGTGCTGGACGCCGTCGGCGCGGGGGCCCTGCCGGACGCGGCGGAGTTCGGAGACGAAGGCTCCGACACGCTCGGCAACGTCGCCCGCACGGTCGGCGGCCTCGACCTGCCCAACCTCGAGGCGCTCGGGCTCGGCAACGTCGAGCCGCTCGAGGGCTGCCCGCCGATGCCGGGCGCGCCCGCCGTCGCCGGCCGGCTGGTCGAACGCTCGAAGGGCAAGGACACGACGCTCGGCCACTGGGAGCTGATGGGCATCGTCACGGCGCACCCGCTGCCCACCTACCCGCACGGCTTCCCGCACGACGTCATCGACCCGTTCATGCACCGCACCGGGCGCGGCGTGCTCGGCAACCGCCCCGCCTCCGGCACCGAGATCATCCAGGAGCTCGGCGAGGAGCACCAGGAGACGGGCAAGTGGATCGTGTACACGTCCGCCGACTCGGTCTTCCAGGTTGCCGCGCACGAGGAGACGATCCCGCTCGACGAGCTGTACGAGGCGTGCCGTGTCGCCCGGGAGATCCTCACCGGCAAGCACGCCGTCGGCCGGGTGATCGCCAGACCGTTCGTCGGCGAGCCCGGAGCGTACGAGCGGACGGCGAACCGGCGCGACTTCTCGCTCGAGCCGAGGCGGCCGAACTACCTCACGCTCGTGCGCGAAGCGGGGGTACCGGTGCACGGGGTGGGAAAGATCCCGGACATCTTCGCCCACGTCGACATCGACGAGGAACACCCGACGAGGTCGAACGTGGAGGGGATCACGATCACAGAGGGGCTGCTTCGCGAGCTCGACCGAGGGCTCGTGTTCACGAACCTCGTCGAGACGGACATGCTCTGGGGCCATCGCAACGACCCGGTGAACTTCCACCGCTGCCTGCAGGACTTCGACCGCCGGCTCCCCGACCTGCTCGAGGCCCTCCGCCCGGGCGACCTGCTCATCCTCACCTCCGACCACGGCTGCGACCCGACCACGCCGTCGACCGACCATTCGCGCGAGCACGCGCTCCTGCTCGCCTACGTGCCGGGCAAGAACGCGGCCGGCCGAGTGCACGAGGGCGAGTTCGGCGACGTCGGCGCCACGGTCAGCCTGTGGCTCGGCGGCAAGGCGGCGCCGAAGCGGCTGTCCGGGCAGCCGATCGTCGAGCCGTGACGCGGCTCGACGACCGGGACGTCGTCTGTCCGGAGCGCGGAAGCGAGCGGGGCCTCGTCGTGCGCGCGCGCGGCCTCGTGGCCCGCCTCGCCGGCGTGCACACGCTCGACTGCCCCGCCGAAGCCTTCGGCTGCGCCGGCGGCGACTGGATGGTCTGCCTCGACCGCCCCGCAGCCGTTCGCGGCTCGGGGCGGTCGTCGATCGCCTACACGCACCTCAGCGGCCGCGTGCCGCCCGGCCAGGGCGCGCTCGCCGCCACGCGCCGGGACGACGTGTTCGTCGCGACGAACGCGGCGTGATCCGCCCGGCCGAGCTGATCCAGCGCAAGCGCGACGGCGAGGAGCTCGCGCCGGACGAGCTCGCCGAGCTCGTGCTCGGCTACACGCGCGGCCAGGTGCCCGACTACCAGCTCGCCGCCTTCCTCATGGCCGTCTGGTTTCGCGGCCTGTCGGCGGCCGAGACGTTCGCGCTCACCGACGCCACCGTCCGCAGCGGCGTGACGCTCGACCTCGGCGCGGCGCTCGGACGCAAGGTCGTGGACAAGCACTCCACGGGCGGGGTCGGCGACAAGACCTCGCTCGCCGTCGGCCCGATCGTCTGCGCCTGCGGCGTCCCCTTCGGGAAGATGAGCGGCCGCGGGCTCGGGCACACGGGCGGCACGCTCGACAAGCTCGAGTCGATCCCCGGCTACCGCGTCGAGCTCACGACCGCCGAACTCGTCCGGCAGGTCCGCGACGTCGGCCTGGCGATCGTGGGCCAAACCGCCGACCTCGTCCCGGCCGACAAGCTGCTGTACGCGCTCCGCGACGTCACGGCGACCGTCGACAGCGTGTCGCTGATCGCCGCCAGCATCATGTCCAAGAAGATCGCGGGGGGCGCGGATGCGATCGTGCTCGACGTCAAGGTCGGAGACGGCGCGTTCATGAAGACGATCGAGGCGGGGCGCGAGCTCGCGCGGACGATGGTCGAGCTCGGCCGGCGCGCAGGCCGGGAGACCGTCTGCATGCTGACGGACATGGACCAGCCGCTCGGCGCCGCCGTCGGCAACGCGCTCGAGGTGCGCGAGGCGCTCGACACGATCGCCGGGCACGGGCCGCCCGACCTCACCGAGCTCGTCCTCGGCGCGTGCACGCACCTGCTCGTGCTCTCCGACCTCGGCGTGGACGAGGCCGAGGCTCGAAGGCGCGCGCAGCAGGCCGTCGCCGACGGTTCCGCCGTCGCCGCCTACGAGCGGTGGATCCGCGCCCAGGGAGGCGACCCGGACCCGGCCCGCCTGCCGCGGGCACCGGTCGTGCGCGAGGTGGCGGCCCCCCGCGCGGGCTTCGTCTCCTCGCTCGGGGCGATCCGGGTCGGGCTCGCGGCCCTCCGCCTCGGCGCCGGCCGGCGCACGAAGGAGGACGCGATCGACCACGCCGTCGGCGTCGTCTGCCGGCGCAAATGCGGCGATGCCGTCGAGACGGGCGAGCCGCTCGCGCTCGTCCACGCCCGCGACGACGCCGCAGCCGGCGCCGCCGCGGCCGACGTGCTGGCCGCGTACGAGCTCGCCGACGAGCCGCCCCCCGCGCGCCCGGTCGTCCTCGAGCTCCTCCGTTAGCAGCCGCCGAGCAGGTGCCTGAGCTTCCCGAGGTCGAGACCGTGCGCCGCCAGCTCGAGCCGGTGCTCGTGGGGCGGACGCTCCGCCGGGTCGAGATCCTCGACGGGAGGCTGACAAGGCCGCACGACCCGCGCTCCGTCGCCGCCGAGCTCGCCGGCGAGCGGGTGGCCTCGGTCGAGCGGCGCGGCAAGTACCTCGTGCTCCGCTTTGCGAGCGGGCGGGCGCTCCTCGTCCACCTGCGCATGACCGGCGGCTTCCGACGCGGCGAGGCGAGCCACCTGCGGGCGACGCTGCGGCTCGACGACGGCACGGACGTCCGCTTCCGGGACGTGCGGCGCTTCGCGACCTGGCGCCTGTTCGAGCCGGACGAGGTCGACCCCTACCTGGCCGGACAGAACGGCCCCGAGCCGCTCGGGACGGGGTTCACCGCACGCTGGCTCGCCGCGCGCCTCGCCGGCCGCCGTGCGCCCGTCAAGGCCCTGCTCCTCGACCAGCGGGTCGCCGCGGGCGTCGGGAACATCTACGCCGACGAGGCGCTCTGGTACGCGGGTGTGCACCCCGCGCGAGCGGCGGGAGCTGTCGGCCCGGGCGAGCTGGCGGACGTGGTGCGGGGCGTGCGGCGCGCGCTGCGCCTGGGCATCGAGCGGCAGGGGGCGACGCTTCGCGACTACGCGGCGCCGAACGGCGAGCGCGGCTCGATGCAGGACGAGTTCCGGGTGTACGGCCGTGCCGGCGAGCCGTGCCTGCGCTGCGGGGTGCCGATCGCCAAGACGCGCGTCGCCGGGCGGGGCACCTGCTACTGCCCGGGCTGCCAGCGCTAGACGCGGCGGCACGGTTCGGTCGGCGCCCGGGAGGGAAGGGCGCGCGGCGATCGTGTCGACGGCGAGACGGAGCGAGCCGGCGCCGGGGACGGACGCGGTCGCCGCTCCGGCACGTCCTCCCCGGCCTGGGCCGGGACTAGACTCGTCCTGTGGGCCGCACGCTCGAGACCGAGGCGGTCGTCCTCCGCTCGCTCCGCTTCGGCGAGGCCGACCGTATCCTGCATCTGTACACGCTCGAGCGCGGCCGGGTGGGTGCGATCGCCAAGGGGGCACGCAGGACGCGCTCCCGTCTCGGCGGCCGGCTCGAGCCGCTCGGCCACGTCGAGCTCGTGCTGCACGTCGGACGCGGCGAGCTCGCCACCGTCACCGGAGCCGACCTGATCCGCTCGCACGCGGCCGCCCGCGACAACCCCTACCGCCTCGCCGTGGGGCTGATCGGGGCGGAGGCGACGCTGCGGCTCTTTCCCGAGCAGGAGCGCTGCGAGCGTGCCTTCGTGGCGCTCACCCGCTTCCTCGACCTGCTCGACGAGCTGCCGGACCGCGCTCCGGCACGGCCCGAGCTCGACCCGCTCGGCCTCGCTTTCCAGCTCAAGCTGCTCTGGGTCGCGGGCTACCTGCCGCATCTCGGAAGCTGCGCCGAGTGTGGCGCGGGCGGCCCGATCGCCGGCTTCTCCGCGCGTGCCGGCGGCGTCGTCTGCGCCGCCTGCGCGGCGACGACCGGGGCGCTCGCCCTCTCGCCGAGCGGCGCCGCCGCCATCGACACGCTGCTGCGCCGGCCGCTCGCCGACATCGTCGACGCCGGTGTCGGCGGGCGCGCCGCGCGCGAGGCGCTCGCGGCCGTGACCGCCTCGTACGCGCACCACGGTGGCTTCCGCCTGCGAACCGTCTCCGCCTCGTAGCTACGCCGCCCGTGGCGTGAAGCAGGCGCAGAGCATGCCGAAGTACGTCGGCGCCTCGTAGGAGAGGAGCTCGGCGTCGAAGCGGCCTTCGGTGGCGCCGTGCAGGACGAGCAGCTGCCACCAGCTGTCCGCCTGCGCCGCCTCCACGAAGGCCGGCTCGAGCTCGACGAGCTCCTCCAGGCGGTTCTCGCGGACGAGCGAGACGATGCGCTCGTCGTACGCCGCCGAGGCGGGGTCGAAGCCGTACGGGCCGGCCGGGTCGTGCGCGTGGCCGTGGTCGGCGCTCGCGACGAGCGCGACCCGCTTCCCGGAGCGCTCGGCCACCGCCGCCAGCATCCGGCCCGCCTGCACGTGCACCGCGGCGGGCAGGTCGCGTGCCGGCGAGACGAGCACGACGGGGACGGGTGCCTCCCAACGGCCGCCGAGGAACCAGAGCGGCACGAGCGCACCCCAGTCGAGCGGCATGGCCGCCTCGCGCAGGCGGTTGCTCCCGTAGCTGACGCCGGTCGCCGGCACCCCGCCGCGGCCGAGCCCGTCGACCAGCTCGACGGCGAGGTCGACGTCCACCGGGCAGCACAGCTCGACGGCGCGGCCGTCCTCCTCCAACCGCCCCTCGAGCCGGCTCGCGACGACGATGCCGAGCGACCCGGGAACGTGCACGTTGTGCGGCGTGAGCACGATCGCCGCCTGCGGCCGGGCAGCCTCGAAGCGGCGCCCGAGCTCCTCCAGCCCGGCGCGCGTCACCGCCGCCACGCCCAGCTCCTCGGGCGCGCACAGCTCGGCGACGGCGATTCCCCCGTGCGGGGCGACGGCGGCGACGACGATGCCCGGCACAGGCGCCAGTATCGCCCGTCCAGGTGCGAGACTGAGACGGTGCGGCGAGCGCTGTCAGACGGCTTCGGGCTCGACGACGAGCCGGTCGCCCGGCTGGCGGACGTCGACGTCCGCGCCCGAGCGCCGTGGCCCGCGGGCTGGGGCTGGAGCCCGCCCACGACCGTCGAGCGCGGGCCGCACGCGCACCGTCGGCTGGCCGCCAGGCATGCTCGACGCGCATGGCCTCGACCAGCGGCCCGGCCTCGGGGCGCCGGACGGGCGGCCGACGGAGCGGCGACCTGAGCGGCGGCCCGGCTCCTGACCGCCGTACGCGGCTGCTGACGCTGGCCGTGGCGGCGTCCGTGGCGGTCGCCTTCGCCGACTCGTCGGTCGTCGTGCTCGCGCTCCCCGACCTCTACTCGGCCTTTCGGACGTCGATCGTCGGCGTCTCCTGGGTGATCACCGCGTACAACCTCGTCGTCTGCGCGGTCGCCTTCTCGCTGGCGCCGCTCGCCCGCAAGCTGCACGCGCGCCCGCTGGTCGGCGCCGGTCTCGTCCTCTTCGTCGCCGGCTCCGTCGGCTGCGCGTCCAGCTGGTCGCTGGTCGCGCTCGTCGCGTTCCGCTGTCTGCAGGGGCTGGGCGGCGCGCTCCTGCTCGCGGCCGCGCTGCCCATCCTCGCCGGCCTCGCCGGCGACGCCGCCCGCGGCACACGCGCCTGGATCCTCGCCGGGACGCTCGGCGCCGCGGTCGGCCCGGCGCTCGGCGGGGTTCTCACCCAGCTCGCCGACTGGCGCGCCATCTTCGCCTTCCAGGCGCCCGTCGCGGCTTCCGCCCTCGTCGCCACCTTCGACCACCGGGTGCGCGCGCTCCAGCGCGGCGGCACGCCGGGGAGCGGGGCGGCGCGGGGCAGCGCCGCCGCAGGCATCGCCCTCGCTCTCATCTTCGCCGCGCTCGTCGGAGCGCTCTTCCTCGCCGTCCTGCTCGTCATCACCGTCTGGCAGCGGCAGCCGGCCACGGGCGCGCTGATCGTGAGCGTCCTGCCGCTCGCCGCCGTCTGCGCCCGGCGGCTCGCCGCGGGGCTCGACGGCCGGGCCGAGGTCGCCGGCGGGGCGCTCCTCCTCGCTGCCGGGCTCGCCTCGCTCGCGCTGCTTCCGGCGGTGAGCGACGCCCTCGTCGTCGTCTCGCTCGCCCTCTGCGGCCTCGGTCTCGGTCTGTCCGTGCCGCCCCTGACACGGGCGGCGATGGGCGCGGCCGCCGCCCCGCTCCGCAGCGGAGCGGTCAGCGTGGGGGCGCGCCATCTCGGGCTCGTCGTCAGCCTGGCTCTGATCGCGCCGCTCCTCAGCGCCGCCCTCGACCGCGCGGGCGAGCGGGCGCTCCTCGCCGGCACGCGGGTGATCATGGACGGGAACGTCGACCTCGTGAACAAGGTGCCGATTGCGCTCCAGCTGCGCGACGAGTTCCTGGACACGCCGACGGGCGAGGTGCCCGACTTGGCAAAGCCGTTCGACGAGCGCGGTGCGAGGACGGACGCGCGGCTTCGCGCCCTCCGCGACCGGCTGCTCGGCACGCTGCGCGGGTCGATCACGCGCGGCTTCCGCTCGTCGTTCGCTCTGTCGGCGCTGTTCGCGCTCGCGACCGTGCTCCCGGCGGCCACCTTCCGGCGGGGCGAGGGCGCCTGAGCGGGCGGCCGCAGGCGCTCGCGCTCGCCGCGCTCGGGGCGGCGGCGGTCGCGCTGCTCGCGGTCGAGCTCGGCATGGGTGCGCTCGGCTTCGGCGGCGCGCACCTTGCCGATCCGTGCACGGCGAAGCCGCAGGTGAGCGAGCAGGGGATCGGCGGCGCGATCGACAGCGCCGTGCAGCGCTTCGCGCTCGCCGGCCTCGACGGCGCCGCCTGCTCGCTGCACACGACCAGGGAGGAGCTGGTGCTCTCGTTCGTCCCCGCCGCGGGCAAAAAGCAGGTGAGGTGGGACCGAGCGACGATCGAGCGGGCGCTGCGGAGCGGCATGCGTCGCGCCGCCCACAGCGTCGCCGGGGGCATCGTCGGAGACGCGCTCGCGTTCGTGCTCGACCAGGCGATCGCGCGGCCGATCGCCTTCTTCCTCGGCGAGGTCGCGACCTGACGGCCGCTCCTGGCGGCCGCCGGCCGCGCGCCGCGCTCCCCGGGCGCCGGCGCGCGTGCCCGCCGCCTGGCGCGGCTCCGCCGCCGGGGAGGCGGGTAGCATCGCGCCGTGGCGGCGCCGACCTACCAGGAGATGATCACGCGGCTCCAGGCGTACTGGTCCGACCGCGGCTGCGTGGTCATGCAGCCCTACCACACCGAGCTCGCGGCCGGGACGATGAACCCGGCGACGTTCCTGCGCTGCCTCGGGCCGAAGGAGTGGCGAGCCGCCTACGTCGAGCCGGTGATCCGGCCGACGGACGGGCGCTACGGCGAGAACCCGTTCCGCTTCCAGCACTACTTCCAGTACCAGGTGATCCTCAAGCCGACCCCCGACGACGTGCTCGACCAGTACTTCGACTCGCTCGCCGCCCTCGGCATCGACCTCGTCCGCCACGACGTGCGGCTCGTCGAAGACGACTGGGAGCAGCCGACCCTCGGCGCCTGGGGCCTCGGCTGGGAGGTGTGGATCGACGGCATGGAGGTGACGCAGTTCACGTACTTCCAGCAGCTCGGCGGCTTGGAGCTCGACCTGATCCCGGCCGAGATCACCTACGGCCTGGAGCGGCTCGCCATGTTCCTGCAGGGGAAGCGGACGGCATTCGAGCTCGAGTGGGCGCCGGGCTTCACGTGGGGTGACATCTACCGCGAGAGCGAGCGCGAATGGTCGGCGTACAACTTCGAGCAGGCGGACGTGGCGTCGCTCGTGCGCTGGTTCGACGACTGCGAGGCGCAGTGCCGCAGGCTGCTGGAGGCGGGCCTGCCGCTCCCCGCCTACGACCAGACGCTCAAGTGCTCGCACACGTTCAACCTCCTCGACGCCCGCGGCGCCGTCTCCGTCGCCGAGCGTGCCGCCTACATCGGGCGCGTGCGCACGCTCGCGCGCGAGGTGGCGAAGCTGTACCTCGAGCGGGTGGCCGATGCCTGAGCTCCTGCTCGAGATCGGCTGCGAGGAGCTTCCCGCCTGGGCGTGCGCCGAGGCGGAGACGCAGCTTCCCGGGCTGTGCGAGCGGCACCTCGGGCAGGCGCCGTCGCGCGTCCTCGTCGGACCGCGCCGGCTCGTCGTGCTCGTCGACGAGCTCCCCGGCCGGGGCGGCGTCGAGCTCGTCAAAGGGCCGCCGGCCGCGCTGCGCGAGCGCGCTGCCGAGGGGTTCGCCCGCAAGCACGGCCTGGCCGCCGCCGACCTCGTCGAGCAGGACGGGTTCCTGTGGGCGCCCGTGCAGCCGCGCCCGCTCGCCGAGCGACTGGGTGAGATCGTGCGCGGGCTCGTCTTCCACAAGACGATGGTCTGGCGTGCCGGAGGGCTTCGCTTCCCCCGCCCGGTGCGCTGGCTGCTCGCGAAGCACGGGAGCGAGACGCTCGAGCTCGCGATCGACGGCGTCCCTTCGGGCTCGAGCTCGTTCGGGCACCGATTCAGCTCGCACGAGCTCGAGATCCCGGATGCCGGCGCCTACCTCGGGCTGCTGCGAAGCGCCGGCGTCGAGCCCGACCAGGCCGAGCGGCGGCGGCTGATCGTCGACGGGCTCGACGCGCTCGGAAGCTGGGCAGACCCGCTCGGCAAGCTCGACGAGGTCGTGCATCTGGTCGAGAGCCCGGTCGTGCTCGGGGCAAGCTTCGACGAGCGCTTCCTCACGCTTCCCGAGCGGGTGATCGTGACGGCGATGCAGTCGCACCAGCGCTACTTCCCCCTCGGCGGCACGAGGTTCGCGGTCGTCGCCGGCGGCGGAGAGCCGGAGACCGTGCGGATGGGACACGAGAGCGTGCTCTCGAACCGGCTGGACGACGCGCGCTTCACCTTCGAGCGCGACGTAGCGGTCGGCATCGATGGGCTGGCAGCGCGGCTCGGCTCGATCACCTTCTTCGCCGGCGCGGGGACGTACGCGGACAAGACCGAGCGCCTGGTCGAGCTCGTCGCCGCGCTCGGCGGCGACGAGACGGCTCGGGAGGCGGCATCGCTCGCCAAGGCCGACCAGGCGGCGGAGCTCGTGCGCGAGTTCCCCGATCTCGAGGGCGCGATCGGCGCCGAGTACGCACGCCTGTCGGGCCGGCCGGAGCCGGTCTGCCTCGCCATCGCCGAGCAGTACCTGCCGGACGGCGCCGACGCGCCGCTCCCCTCCACGCCAGCCGGCCGCGTGCTGGCGGCGGCGGACAAGCTGGACACGCTCACCGTCTCCTTCTCGCTCGGCCACCGGCCGTCCGGCTCGCGCGACCCGTTCGGGCTGCGGCGCGCCGCGATCGGCCTCTGCCGTCTCGCCGTCGAGGGCGAGGTGGAGGTGAGGCGGGAGCTCATGCCCGACGACGTCCGCGAGTTCGTCGAGGAGCGCCTCGAGGGCTACCTCGACGTCCCGGTCGAGTTCGTGCGCGCGGCGCGGGCATCCCGGGTGCGGGAGGTGGGCGGCGTCGCTCGTCTGGCGCACCACCTGGCCGGGCAGGAGGCGCTGCCTGCGGTGCACGAGGTGTACACGCGCGCGCGACGGATCGTCGGCGACGCCGCCGACGAGGCCCCTGTCGACGAGACGATCTTCTCCGAGCAGGCAGAGCGTGACCTGGCGGCGGCGATCAGGACGCAACCCCCGCCGGAGGCGCCCTTCACGGAGGTGTTCGCCTGGGCCGCGTCGCTTGCCCCGCTCGTCGAACGCTTCTTCGTCGACGTCCTCGTCATGGACCCCGACGAGCGCGTGCGGGCAAACCGGCTCCGCCTGCTGCGCGACCTCCGCGACGCGGTCGGGCGCCTCGGCGACCTCTCGCAGATCCCGCTCTGATCCCGGGGCGACGCCGCTCCCGTCGGGGCACCCCAGCCCACCACCCGCTGCGAGCATAGCGGCGAGCTTCGCGCCCGTGTGTGACGGGACGGTGGCGAAGGTGTGCCGGAGGAGGGCGGTGGCGAAGGTGTGCCGGCGGCCGCCGCCGAGGGCACGCTCGCCCCTGAGCGCACGCTCGCCCCGCTCCTGCCCTGCGCGTCAGAATGGCGGCGTGGCGAGCGCTGCGCAGGCAGGGCCGAAGTCGCCCGTCGAGCTGCACATCATCTCCGACGCGACGGGAGAGACCGCGACGCGGCTCGTGGCCGCGCTCGAGGCACAGTTCCCCGACCAGCCGTTCGAGGAGGTGCGCCATCCCCGGGTCGAGACGGTCGACGACCTGCAGCTGGCCGTGAGCCGGGCGGCCGGGCGGCCGGCGGTGGTCGTGTACACGATCGTGCAGCCCGAGCTGCGCGAGGCCATGCGCGTCCTCTGCCGGGACGCCGGCGTGCACGCCTGCGACATCCTCGGCCCGCCGCTGACGACGATCGCGGAGGTGTCCGGCAGGGCCGCGCAGATGAAGCCCGGGGCGAGGCCGCCGCTCGACTCGGCCTACTTCAAGCGCATGGCCGCGATCGAGTTCGCGGTCAAGTACGACGACGGGGTCGGCGACGGTCTGCGCGATGCCGACATCGTCCTCGTCGGCGTGTCGCGCACGTCGAAGACACCTCTCTCCATGTACCTCGGCTATCTCGGCTACAAGACGGCGAACGTGCCGATCGTGAAGGGCATCGAGCCGCCGGCGGAGCTCTTCCGCGTCGACCCGGGCAAGATCGTCGGCCTGACCATCGACGCGGGCCGCCTGGCGGAGATCCGGCGCGAGCGGGCGCGCCTGATGCGGAGCGGACGCCAGTCGTACGCGGCCATCGTCGAGATCTACGAGGAGCTCGACGTCGCAGCCGACGTCCACCGGCGCCTCGGCTGCCCCGTGATCGACATAACCGAGCTGTCGGTCGAGGAGACGGCCGTGCGCATCATCCGCCAGGTCGAGCACCGCCGCAACGACCGGAGCGACCACAGTCAGCGGAACGACCGGAAGGCGACGTGACCGACCTGCCGGATCCGGGGCCCGGCTTCAACCCGGGCGCGCGGGCGGCGCGCGCACGCAGGATCCCGCTCTGGCGCTGGCTGCTCTGGCACGTCCTGCTCGTGCTCGGCATGCTCGTCTTCTACGTCGGGCTCACACCTCTCTGGATCGGGCTCCGCGCCGCAGCCTGGCTGGCCGAGTTCCGGGCGCGCCGGCGGCGTGATCGCGAGCACTGAAGCTGGCTGCCCGGCCGCACCGCCGGCCGACGCCCAGGGCAATCCCGGCCGGCGGCTCCGGAGTTGCCCCGCTGACCGACCATCCGCCGAGCGGGAATAATGACCCTCCATGCGCTACGTGTTCGATTTCGACGAGCCGTGCGAGGAGGGGCGGGCGCTCCTCGGCGGCAAGGGGGCCGGTCTGGCGGAGATGACCCAGCTCGGCCTGCCGGTGCCCGCGGGCTTCACCATCACCACCGAGGCCTGCCG
This sequence comes from Gaiellaceae bacterium, assembly GCA_035652235.1. Lineage (GTDB taxonomy): Bacteria > Actinomycetota > Thermoleophilia > Gaiellales > Gaiellaceae > PALSA-612. Next base: position 54,775 of record DASREE010000023.1, on the reverse strand, counting down.
TGCCTACATGGCGGCGAAGCGGATCCCGGACGGCCTCGACGACGAGGTCTCGGTGCACGTCTCCCGGCTCGAGCAGAAGACCGGCAAGCGCTTCGGCGACCCGCACGACCCGCTGCTCGTGTCGGTGCGGTCGGGCGCCGCGATCTCCATGCCGGGGATGATGGACACGATCCTCGACGTCGGCCTGAGCGACGTCGCCGTGCGCGGCCTCGCCGAGCGGACCGGCAACGAGCGCTTCGCCTACGACTCCTACCGGCGGCTCATCCAGATGTACGGCGAGACGGTGGACGGCATCGACCCCCATCGCTTCGAGTCCGAGCTGACGAAGCTGAAGGAGGCGCGCGGGGTGGCGCAGGACGTCGACCTGACGGCCGAGGACCTGGCCGGGCTGGTGGAGACGTTCAAGGCGATCTACGAGCACGAGCTCGGCCGGCCGTTCCCGCAGGATGCGCGCGAGCAGCTCGACCGGGCCGTCGTCGCCGTCTTCGAGTCGTGGGACACGCCGCGCGCGCAGGTCTACCGCCGCGCGCACGACATCCCGGACGACCTGGGCACCGCCGTGAACGTCATGCAGATGGTGTTCGGCAACAAGGGCCCGCGCTCCGCGACCGGCGTCGCCTTCACGCGCAACCCGTCCACCGGCGAGAAAGGTGTGTTCGGCGAGTACCTGCTGAACGCCCAGGGCGAGGACGTGGTCGCCGGCATCCGCACCCCGGAGCCGCTCGAGCGGATGCGCGAGACGCTGCCGGAGGCCTACGGCGAGTTTCTCGCCACCATGCAGCGGCTCGAGGAGCACTACCGCGACATGCAGGACGTCGAGTTCACGGTGGAGGAGGGCACCCTGTTCGTGCTGCAGACGCGCACCGGCAAGCGCACGGCGGCCGCCGCGCTCAAGTGCGCCGTCGACATGGCCTCGGAGGGGCTGATCACCCGCGAGGAGGCCGTGGCCCGGATCGACCCCTCGCAGCTCGACCAGCTGCTGCACCCGATGATCGACCCGACGGCGAGGGTCGACGTCGTCGCCACGGGTCTGAACGCGTCCCCCGGCGCCGCCTCCGGGAAGGTGGTGTTCGATGCGAACAGGGCGGAGGAGCTCGGCCGCGGCGGCGAGGCGGTCATCCTCGTCCGCTGGGAGACGACCCCGGACGACATCCACGGCCTCATCCACGCGCAGGGCGTGCTCACCGCCCACGGCGGCATGACCTCGCACGCGGCCGTCGTCGCGCGCGGCATGGGCAAGCCGTGCGTCGCGGGTTGCGAGGCGCTGACGTTCGGCGGGACGACGCGAGCGAGCCTGGCCGGCCACGAGCTCGCCGAAGGCGACCTGCTCACGATCGACGGCGGCACCGGCCGGATCATGCTCGGCGAGGTTCCTCTCGTCCCGCCGCAGATCAACGAGGATTTCCAGACGATCCTCGAGTGGGCGGACGGGCTGCGCCGGCTGCGCGTGCACGCGAACGCGGACACCCCCGAGGACGCGGCCAAGGCGCGCGAGCTCGGGGCGCAGGGGATCGGCCTCTGCCGCACCGAGCACATGTTCATGGCCGAGGACCGCCTGCCGGTGATGCGCGAGATGATCATGGCCGACTCGGCGGAGGGCCGCCGGGCCGCGCTCGAGCGCATCCTGCCCATGCAGCAGCACGACTTCGAGGGCATCTTCGAGGCGATGGCCGGCCTGCCGGTCACCATCCGGCTGCTCGACCCGCCGCTGCACGAGTTCCTGCCGCCGCTCGAGGAGGCGACCGACGAGGCGATGCGCGAGCGGATCCGCGTGCTGCACGAGACGAACCCGATGCTCGGCATGCGCGGCTGCCGCGTCGGGCTGATCTTCCCGGAGATCTACGAGATGCAGGTGCGCGCGATCGTGCGCGCGTCGAAGGCGGTGCACGAGCGTACGGGCGAGGCGCCGATCGTCGAGATCATGCACCCGCTCGTCGGCTTCGGCGAGGAGCTGCGGCGGCTGCGCGAGCTGACCGTGCGCACCGTCGGGGAGGAGGGCGAGATCGAGTACCTGGTCGGCACGATGATCGAGCTGCCGCGGGCGTGCGTACGGGCAGACGAGATCGCACGTCACGCCGACTTCTTCTCCTTCGGTACGAACGATCTCACCCAGACCACCCTCGGCTTCTCCCGCGACGACGCCGAGAACAAGTTCCTCGCCCGCTACCTCGAGGACGACGTGCTCGAGCGCAACCCGTTCGAGGTCCTCGACGAGGGCGGCGTCGGAGAGCTGATGCGGATCGCAGTCGAGCGGGGGAGAGGGGCGAAGGAGGACCTGAAGCTCGGCATCTGCGGCGAGCACGGCGGCGAACCGAGCTCGGTCGCCTTCTGCCACCGCATCGGCCTCGACTACGTGTCGTGCTCGCCGTTCCGGGTACCGCTCGCGCGCCTGGCGGCCGCACAGGCGGCGCTCAAGGAGACGGGCGTCGAAGCGGCCGTCGCCGGCGGCTGATCCGGCCAGCGGCCGCCGCGGACACTTTCGCCTGCGCCGCGGCGGCGCTAGAGTCGCCGCGGTGAGACGCCTGCTCGTGCTAGGAGCCGTGCTCGCAGCGGCGGCCGCAGCCGGCGGCTTCGCCCTCGCCGGCGGGGGGCTGTTCTCGCCGCCCAAGCAGCTGGTCGAGTTCGGCTACGTGAAGTCGGTGACCCCGAAGGGGAAGGCGTACGAGCTCCGCTTCGACCCCGCGCTCTGGCTCCAGGGCCGGACGGCGAACGTGGCCGCGGCGGAGGACGGCGCGATCAAGCCCGGCCAGGCGGTGCCGAACGACTACTGGATCCGCAACCCGGACCGCCGGCTACTGACGTACGAGCTGCCCGTCGACGCGCACGTGACGATCCTCGTGAACCTGGCGACGACGAGGTCGAGCCCGGCCGAGCTCGCCCAGCTCCTCAAGGGGAAGAACCCGAAGCACCGCGGCCAAGTCGACCTGAAGCACCTCGGCTTCTGGCTGCGCTACTCGATCGACACGGTCGAGGCACTCGACCAGCAGTACCAGCCGTAGCCGCAGGCGCGAGCCGGCCGTCCTCCGGCACGAGCCGGAGCCGCTAGCGTTCGGGCGTGGTCGCCACCGTCGCCGCTGCGTTCGTGCTGACGAGCCCTGCCTTCCACGCGAACGGGACGATCCCGCGCCTGTACACGTGCGACGGTAGGAACGTGTCGCCGCCGCTGCGCTGGACGGCGCCGCCCGCCCGCACCCGCTCGCTCGCCCTGCTCGTGCAGGACCCGGACGCGCCCGGCGGCAGCTTCCTGCACTGGACGATCTGGAGCATCTCGCCGCGAGCGCGCAGCCTCGCGCAGGCGACGCACGGGCTGCCGGAGGGGCGCAACGACGCCGGGCGGATCGGCTACACGGGCCCCTGCCCGCCGTCGGGCACGCACCGGTACGTGTTCCGCCTGTACGCGCTGCGCGCGCCGCTCCGGCTCGCCGCCGGCGCATCGGGGGCCGCCTTCGAGCGCGCGCTCCGCGGCAAGGTGCTGGCAACCGCGACGCTCGTCGGCCGCTACCGACGCTGACCGGGCGCCGACTATCCTGTTCGCTCCGGCCGACGCCCGTCTGAGACGCACGCGTGCTCTTTCCCACGACGACCTTCGCCACGTTCTTCGTCGTCGTCCTCGTCGCGAGCTGGCTGCTGATGCCCCGCCCGCGGGCATGGCGCCTGTTCATCGTCTGCGCGAGCTTCGTCTTCTACGCCGACTGGGACTGGAAGTTCGTGTTCCTGCTCGCCTTCTCGATCGCCTGGAACCAGGCGGTCGGCGTGGCCATCCACCGCTCCGCGCTCGCGCTCCGGCGCAGGGCGATCCTGGCGCTCGGCCTCGTCGGCGACCTCGGCGTCCTCGGCTACTTCAAGTACTACAACTTCTTCGTCAGCTCGGGGCACAACCTGTTCGCGGCGGTCGGCCTCGGCTTCCCCGTCGGCACGCGCGACATCGTGCTGCCGGTCGGGATCTCCTTCTTCACGTTCATGGCGATCAGCTACGTCGTGGACATCTACCGCGGCACGCTCGAGCCGGTCACGCTGCCCAAGTTCGCCGCCTACCTGTCGTTCTTCCCGCACCTCGTCGCCGGGCCGATCGTGCGCGGCTCCGAGCTGCTGCCGCAGCTCGAGTCGCCCCGCGACCCGCGCCGGGTCGACTCGAGCCGGGCCTTCTACCTGATCGCCACCGGTCTGTTCAAGAAGGTGGTGATCGCGAACTACCTGGCGACGCACATCGTCGACGGGGTCTTCGGCGCGCCCGTCCAGCACTCGTCGCTGGAGACGCTCGTGGCCGTGTACGCGTACTCCGTGCAGATCTACGCCGACTTCTCCGGCTACACGGACATGGCCATCGGGCTCGCCCTGCTGCTCGGCTTCCGCTTCCCGCAGAACTTCGACAGCCCGTACACGGCGATCTCCATCCAGGACTTCTGGCGACGCTGGCACATGACGCTGTCGCGCTGGCTCCGCGACTACCTGTACATCCCGCTCGGCGGCAACCGCAAGGGCGAGGCGCGCACCTACGCCAACCTGGCGGCGACGATGCTGCTCGGCGGGCTGTGGCACGGGGCGGCGTGGACGTTCGTCGTCTGGGGCGGCATGCACGGGCTCGCCCTCGCCGTCGGCCGCCTCCGGCGCGAGCACGGGCTCGCCGACGAGACGCCCACCGGCTGGGCGCTGCGGCGCCGGCGGTTCGTCACCTTCCACCTCGTCGCGTTCGCCTGGATCTTCTTCCGGGCGGACTCGTTCGGGACGGCGTGGGACGTGATCGAGCGGTTGTTCACCGCCTGGGGCCAGCCCTCGCCGCTCGTCGGCACGGGCGTCGTCCTCGCCATCCTCGCCGGCATCGCCAGCCAGTACCTGCCCGCGCGGATCCCGCAGATGCTCATGGCGCGCTTCTCGGAGCTCGGCGTCGCCTTCCAGGTGGTCGTGCTCGCCGTGGCGCTGATGGTCACGCACGCGATGGGACCGCAGGGCGTCGCCCCGTTCATCTACTTCCGCTTCTGACGTGGACGCTCCCACTCGCATCCGGCCGACCGCCCCGCGCACGCGGGCGAGACACCCCGGCGCGGCCGCAGACAGCCGCCTTGCCGGCGGCTCGGCCGCAGGCCCGCGGCGGCGCCTGCACCCGGCCGGCCACGCCGTCGTCGTCGGCGTCGGCGCGCTCGTCCTCGGTGCCTTCCTCAACGCGCCTGGTCTGCACAAGACGGCCGAGACGCTTCAGCCCGGCTGGAAGCGCGACGTCGCGCTGCCGCTCACCGAGGCGCTCGACTCCGTCAGCCACGCGCTCCTCCTCGACCGGCCGCGCAACGCGGTGAAGGCGGCGCTCGGCCGCTCGGACGACGACAGGATCGTCACGCAGATCACGCTGCCGCCGCCGGCCGCCGTCCCGCCGCCGCCCGTGGGCGCTCCGCCCCCCGTTCGGCCGCCGGCGGGGAAGGCCGCGACGTCGCCCGGCCAGCGCACGCCGGCGCAGCGGCGCACGCCGCCCGCCCAGCCGCGCAAGCAGGCCTTCTCGCCCTCGCATCCGCTCAGGATCTACGTCGGGGGCGACTCGCTCGTCATCGTCCCCGGCTACTCGCTGCTGCGCGCGCTCGGCGGGAGCAAGGTGTACAAGCCCGTCGGGCCGCTCGACGGGCACGTGGCGACGGGCCTCGAGCGGCCGGACGTCTACAACTGGTTCGACCGGATCCGCCAGGTGATGAAGGACGACCACCCGAACGTGGTCGTGGTCGCCTTCGGCGCGAACGACGACCACGACTACATGACCGGGCTGCCGCCGGGGACGAGCGTCGGCTCCTTCGGCAGCGCCTCCTGGGTGAAGGAGTACCGGCGGCGGGTCGCCGGGATCATGGACACGGTCATCCGCGCGCACGGCTTCCTCGTCTGGATCGGGCTGCCGATCGCGCGCAGCGCGAGCGAGACGCGCGACTTCGAGGTGATCAACCGCATCGTCGCCGAGGAGGCGCGGAAGCGGCCGCGGGGCGCCGCCTACGTCGACACGTACCTGCTCTTCGCCGACCCGAACACGGGCGGCTACGCGGAGTACCTGCCCAAGCCGGACGGCGAGCTGGTCAAGGTGCGTGCGCCGGACGGGGTCCACTTCGAGACCGCCGGCGGCGACATCATCGCCAGGCTCCTGCTCAAGGAGCTGAACGCGCAGTTCGACCTTACGAGCTGGCGCAGGCACGCGTCGTGAGCCCGCGGCCATCCCCGGCCCGGCTGCGCTCCGCTCAGCAGGACCTGATCAGGCGGGCGAGCGCGGCCGCCCGCGCGCGGTAGCCGGCGTTCGTCGGGTGCACGCCGTCCGGGCCGAACCAGCCGGGATGCGCCCGCGCCATCGCCGCCCAGTCGAACACGTGCAGGCTGCGGTAGGCGGCGTCCAGGCTCGCGAGCGCGCGGTTGTACCCGTCGTAGGAGACGCCGTCGTACGGGGGGCGGTTGATCGTCGCCCAGATCACGCACCGCGACTGGCCTGCGGCGCGCACGACCTCCCGCACCGACGAGCGGAAGCGCCCGACGGCGGAGGGGTCGTCGTTCGTGCCGAGATCGACGACGACGACCCGCTCGAGCGAGCGGCCGGCCGCCTCGATCGCGGCGACGCCCTGGGAGACGTGCCGGCTGACCGCCGTCGTCGAGCGCACCGTCCACCCGTGCAGGAAAGCGGGCAGGTACCAGCCGGTGCCGACGGCGAGCGAGTCGCCGTCCACGTACACCGTGCGCGACGCCGAGCGGCTCGTCGTCCCCGGCGCCGCTCCGGCGGCGGCGCCCACGACCGCCGCCTGGACCAGGAAGGCGACGATGCAGGCGCGGACGCTCATACAGCTGAGCCGAGCCGGCGGCTCAACCGCTGCCGTGCACGCGCAGGTAGGCGATGACGACGCTCACCACGCCGATCGCGACGACCACCCCTCCGCGCACGATCGCGGCGCGGCCCACGGCCGGGTAGTGGCGGCGGAAGGCGACGAGCGCGACCGCGCCGGCAATCCCGGCGACGAGGCCGCCGACGTGCCCGCCGAGGGAGATGTTGCTCGAGAAGCCTGCGCTGAAGGCGAGGTTGAGCACGATCAGCGTCATCGCCTGGCCGGCGAGCGAGCCCGTCACCTGGTACTCGAGCACGAGCAGCGCGCCGAGGATGCCGAAGATGGCGCCGGAGGCGCCGACCGTGACGGCGTTCGGGCTGATCAGAAGCGCGCCGGTCGAGCCGGCGAGCCCCGCCGCCAGGTAGAGGAGCAGGTACCGGGCTCGCCCGAGCGCGGCCTCGACCGGCGAGCCCAGCCACCACAGCGCGAGCATGTTCAGACCCAGGTGGAGAGGCCCGTAGTGGAGGAAGGCCGCGGTGATCAGGCGCCACCACTCGCCGTGCGCGACGCCGATCAGGTGCACGCCCGGGAATGTCCCCTGCACGATCGTGCCCTGGAAGTAGGCGCCGCTCTCGACGAGGGAACCGTGCTGGAAGATCCAGCCCGAGTTGCCGTTGACGCCGGAGCCGCCCGCGAGCTCCGCCAGGTAGACGAGGACGTTGAGGATCACGAGCGCCCGGGTGACGCTGAACTCCGGCAGCACGTACCCGTGCCTCGCCGCTGTTCGCCGGACGCGCCGCCCGGCCGCCGACGCCGGCTTCGCCACCGCGCGCACCTGCCTGGGCCGCGTCCCGGCGTGGTCGGGGCAGCGGATGCCGACGGGCGCGACGGTCATGCAGTCGACGCAGATCGGCCGCCCGCACTCCGAGCACGACAGGCCCGTCTCCCGGTCGGGATGCCGGTAGCAGTACCTCGGCTCGGCCATCGAGTTAGCGTACGTGGCCGTGCGAGTGCATGTCGCGTTCACCCCGGTCGAGGAGGTGTACGCTCCGGTCGGCATCGTCGTCGACGTCCTCCGCGCCACCTCGACGATCGTGCAGGCGCTCCAGTCGGGCTACCGCCGCGTCCTCTGCTGCGCCGAGATCGAGGACGCGCAGGCGGTCGCGAGACGCGAGGGGAACGCGGCGCTGGCGGGAGAGCGCGCGACGGTGCGCATCCCCGGCTTCGACTTCGGCAACTCGCCGCGCGAGTTCGTCGAGCCCGCCGCCGACACGCTCGTCCTGACGACGACGAACGGCACGCGGCTCCTCGTCGCGGCCGCCGAGCGCTGCCGGCTCGTCCTCGTCGGCTCGCTCCTCAACCTGGCGGCGGTCGCCGAGGCGGCACGGCAGACCGGGGCCGGCGACGTGGCCGTCCTCTGTGCCGGCGTCCGCGGCGAGCTCGCGCTCGACGACGCCTACTGCGCCGGGCGGATCGCCGACGCGCTCGGCGGCAACCACACCGACTCCGCCGTGGCCGCAGCCAGGCTGGCAGGCACCTTCGCCACCGCCGAGGAGGGGCTGTCGGCATCGCAGAGCGCGCGCAACCTGCACGCGAGCGGTCTCCAGGACGACATCGCCTTCTGCGCCCGCGAGAGCGTCCTTCGAGCGGTGCCCCGTTTCTCGCGCATGCTCGGCGCCGCCGCCGAGGTGACGCTCTGAGCTACCGGTTCGCCTTCGGACGGCCCCCGGCGGTGGCGGCGCGCGGGATGGTGGCGACGAGCCAGCCGCTCGCGACGCGCGCCGGGCTGCGCATGCTCGAGCGAGGCGGCAACGCCGCCGACGCCGCGCTCGCGGCCGCCGCCGTCCTGTGCGTCACCGAGCCCATGTCGACCGGGATCGGCGGCGACTGCTTCGCCCTCGTCTGGCGCGACGGCGCCCTGGAGGGCCTCGACTCGGCGGGCCCGGCGCCGCGTGCCGCCGACCCGGTGGAGCCGGTCGCCGGCCGCGGCCCGCGCTCGGTGACGGTGCCGGGCGCGGTCGCGGGCTGGACCGCCCTCGCGGAGCGCCACGGACGGCTGGGGCTGGACGCCTGCCTCGCCGACGCGATCGACCTGGCCGAGCACGGGTTCGCGATCGCGCCGAGGGCGGCCGAGGCGTGGCAGACGTTCGGAGGCCCGGACGAGCTCGGCCCCCCGCCGCGCGTCGGCGAGCTCGTCCGTTTCCCCGAGCTCGCCGCGACGCTCCGTCGGGTCGCCGGGGCCGGCCGCGACGGGTTCTACGCCGGCCCCGTGGCCGAGGCGATCGCAGCCTCCACCTGGCTGGACGAGGCCGACCTGGCCGGGTTCGAGCCGCGCTGGGTGGAGCCTCTGCGCCTGCGCTACCGAGGGGTGGAGGTGTGCGAGCTACCGCCGCCGACGCAGGGAGTCGTCGCGCTCGAGGCGCTCGGTCTGCTCGAGCGCTCGTCCCCGAGCCTCGCGAGCCGCATCCGCTGCGCCAAGCTCGCCCTCGAGGACGGTCTCGCACGGGTGCGGGACGGGGCGGACGTGTCGGACCTGATCGAGCCCGGGTACCTCGAGCGGCGGCGGCACGGGCAGGAGCGGGCCGTCCGCGAGCCGGCCGGCGGCACCGTCTACCTGTGCGCGGTCGACGAGGAGCGCATGGCCGCCTCCTTCATCCAGAGCCTGTTCGAGTCGTTCGGCTCCCGCGTCGTCGCCCCCGGAACCGGCGTCGTGCTGCAGAACCGCGGCGCCTGCTTCGCCGTCTCGGGCGCGGTCGAGCCGGGCCGCCGCCCGTACCACACGATCATCCCGGGGATGCTCCTCCGCGACGGGAGCCTCTACGGCCCGTTCGGCGTCATGGGCGGCTTCATCCAGGCGCAGGCGCACATGCAGCTCGTCTCGGCGCTCGTCGACGACGGCCTCGACCCGCAGGCCGCGCTCGACCGCCCCCGCTTCCGCGTCGACGGCGACGTCGTCCGGCTCGAGGAGGGGCTGTGGGAGCGCGACCTCGACCTCGAGCGCCTCGGCTACCGGACGGTGCGCGAGACGGAGACGTTCGGCTTCGGTGGCGGCCAGGCGATCCTCCTCCAGGGCGACGCGCTCGTCGGCGGCTCCGATCCCCGCAAGGACGGCTACGCGGCCGGCATCTGAGGCCCTCCGAGGGCCGGCTTCGCGTACGGCGCGCGCGTGAGCCCCGGCCTTGACTAGGAACACATGTTCGTGTAGAACATCCGTTCCGATGGTCGCCTGCATCCTCATCCCGGGGTTCGAGCTGCGGGCGGCGCTCCGGGAGCGGCCGCGCCTTGCGACCCGGGCGGCGGCGCTGGCTCCGCTCCCGGGCTCGGATCCCGTCGTCGGCCCGGTGACAGCCGCCGCCGAGGCGGCGGGCATCCGGCCGGGGATGCGTCTCGGCGAGGCGCTCGCGACGTGCCCGTCGCTCGTGCTCGTCGAGCAGGATCCCGCCGTCGCCGAGCAGGAGTGGGAGGGAATCGTGCGCCGCCTCGAGGACGTCGGCTTCCCCGTCGAGCCGGCCGCCGTCGGCTGTCTCTACGTCGAGACCCGCGGAGTCGAGCGCCTCTACGGCGGGCTCGAGCAGGCGCTCGGACGGGCGCTCGCCGCGGTCGGCTCCTCGTGGGACGCGCGCGCTGGAGCCGCCGAGCGGAAGTTCGCGGCGCTCGCCGCAGCCGGCGTGGCGCGGGCGGGGCAGGTGCTCGTCGTCTCGAACGAGCGCGCTCCCGACTTCCTTGCGCCGCTTCCGCTCTCGCTGCTGCCGCTGGACGAGTCGCGCACGGCGGAGCTGGAGCGCCTGGGGGTGCGGACGATCGGTCAGCTTGCCTCGCTTCCCGGCTCCGCCGTCGCGGAACGCCTGGGACCGGACGGGCGGCGAGCCTGGGGTCTGGCGCGGGGAGGGGACAACCGTCGCGTCAGGCCCCGCCGCCCGCCCGCGGAGATCGCCGAGCGGCTGGAGTTCCTCGAGGCGGTGGCGAACGAGCTGACGCTCCGCCGGGCGCTCGCGGTGCTCGTCGAGCGCGCCCTCGCACGGCCCGAGCGCGCCGGCCGGGCCGTGCGCAAGCTCGCCCTCTCCGCCCGCCTCGTCGGCGGCGGCTCCTGGCGGCGGTCGACGACGCTGCGGGAGCCGGCCGCCGAGAAGGAGCGGCTCCGGACCGCGCTCGCGCCGAAGCTCGCCGAGCTGCCGGCGCCCGTGACGGCGCTCGGCCTCGAGGTGGCCGAGCTCGCCGAGTGGACCGGTCAGCAGCTCGAGCTCGCGGGCGGGGAAGGCGCCGGATCCGCAACGAGGCTGAAGGAAGGGCTGCGGCAGGCACGCGCGAGCGCGGGAGCCACCGCCGTGTGCACCGTCGTCGAGGTCGCGCCGTGGTCGCGGATTCCCGAGCGCCGAGCGCTGCTCGTCCCGCGCGACTGAACGCTCCGCGGCCGGTGCTGGTCGAGGCCGGCTTCGACGGGACGCCGCGGCAGGTGAACCGGCAGGCGGTGATGCTCGTCCGCGAGGAGTGGCGGGTCGTCGACCGCTGGTGGACGGAGGATCCGATCGGGCGCCGCTACTTCGACGTCGTGCTGGAGAGCGGCGAGCACGCTGTCGTCTTCCACGACACGGAGCACGGCGGATGGTTCACCCAGCGGGCCTGAGCCCGCACCCTCACCCGGCTCAGGCGGGATGGAAGTCGTAGCGGGAGGCGATCCTCGCCATCACGGCAGGATCGGGCGCCTCGCCGGGCGTCGTCGCCGCGGCGACCTCCTTCAGGTACTGCTCGAGGCCTCCCGGCGCCATCAGGTTGAGCATGCGCACGGTGCCCTCGCTTCGGTTCGCGAACGAGTGCGCGGTGTTCGGCGGCACGAGGGCGAACGAGTCGGGGCCGGCCTCGACCTCGCCGTCGTCGAGCCGCACGGTGAGGACGCCCTCGAGCACGTAGAAGCTGTCGAGCATCCGCTCGTGCCGGTGGAGGACAGGTCCTGGAAAGCCCGGCGGAAGGGTCGCCTCGCTGAGCGAGAAGGTGCCGTCCCCGTCTCCGGCCTCCGCCTTGAACAGGACGGCGCCGCCCAGGATCGACTCGCCCTCGCCGGGGCCGCGCACGACCACGCGGGAGGTGGGGAGCCCCCCGTCGTCCGGCGGGTCGAACGAGTCCCAGCGGTAGCCGCTGTCGCCCTGTCGCCTGAGGGACTCCGCGAAGCCCATGCTCGGCGCATGGATGTTCAGGAAACGGGCGGTGGCCGGGCCCTCGTTGCGGAACGTGTGCACCACGCCGGCCGGGACGAGCACGAGCGTTTCCGCCGGCGCGCGCAGCAGCTCCGCGCTGCCCGGTCCCAGCCCGAACGTGAGCTCGCCGTCGAGCACGTACCAGGCGTCCGCGTGCTGGCGGTGGACGTGCGGGTCGGGTCCGCGCTCGCCCGCCTCGTACCGCGTCCAGGTGACGTCGACGAGCTCGTGCGCGCACGTGACGACCACGTTCCGCTCTGCGCGGTCGGAGATCGTCTCGCCCCCGTCCGGCCCGATGACGACCCCGGTCATCGATGAGCTACGTCGAGCTGCACTGCCACTCAGCCTACTCGTTCCTGGACGGCGCCTCGCAACCGGAGGAGCTCGCCGCACGCGCCGCCGACCTCGGCTACGAGGCGCTCGCGCTCACCGACCACGACGGGCTGTACGGGTCGCTCGAGTTCGCGCACGCGGCGAAGACGCTCGGCCTCCGCCCGATCACGGGCGCCGAGGTGACGCTCGCGGGCGGAGCGCACGTGACGCTCCTCGTCGAGACCCCGGCCGGCTACGCCAACCTCTGCCGGCTCCTGACCGCGGCGCATGCCGGCACGCGTCCGAAGGGGGGCGCAGAACCGCTGCCGCCGGCGCTCGACCGCCGTCTGCTCGCCGAGCTGAACGAGGGGCTCGTCTGCCTGTCCGGCTGCGCCCGGCACGGTCTCGCCGTGCGCGACCCGAACGGCGCCGCGGAGCTCGCGGGCGCGTTCGGGCGCGACAGGTTCGCGGTCGAGCTGCAGCGACCCTACCTGCGAGGCGACGCCCGCCGCAACGCGGCGCTTCGCGAGCTCGCAGCGGCGCTCGGCGTGCCGACGGTCGCGACCGGCGACGTGCACGCCCACCGGCCGAGCCGTGCGCTGCTCCAGGACGCGCTCGTCGCCGTCAAGAACCGGACCTCGCTCGAGGCGTGCGAGCCCGAGCGGCGCGGCAACCGGGAGAGCGTCCTCCTTGCGCCCGCGGAGGCGTCCGAGCGCTTCCCGGACGACCGGGACGCCGTCGCCAGGACGCGCGAGCTCGCCGAGCGGCTCGAGTTCGACCTCACGCAGGAGCTCGGCTATCGCTACCCGGACTTCTCCGACCGCGACGACCCCTCCGACCTCCAGCTGCGCCGCGTCTGCGAGCGTGCGTTCGCGGAGCGCTACACGGGCGCGAACGGGCACAAGCGGCCGGCCCGCGCGCGGCTCGAGGAGGAGCTCCGGCTGATCGCCGACCTGGGCCTGTCCGGCTTCTTCCTCCTCCACCACGAGGTGCTCGAGCTGGCGCGGGAGATCGCGCTCGAGGTGCGCGGCCCGGGCTCGCCACGGCACGTCCTGCCACCCGGCCGCGGGCGGGGGAGCTCGGTCGGGTCGATCGTCTGCTACCTGACCGGCCTCTCGCACGTCGACCCGGTCGCCGCCGGCCTCTCGCTCGGGCGCTTCCTCAACCGTGAGATGGCGGCCGTCCCGGACATCGACCTCGACTTTCCGCGCGACATCCGCGAGAAGCTGATCGTCGCCGTCGGCGAGCGCTACGGCCACGGCCATGCGGCGCTCGTCGCCAGCTTCTCGACCTACCACGCGCGCGGCGCCATCCGCGACCTCGGCAAGGCGCTCGGCCTGCCGTTCGGCGAGCTCGAGCGGCTCGCGCGCATCACGGAGGGCAACCCCTACCGGGTCGAGGACGAGCTCCGGGCGCTTCCGGACGGTCGCGACAAGCTCGCCTGCAGGCGCTGGCGGGCGCTCGGCTGGCTGTGCAAGGAGATCGCCGGCCTGCCCCGGCACGTCTCGCAGCACCCGGGCGGGATGGTGATCTCGACGCGCCCGCTCGTCGAGCTCGTGCCCGTCCAGCCGGCGGCGATGGCCGGGCGCCTGCTCTGCCAGTGGGACAAGGACTCGTGCGCCGACGCCGGCTTCCTGAAGATCGACCTGCTCGGGCTCGGCATGCTCTCCGCGGTCGAGGACTGCGTCGACCGCATCGCCCGCGCGCGCGGCGAGACGATCGACCTCTCCCGGATCCCGCTCGACGACCCGGCGGTGTACGAGGAGATCCAGCAGGCGGACACCGTCGGCGTGTTCCAGATCGAGAGCCGGGCGCAGATGCAGAGCCTGCTCAGGACGCGGCCGGAGAACCTCGACGACCTGACCGTGCAGGTCGCCCTCGTCCGGCCGGGGCCGATCCAGGGGGGCGCCGTGCACCCGTACGTCGAGCGGCGCCAACGGCTGCGCGAGGATCCGGGCTACGAGCCCGAGGTCGACCATCCCTCGCTCGCGGAGCCGCTGCGCGAGACGCTCGGCGTCGTCGTCTTCCAAGACCAGGTGCTGGAGGTGGCGATGGCGCTCGCCGGCTTCACGGTCGGCGAGGCCGAGGGCCTCCGCCGCGCGATGAGCCGGAAGCGAAGCCACGAGGCGCTCGAGAGCCACCGTGCGCGCTTCGTCGCGGGGGCGCTCGAGCGGGGCGTCGACGGCGAGACGGCGAACCGCGTGTACGACACGCTGGTCGGCTTCTCCGGCTTCGGCTTCCCCAAGTCGCACGCGGCCGCCTTCGGCCTGCTCGCCTACCAGTCGGCGTGGCTTCGCCACCACTTCCCGGCCGAGTTCCTCTGCTCCCTCCTGAACGCGCAGCCGATGGGCTTCTACCCGCCGGCGAGCCTCGTGCGCGACGGCGAGCGCAGAGGCGTGCGAGTGCTGCCGCCGGACGTGAACGCGAGCGAGGCGCGCTGCTCGCTCGAGCCGCAGTCCGATCGCCCCGAGCTCGCCGTCAGGATCGGCCTCGGCTACGTCAGCGGGGTGGGGGAGGAGCAGGCGGAGGCGCTCGCCGCCGGGCAGCCGTACACGGGGATCCGCGACCTCGCCCAGCGCGCGCCGCTCGACCGGGCCGGGCTCGAGGCGCTCGTCGAGTCCGGTGCCTGCGACTGCTTCGGCGAGCCGAGGCGCTCGCTCCTCTGGCAGCTCGGGCTCGTCCCACGGCCGGCGACCGTGCCGGGGACGCAGGGGGCGGAGAAGCAGCTCGCCCTGCCGCTCGAGCCCACGGCTCCGGTGCCGCAGCTCCCCGAGCAGACGCCCTGGGAGCGGATGCTCGCCGACTACCGGACGACGAGCGTCTCCGTCGGCCCGCACCCGCTGGAGCTTCTCCGGCCGCACCTGCCTGGAGCGGCGGTGACGAGCCGGGAGCTGGACGACCGCCGGCACGGCGCGCAGGTGGAGATCGCCGGCCTCGCCGTCGCCCGTCAGCGCCCGGCGACCGCGAACGGCGTCGTCTTCATGCTCCTCGAGGACGAGCTCGGCCTGGTCAACCTCGTCGTGCCGCCCGCCGTGTACGAGCGCTTCCGACCGCTCGTCCGCGGAGAGTCGCTGCTCCTCGCGCGCGGGCGGCTGGAGCGTCTCGGGCGCAACGTGAACGTCGTCGTCTCCCGTCTGGCGTCGCTCGCGCCGCTCGCTCGCGCGGCCGCCGGGCTCGAGCAGGCCCGCTCGTCGCTTCCGCGCGCACACCACTTCGGCCACCGCTGACTGGCCCGGCGCGCAGCAGCTCACCGGGTGTGACCGGATTTGCAGGCTTTTCACGTTTGAGGCATCTCGAAATCGGTAATCCCGTGTCGGATGCGCATCGACCCCCAGCTCCGGCTCGCCGCCGGGGCTCTCGCCCTGCTCCTCGCAGCCGGGGTGCTGGCCGCAGCGCCTCGCGCCGCCCGTGCCGTCCCCGCCGCCGCGACCTCCACCTGCTGGCGCGCGGTCATCGCGGACTGGGCCAACGACGGGGCAATCGAGGGCGCGTACCCGCTCGGCTGCTACCGCGCGGCGATGGCGAACGCGCCGACCGACCTGCGCATCTACTCCGACCTGGAGGACGAGCTCCGGCACGCCCTGCAGACGCGGGCAGGCCGGCAGCTGGCGGTCGTGCCGCGGCGGACGCTCGCGCTCGCGACGGCGTCCTCGGACACGTCGTCGCTGCCGGTCGTGGTGGGCGTCCTCGGCGGCCTGGGAATCGCCGTGACGATGTCGATCGTGGTTGCCGCCTTCCTGCGCCGCCGGGGCGCGTCGCCGCCGGCCTCCTGATCAGGCGTCCTCGATCTCGAGCGCGAAGCGGGGCAGGCGCCTCGCCACCGCGCGGTTGAACGCCGCCTCGTACTCCTCCCCGGCCTCCTCGTCGAGCGTCGAGCGGAAGGTGGAGCGCAGGCTGGCGAGGATGTCCGTCCCGCTCTCGACGAGCTCGGCGTACTCGCCGTAGCGCTCCTCGGCGTCCTCGCGGCCGGCCCGGTCGTACGCGCGCTCGGCGCGCTCGCACTCGGCGATCAGGTCGCCGTGGTCGCGCTCGAACAGGTCGAGCTGCCTGGAGACGACGTCGTCGAAGCGGCCCCGGCGTCTCACGCGACCTCCTCGTACACGATGAGATGGGCGGCGGCGGCCCGCTCCCAGGTCAGCTCGGAGCGGGCCCGCAGGGCGCCGGCACGGGCCGCCTCCAGCGCCGCGTGGTCGCCGAGCAGCTCCGCGACGGCGGTCGTGAGCGCGCCGACATCGCCGGCGGGGACGACGCGCCCGGCGCCGTACGCCCGCACGGGTTCGGCCAGCCCGCCGACGTCGTACACGACCGCGGGCACGCCGGCGCCGAGCGCGCGCAGGAGCGCCCCGGACTGGTCGATCTCGGCGCGGTACGGGAAGACGGCGATGGTCGCCTCTCCGAGCGCGCGGTCGAGCTCGCGGTCCGGGAGGTAGCCGAGCCGCCACTCGGCGACGGCACCCGCCTCGGCCTGGTAGCGGGCGACCGGCTCAGCCGGGTCGCCGACGACGAGCAGCCGCGCGCCGTCCGCCGCCTTCGCGGCCGCGATCGCGTCGGACAGCCCCTTGTACGGGCGGATGACCCCGAGCGAGAGGAGCGTGCGCCCGTCGTCGGCGCGGGCCGGGTCGCTCGGGAAGACGGGGTGGGGGATGACCCGGAGCACCTGTTCGGGCACGCCCAGAGCGGCGAGCGTGTCCCGTCCCCGCTCGCTGTGGACGACGACCCGCCGGAAGCGCCGGAAGAGCGCGAGCCACAGCCCTGTCTGCGCCGCCGAGCGCCGCGGGAGCAGGTCGTGGGCTGTGAACACGGCCGGCGCTCGCAGGCGCAGCAGCGCACGATCGAGCCGCGGCCAGGCGAGCCACTGCAGGTGGACGACGTCGGGGCGGAGGGCGGCCAGACGGGCCATCCCGAGCGGGTGCTCGAGCGCCTTCACGGGCAGCCGCAGGGGCGAGCGGCGGAAGAGTCGCGAGCTGACCGGGTAGAACAGCTCGAGCCGCCGGTAGCCGCGTGCAGGCGGAAGCTCGCCGAAGCGGAAGGGCGCGGTGGCGAGCTCGACTCGGGCGCCGCGCGCGGCGAGGGCGGCCGCGAGCGCATGGTCGTACTGCGGCGTGAAGGCGGGGGGATCGGCGAGGACGACGTGCACGGAGACCGGCCTAGACTAGTCCGCCCGTCGATGCTGATCCGCAGCTGGAACGTGTACCACGGCCGCTCGCATCCGGCGGGCAGGCGCGGCTACCTGGAGCAGGCCGTGCGCCTCGCGACGGCCGACCGGCCGGACGTGCTCTGCCTGCAGGAGCTGCCCCTGTGGTCGATCAGGCGGCTCGCCTGCTGGAGCGGCATGCAGGTGTTCGCCGCGCGCACGCGGCCGGCGCCGCTCGGCATGCTCGCCGGCCGGGCGCTGACCGATCTCCACCACGGCCTGCTCCGCTCCGCCTTCTCCGGCCAGGCGAACGCCATCCTCGTCCAGCCGCAGCTGCAGGCAGGCGACCTCGGGCACGTCCGGGTCAGCAGGCGGGGGGAGCACGCGCGCGCCTGCCAGGCCGTGAGGGTGGACGACCGGCTCGTCGTCGCCAACCTGCACCTGTCGGGCGCCGCCGCGGAGGAGGAGACGGCGGCGGCGCTCGCCTGGCTCGACGGGCGGCTGCGCGCAGGCGAGCCGCTCGTGCTGGCCGGCGACTTCAACGCCCGGCTCGAGCTTCCCGGCTTCTCCGCGCCCGGGGCCGGCGTCGACCACATCCTCGTGCGCGGCGCCGTGGCGACGCCGCTCGCGACGTGGCCGCTCGAGCGGCGGCGGCACAATGGCGTCGTGCTCTCCGATCACGCCCCCGTGGAGCTCACGCTGCCGTGACCTTCGAGGAAGCGCGCGCCGCTTTCCCGGTGCTCGAGCGCGTCGCCTACCTCAACGCCGGCACGAACGGGCCGCTCGCGCGGGCGACGGTCGAGGCGATGGTCGCGCAGTCGCTCCTCGACCTCGCCGCCGGGCGGTCGGGCGCCGAGTACGTCGCCGCCGTCCGCGGGCGGCGCGAGCGGGTGCGGGCGAAGGTCGCGGCGCTGATCGGCGTCCCGGCCGAGCGGGTGGCGCTGACCGCGTCGACGACGAACGGCTGCAACACCGTCCTGCTCGGGCTCGGGCTCGAGCCGGAGGACGAGGTGGTCACGACCGACGAGGAGCACTTCGGGCTCCTGGGCGCGCTGCACGCGTCCGGCGCGCGCATCCGGGTGGCGGGGACGCGCGGCCTCGCCCCGCCGGCGGCGCTCGAGCGCCTGCTCGCGGCCGTGACGCCGAAGACACGGCTCCTTGCGCTCTCGCACGTCTCGTGGGTGACCGGCAACGTGCTCCCGGTGGCGGAGCTGAAGGCGCAGACGGGCCTGCCGACCCTCGTCGACGGGGCCCAGGCGGCCGGTGCGATCCCCGTCGCCGCCGCGCCCTACGACTACTACACCGTCTCCGGGCAGAAGTGGCCGTGCGGACCGGACGGCGTCGGCGCGCTGTACGTGCGAGAGCCCGACTCGCTGCGCGTCGCGGCGCCGAGCTACCTGTCGCAGCAGGCCCACCGGCCGGACGGCTCGTTCGATCCGAGGCCGGGCGCAAGCCGCTTCGACCATGCCCTCGGCGCCGCTCAACTCGCCGGCTTCGAGGCGGCCCTCGACGCGGTCCCCGAGTGGCGCTTCCAGCGGGCGCGCGAGATGGCGGCGCGCTGCCGCGCCCTGCTCTCCGAGCACGTCGACGTCGCCACGGCGACGGGGCAGTCGACGCTCGTGTCTTTCCGTCCGCGGGGCGAGCCGGCCGAGGTGGTGCGGAGGCTCCAGGCACAGGGCGTCGTCGTGCGGGAGATCCCGGGCAGCGGTCTTGTCCGCGTCTCCTGCGGGTACTGGACGTCGGACGGCGATCTCGCGCGGCTGCTCGACGGTCTGCGCGCCGGGCGCCCGAGTCGCCGCAGGTCATATGGGCGCGACTGAGGACGACGCGCGGCGCAGCTTTGCAGCCGCCAGGGCGCGCCGTACTCCCCGGACAGGGCACTAGTGCTCGCTCCCGCGGTCGAGCCCGAGCGCCGGAGCTGCCTCGCGCATCGCCGCGATCACGTTGGCGACGTGCTCGTCGAAGTCGAGGCCGAGCAGCTCCGCACCCGCGTACACCTCGTCGCGGTGCACGCCGGCGGCGAACGAGGGCTGCTTGAGCTTCTTGCGCACCGACTTCGGCTCGAGCGAGGCGATCCCGTCCGGCCGGACGAGCGAGCAGGCCGCCACGAAGCCCGACAGCTCGTCGCAGGCGAACAGCGTCTTCTTCAGCGGCGTGTCGCGTGGCAGCGAGAGGTGGTCGGCATGTGACAGGACCGCGTCGATCACCTCCTCCGGATAGCCCTCCTCGCGCAGGATCGGCGCGCCGTCCTGCGGGTGCGCGTCCAGGGTCGGATGCATCTCGTAGTCGAAGTCGTGCAGCAGGCCGACGACGCGCCACAGCTGCTCGTCCTCGCCGAAGCGGCGCGCGTACCAGCTCATGCAGGCTTCCACGCCGAGCGCGTGGCGGAGCAGCGCCTCGCTCTTCGTGTACGTCGTCAGCGTCGCCCAGGCCTGGTCACGTGTCGGCGGCACGGGATCGGTAGGGTACTTCCTCTGTGGGGACCGCCGTCGCCGGTGCGTTGAGGGAGACGTTCGTGATCGAGGGAGGGTGCCCCCTTTCCGGGCGTGTCCGCGCGAGCGGGAACAAGAACGCGGCCCTGCCCATCCTGGCCGCCTGCGTGCTCACGAGCGAGCCGGTCGTGCTCGACAACATGCCGCGGATTCGGGACGTGGAGGTGATGCTCGACCTGCTCCGCTCGATCGGCGCCGACGCGGAGTGGACCGGCCGCAACGAGGTCCGCGTGCACGTGGAGGACGTGTCGACGGCGGATCTCGACGAGCAGCTGAGCCGGGAGATCCGCGCGTCGCTGCTCCTCGCCGGGCCGCTCCTCGCGCGCTGCGGGCGCGTCGCCGTGCCCCCGCCGGGCGGCGACGTGATCGGCCGGCGCCGGATCGACACGCACATCCACGCCTTCGAGGCGCTGGGCGCGCACACGACCATCGGCCGCAGGTTCGAGCTCGAGGGCGTGCTCCGCGGCGCGAGCCTGTTCCTCGACGAGGCGAGCGTGACCGGGACGGAGAACGCGGTCATGGCGGCGTCGCTCGCCGCCGGCGAGACGGTGATCGGCAACGCCGCCTGCGAGCCGCACGTGCAGGATCTGTGCAGGTTCCTGTGCTCGCTCGGGGCGGAGATCGACGGCGTCGGCTCCAACGTCCTGCGCGTGCGCGGGGTGACGCGGCTCGGCGGCGGGGAGTACCGGCTGGCGGCCGACCACATCGAGGTGGCGAGCTTCGTCGGCCTCGGCGCGGTCACACCCGGCGAGATCGTCGTCGACGACGTCCGCGCGGACGACCTCGTCGCCATCACCCCGGTCTTCGACCGTCTCGGCGTGTCGATGCAGGTCGAGGGCTCGACCGTCCGCGTCCCGGGCGGCCAGCGCCTGGTCGTGCGCGACGACCTCGGCGGCCAGATCCCGAAGATCGACGACGGGCCGTGGCCGGCCTTCCCCGCCGACCTGACCTCGATCGCGGTCGTGCTCGCGACGCAGGCCGAGGGGACGGTGTTGATCTTCGAGAAGATGTTCGAGAGCCGGCTCTTCTTCGTCGACAAGCTCGTCCGCATGGGGGCGAGGATCATCGTCTGCGATCCGCACCGCGTCGTCGTCTCCGGCCCGTCGAAGCTGTACGGCGAGCAGATGGAGAGCCCCGACATCCGTGCGGGCATGGCGATGCTGATCGCGAGCCTGTGCGCCGAGGGCACGTCGACGATCGCGAACATCGGCCAGATCGACCGCGGCTACGAGCGCATCGACGATCGGCTGCGCGGGCTCGGAGCGCGGATTGAGCGCGTCGAGAGCTGACTCCGACCGGCCGCGTCTCCGTGTCCGGGCGGCGGTCAGCGGCCGGCCGCGCTCGACCGTCTCCACCGGGCTCGCCGTCCTCGACCACCTGATCGCGCTGCTCGCCCGGTACGCGTCGCTCGACATCGCCCTCGAGGTCGAGCCGGGGGCCGCCTCCGACGAGGTGGCGGCGGCCGGGCGCGCGCTCGGGGACGCGCTGGCAGCCTCGCTGCGGGCCCCCGGCGTACGGGGGCACGGGTCGTCCGCCGTACCCGCCGACGAGGCGCTCGCGCACGTCGCGCTGGAGGCATCCGGGCGCCCGCTCGTCGTGTCCAACGTCGATCTGTCCGAGGCGCGCGTCGGCGGCCTGGACACGGACGTCGTCGCCGAGTTCCTGCGCCAGCTGGCCGAGGGCGCCGGGCTGACGCTGCACGTCCGCCTGATCGAGGGACGGGACCCGCAGCACGTGCTGGAGGCGATCTTCAAGGCGCTCGGCGTGGCGCTCGCGCAGGCGGCGCGCCCTCGTCCCCCCGGAAAGGAGTAGTCGTGCAGGAGAAGACCGTGATCTCGACGGACCGGGCGGCCGGCCCCTTTGGCGGGGCTCCCTACTCGCAGGCGATCGTCGCCAACGGCTTCGTCTTCACCGCCGGCCAGGTCGCCGCGAAGGCGGACGGCTCCGGGCTCGTCGGCGCCACCGTCGAGGAGCAGACCGAGCAGGTGCTCGCCAACATCGCCGCCGTGCTCGAGGCGGCGGGCTCGAGCCTCGACCGGCTGGTCAAGACGACGGTCTTTCTGCGCACGCTCGACGACTTCGCAGGCATGAACGAGGTCTACCGCCGGCACGTCGGCGAGCGCCCGCCCGCGCGCTCGACGGTCGGGGTCGAGCTGCCGCCCGGGATCCTCGTCGAGATCGAGGCGATCGCGACGGTCGGCTGAGCGCGCCGGCGGGGCTCGGCGGGCTCATGCCGTGACGCCCGACCCGCAGCGGCCGCGAGACCGTCCGTACCGGCTGCCACGAATTCACGCGTCAAGCTCGGGAGGACCCCACCTCCCCGACCCACGGCGCCAGCCTAGCGACGATCTGTGGGCCGGTGTGTGCCGGGACCGTGCCGGAGGCGTGCCGCCGTCACAATGGGTGGCATGCGGGCAGAGGAGGTCATCGCGACCCACGTCAACACGGACTTCGACGCGTTCGCGTCGCTGATCGCGGCCCGCTGCCTCTACCCGAGCGCGGTCGCCGTGCTGCCGAGCGTGCTCAACCGCAACGTGCGGGAGTTCGCGCGCCTGCATGCCGAGGCGCTGCGCTGCGTCGAGCCGGACCGGCTCGAGCTGGACGCGATCCGCCGGCTCGTGGTCGTCGAGACGCTGCAGGCCAGCCGCCTGGGCGAGCTCGAGCCGGTCGCTCTCGACCCCGCGGTGGAGACGGTGGTGTTCGACCACCATGCCGGCGAGCTGCCCGCCTGGGTGCGGCCGGAGAACGCCGTCATCTCGACCGACGGAGCGCTCACCACCACGCTGGTCGGCATCCTCGCCGAGCGTGAGGTGTCGGTGGGCCCGCTCGAGGCGACCGTCTTCGCCCTCGGCATCCACGAGGACACCGGCTCGCTCACCTACTCGTCCTCGACGCTGCGCGACGCGGAGGCGCTCGCGTGGTGCGTGCGCCACGGCGCGCGGCCGGACGTGCTGGCCGCCTTCCTGCGCACCCCTCTCGACGCCGAGGAGCGGGCGCTCCTCAACGCCCTGCTCGACGCCGTGGAGACGCACCGCCAGGCCGGGGTGGACGTGCTCCTGACGGCCGTCTCCTGGCCGAGGTACGTGGACGGCATCTCGCACCTCGCACACAAGATCACCGACGTCACCGACTGCCAGGTGCTCGTCATGCTGGTCGAGATGGACCGGCGCGTCTTCTGCGTCGTGCGCAGCCGCGTGCCCGACGTCGATGCGGGCGTGGCCGCCCGCGCGCTCGGCGGTGCCGGACATCCGCAGGCGGCATCCGCAATCTTTCGCGGCGGCCTCGCCGAGGCGCGCGCCCGCTTCCTGGAGCGACTTCCGCAGGCGATGACCCGCCAGCTGCGGGCTCGCGACGTGATGGCAGAGCCACCGCGGTCGATCGAGCCCGGCGAGACGGTGGCGAGCGCGATGGTCGCCTGCCAGCGCTACGGTCAGAGCGGCATCCTCGTCACGGAGAACGGTCGGCTGGTCGGCGCCGTGCGCCGGGAGGATCTCGACAGGGCGATCGGCCACGGGCTCTCGCACGCGCCGGTGAAGGGGATCATGTCCAGCCGCGTGCCCACCGTGGGCGAGGAGGCGAGCCTGGCAGAGCTGCAGCGGCTGCTGGCCGAGACGGGCGAAGGGCGGATCGCGGTCGTCCGTGACGATCGGGTGGTCGGCGTCGTCACGCGCAGCGACGTCCTGCACGCCCTCGGCGAGGCGGTCGAGGCTCCGGTGGAGCCGGCCGAGACGATCGCGGCGGAGCTGCGGCGTCTCGAGCGGCTGGCACCCGTGTTCGAGACGGTGGCGGCGGCGAGCGACACCGTGGACGGGGTCTACCTCGTCGGAGGCACCGTCAGGGACATCCTGCTGGGAGAGGAGGCCTTCGACGTGGACATCGCCGTGGAGGGAGATGCGATCGGACTGGCGCGCACGCTCGCCCGCCAGCTCGGCGGGCGGGTGCGGCCGCACGAGAAGTTCGGCACCGCCGTGGTCGTCTACGGTGACGGACAGCGAATCGACGTCGTCACCGCGCGCACCGAGTTCTACGACGCCCCAGCCGCCCTTCCTGCCGTGGAGCACGCCAGCATCCGCGACGATCTCTTCCGTCGCGACTTCACCATCAACGCCATGGCCGCGTCGCTCAAGGGCGCGGACTTCGGCCGGCTCGTCGATCCGTTCGGCGGCCGCCGCGACCTGGCCGCCGGCCGCGTCCGCGTGCTGCACAACCTCTCCTTCATCGACGACCCGACGCGCATCTTCCGCGCCATTCGCTACGAGAACCGCTACGGCTTCCGGATGGACGAGCACACCGCCCGGCTGGCACGCGGCTGCATCGAGATGGGGCTCGTCGGCGACCTCTCCTCCGAGCGTCTCCGCGACGAGCTCGAGGCGCTGCTCGAGGAGGGGGAGGTCGAGCACTCCGTGCTCCGCCTGGCCGAGCTCGGCGCCGCGAGCGCCATCCATCCGCGGCTCGCAGCCGACGAGGAGGCGGTCGCCCTCATACGGCGTGGCCGCGAGCTCGCCGAGCGGTACCGGCTCGACCTGCCGGCCTGGCGGATCGGCTTCGCAGCGCTCGCCCGGCGGATGTCCTCAGACGAGGCGTACGACTGGCTGATGCGGCTGAAGACACGCCGCCGCGACGCCGAGCGGATCGCGGGAGCGGTCACCGTCGGCCCCCGTCTCGCCGAGCGGCTCGCCGACGAGACGCTCACGTCGGCGGAGGTGGTCGCGCTCGCCGATCCCTACGCGCCCGACGCGCCGCTGTTCGCGCTCGCGCTGGCGGACGTGCCGGCGCTGCATCGCTACTTCGCCGAGCTGAGCAAGGTCCGGCTGGAGGTGAACGGCTCCGACCTCGCCGCGCTCGGGCTGCGCGAGTCGCCGCGCGTCGGCGAGGTGCTCGCCGAGCTGCGCCGGCGCAAGCTGAACGGCGAGCTCGATGGGCGGGAGTCCGAGCTCGCCGCCGCCCGGGAGCTGATCGCCGGTGCGGGCTGAGCTCGTCCGGGAGCGGTACGCGCGCATCAGGGAGGAGGTCGGCCCGGGGGTGACGGTCGTCGCCGCCACCAAGTACGTGTCGGTCGAGGACATGGCGGTGCTGGCGGACGCCGGCGTCGAGGTGGTGGGCGAGAACCGGGCGCAGGACCTGGAGGCGAAGCACGCCGTCTACGGCTCCGCCTTTCGCTGGCACTTCATCGGCCACCTGCAAAGCCGGAAGGCGAAGGTCGTCAACCGCTGCTGCGAGCTCGTGCACTCGCTCGACTCCGCGTCCGCCGCCAGGCGGCTGGAGATCCCGGCGCTGGTCGAGGTGAACCTGTCCGGCGAGGCGACGAAGTCGGGCGTCTCGCCGGAGGAGGTGCCGCGCTTCCTCGAGCTGGGCGCCGACGTGCGCGGGCTGATGACGATGCCGCCGCTCACGGACGACCCCGAGGCGTCGCGGCCGTACTTCCGGCGGCTGCGCGAGCTGGCGGCGAGCCTGGGCCTGGCCGAGCTGTCGATGGGGACGAGCCAGGACTACCGCGTCGCGGTCGAGGAGGGCGCGACCTACGTGCGGGTCGGCTCGACGCTGTGGCGACCGTCCTGAACCGAGGGCGCGCGTCTGCCCGGGGAGGCGGCTCAGCCGCCGTCGGCAGCCTGTGGCAGGGTTAACATGCAGCAGGGATGGGCCTCGGCGATCTCTGGAACCGGACGCTCGTCTATTTCGGCATCGCCGAGGAGTACGACGACGGCTGGGACGACGGGTACCTGACCGAGGAGGAGCTCGAGCAGACGTACGTCGAGCGTCCGAGAGCGAACGTGCGCCGGCTGACCCCCCGCCGCCGCGACGACGACTACGACGACTGGACCGTGTCCGAGTCGCACGTCCTGCGCGACGCCGGCGACGAGAGCGCCGCCCGCAGGACCGGTCGCGAGCCCGTGCTGCGCCGCGACGCGGCGGGCCGTCGTGAGCGCTTGGACCGCCGCGAGGCTGCGCGCCGCTCCCGCCCGCGCGCGATCGAGGCCGTCCCGAGGGCGCCGTCTGCGCAGGTGCACCTCGTCCTGCCGCGCAGCTTCAACGACGCCCAGCAGATCGCGGACAAGTTCAAGCACTCGGTGCCGGTGATCGTCAACCTGCAGAACGCCGACCAGGAGCTGTCGAAGCGTCTGGTCGACTTCGCCAGCGGCCTGACCTACGCGCTGAACGGGAACATGCAGCGGGTCGCAGACCGCGTGTTCCTGCTCACGCCGCACGACGTCGAGGTGTCCGCCGAGGAGCGCGTCCGCGTCCTCGAGGGTGGTGGCTTCTACAACCAGGCGTAGCCTCCAGGGCGGGCCGCCGGGCAGGGCCGGGCTGCAGGGAAGCGGACCCGCGCAGCCGAATCTGAGTGCATGGGCGATGTGAGCGCCACCCTCACCCTGCTCGCGGACGCGGTGTCGACGGCCGAGCGGTTCGTGACGGTCTTCGTCGTCGTCTACTCGTTGCTCATCTTCGCGTACGTGATCACCTCCTGGGTGAGGATTCCCTCCTCGCTGAGCTCGGTGCAGCGGTTCCTGTACGACGTGTGCGAGCCGTACCTGCGGCTCTTCCGCCGCGTGCTGCCGCCGCTCGGCCCGGTGGACGTCTCGCCGATCGTGGCCGTCGCCGCCCTCTACCTGCTCGAGCGCCTGATCAACCAGGTCCTGCTCGAACGTCTGCGCTAAAGGAGGCCGTGATGAGCTACACACCCGTCGAACTCCACCACGTCCGCTTCCGCCGAACGCTGTTCGGCTACCGCCCCTCCGCGGTCGAGCGGGTGCTCGAGGAGGTCGCCGACAGCTTCGAAGCCGTGTGGAAGGAGCGCGCCGAGCTCGCCGACCGCGTGGAGGCGCTCGAAGCCGACGTGGCCAGGCACCGGGAGGTGGAAGACCTGCTCCGCACCACCCTCGTCTCGGCCGAACGGGCATGCCAGGAGCTGCGCGAGCAGGCGAGTCGGGAGGCGGCCGCCATCGTTGAGGAGGCCCACCGGGCGGCGAGGGGGATCACGAGCGACGCGCGTGCCGAGCGTGAGCGGCTCCTGCTCGACGCGGGCCGGATCCGGGCGATCCTCCGCTCCGCGCTCGACACGGTCGAGGATGCAAGTACCGACCTGCTCGAGCGCTCGCACGGGGACACCGCAGGGCACGCCGAGGCTGCCTGAGGGCGGCATCTCCCCAGCCGGCAGGGAGCGGGGCCGCCGCACGTCGCCCCTATACTTGCACTCGTATGGCCGAGTCGCCCACGCGCCTGCGGATTCGCGTCTCGCCCGGTGCCAGCCGCTCGGAGATCGTCGGCCGTCACGGGGACGCCTGGAAGGTGCGGGTCTCGTCTCCCGCCGAGCGCGGGCGCGCCAACGACGCCGTCCTCCGCCTGCTCGCAGCGCGGCTCCGACTGCCCGTGAGCGGGCTGTCGCTCGTGTCCGGTCACACGGCGAAAGACAAGGTCGTCGAGCTCCGCGGGCTCGGCGCCGACGAGGTCGACCGCCGGCTGGAGTCCGGCCGCCGGCTGGAGTCGTCGTGAGCCTCGACCCCGCCGTCGTCCGCCGGCGCCTCGAGCAGGAGCGGGAGCAGGTGCTGCAGGCGATCGAGAACCTGAGGCACGAGCGCTCGCTCGAGGACGAGGTGGACGAGCGCCCGCTCGACAACCATCTCGCCGAGACCGCCTCGGTGACGATCGAGCGGGAGATCGACTTCACGCTCCAGGAGAACTCCGCGCACGTGCTCGCCGCGATCGACGCAGCCCTCGAGCGGCTCGATGCGGGCAGCTACGGCCGCTGCGAGAGCTGTGGCCGCGAGATCGAGCCGGACCGGCTCGAGGCGATCCCGTACGCGACGCTCTGCATCGAGTGCAAGCGACGCGACGAGCGAGGCTGAGGCGCACGGAGCGCCGGGCATCGATGCGGCCGGACTCCCGCGGCGACGTGTTCTGGCCGGTGTCCGTCGCCGAGCGGTCGCTGGCGGCGGAGCGCACGCAATGGGTCGGTCTCGCCCTCGTCGCAGCGGCTGCCGTCGGCGCCGACCAGCTGACGAAGCACGTCGTCGCGAGCAACCTGGCTCTCGACTCGGCGGTCAAGCTCGTCGGGCCGTTCTCCATCCACCACGTGCAGAACTCGGGCATCGCCTTCGGGCTCTTCTCGAGCGCGACGGCGATCGTGATCGCGCTGACGACGCTCGCGGTCGCGTGGATGCTCGTCTTCTTCGCGCGCTCCGGGGCCCGCCATCCGGCGCTGCCCGTCGCGCTCGGCCTGCTCGTCGGCGGCAGCACGTCGAACCTCGTCGACCGGGTTCGCCTCGGCTACGTGACGGACTTCCTCGACCTGCGTTTCTGGCCCGCCTTCAACCTCGCCGACAGCTGCATCGTCGTCGGCGTCGCCCTGCTTCTCGGGTCGCTCCTGCTCGGCGACCGCGGGGTCGGCCGGCGGGCAGACGCCCAGAGCGCTCGCCCCTGATCGAGGTCGACGTTCCGCCGGCCGCGGCCGGAGAGCGGCTCGACCGCTTCGTCGCCGGGCTCGAGCCGGTCGGCTCGCGCGCCGCCGCCGGGCGGCTCGTCGCGGCGGGCAAGGTGCTCGTGAATGGACGGCCGCGGCCGAAGGCCTACCGCCTGGCCGGCGGCGAGCGGCTGGCGGTCGCGCTGCCGGAGTCAGAAGCGCTCGAGCCTGTATCCATCGACCTGCGCGTGGCGTTCGAGGACGAGCACCTGCTCGTCGTCGACAAGCCGGCGGGCGTCGTCGTGCATCCCGCGCCGGGGCACGAGTCGGGCACGCTCGTACAGGCGCTCCTCGGCCGTGCCGCGGGCGGCGCGGGGACGGCGCGCCCGGGCATCGTGCACCGGCTCGACCGGGATACCTCCGGCTTGCTGGTCGTGGCCAAGACGGAGGCGGCGTTTCGGGGGCTGCAACGCCTCGTCCGGCGGCGCGCGCTCGAGCGCGGGTACCTCGCGCTCGTGCGCGGCGAGCCCCGGTCGCGGCGGGGGAGGATCGAGGCGGCGATCGGGCGTGACCGCTACGCGCCCATCCGGCAGTCGCTCGAGACGGGCCGGCCGCGAGAGGCGGTCACGCACTTCGAGGTGGCGGAGGCGCTGCCCCCGTACGCGCTGCTGCGGGTCACGCTCGAGACCGGCCGCACGCATCAGATCCGCGTCCACCTGGCCGCGATCGACCTGCCTGTGGTCGGCGACGCGGTCTACGGCGTCCCCGGACTGGGCCTGGAGCGGCAGTTCCTGCACGCCGCCAGCCTCGCCTTCCCGCATCCGGTGACCGGCGCGCGCATCGAGGCGGAGTCGCCGCTGCCGCCCGACCTGGAGGCCGCCCTCGCCCGCGCCCGCCTCCGCTGACCTGCGCCCGGCGTGCAGGCGGGCTCGATGGCCATGCCCCGGGGTCGGACCCCAGGGCATGGCGCCTTTCGGCGGTGGCGCGAGTGGCTGTACGGCGGCGGGCAGGGCGCCTGCCCGCTGCTAGCCTGTGCCTGCTCTCCGTCACCCGACCCGGCGGCAACGGGGCGAGGGGCGGTGCCGGCAGCGCCCCCGGGGGCGCGGCCGGTTCCTCTCGGGCCGCCGCCGGCTGCACGTCACCAACCGAGAAAGGGGCGCCCATCGTGTCCGTCGTCTCCATGAAGGATCTGCTGGAGGCCGGAGTTCACTTCGGCCACCAGACGCGCCGCTGGAACCCGAAGATGAAGCGTTTCATCTTCGCGGAGCGCGGCGGCATCTACATCATCGACCTGCAGAAGACCCTGGCCCTCCTCGAGGAGGCGCACGCCTTCGTCCGCAACGTCGCCGAGCGCGGCGGCAGCGTCCTGTTCGTCGGCACGAAGAAGCAGGCGCAGGAGGCGGTCGAGCAGCAGGCAAGCCGCGTCGGCATGCCGTACGTCAACCATCGCTGGCTCGGCGGCCTGCTGACGAACTGGCGGACGATCTCCGAGCGGATCGAGCGCCTGCACGAGCTCCGGCGGCTGAAGCGGGAAGGGCAGCTCGACCTGCTGCCGCCGAAGGAGCGCATCACCATGGAGGCAGAGCTCGAGAAGCTGAGCGCGAACCTGGGTGGCGTCGCTGACATGCGGCGCCAGCCCGACGCCGTCTTCATCATCGACCTGCGCAAGGAGCAGCTCGCGGTGCGCGAGGCGCACCGGCTCGGCCTGCCGGTGATCGGCCTCGTGGACACGAACTGCGACCCGGACGAGGCGTCCTACGTCATCCCGGGAAACGACGACGCCATCCGCTCCTGCTCGCTGATCGCGCGCGTCGTGGCAGACGGGATCGAGGAGGGAAAGCAGAAGGTGACGGCACGGGAGCTGGCACCGTCTCGGAGGGACGACGCGGCGCCCGCCGTGCCCGCCGAGACCGACTCCACCGCCGACGGCGACGCGGTCGCGCAGCCGCAGCCCGAGCTGGCGGCGCCGGCGGAGCACGCCCCGGATGAGGCAGGGATCGTAGCCGGGGGCGAGCCCGACGCCTCCGCCTCGTCCGCGTCCGCCGGCGGGGACGCCGACGAGGAGGAGGGGAGATGACGAGCGTTCCCGCCAGCGCCGTCAAGGAGCTCCGCGAGATGACCGGGGCCGGGATGATGGACTGCAAGCGCGCGCTCGTCGAGACGGGCGGCGACGTCGAGGCGGCCGTGAAGGTGATCCGCGAGCGGGGGCTCGCGCAGGCGGCGAAGCGGGCCGGACGGGAGACGACGGAGGGCAAGGTCGTCTACGACATCTCCGAGGAGACCGTCGCCGCCATGGTCGCCGTCGGCTGCGAGACGGAACCGGTCGCCAACAACGCGGAGTTCATGGTCTTCGCGCAGCGCGTGCTCGACGCCGTCGAGCGCGGCGGCCCCGGCGCCGAGCAGGAGCTCGAGGAGGAGCGGCTGCAGCTGATCGGAAAGCTCGGCGAGAACATCGTCGTACGCGGCGTCGCGCGCTTCGAGGCCGAGGAGGGCGACATCCTCACCGCCTACGTGCATCCGCCGGCGAACAAGCTCGGCGTGCTCGTCCACGCGCGCGGGACGCCCGACGTGGCCAAGGAGCTCGCGATGCACATCGCCTGGAGCGCGCCCGCCTACACGCGCCGCTCGGAGGTGCCGGAGGCGGAGGTGAACGCCGAGCGCGAGATCCTCGCCAGGCAGCCCGACGTCCAGGGCAAGCCCGAGCACGTCCGCGACAAGATCGTCGAGGGACGCATCCAGAAGTGGTTCCAGGCGCAGGTGCTCGAAGAGCAGGAGTGGATCCACGACACGAGCAGGCGTGTCGGCGAC
Organism: Gaiellaceae bacterium; assembly: GCA_035652235.1. GTDB lineage: Bacteria > Actinomycetota > Thermoleophilia > Gaiellales > Gaiellaceae > PALSA-612. The sequence goes on along the minus strand of DASREE010000023.1, from coordinate 23,663 downwards.
GTGCTCCGCGAGGCCGGGCTGGAGATCGTGCAGTTCCGCCGGCTCGCCGTGGCAGAGTAAGCCCCGTGGCCCAGGTCACCCCGCGAGCGGTCCGGTGCGCGCCGTTCACGCGCGTCCTGCTCAAGATCTCCGGCGAGGCGATGTCCGGCGAGCAGGAGTTCGGCATCGACCAGGAGCGCGTCGAGGCGCTCGCGGACGAGATCGCGGAGGCGCACCGGGCCGGCTTCGAGCTCGCGCTGGTCGTCGGCGGCGGCAACATCATCCGCGGCATGGAGCGAGCCGCGGCCGGGATGGACCGCTCGACCGCCGACTACGCGGGCATGCTCGCGAGCGTGCTGAACGCGCTGACGGTGCAGGACGCGCTCGAGAGGCGTGGGGCGCAGACGCGCGTGCTGTCGGCGATCACCGTCGCCGAGGTCGCCGAGCCGTACATCCGCCGCCGGGCGATGCGCCACCTCGAGAAGGGTCGCGTCGTCATCTTCGCCGCCGGAACGGGCAACCCGTTCTTCACCACCGACACGGCCGCGGCGCTGCGCGCGCTCGAGGTCGGCGCGGAGGCGATCCTGATGGCGAAGAACGGCGTCGAGGGCGTCTACGACGGCGACCCGCGCAGCGATGCCTCCGCCGAGCTCTTGCCGGCACTGACCCACCTGGAGGCGATCGAGCGCGGCCTGAAGGTGATGGACACGACCGCGCTCTCCCTGTGCATGGACAACCGGCTGCCGATCTACGTGTTCGGGCTCGCCGCGGGCAACATCCAGCGTGTCCTCGCCGGCGAGCGGATCGGCACGATCATCTCGACCCCGGAGGCAGTTGATGGCCACGATTGAGGAGTTCCTGCAGGACGCGACCCGCCGCATGGACCGCTCGGTGGAGGCGGCGCAGCAGGAGTTCAACAGCGTTCGAACGGGCCGTGCGTCGGCCGCGCTCCTCGACCGTATCTCCGTCGACTACTACGGGCAGTCGACGCCGCTCAAGCAGCTCGCGACCATCAACGTGCCCGAGCCGCGGATGCTGACCATCCAGCCCTTCGATCCGGCCTCGATCAAGGCGATCGAGAAGGCGATCATGGAGTCCGATCTCGGGCTGCAGCCGTCGAACGACGGGAAGGTCATCCGCCTGCCCATCCCGCAGCTGACCGAGGAGCGCAGGAGGGAGCTCGTCAAGGTGGTGCGCGGCCTGGCGGAGGAGTGCCGCGTGGCGGTGCGGAACGTCCGGCGCGACGTCATGCACCACCTGAAGGAGCTGGTCGACTCGGGCGAGGTGGGAGCGGACGAGGAGCACCGCGCCGAGGAGCGTGTGCAGAAGCTGACGGACGAGCACGTCCAGAAGATCGACGAGCTGCTGAAGCGGAAGGAAGCGGAGATCCTGGAGGTCTGAGCCGACGCCCAGCCCCATGCGCATCCTCACCCGCATCCGCTCGCTCCGCGGCGTGAAGCCGCTCCCGGAGCGCGATCTCCCGGACGTGGCGCGGTCGGTCGCGATCATCATGGACGGCAACGGCCGCTGGGCGAAGCGGCGCGGCCTCCCCGTCGCCGCCGGCCACCGGGCCGGCTCGCGCGCGCTGCGGCCGGTCGTCGAGGCGGCGATCGAGCACCGCGTGGACACGCTCACCGTGTACGCCTTCTCGACCGAGAACTGGTCGAGGCCGCGGGACGAGATCGACGCGCTGATGGACATCTTCGCCGAGACGATCGACCGGGAGCTCGCCGACCTCGTCCGCCAGGGCGTGCGCGTGCGCTTCCTCGGCCGGCGCGACCGGGCTCCCGACGGGCTCCGCCGCAAGATGGCGGGGCTCGAGCGGCAGACCGCGGAGAACGACCGCCTCAACCTGTGGATCGCCTTCGACTACGGCGGCCGGGCCGAGATCGTCGAGGCCGCACGGCGGCTGGCGGAATCGGGGATCGATCCGCGCGAGATCGACGAGAACACGTTCGCCGCGAACCTGTACGCACCCGAGCTGCCGGATCCCGACCTCCTCATCCGCACCTCCGGCGAGCTGCGCATCTCGAACTTCATGCTCTGGCAGCTCGCCTACTCCGAGCTCGTTTTCGTCGACCGCCTGTGGCCCGACTTCGGGCCGCGCGACCTCGAGCACGCGCTCGCCGCCTACGCGAGCCGGCGCCGCCGCTTCGGCGGCCGCTGACGCGCGTCCGGTCGCCGGCGATCCGCGACCGGGGGATACTCCTGCTGCGATGCAGGTGCGGCGGCGTTGAGCAGCTTCCTCTCCCGGCTCCTCGTCGGCGCCGCCGGCCTCCCGGTCGTGCTCGGCCTGCTCTGGCTCGGCGGCTGGTGGCTGGCCGCGCTCGCCGTCGCCGGCGGGCTCGTCGCCGTGCACGAGCTGTACGTGATGACCCGGTCGCTGCGGCCGATCGCCATCGCCGGCCACGCCGGCCTCGTCGGCGTGCTGGTCGCGCTCGAGATGAGCACGATCGAGTGGGCTGTCGGGGCGTTGCTCGGCTCGCTCGGGCTCGCGTTCCTGCTCAAGGGCGCGGCCGGGACGCGCGGCTCGGCCACCGTCAGCGTCGCCGTCACGCTGCTCGGCCCCGCCTGGATCGGCTTCGGGCTCGGTCTCGTGCTGCTGCTCCGCGACCTGCCGGGCCACGGCCGCCTCGCCGCGTTCGCGGTGCTGCTCGCCGTCTTCAGCGACGACACGTTCGCCTACCTCGGCGGCCGGGCGTTCGGGCGGCACAAGCTGGCGCCGGCGCTCTCGCCGGGGAAGACGCTCGAGGGCTTCCTGGCCGGAACGGTCGCGTGCGTGTTCGTGGCGTTCGTGACGCTCTACAAGGACCGCGACACCTTCCTCTCGATCGGGCAGAGCCTCGTCCTCGGGCTCGTCGTCGCGCTCGCCGCCCCGGCCGGCGATCTGTTCGTCTCCATGCTCAAGCGGGACATGGGTACAAAGGACACCGGCCGCCTGCTCGGCGCGCACGGCGGCATGCTCGACCGGATCGACTCGATCCTGTTCGCCTCGGCTGCCTCGTACTTCCTCGTCCTCGCGTACACGAGCTGACGCCGACCGCCGAGACGGACGCTCCGAGCCGCGCCCGGCGGCCGGTGGCGATCGCGGGGGCCTCTACACTGGATCCGTGACGGTCAAGCGGGTCGCCCTGCTCGGGGCCACGGGCTCGATCGGGCGCCAGGCCCTCGAGATCGTCGACGCGCATCCCGGCCTCGAGCTCGTCGCCGCCGCGTCCGGCAGGCAGCCGATCGACGGGCTGGCGCCGCTGACGCAGGTCGGCGGCGACCTCGTCTCGCTGCTGGAGGCGGCCGAGCCGGACGTGGTGCTGAACGCCGTCGTCGGCTTCGCCGGCCTGCCCGCCACCCTGTGGACGCTCGAGCACGGCGCCGACCTCGCGCTCGCGAACAAGGAGAGCCTGGTCGCGGCCGGCGAGCTCGCGCTGGCAGCCTGGAAGCGGGGCGGAGGGCGGTTGCTGCCGGTCGACAGCGAGCACTCGGCCATCTTCCAGTGCCTCGAAGGCCGTACCGGCGAGCAGGTCGACTCGATCGTGCTCACCGCGTCGGGCGGGCCGTTTCGCGGCAGGACGAGGGACGAGCTCGCCTCGGTCACCGTCGAGGAGGCGCTCGCGCACCCCACCTGGAGCATGGGGCCGAAGATCACGGTCGACTCGGCGACCCTCGCGAACAAGGGACTCGAGCTGATCGAGGCGCACTTCCTGTTCGCGCTCCCGTACGAGCGGATCGAGATCGTCGTGCATCCGAGCTCGGTCGTTCACTCCCTCGTGCGCTTCCGCGACGGCGCCGCCCTCGCGCACCTGGGGTATCCGGACATGCGCGTGCCGATCTCGTTCGCGCTCACCTATCCCGAGCGAGCGGCGACACCGGTGCCCACGCTCGACCTCGCTTCCGGTCTCACGCTCGAGTTCGAGGCGCCCGATGCCGAGACCTTCCCCATGCTCAGGCTCGCGCGCGAGGCGGGAGTCGGCGGCGGCACGCTCCCCTGTGCCTTCAACGCCGCGAACGAGGTGGCGGTGGCCGCCTTCCTCGCCGGACGCATCTCGTTCCTCGACATCGCCGAGACGGTCGAGCGGACGCTCGACACGGTCGACGGGGCGCCGGCGCGCGACCTGGACGACCTCGTCGCGGCCGATGCGGAGGCCCGTGCCGTCGCAGAGAGCGTGCTCGCCCCGGCATGAGCGTCCTCGTCGCCATCCTCGGGCTCGCGTTCCTGATCCTGATCCACGAGGCCGGGCACTTCTTGACGGCGCTCGCCGTCGGCATGCGCCCGCGGAGCTTCAACATCGGCTTTGGTCCGCCGCTCGCGAAGGTGCGTCGTGGAGGCATCGACTACGCCGTGCGCGCCTTCCCGCTCGGCGGCTACGTGAAGATCCCCGGGATGCACCGTCCTGCGCCGCAGGACGTCGACATCCACTTCGGCCGCGCGCTGCGGGAGAGCCCGGAGCTCGTCGGTCCGACCGAGCGTCTCAAGCGGGCGCTCTCCGCCGGCGACGCCGACGCCGCCCGCGCCGCGCTCGCGGAGATCGACCGCTCGTGCGGCGAGCAGGGCGTTCCACCCGGCGTCGACAAGGGCATCCAGGAGATCCTCGACGGGCTCTCGGCCCAGGCGTACTGGCGTCAGCGCACGTGGAAGCGCGTGGCCGCCATCCTCGCCGGGCCCGCGACCAACCTCGCCTTCGCGATCCTGCTGTTCGCGATCGTGTTCATGGTCGCCGGCGGCAGGGCGACGACGACCGTGCAGCGGATCGTGCCGGGGCACGATCTCGCGCGCGGGCTGCGTCTGGCGCCCGCCGCGCAGGCCGGGCTGCGGCCGGGAGACCGCGTGCTCGCGATCAACGGGGAGGCGGTCACCGCCTCGCAGATCACCGAGCGCATCTCCTCGTCGAAGGGGCGGCCGCTGACGCTGGCGGTGCTGCGCGGCCGGGAGGTGGTGATCCTCGAGCCGGTACGCCCGATCGAGGTCGAGCCGGGCGTCTACCGGCTCGGGTTCCAGCTGCACGCGGAGCCGCTCGGGCTCGGCGCGGCGGCCTGGAAAGCGCTGCGCACGACCGGCGTCGTGGCACGGGAGACGGCGGTCACGCTGGCCGGCATCTTCCACAAGAAGGAGCGCCAGCAGATCGGCGGCACCGTCTCCATCTTCCGCGCCTCGAAGGACGCGGCGCAGGTCGGCTGGGCCTCCTACCTGGGCGTGCTCGGCTTCATCAGCCTGTCGCTCGCCCTGCTCAACCTGCTGCCGCTGCTTCCGCTCGACGGTGGCCACATCGCCTTCTCGCTGCTCGAGGGGATCCGCGGGCGTGCGATCGCGCGGGAGATCTACGAGCGGGTGTCCGCCGTCGGCATCGCCGTGGTGCTGCTGCTGTTCTTCGTCGGCCTCTCGAACGACGTCGGCCGTCTCGGCGGCTAGGGCCAGGAGCGGGTGCCGGGCGTCCGGCGATCGAGCGCGCCGCCGGGCGCGCAAGCAGGCGACCAGTACGGCGTTCCCCGGAAGCTCGGGTACAGGTCGTCGTAGGCGTACTGCGCGATCGCCTCGGCGTCGTCCGGCGAGTCGCCGAGCTGCTCGGCGACTGCGTACAACCACTGCATCCCGACGCACTGCGCTTCCGACTCGGCCTGCTCGGGCGGCGGCAGCGGGCGACCTGCCCGGTCCTGGACCAGGTGCACGCTCTCGTGAGCGAGCACGAGCAGCGCCGTGGCCGTGCTCGCGTACGCCGACCAGAAGGCATTGCCGCCCGCAAGCGGCCGCCCGTCGCGGAAGCAGGGGCCGGGCGGACCGGCCGTGACCCGTCGCACGGCCGTCCGCACGCGCCTGGAGATCGTGCTCGTGACGAGGCGGCTGCGGCCGCGCTCGATCACGCGGCGGCGGACGGTGACGCGGCGCGTCCGCTGGACGACCGCCGTCCTCACCGTGCGCTGCGAGCACGTGGTCGGCTTGGGCGCCGCCGCCGCGAACTGCTGCAGCTGCAGGCAGACCTGCGGCGACAGCTCGACGAGCGAGGCGTCGTCCGCGATCGTGCCTGCAGCGTCGAGCTGGAGGGGTACGAAGCCGAGCTCCGTGTCGCCGGAGGCAGAGACGAGCGCCTGCCAGGCGTCCGGGCTCTCGCAGCGGACGGCGACCTGCCGGCCGGCGAGCGTGCTCGCGACCGCGCCCGCCAGCTGCTCGAGCGGACCGTGGTGCGTCGGATCCGACCACGGCGCGGCGGCGTTCGGCGGGAGCGTCGCTGCGCCGGGCTGCGCGGACGCGGATGTCACCGCTGCGGTGGGGAGGGCAGCCGCCAGGGTGGCCAGGGCGAGAACGAGCTGTCGTCCGACCGCCATCGCAGGGCCGGACATGTTCGCTGCCGGCGAAGGACGGCGCAAGCGCGCCGTGCGGGCGGACCCGTGTGGGCGCCGTAAAGAAGCGGGAAAACCGCAGTAAGACGTGGGTCGAAGGGCTCGGCCGGACCCATCCGCAGCGCCACGTGTACGTCGGAACGATCGCCCAGCAATCTGTCTCTCGAGGGGGTAGCAATGAGAGCAGTGCATTCGCCGCGGCGCCGCGGCGGCCGTCTCAGCCGGCCGCTGGTCGCGAGCCTCGGCCTCCTCGTCTTCTTCGTGTTCGTGCCGCTGGCGCTGGCCACGGGACTCACCTCCCGAGCGAGCGCAGCCGCGACGCCGACCAACACCAGCCCGCCGACGATCGTGGGAACGCCGACGCAGGGCCGCATCCTGCAGGCGAGCCCGGGCTCCTGGCAGGGCTCGAAGCCGATGCGCTTCTCGTTCCAGTGGTCCGAGTGCGACGTGACCGGCAGCTCGTGCACCCAGATCGCGGGTGCGACCGACCGGATCTTCACGCCGATGACGGCGGGGCGCACGCTGGTGGTGTCCGTCACGGCCAGCAACGCCGCCGGGAGCTCGTCGGCAAGCTCGGCGCCGACCGTGCCCGTTCGTACGGCGCCCGCCGGTGCGCCCGTGGCCACGACCGCTCCGTCGATCTCCGGAGCGCTCGCCGTCGGGTCGACCGTGACCGCCGACAGGGGGTCCTGGACCGGCGACAGGCCGATGCTGTTCCGCTACAAGTGGCGTCTGTGCGCAGCGGCAGGCGGGCCCTGCGACTGGTACCTGGACACGCCAGGGCCCGGCCTTCGGCTCGGCCCGGAGACGCAGGGCCACGCGCTGCGAGTAGTCGTCGTCGCCCGCAACGCCGCCGGCAAGAGCTACGCGCTCTCGCCGGCGACGAGCCCGGTGCAGGGGAGCCTGATGCCGGACGACGTGACGCCTCCCACGATCACCGGCACGGCCCGCGAGGGAAGGACGCTGCACGGTCATGCCGGGACGTGGGCGGGCGCACGGCCGATGGCCTTCCGCCTCAGGTGGCTTCGCTGCGACCGTGACGGACTCGCCTGCCTGGCCGTCGGCAGCGGTCACGCGTACACGCTGGCAGCGGCCGACGTCGGTCACCGGGTGCGGCTCGCCGTCACCGCCGCCAACCGCTTCGGCGCGGCCACGGCACGCTCGAGCGCCACGGCGGTGGTCGTCTCCGCGGCCACGCCGCCGCCGCCGGTGCCGCAGAACACGGGCGCGCCGACGGTCTCCGGCACGCCCGAGCAGGGCCAGGTCCTGACCGCCACGACCGGAAGCTGGTCGGGTGCGACGCCGATGACGTTCTTCTACCAGTGGGCGCGCTGCGACGCCCTCGGCGGCAACTGCGTCCCGGTCACCGGCTCGCTCGCGCAGCCGGCGTACACGGTCACCGCCGGCGACGTCGGGCACCGCCTGATCGTCCAGGTGAAGGCGCACAACGGCTACGGCGACGGCTTCGCCGACTCGGCCCCGACCGCTGTCGTGACCGCCGCGCCCGCGCAGCCGTTCGCGACCAACGTCGTTTCCGTCGCGGCGGTGTCGCTGCCCGACCGGCTCGTCGTCGATCGCGTCCAGTTCTCGCCCGGCGCCATCACCTCCCGCGCGCAGCCGCTCGTTCTGCGCGTGCACGTGTCCGAGGTCGACCACGGCAGGTCGGTGAGCGGGGCGCTCGTGCTCGGGATGGCGGTACCGTTCAACCGGCTCTCCAGCGAGCCGGAGGTGCCGACCGGCCCGGACGGCTGGGCCACGCTCACCTACCGCGTGCGGCCGACCTTCGCGCTCCGGCGCGGGAACCTGGTGGTGATGTTCGTGCGTGCCCGAAAGCCGGGCGACGACCTCCTCGCCGGCGTCTCGACACGCCGGCTGATCGCGGTGGCGGTCGCCTAGCAGTCGACGTGCGGACGGGCGCCCGGGCGCCCGGGCGCTCCGCCTCGGGTGCCCGTCCACAGTCGGCGGTTAAGCTAGGGAGGCCGTGGCGAGCAAGCGACAGATCACCGTCGGCGGGGTCCCGATCGGCGGCGGGGCGCCCGTCGTCGTCCAGTCGATGACGCTGACGAAGACGCACGATGTCGAGGCGACGACCGCGCAGATCGCGGCCCTTGCCTCGGCCGGGTGCGAGGTCGTGCGGGTGGCCGTCCCGAAGACGGAGGACGCGGAGGCGCTGCCCAAGATCGTGCGCTTCTCGCCGATCCCGGTCATCGCCGACATCCACTTCAACGCCTCCCTCGCGCTGAAGGCGATCGAGGCGGGTGTCGCGGCCGTCCGCATCAACCCGGGCAACATCGGCGGGCCGGACAAGGTCGAGCTCGTCGTCAAGGCGGCGAAGAGGAAGGGGATCCCGATGCGGATCGGCGCCAACTCGGGCTCGCTGCCGAAGCACCTGTCCGGGCTCGCCCAGCGAGACCAGGCCGAGGCGCTCGTGGCGGCGGCGCTCGAGGAGGTGGAGCTGCTCGAGAAGCTCGACTTCCGCGACTTCAAGATCTCGGTCAAGTCGAGCCACGTCCCGACCATGATCCGCGCCTACCGGATGCTCGCGGACACGGTGCCCTATCCGCTGCACCTGGGTGTGACCGAGGCGGGCACGCCGTTCTCCGGCTCGATCAAGAGCGCCGTCGGCATGGGCGCGCTCCTCGTGGACGGGATCGGCGACACGATCCGGGTGTCCCTCACCGCCGACCCGGTGAAGGAGGTGGAGACGGCGTGGGAGATCCTGAAGGCGCTCGGGCTGCGCGAGCGCGGCCCCGTGATGATCGCCTGCCCCTCGTGCGGTCGGGACAACGTCGGCGTCGAGAACCTCGCCGTCGTCGTCGAGGAGCGGCTTCGCGCCTACCCGCAGCACATCGAGGTGGCCGTCCTGGGCTGTGCGGTCAACGGGCCGGGAGAGGCGGGCGACGCCGACTTCGGCATCGCCGGCGGCCGCGACGTCGGCTTCATCTACGCGCACGGGCGGGTGCTCAAGAAGGTCGCCTCGGACGTGCTCGTGGACGAGCTCTTCCGCGAGATCGACCGCTGGATCGCGGACGGCATGCACCGGCCGAAGCGCCTGAAGATGGCGAAGCCGGCTGCGCTGGCGATGGCCGAGATGTCGGCGATCCCGCTCGACTAGGCTGCTGCGACACCATGGTCGCCCGCGCTTCCACGCTGTTTTTGCCGACGCTGCGCGAGGCGCCGGCGGAGGCCGAGGCGCTGTCGCACAAGCTGCTCGTCCGCGGCGGCTTCATCCGCCAGGTGTCCGCGGGCGTGTGGACCTTCCTCCCGCTCGGCTGGCGGGTCCACCGCAGGATCGAGCAGATCATCCGCGAGGAGATGGATGCGATCGGCGGCCAGGAGATGCTGATGCCCGTGCTCACGCCGGCCGAGCTGTGGGAGCAGACGGGGCGGATCGGGATCCCCGAGATCTTCCACCTCGAGGACCGGAACGGTCGCCGCTTCGTGCTGCCGATGACGCACGAGGAGACGGTGACCTTCCACGCCAAGGAGATCCGCTCGTACCGCCAGCTGCCCCAGCTCTGGTACCACTTTTCGGTCAAGGACCGCGACGAGCCCCGGCCCCGGGGCGGCCTGCTGCGCGTGCGCGAGTTCATCATGAAGGACGCGTACTCGTTCGACCGCGACGAGGACGGCGTGCGGGCGAGCTTCGAGGCGAACCGGCGCGCCTACCGCCGTATCTTCGAGCGCTGCGGGCTCGAGGTGTACGACGTTCAAGCCGAGAGCGGGATCATGGGCGGGAAGTTCAGCGTCGACTTCCTGGCGCCCTCCGGCTCCGGCGAGAACACGCTCGTCACCTGCGAGCGCGGCGATTTCGCCTCGGACCTGGAGGTGGCGCGGGCGGTGCCGCGCCCACCGGAGCTGCCGCCGCCGCTCGACCGCCCGGAGGAGGTCGAGACGCCGGGCGTGGTCACCTGCGAGGCCCTCGCCGACTTCCTCGGCGTCGACCTCGCCGCCACCTCGAAGGCGATGCCGGTCGTCAGGGACGACGGCACGCTCGTGCTGGCGCTCGTCCGCGGCGACGACCGGCTGAGCGAGTCGAAGCTGTTCGACGCGCTCCCCGGCGCCTCGCGACCGGCCACCGACGACGAGATCCGGGCGGCCTTCGGCGCGAGCGGCGGCTCGCTCGGTCCCGTAGGGTTCGTCGGCGAGGTGATCGCCGACGAGACCCTCCGAGACGGGCAGTTCGTGACGGGCGCGAACCGCGACGGCTGGCATCTGCGCGGGGTGCAGGCCGGCCGCGACTACCAGCCTCGCTTCGCCGACCTGCGCGAGCCGCGCGAGGGCGACCGTTGCCCGCGCTGCGGCGGTGCGCTGCGGTTCCGCGTCGCCGTCGAGGTTGGCCACATCTTCAACTTCGGCAGCTTCTACTCGCAGCCGCTCGGCGCGACCTTCCTCGACGAGGACGGCCGGGAGCGGCCGATTCTCGGAGGCAGCTACGGCATCGGCCCGGCGCGGGTGATGGCGGCCGTCGTCGAGCAGCGTGGGAACGAGCGCGGGATGGTGTGGCCCGCCTCGATCGCGCCGTACGATGCGCACGTGATCGCGCTGCCCGGAGCCGAGCGGATCGCCGAGCAGGCCGCGCAGGCGCTGTCCGCGCGCGGCCGCAGCGTCCTCCTCGACGACCGCGACGCCCGCGCCGGGGAGAAGTTCGCGGACGCGGACCTGATCGGCGTGCCGCTGCGGATCACGGCTGGGAAGAGGAGCCTCGAGGACGGGCTCGTCGACGTGCACGACCGCGAGACGGGCCGGGAGCGGCGTCTCGCGCCGGCGGAGGTGGCAGGCTAGTGCCGAAGCGGCGGCGGTTCAGCGAGGAGCCGTTCGGCGCAACGGTCGTCCGCCTGATGGACGAGACGCAGACGACCTACCGCGGGCTCGCCGCGAAGACCGGACTGTCGGCCGGCTACCTGAACCACATCGTCCACGGGAGCCGCCCCGTCCCGTCCAACGAGGTGATCGCCAGGCTGGCGAAGGCGCTCTCGGTCGAGCCGGAGCACTTCCTCGAGTACCGGATCCGAGCGATCACCGAGGGGCTCGAGCGGATGCCGGATCTCGTCGACCGCCTCTACCGCCGCCTGCGCGAGGAGCGCCGGGAGCGCTAGTCGAGCGCGCTCAGCGGGTCGACCGCCGCCCCGCGCAGGCGCACCTCGAAGTGCAGGTGGGGCCCCGTCGCGTCGCCGGTCGCCCCGACGAGCCCGAGGAGCGAGCCGACCGTCACCGGCTCGTCCAAGACGACGACGATCCGCGACAGGTGGGCGTAGTAGGTCTCGATCCCGCCCGCGTGCTCGACGACCACGAGCTTGCCGAAGCCGGCGGCGAGGCCGACGAACACGACCCGGCCGGGGCCGGCCGCCCGCACCGGCGTACCGTAGGGCGCCTCCAGGTCGATCCCCGCGTGGAAGCGGTCGCCCCGGGGCCCGAAGCCGTCTCCGAGGGGCGCCCGCACCGGCCACGCGAGGCGGATGGGCGAGGTGGGCGGCGGAGCCTGGAGCGCGCGGACGGTGGCGGGGCCGGCCACGCCCGCCGGCTCGAGCCCCGCCCAGCGCTGGAAGCGGAGCAGCGCAGCCTGCGTGCGCGCCCCGAACGTGCCGTCGAATGCGCCCGAGGGGAATCCGTGCCAGGCGAGCAGGAACTGGAGCTCGACCACGTCTCCGCCGACCGCTCCCAGCGAGAGAGGCCGCGAGCCGAGCGTCGGGCTGACGAAACGTCCGAGCGCCCGCAGCGTGCGCGGGCCCGGAACGCCGTCCGGGACGAGGCCCGTGCGGCGCTGCAGCGCGAGGACGGCCCCGGTCGTACCGGGCCCGAGCTCGCCGTCGATGGGGCCGGCGTACAGATGCCTGGCGCGGAGGGCGACCTGCAGCACCGCCACGCGCGCGTCCCCCATCGCGGCCGCGACCGGCGCCGACACCGCCGCGCAGGCCGTCGCCGCTGCGATGAGCGCGATGCGCACCGTCCGCGTCATCTCCCTCGTTGTCGGCACGGATCCACCTCTCCATGAGGCCGCCTGCCTGCGCCCGCGCCGACTCCCGTCCGCTCCCGCTGCGGCGGCGCTGCGCGAAGAGGACCGCCGCGGGTCGGCTACACTCGGCCTGCCGGGGCGTGGCGCAGCCTGGTTAGCGCGCTAGTCTGGGGGACTAGAGGTCGGCAGTTCGAATCTGCCCGCCCCGACTCGGCGCAGCCTGCGACGCCCGGGCGTTTCGGCCGTCGCTCGAACAGCGCGTCCAGCGCGCCGCGCGCGGGCCGCTCAAGAAGTGGCGGCCATCTGCCGACACTGACATCATCTCGCGGGCGGTCGGTCGCACCGCGGAAGCCATGACGAAGCCCCTGCTCGTGCTTAGCCTCCTCGTCCTGCTCGCACCTGCCCGCGCACTCGCCGCCGGCGAGACGTCCATCTTCTACTACCCCTGGTACGGGACGCCGCAGCGCGACGGCTCCTACCTGCACTGGGACCAGGACGGGCATCACCCGCCGCTCGACCTCGCCTCGAGCTACTACCCGGCGCGGGGCCCGTACTCGAGCTCCGACCCGGCGGTGGTGCGCGCGCAGATGAAGGAGATCGCGCGCGCGGGCATCCAGGAGGTCGTCAGCTCCTGGTGGGGGTGGGGGTCGATCGAGGACGAGCGGCTCCCCCTCGTCCTGCGCGCGGCGCGGGCGCAGGGCCTCTCGGTCGCCGTCCAGATCGAGCCCTATCCGGACCGCACAGCCGAGAGCGTCGGCACGGACGTCGCGCACCTGCTCGGGCTCGGCATCACCAGGTTCTACGTCTACGACCCGTTCGCGGACTCCGACGAGTCGAGCTGGAAGCAGGTGCTGGGGACGCTGCACGGCGTCCAGGTGCTCGCACAGACGGCCAACGTCGCGCGAGCCGCTGCGGCCGGGTTCGACGGCGTCTACACCTACGACGTCGTCCAGTACGGACCGTCCTCGTTCGGGCGGCTGTGCGAGCGCGCCAGGGAGCTGCACCTGCTGTGCGCGCCCTCCGTCGGCCCCGGCTACGACGCCCTGCGGGCGACGGGCGACGTGCATGTCAGGCCGCGCCGCGACGGCGCGACGTACGACGCGATGTGGCGCGCGGCGATCGAGGCGCGCGCGGACCGAGTCACGATCACGAGCTACAACGAGTGGCACGAGGGAACGCAGATCGAGCCGGCCGTGTCGGGGCCCGGCCGCCGGCCGGCGGCCGCTGCGGCGCGGGGCAGCTCTCCCGTCGCGGAGGCGTACGCGTCGTACGACGGAGCCTACGGCCTCCGCGGCCGGGCGGCCTCGGAGGCGTACCTCGCCCGCACCGCGTACTGGACTGCCGCCTACCGGGCCTCGGCCCAGCCGGGACGGGCGCGGAAGCCGCTGCTCGCGGGAAGGGAACAGCCCTCCGGCGACGAATGGCAGCCCGTGCCGTCACGGCTGCTTGCACACTTCCGCGTCCCTCGAAGCGAGGGCCAAGGTCGGCCGGACCGGGCTGCCGGAGCGCCTCGCCCGAACTTGCTTTTGCCAGTCGAGCCGTCTAGGCTCATGCCTGCAGTGCGCGTGACGGACGCTTATTCGCTTGCGCAAACCGCCGGCTGCGGCGTGGTCCGCCGGAGACGTGCCGGCCGACGCGCTCCTTCGGGGGGCCGTCCGGCCGCGCTGGTACAAGGGTCCGTCGGTGCTTCGTGCGTACGCGCCCCGGACTCGTCGTTCAGGGATGTGGCCCTGTCTCCGAGATGGGTCCACGGACGTTGCAGACGGGTGATGGAAGCGAGCGGTGGGAAAGGGGGGTGATGTCCTCGACGGCAGGGGTGTGCAGGGTGCTGGCTGAGGAAGAGGAGAGGAGCAGTTGGAATCGAGAGGAGAGGAATCTGTGAAGCGACGCAAACTCGCAACAGCAGCGGCCTTCCTGTCCGTGCTGCTTGCGGCCGCCGTGACTGCTGCGTCGGTGAGCGCAGCCAGCTCGGCGTCGCACAGCGCGGCCGGGAAGCCGATCAAGTTCGGCAAGAACAAGGCAGCGAGGAACGTCGGCAAGGCGTCGTTCGTGCCGGGCGCCGTGATCAAGCCGGCGCTGCCGACCCAGGCCAGCGTGACGGCTGGTGCCAAGCTGAGCAAGAACATCAACCGGGCCATCCCGGGCAAGGTGAACAGGGCGGTCGGCAAGGCCCCGACCGGCGGCCAGGCGCCCGTCCCGGCCGCGGCGGGGATCCCGCAGGCCACGAGCCTGCCGATCACGAGCGCCAAGTACAGCGGGTCGGCGCTCGGCCTGAACTCGTACACGCAGGCCACGGTCGGCGGCTACGAGCTCGTCCCGCCCGACCAGGCCCTCGCCGAGGGCAACGGCTTCGTGCTCGAGGCCGTGAACAACGTGTTCCAGATCATGGATACGAACTTCGGCCACGCCGCCTCGGCGGAGTCGATGGAGTCGTTCTTCGCCCCCGCCATCCTGGCGACGGGGATCACGAACCTGTCCGATCCGAAGGCGTACTACGATCCGGACACGCGCAAGTGGTTCGTCTCCGAGCTCGCGTACGACACGACGGGGACGGCGCTCTTCCTGGCGGTCAGCACGCAGCCTGACCCGCTTGCACCGTGGAACATCTACGTGATCGACACGAGCTTCGACGGCTACGTCTGCTCGCCGTTCTGTCTGCCCGACCAGCCGCTGCTGGGGGCGAACAAGAACGCGATCTTCCTGTCGACGAACTCGTTCGACCTGTTCGGCAGCGCGTTCAACGGTGCGTGGATGTACATCATCGACAAGACGGCGCTCGCCCTCGGGTCGATGTTCCCGAACATCGTCTTCGGGCCGCTCGACAACTTCGGGACGAACCCGACGCCGGAGGGCTTCGACGACTGTGGCGCGGGCGTCTTCCCGAACGCGTTCGGACCGCCGTTCCCGTACTGCTGGTACTCCGTGCAGCCGGCGACGTCGCCGAACATGAAGTACTCGCTCGACCAGGGCGGCACCGAGTTCGCGATGAGCGCGCTCGACTGGTGGGGCTCCGTCGACAACCGGATCGCGCTGTGGGCGTTCACGAACACGAGCTCGATCAACACGGTTTCGCCGGTGATCTTCTTCCAGTGGGCCACCGTGGGAGTCGAGAACTACGGCTTCCCGGCCACCGACACGCCGTTCTTCGCGCCGTACGCGGAGCAGCCGTCGTCGGGGAACACGCCGTTCTGTGACTTCTTCATCGGGCCGTTCTGCACGCCCGGCCCGGTGGCGAACAACGACGATCGCATGAACGAGGTCAAGTCCGTCAAGCCGTCGAACCACTCGGCGTACATCTGGGCTGGCCTGAACACGA
Source organism: Gaiellaceae bacterium (assembly GCA_035652235.1). GTDB lineage: Bacteria > Actinomycetota > Thermoleophilia > Gaiellales > Gaiellaceae > PALSA-612. The sequence goes on along the minus strand of DASREE010000023.1, from coordinate 8,082 downwards.
AGGCGCTCGTCACCGATCCGATCCACCACCAGCACCGCCGCTCGGCGATCGCGTACTTCTCCGTGTCGCCGGTGTGGTCTGGCGGGGCTCTGATCGGCGGGCACGTCAACCAGCAGGGCTACATCGCCAACTGGAACAACGACGTGATCTTCCCGGCCATCGGCGTCAACATCGACGGCACGGCCGGCGCGATCGTCTACACCCTCACCGGCAACACGAACTTCCCCAGTGTCGCCGTCTCGAGGGTGAGCGTCCACTCAAGGGTCGGCAGCATCCCGGTCGTCCTGGCAGGCCAGGGCCCCGAGGACGACTTCTGCAACGCGTCGGTCCTCATCTGTGGCGGGCCTCGCTGGGGCGACTACTCCGCCGCCGTGGGCGACAGCCACACGCTGTACCTGGCGACGGAGTACATCCAGTACCCGAACTGCGATGACGCGACCTACGTCATCGATCCGACCTGCGGCGGCACGCGTGGGCCGGCGACGAACTGGGGTACTGGGCTCGTGAAGGTCAGCGCCTAGCTCGACATCACCCCCAGTCGTCTCGCGAGAGGCGACAACGGAAAGGCGGCGGGGAAACCCGCCGCCTTTCCCGTCTGTTCGCGGGTCGTCGAGCCCGGCGGCTGCCGGCTCGGCCGCTCAGGCCGGCGACAGCGCGCCGCCCGAGCAGCCCTGGACGAGGGCCGCGGGGATGTTCTCCGGGTCGATCCCGCGCAGGCAGCGATGAGCGGGGTCGACCTCCACGTCGCGCCACGCGTCGAGGCCGATGGCCGCCGCCCCGGCCGTCGACCCGATCGCGAGCAGCGGCTCGAGCGGGACGACGTCGCGGGCGAGGGCGGCGCGGCGCGCGATGCCGTCGAGCTCCCGCAGCTCCTCGAGCGGGTCGACCCGGACGTTCGAGTCGGAGCCGATGCAGATGGGGATGCCGCGCGCGAGGAGCTCGCGGACGGGGGCGAAGCCGTCGCCGAGGTTCGCCTCGGTGGTCGGGCACAGGCACACGCGCGCTCCCGACTCGGCCAGGAGGTCGAGCTCGTTCGCGTCGGCGTGCGTCGCGTGCACGACCGTCGTCCGGGGCCCGAGGCAGCCCGTGTCGGCGAGGAGCTCGATCGGGCGCAGGCCGTGCTCGGCGAGGCAGGAGGCGATCTCGCGCGGTTGCTCGTCGGCGTGCACGTGCAGCACGAGCCCGAGCCGGCGGGCCGCCTCCCCGATCGCCTCGAGCCATCCGCGGGAGCAGGCCCGCACGGAGTGCGGCGCGAGCCCGACTCGCGCGCCGAGGGCTCGGAGCTCGGATACCTGGTCGAGGTAGGCGGCGAGCGAGGGCTGGCGGAACCGCTCGAGGCCGCCACGCTCGTAGGCGGCGAGCAGCAGGACGATGTCGATGCCGGCCTCGCGCGCGGCATCGAGCGCCGCCAGCGCCTCGGCGAAACCGAGGTAGTGGAACTCGCCGACGGCCGTGTAGCCGGCGCCGAGGAGCTCCCGGTAGACGTCGGCGTAGGCGGCGCGCACCGTGTCGGGTGTGTGGCGGGCCGCCTCGTCCAGCATCGCCTGCCGCCAGGCCCAGAAGTCCCTCCCTGTGACCCGGCCGCGGAGCGCGCGCTGGAACCCGTGCGAGTGCGCGGAGACGAAGCCGGGCAGCCTGAGCCGCGGAGTCGCCACCGTCGGATTGTCACGGTTTCGGCGCTGCCCCGTCACACACGCGTGCGCCGCCGCCGGATATGCTCGAGGTGGGGAGGAGGCTGGAGGCCCCGGTGCGGCGGCCCGCCGGCTGGGGCGGCGGCGTGCCGGAAACTATCCTAGGAGCGTGACCACGACCGTCGTCCCCGTCGCCGCCGCGCGGATCCCGAACGCGCTCACGATCGTCCGCTTCGCTCTCGTCCCGCTGTTCGTCGTGCTGATGGTGAAGGCAGACGGCGGGCACAGCTGGCCGGCGGGCATCGTCTTCGGCGTCGCGGCGGTCACCGACCAGGTCGACGGCTGGCTGGCGAGGCGGTGGCGGGTCGAGTCGCAGTTCGGGAGGTACGCCGACCCGCTCGCCGACCGGCTGATGATCGACGCCGCCGTCCTGCTGCTCTTCCTCGCCGATCGCCTGCCCTGGGCGGCGCTGGCGATCGTCGTCGCCCGCGACCTCGTACTCGTCGCCGGCGCGCCGCTCGTCGCCCCGCGGGGTTACCGCTTCTCGGTCAACTTGCTCGGCAAGCTGGCGACGTGGGTGCTGTACGCGGCAGTGGCGGCTGTGATCGTCACGCACGCCGGGGACGACTGGCCTCATTGGCTCTTCTGGACAGGGGTGGGCCTGGCGCTCGCCGCCGGCGGCCTGTACGCGGGCGGGGCGGCGAGGGCGGTGCAGCGCTCGCGGAAGGCGGTGAGCAGGTGAAGGCGGTGGTCATGGCGGGCGGCGAGGGGACGAGGCTCCGCCCGCTGACGTCGAACCAGCCCAAGCCGATGGTGCCGATCGTCGGCAAGCCGTGCATGGAGCACATCCTCGACCTGCTCCGCCGGCATGGGATCGAGGAGGTGATCGTCACGCTCGCGTTCCTGCCGCAGGCGATCCGGAGCTACTTCGGCGACGGGGAGTCGATCGGCGTCGGCATCGAGTACTCGGTCGAGGAGGTGCCGATGGGGACGGCGGGATCGGTGCGGCTGGCCTCGCGACGGCTGGACGAGCCGTTCCTCGTCATCTCCGGCGACGCCCTCTGCGACTTCGACCTGACGGCGCTTGCGAGCTTCCACCGCGAGCGGCAGGCGGCGGCGACGATCGCGCTCAAGTCCGTCGACAACCCGCTCGAGTTCGGCATCGTCGTCGTCGACGAGGACGGCCGCGTGGAGCGGTTCCTGGAGAAGCCCTCCTGGGGGCAGGTGTTCTCCGACACGATCAACACCGGCGTGTACGTCCTCGACCCGGAGGTGCTCCGGCACGTCCCGGACGATCGCCCGTACGACTTCTCCAAGGATCTCTTCCCCCTCCTGCTGGAGATGGGCAGGCCGCTGTACGGCTGCTCGTGCGACGGCTACTGGCAGGACATCGGCAACCTCGACCAGTACCGGCAGGCGAACATCGACGCGCTCGACGGCCGAGTCGCGCTGCAGATCGACGGCATCAGGCTGCGCGGCAACATCTGGATCGGCGAGGGCGTCGAGCTGGACGAGCTCGAAGGCGTCGAAGGACCGGCCTACATCGGCAACGACTGCCGCATCTCGCCGCAGGCGTCGATCGGCGCGCACACGGTGCTGGGAGCGAACGTCACCCTGCGCGACCAGGTGCGGGTCGCCCGCTCGATCATCGACGCGTCCACCTACGTCGGCCGCAGCACCGTCATCGAGGGGGCGATCGTCGGCCGAGCCTGCGACATCCGCTCGCACGTGCACGTGCACGAGCGGGCCGCGATCGGCGACGAGGTTGTGCTCGGCGACGAGAGCGTCGTCGCCCCCGGCGTCCGCATCTATCCGTACAAGGAGGTCGAGTCCGGCGCCCACATCCGTGAGAGCCTCATCTGGGAGGCTCGCGCCTCCACGCACCTGTTCGGGAAGAACGGGGTCTCCGGCCTCGTCAACGTCGACCTGACGCCCGACACAGCGCTGCGGCTCGCGGCAGCGCTCGGCACGTCGCTCAAGCGAGGCGCGCGCGTCGTCGCGAGCCGCGAGTCGCCGCAGGCGTGCCGGATGATCGCCTGGTCGATGGTCTCGGGCCTGATCGCAACCGGCGTGCACGTCGCCGACCTGCGCGTGCTGCCTGCCGCCGTCGGCCGACACCTGCTGCGCACGCGGGGTCTGGACGCCGGCTTCCACGTGGGCGTGAGCCAGCTCGACCCCGAGATGGTCGAGATCCGCTTCTTCGAGCAGCCCGGCATCCAGATGACGTCGGCGTTCGAGAAGGAGATCGAGAAGCACTTCATGCGTCACGAGCTCCGGCGGGTCGCTGTCAGCGACATCGGCACGATCACGAATCCCGTCGAGGCGACGGACGCGTACGCGCAGGATCTGCTGCGGAACCTCGACGCCGCTTCCATCCGCGCCCGGCGGTTCCGCATCGGCATCGACTACGGCCAGTCGTCGGCGGAGTTCGTCCTGCCGCTGCTCCTCGCCCCGCTCGGGGTGGAGGCGATCGCGACGAGCAGGACAGCGCCGCAGCCCGAGCCCGGCCGCTCCGAGCTCCACGAGTCGCTCGGGCGCCTCAAGCGGCTCGTGCGGGCGGCCGGCGCCGACCTGGGCGCCGTCTTCGACCGCGCCGCTGAGCGCCTCTACCTCGTCGACGAGCGCGGGCGGGAGATCCCCGTCGAGAAGACGCTCCTGCTCTTCCTGCGGCTGCTCGGCCGGAAAGGTCGCGGGGGACGTGTGGCGGTCCCGGTGTCCGTCACGGAGCAGGCGGAGCTGGTCGCGGCCGAGCGAGGGCTCGAGCTCGTCCGGACGCCGTCCGCGCCCGCGGAGCTGATGCGCGTCGCAGCGTCCGACGGGGTCGTGTTCGCCGGCGCCGTCGGCGGCGGGTACATCTTCCCGGCGTTCCTGCCCGCCTACGACGCCGTCGCCAGCCTGTGCATGCTGCTCGAGCTGCTGGCAGCGGCGGCGACGCCGATCTCGGAGCTCGTCGCCGGTATCCCGAGGTCGCTCGTTCGCCACCGCCAGCTGCACTGCCCCTGGAGCGTGAAAGGGCTCGTCATGCGGGTGCTCGCCGAGCAGCTCAAAGGCAGGGAGCTCGAGCTCATCGACGGCGTCAAGGTCCGCGACGAGCGCGGCTGGGCGCAGGTGAGCCCGGACCCGGACGAGCCGGTCCTGCACGTCTACGCCGAGGGCCGGACGGACGAGCTGACGAGCGAGCTCGAGGAGGAGCTGCGCGGGCTGGTCGCCGCCATCCTCGCCGAGCAGGAAAACGAGCCAAAGGCGCAAATCTCAACTTGAGGTTGACCCTTCACCGGCCGGCTGCTTCAATGAGCAGCCGGCTGGCTGACCCGATCGAAAGGAGCCCGTGGAAGCGCTTCCGGATCTCACCAAGCTCGGCGACGCAGAGCTGAAGGAGTTGATCGACCGGCTGGAGGACGAGGAGAACGAGCTCTCCTACCGCCGCCGGATCCTGCACGGGAAGATCGACATCCTGCGGGCCGAGCTCGTCGTCAGGCTGAAGAGCAAGGGGGAGGGCGAGCTCGCCCAGGTCGACGTCGATCGCCTGAGCGAGATCCTGACGGGGAAGTCCGCGCCCGACGCCGGCGCCGAAGGGTGAGCCGACGGCGCTCGCCCGGTTGCCGAGGCGGAGCGACCGTCGTCGCGAACCGTGTCCCGGCAGGCGCTCCTCGCTGCGGAGATCGCCGATGAGCCACGTGTACTGCTCGGAGTGCGGCTTCCAGAACTCGGAGACGGCGAAGTTCTGCGCGCGCTGCGGCGCCCTGCTCGACCGGGATGCCGTCGAGGCCGAGACGACGCTGACGTACGTCCCGGAGGACGTCTCGGAGGAGGCCACGGCGGGGCTCGAGGGCGTGCAGGGGCCCGCGCTCGTCGTCAGGTCGGGCGGCGGGCGCACAGGCGAGGCGTTCGCCCTCAACCGCGGGCGCACGACCATTGGCCGCTCGCCCGAGTGCGACATCTTCCTCGACGACGTCACCGTCTCGCGCCGCCACGCCGTTATCACCGAGAGCGGCGGACGCTTCGCGATCGAGGACCAGGGCAGCCTGAACGGCACGTTTCTCAACCGGCGCCGGATCGAGCACGCGGCGCTCGCCGACGACGACGAGCTGCAGATCGGCAAGTACCGGCTCGTGTTCCTGTCGCGATGAGCGTCAGCGCACCGGTCGAGAGCTCGCCGCAGTCGCCGCGCCTGCAGACGATCGGCGCCGTCTGCCGCCGGCTGAAGGCGGAGTTCCCCGACATCTCCATCTCGAAGATCCGCTACCTCGAAGACCAGGGCCTGCTGACGCCGAGGCGAACGCCGGGGGGCTACCGCCTGTTCGGCGAGGAGGACGTCGACCGGCTGCAGACGATCCTGCGCCTGCAACGCGACGAGTTCCTGCCGCTGCGTGTCATCCGCCAGGAGCTCGCCTCGCCGCTCGCGAAGGAGCGGCGGCGGAAGCGGCAGGCGCTGGCGGCGGCGGAGCCGGAGCTCGGCCTGGACGAGCTGTGCGCCCGTGCCGGCGTCGCCCCGGATTTCGCGCGAGAGCTCGAGGAGTACGGGCTGATCGCCGCGACCGGCACGCGCGGGCAGAAGCGCTACCCCGAGACGGACGCGGACGTCGCGGCCGTCTGCGCCCGGCTCGCGGCCTACGGGATGAGCCCGCGGCATCTCCGCACCTTCCAGACCGGCGCCGACCGGGCAGGTGCACTGCTCGGCCAGCTGATGGCGCCCGTGCTCCGCGGCCGAAGCGTCGAGCGCCGCGAGAAGGGCAAGGAGGATCTCCGCCTGCTCGGAGAGCTCTCGCAGGAGCTCTCCCAGCTCCTGTTCTGGCGCAGCCTGCGGCGGATCGCCGCCGGGTAGTCCGACCCGCCGGTCATCTAGGGTGTGCCCGTGGTCGACCTGAAGGCGATGATCCGCGACGTCCGCGACTTCCCCAAGCCGGGCGTCGTCTTCAAGGACATCATGCCGCTGCTCGCCGACGCCGCGGCGCTGCGCGCCGCGGTCGAGCGCATCGCCGAGTGGGCCGAGCCGCGGCGCCCGGACGTCGTCTTGGGCGCCGAGGCCCGCGGCTACATCACCGGCGGCGCGCTCGCGTGCCGGCTCGGCTGCGGGTTCGTGCCCGCGCGCAAGCCGGGCAAGCTGCCCTGGCACACGGTCGCGGTGAAGTACGCGCTCGAGTACGGCTTCGACCAGCTCGAGGTGCACGCCGACTCGATCCGGGCCGGGCAGCGTGTGCTCGTGCACGACGACGTGCTCGCGACGGGCGGCACGGCGAAGGCGACCGTCCAGCTCGTCGAGCAGCTCGGAGGCGAGGTCGTCGGGCTGCCGTTCATCGTCGAGCTCGCCTTCCTGAACGGGCGGAAGCAGCTCGCCGGCTACGACGTGTTCGCGCTCGTCGAGTACTGAGCCTGGGAGGCGCCGCCGGGCAGTTCAGGAACCGGCCAGACCTGTCGACAAAGGACACCGAGCATCATGTACGACCCGATCAGCACGCTCTACACGTTCCCGTGTCCCGCCCAGGGCGAGACGAAGGTGAAGCTGCACGACTTCAGGCGGCTCGAGCGCCTGCCGGGGACGGCGCATCCGGCCGTCTTCCGCATCTCGTTCGCCTGCCGCTGCGGCGAGACGCACGCCGGGCTCGTCGCCCACGACGAGCTCGACCTCGCCCCGCTCGGGCTGCGCGGAGGATCGTTCCTGAACCTGATGACGGATCGCCTCGAGCCGCTCGGTGCCGAGCTCGGCGACCTGGCGGCGCGGCGGATCGGCGCGGGGGAGTGGCCGTGGAGCTTCTTCTGCTACCCGGAGGACCAGCCGCGGCCGGTCTTCCCGTCGTCATTCTCGCTGCTCGCCCCGGGCGAGGGCATGGTCGGGCTCGCCGTCCGCTGCCCGCACTGCCGGCGGCTCTCGCTCAACCTCGTCTCGCGCGAGCACGTGGACGTGCCGTTCCACAACGACCGCGAGGTGGGGGTCGTCGAGCACGTGTTCCAAGACGACGCGCTCGAGACGCTCGAGTCGTTCCGCGCCGAGCTATGGTCGGCGACGTTCGACGCACGCCGCCTCGCGCTCGAGTAGCCGCAACCGAACCGGGCGCTCGCGCGTTTACCCGTTGCCATGCGCAAATACGGGATGTACGACACGACTCGTGGCCTCACGCTCGCCGTTGCGGCGGGGGTGGCGGGGCTGCTCCTGTGGCTCGCCACGCAGGTCGGCACCCAGAGCGTCGGCCGCTTCTGGGCGGCCATGGGCATCGTCGCGGGCGCAGGTTTCTTGCTCGCGCTGGCACAGGTCGTCGGCAGCCGGACGAGCGGCCTGCGACTGCGCCTATCGCCGGGGACGTTCGCGTTCGCGTTCCTGCCGGTGCTAGTCTGCGTGGGCTGGATCATGTTCGCGAGCCAGCCGGGGCACGGCCTCTGGGAGGGCCGGATCCACTCCTGGAGCGGGTCGCTGGGCCTGCTCGGGGTGATCCACAGCCTCGCGCTCTGGCAT
>DASREE010000022.1:0-102166 GCA_035652235.1 Gaiellaceae bacterium | reverse complement strand
AATGCCGTCTCGGCGTTCATCCCGAACGACGAGCGCATCGTGACGATCGAGGACGCGGCCGAGCTCCAGCTCCAGCAGGAGCACGTCATTCCGCTCGAGTCGCGCCCGCCGAACATCGAAGGCCAGGGCGAGGTCCGCATCCGCGAGCTGGTCAGGAACTCGCTGCGTATGCGCCCCGACCGCATCATCGTGGGCGAGGTCCGCGGCGCCGAGACCCTGGACATGCTCCAGGCCATGAACACGGGCCACGAGGGCTCGCTGACGACGATTCACGCGAACACCCCGCGCGACGCGCTCGCCCGTCTCGAGACGCTGGTGCTTACGGCCGGCGTCGACCTGCCGCTGCGCGCCATTCGCGAGCAGATCGCGGCCGCATTCGACCTGATCGTCCAGATCTCCCGGCTCGTCGACGGCTCGCGCCGCATCACGCACATCACCGAGGCGCTGCGCATGGAGGGCGACACGATCACCTTGCAGGACGTGTTCATCGCCCGTCCGCCCGACGAGGAGATCGCGCAGGGCACGGGGGCGCTCCGCCTGCTCGGCCCGCTCAGGTGCACGGGCCTCAAGCCGCACTTCCTCAGCAAGATGGCCGCGAACGGCGTCGTGCTCCCGGCTGCCTTCTTCGAGAACGAGGAGGAGGAAGGGGTCGAGGGCGGCGGCTTCGCCACCGCCAACTTCGGCCGCGGCTTCCGGCGATGAGAGCGAGAGTCCTCCTCGCCGCCGCCGCGACCGCGCTCGCCGCCGCGGCGGCCGCCGCAGCCGCCGGCGGCGTCCAGGTCCGCGGCGTCGACACGAGCGCCTACCCGCGCCTGCGCGTGACGGTGGTCACGGCGCGCCCGACCGACCGGCCGCCGGCCGTGGCCGAGAACGGGAAGCGCGTCGAGGCAATCGGCGCCGAGAACCTCGGCCGCTCGGCCAACATCGCGCTGCTGATCGACCGCTCGCGCTCGATGAAGGGCCAGTCGTTCGCGAACGCGATCGCCGCGGCGCGGACGTTCCTCGACGCGAAGCCCGCGCAGGACTCGGTCAGCATCATCGGCTTCGGCTCGACCGCCGTGCAGTTCTCCGGCTTCAGCACCTCGCCGACCGACGCCGACACGACCCTGCGCACGCTCGACGTCGACCGTCGCTCCGGCACCGCGCTGTACGACGCCGTCCGGCTCGCCTCGGCGAGCCTCGCGCCGCGCACCGGCGCGCACGTCATCCTCCTCGTCACCGACGGGAAGGACGTGTCCAGCAAGGCGACGCTGGAGCAGGCCGTCGAGGCGGCGCACCGGGCCCGCGTGAGCGTGTACCCGATCGGGATCGAAAGTCCCCAGTTCACGCCGGACGCGCTGCAGGCGATCGCGCGCCGCACGGGAGGCGCCTACCACGGTGCGGCGAAGACCAACCTCGTCGCCGTCTACTCGAGGCTCGCCGACGAGCTCAAGCGCACCTGGCGCATCGAGTACCTGACCGCCGCGCGCCCCGGCGACACGGTCTCGGTGACCGCCTCCGCCGCCGGGCAGGGGGAGGCGAGCTGGACGGGCAAGCTGATCGACGTCGGCACCGTGTCGACGGGGAGGTCGGCCCTGCCGAGCTCGGCGTTCACGACGCAGGGGACGATCATCCTCGGGCTCCTCGTCGCGCTGCTCGTGACTGCGGCCGTCGGCATGCTCTTCCGCAAGAGCCGCTCCGAGGAGATGCGCCGGCGCATCCGGCCGCACATCGTCGCCGACGCGAAGCAGAAGGCGAAGCCGAAGCGCGACCGGACGAGCGCGCTCAAGGCGCTCTTCCAGGCGACGGAGCACGTGCTCGGCAGGACGCGGCAGTGGTCGTCGCTGCAGCGGCTGCTCGAGCGCGGCGACATGCCCCTGAAGACGGTCGAGTTCGCCTACATCATCCTCGGCTCGGGGCTCGTCGTCGGCTTCTTCGTCTCGGCGCTCAGCGCGGGCACGCTGATGACGCTGGCGAGCTTCGTGCTCGGCGCCCTCGCTCCCGTCGGCTACGTGTGGCGCCGCGCGCGCAAGCGGCTGAACGCCTTCGACGAGCAGCTCCCCGACATCCTGATGTCCGTCGCCGCCTCGCTGAAGGCGGGGCACAGCTTCAAGCAGGGCATCCAGACGATCGTCGAGGAGGCGCAGGAGCCGGCCAAGAAGGAGTTCAAGCGCGTCCTCGCCGAGGCGCAGCTCGGCCGGCCGCTCGAGGATGCGCTGTCCGAGATGGCCGACCGCCTCGGCTCGAAGAACTTCTCGTTCATCGTCACCGCCGTGAACGTCCAAAACCAGGTCGGCGGCTCGCTCGCCGGCCTGTTCGACATGGTCGCCGACACCGTCCGCCAGCGGCAGTCGTTCGCGCGCAAGATCAAGGCGCTGACGGCGATGGGCCGCGCGTCCGCCTACGTGCTGATCGCCCTGCCGGTCTTCCTGGCCGCCCTGCTCAGCCTGATGAACCACAAGTACATGGCCCCCCTGTTCACCACCTCCGCCGGGCACAAGCTGATCCTGGTCGGGCTGGTGATGATGGGAATCGGGTCGGTCATCCTCCGCCGAATCGTCAGCTTCAAGGGGTAGCCCATGTTCCTGTTCCTGCTCGGACTCGTCAGCCTCGGTGGAGCCGCCTTCGTGGTGGCAGAGCTCGTCACCCTCCCCGCCCGCGAGCGGCAGCGCTTCCTCCAGCGCACCGCCGAGTACGGCCGGGCGGAGACGAGGGTGCGGCGGATCCAGGACGAGGGCGTGAAGAAGCGTCTGCTCGAGCCGCTGGTGGAGAGGACGGCCCGCCTCGTCCTCAAGGTCAACCCGAAGACGACGATCGAGGGCGTCTCCTACAAGCTCGTCTCGGCCGGCCTCAGCCGGAGCATCTCGCCGACGAGCTTCCTGGCGAGCAAGGTGGGCGTGGCGGTGATCACGACCGTGTTCGCGATTGCCATCGGCCAGTCGATCACCCCGTTCATCGGCGTGCTCATGATCCTCGCCGCGCCGGTGTGCGGCTTCATCCTGCCGGAGTTCATCGTCAACTCGCGGATCAAGTCGAGGCAGGAGCGGATCAGCGCGCAGCTGCCTGACGCCCTCGACCTGCTCGCCGTCAGCGTCGAGGCCGGCCTCGGCTTCGACAGCGCGGTCACGAAGCTGATCGAGAGCCTGGAGGGTCCCCTGATCGACGAGTTCAGCCTGACCCTGTCGGAGATCCGGGTCGGCGAGAGCCGGCCCGAGGCGCTGCGCAAGCTCGCCGAGCGGACGCAGGTGCCGGAGCTGTCGGCGTTCACGCGCGCGCTCATCCAGGCGGACACGCTCGGCATCTCGCTGGGGCGGATCCTGCGCGTGCAGGCGGCCGACACCCGCGAGCGCCGCCAGCAGCTGGCCGAGGAGAAGGCGATGAAGGCGCCGATCAAGATGCTCTTCCCGACGGTGATCTTCATCTTCCCGGCGATGTTCATCGTCACGCTCGGGCCGGTGTTCCTGAGCCTCAAGGGCGGCTTCGGCTAGTGCGGGAGGGCCGCCTCGGCGGCATGGCGGCGGGCCAGGCGGCTCGGCGGCTACGCTCCCCTCGTGAGCGGGCCGACCGCCTCCCTCATTCTCTCTCCGCGCCCCGCCCTCCTCACGGCCGGCGAGCGCGGGTGCCTCGAACGGCGCGCGAGGCTGCTCGCCTGGGTCGGCAACGCCTGGCACCTGGTCGAGTTCGGCCTGGCCGTCGGTGTCGGCGTCGCCGCCGGCTCGATCGCGCTCGTCGGCTTCGGGGCCGACTCGCTCGTCGAGGCCTTCTCGGGCCTCGTCGTCGTCTGGCTCGTCACGGGCAGGCGGCGCTCATCGGAGAGGGCCGAGCGGCGCGCGCAGCGGCTCGTCGCGGCGAGCTTCCTCCTGCTTGGAGCCGCGGTCGGTGCCGAGTCGATCCGCGACCTCGTCGGCGGCGACCGCCCGCAGGCAAGCTGGGTGGGGATCGGACTGGCGGCGTTCACCGCGCCGACGATGCCGCTGCTCGCCCGCGCCAAGCGCGACGTGGGCCGCCGGCTCGGCTCGGTGGCCGTCGTCAGCGAGGGGGTGCAGAACCTGCTCTGCGCCTACCTGTCCGTCGCCCTTGTCCTGGGCCTGCTCCTGAACGCGCTCGCCGGCTGGTGGTGGGCCGACCCCGCGGCGGCGCTTGCCGTCGCGGCCGTCGCGCTGCGCGAGGGATGGCAGCGCCGGCGCGGCGAGGCCTGCTGCGACGCCTGCTGAGGCGGGGGCGGCCGTCCGGACGGCGCGGCGAGCGGGGCGGGCTCCTACCGGGCCCCCATCGCGTTCGACGGGAAAGGACGGGCAGGTGGAGGACGCGCACTAGGCGCTTCGCAGCGCGGCTTCGCGGCGGCCGAGCTCGTTCTGGGCGGCGGCGATGTACGCCTCGAGCTCGGCTTCCTTCTTCAGCAGGCGCGCCTCGCGGGCCGCGATGCTCTTCTCCCACAGCTCGAGCTTCTCCGTCTCCAGCTCCAGGTCCGTCTCGATGGTCGCGCGGCGGCTCTCCATCTCCCCCTCGCGCTCGTCGATCGCGGACTCGCGCTCGTCGAGCTCGGCGGCGCGCTCGGCGAGGCTCGCCTCGCGGGCCTTCAGCCGGGCGGCGCGGCGCTCGACGCGCTTGCGCTCGCCGTCGAGCAGCTCCTCGGCTCTGGCGAGATCCTCCTCGAGCGCGGCGACCGACCGCTCGCGCTGCTCGAGCTCGGCGGCGAGGGCGTCGAGGTTGCGGCCGCGCACGACCTCGGCCTCCTGCCGGTCGAGCGCGGCGCCGCGCGCCTCGAGCTCGGCCTCGAGCTCGCGCAGCTCGCGCCCGCGCAGGACCTCCTCGCGCTGGCGGGCGAGCTCGGCCTCGCGCGGCGCGAGACGGGCCTCGCCCTCGGCGACGCGCGCCTCGCGCTCGTCCACGTCCGCCGCGCGCGCGTCGATCTCGGCCTGGCGCGCGGCCATCTCGTCGCGGTCTCCGGCGAGCTGCTCGGCCCAGGCGGCGAGCCGCTCGCGCTCGGCTCCGAGCGTCTCGGCGTCCGCGGCGAGACGCTCGCGCTCCGCCTCCACCTCGCCGAGCAGGCGGGAGCGCTCGGCGTCGATCTCAGAGCGCAGGCGCTCGGCATCCGCCGCGAGCTCGGCGCGGACTCGCGCCTCCTCCGCGGCGAGCTCGGCGTGCAGCCGCTCGCGCTCGGCTTCGAGCTGCTCGAGGCGGCGTCCGTGCTCTGCCTCGAGCTCCTCCGCGCGCCGTGCGAGCTCGTCGCCTGCCTCGTGCGTCCGGCGCTCGAAATCCTCCCGTAGCTCGCGTTCGCGCCGCTCGAGCTCCTGCTCGAGCTCGCGCCGGCGCTGCTCCGCCGCGAGGCCGTACCGCTCGGCCTCCCGCTCGAGCTCTCCGATGCGCTTGTCCCGCTCCTTCAGCTCGGCGTACAGGCTCCGCTCGCGCTCGGTCCTGTCCTGCTTTCCCGCCTCGAGCGTCTCCTCCAGCTTCTCGAGGCGCCGCTCCTTCTTCGCCAGCTCCGCCGCTTGGCGCTCGACCTTGCGCGAGCGCTCGTCCAGCGCCTTCGTCTCACGCTCGAGCTCCCGCAGGCGCTCGTCGAGCGAGACCGACTGCTGCTCCACCTCCGCCCGGTGGCCGTCGAGCGCCTCCTGCTGCGCGCGGAGCTCAGCCGCCCACGCCTCCTGCTGGTCGACGAGGCGCTGCAGCTCGTCCTCGCGCTCCTGCTGCTCGGCGACCAACCGGTCGATCTCGGCGCTCTGCCGCGCCAGCTCGTGGATGGTCGCGGCATCGAGCGCCCCGACCGCGGCGTCGGCTTGCCCGGCCGGCGCCTTCGCCGCCGCCTGCGCCGGCTTGTGCGCGGCCGCCTTCGCACGCTCGGACGCGGTTTCGACGGCCGCATGCGCCCGCTGTGCCCGCCGCGAGCGTCCGCGTGTCGCCTGCTTGCGCTCCTCGAGCTGGGCGCGAAGGCCCGTCCCGAAGCCCTTCTCGGTCTCGTGTGCGGGCTCGTCGTGGGCAGGCATGGGCTCGGGCGGGCGCGGAGGGGATCGCTCAGGAGAGGGATCGGCGGTGCGCGTGCCGCTCCCATCCCTCGGCCGAGGGGGAGCGAGTCCCCGCCCGGCGCGAGCGGCCGCCTACCGGGCGATCAGGGTCGCCGTGCGGTAGAGCCGGTTGCCGTTCTTGTCGTTGATCTGGAAGCTGACCGTGTACACCCCGCCGCGAGGCGGGGTGCGCAGCGGTACGACGAAGCTCGCGTACCCGTCGAGGCCGATCACCGAGGTCGGCTGCGAGACGGCGATGTTGCGGCGCACGAAGTACGTCTTGACGGTGGCGCCGATCTCCGTCCCCACCCCGTCGCGCACGAGCAGCTCCCAGACCGGGATGCGCACGGTCGGGTTCGACCTCCCCGCTTTGATCGTCACGATCGGGCTGCGCATGTCGAGCGTCCTCGCGACGCTGGCGAAGGCGGCGAAGGCGGGCTTGCGGGCGTTGTCCGCCGCCAGGAGGCCGCTCTGCCAGGTGCTCGTCGGGTCGTCGCGGAAGATGAACCAGATGAACATCTGGATGCGGTCGTCGTTCCGGGCGTAGAGGAGCGCCTGCTTCGCGTAGGCCGCCTGCTGGGCGAGGGTCACGCCTCTCGGCTCCGCCGGCTTCGACTCGAACCCGTACTCGGTGATCCAGATGGGGATGCCCCGGCGATGGAACCACTGGTCGAGCTTCTTCTCGAACTCCGGCAGCTGCGTCAGGGCCACGTTCGGGAAGCGGACCTTCGCCGTCGGCCCGAGCCCGAGCGCGGAGTACGGGTGGTGCGCCCAGGCGTCGAAGCGCACCTTCGGCCCCCGCGCGCTCGCCGCAGCCACGAGTTGGGCGAACAGCCCCGGGGCGATCGTGTCCTGGAGCTTGCCCGGATCAGGCGACGGCTTCTGCCGACCCCGCGGCGACGTCTCGCCGATGGCGACGAGCGCCTTCGGGTTCCCCTTCTTGATCCCCGCGTACGCGGCCCGCGCGATCTGCGCGTAGATCGCCGGCGACACCGGCTGTCCCTTCGCGTTGTACGTCGGGGAGAGGAACTCGGCCAGGTTCGGCTCGTTCCACACCGAGTAGTAGCCGACGAACGGGTAGCCGGGGTAGCGGCCGGAGTAGCGGGCGGCGACGGCGCGGGCGAAGCTCTCCAGGTCGCTCATGCGGGTCGGCGCGCGGTTCTCGCCCAGGCCGCCGTTCGCCCAGCCCGGCGTACCCCAGATCGTCAGCATCGTCGTCATCCCGCGCAGCGCGTCGTTGCGGACGAGCTCGTCGATGTCCTCGAAGTGGTAGGCGGGGTCGAACGGGTTCGCCGCGTTCGCCGGCCGGCTCGCGGCGACCCGCGACCAGTAGACCGTGGTGCGGACGATGGTCGCCCCCGCCTGGGCCGCCTTGGTCAGGTTGTCTGCCCGGTCGTCGCGCCAGCGGAAGGACGGGTCGTCCTGGAAGCCCACCGGCATCCGCTCGTCGGCGAGCGAGGCGGCCGGCGTCGCGGCGGCCACGAGGACCAGCAGCGGCAGGATGAGGCGGAGGCGCGTCATGGGCGGCAGCTCGGCGACGAGGCGCGACAAGACCTTACCGCCCGGACCGGCGGGACACAGCGCTTGCTAACAGACCTCTTACGAGTCGCCGGCGCCGGGCGTGCACGGGGCCTCGGCGCGCACGCGGCTACTCATCGCCGTCCACGCGGCGAAGCCGCTTCGTCTCGCCGCGTCGGCGCTTCGCGGCCAGCCGATCCTCGACCGCGCGGGCAGGCGGCGAGGTCGGCCGGCGCGGCCGCTCGACGCGGAGCGCTGCGCGCAGGGCCTCCACCACCCGCTCGGTCGCGAGCTGGCGGTTTCGCAGCTGGCTGCGCTCGTCCTCCGCGACCGCACGCAGCACGGGCCCGGCCCGCCGCAGGACGCGCTGCTTCTGACGCTCCGTCAGCGACGGCGACGCGGCCACGTCGAACAGCGCCTCGACGCGCGTCTCCGACGTCTGCGCGTGCTGGCCGCCGGGGCCGCCGGAGCGGGAGGTGCGCAGGACGATCTCCGAGCGCGCGATCGACACGGCGGGCGTGACCCGGATCCGGTTCGGTCTAGACTCGCCGGCGATGGCGATCATTCTGCTCGAAGGGCACGGCTTCAGATGCGCGTCGGCGTCGACCTGATCGAAATCGAGCGGGTGCGCAGGGCTCTCGTGCGCCACGCGGGTTTCCGGACGCGCTGCTTCACCGAGGCGGAGCGCGAGTACTGCGACTCCCGTCCCAACCCGGCGCAGCACTACGCCGCCCGCTTCGCCGGCAAGGAGGCGGTGGGCAAGGCGCTCGGCTTCGGCGTCGCCCGCCGCTTCGCCTGGCGCGAGGTGGAGATCACCGGCCGGCCGAAGCCGTCCGTGCGCCTCTCCGGTCGGGTGCGCGAGCGCGCGCAGGAGCTTCGAGCCGGGGAGATCGAGCTGTCGATGACCCATTCGCGTGAGCTCGCCGCCGCCGTCGCGGTCGTCTCCGATGCTTGAGCCGCTGTACACGGCGGCCGAGATGCGGGCTGCCGAGGAGGCCTACCCCGGCTACCCCGACACGATCCCGGAGCTCATGGAGCGGGCCGGGCGTAGCGTCGCCGAGACGGTGCTGCGGGACTTCGCCGAGGCCAGGAGGATCACGGTCGTCTGCGGCGGTGGCTCGAACGGAGGCGACGGCAGGGTGGCGGCACGCCATCTGGAACAGGCGGGGCGCGACGTGCGCGTCGTCGACGCGAAGGCGGGCGAGGCCGAGCTCGGCGAGCCGGAGCTGATCGTCGACGCCCTGTTCGGCACCGGTTTCGCCGGCGAGCCGCGCGAGCCAGCCGCACGGCTGATCGAGCGGATCAACGCCGCCGGCGTGCCGGTGGTGGCGGTGGACGTCCCTTCCGGCGTCGACTCGTCGACGGGCGAGGTTGCCGGCGCGGCCGTCGAGGCGACGGCCACGGTCACATTCCACGGCGAGAAGGTCGGGTTGCGCGTCACACCGGGCGGCTACCGCGCCGGCCGCGTGACGACCGTCGACATCGGTCTCGCCCCGCTCGAGACACGGCACGCGCGCGTGACGGAGGCGATCCTCGGCCTCGTACCGCGGCGACGGGCGCACGACACGAAGTACACGGCCGGCTCGCTGCTCGTCGTCGGGGGAAGCCGCGGGATGACGGGCGCCGCTGCGCTCGCGGCGCGCGCGGCCTTCCGCGCCGACGCGGGCTACGTGACGGTGGCGGCGCCGCAGGAGTCCCTGCCCGTGCTCGAGACGCTCGTGCTCGAGGCGGTGAAGCGGCCGCTCGGGGAGGTGCTCGACGCCGCCGGCCGCGCGCGCTCGCTCGCGCTCGGACCCGGGCTCGGCCGCAGCGACGAGCGCCGCGCGCTCGTCCGCCGCCTGCTCGAGGGCACCGACCTGCCGGCGGTCGTCGACGCGGACGCCCTGTTCGGGCTGGAGCCGTTCGCTCGCTCGGGGCCGACCGTGCTGACGCCGCACTCCGGCGAGCTGGCGCGGCTGCTCGGCGTCGAGGCGGCCTGGGTCGACGCCCACCGGTTGGAGGCGCTCGCTCGGGCGGTCGAGCGCTTCCGCTGCGTCGTCCTGCTCAAGGGAGCCGGCACCCTGGTCGGCGCTCCCGGCCACGGCGCGCTCGTCTGCGACGGAGCCCCCCGGCTCGCGACGGCGGGAACGGGTGACGTGCTCACGGGGATCGTCGGAGCCTTCCTCGCCAAGGGCATGGACGCCAGGCTGGCCGCGGCCGCCGCCGCGAGCGCGCATACGGCCGCCGCCGTCGCCGCCGGCCCGGGCAGCGGCCTCGTCGCGAGCGACGTCGTCGAGGCGCTGCCGCGCGTGCTCGAGCGTGCGCTCTGAGATCAGGATCGACCTCGGTGCGCTGCGCCGCAACGTCCGCAGGCTGATCGGCGTCCTCGACGGCTCGGCGCTGTGGGCCGTGGTCAAGGCTGACGCGTACGGTCACGGCGCGGCGGACGCGGCGAGGGCGGCGCTCGACGCGGGCGCGACGGCTCTGTGCGTCACCACCGTGGCCGAGGGTCTGACCCTCAGACGCGTCCTGTCCGGACAGGTCCGGGTGCTCGTGCTCGGCCCGGCCGCGGACGACGAGCTGCGCGAGGCGCGGCAGGCCGGGCTCGAGCTGTGCGTCTCGGGCGGTCCGATCCCGGAGGGGCTGCCCGTGCACGTGAAGCTCGACACCGGCATGGGCCGCTACGGCTTCCGCCGCCTTCCCGAGCTGCGCGAGAACGTCGTCGGGCTGATGAGCCACTTGGCGACGGCCGACACCGACCCCGGCTTCGCCGAGCGGCAGATCGCGCGCTTCCGCGAGGCTTCCGCCGAGCATCCCGAGCTCGAGGCGCACCTCGCGAACAGCGCCGCCGCGCTGCGGTTTCCGTCCTCGCGCTTCGCCGCCGCCCGCTGCGGCGTCGCGCTGTACGGGCTGTCGCCGTTCGGCGGCGACCCGGCGGCGGACGGCCTCGAGCCCGTGCTCAGCTGGCGGAGCGCGCTCGCGCAGGTGAAGCGCCTGGAGACGGGCGAGAGCACGGGCTACGGGCGCCGGTTCGTGGCGCAGCGGCCGACGTGGATCGGGCTCGTCCCCGTCGGCTACGCGGACGGCTTCCGGCGCGACCTGACCGGCACCGAGGTGCTCGTGGCGGGCGAGCGCCGCCGCGTCGTCGGCACCGTGTCGATGGACTCGTTCGCCGTCGAGCTCGACCGCGAACACCCGGCTGGCGAGGCCGTGACGCTGATCGGCGACGGGCTCCTCGTGGAGGAGCATGCGCGCGTCGCCGGCACGATCAACTACGAGCTCGTCTGCGGCCTGCGCGCGAGACCCGAGCGTGGGACGCGGAAGGTCGTCGATGGATGAAGGGCCGCCCGACCCGCTGCGCCTGGCCGCCGATATCCTCGCGGGCGAGGAGGCATACCTCGTCGGCGGCACCGTGCGCGACGAGCTGCTCGGCCGACCGCTCCTCGACATCGACGTCGCCTGCGCGGCGCCCGAGCAGACGGCGCGCCAGTTCGCCGCCCGCTCGGGCGGGGCGGCGTTTTCGCTGTCGGCCGCCCACGGGGGGTGGCGGGTCGTCCTCGCGGGCGGCGGGACGACCGTCGACTTCACGCCGCTCCGCGGCGGCATCGAGGACGACCTCGCGACGAGAGACTTCACCGTCAACGCGATCGCGCGGCCGCTCGCCGGCGGCGAGTACGTCGACCCGTTCGCCGGTCGCGACGACTTGGCCTCGCGGACGGTGCGCGCGGTGACGGCGGAGGTGTTCGCGGCCGACCCGCTGCGCCTGCTGCGGGCGGTGCGCTTCGAGGACGAGCTCGGCTTCGCGATGGAGCGCCGGACGGAGCGGCTCGTCCGCGAGCACGCAGGGCTGGTCACGCGGGCGGCCGGCGAGCGGATCCTCGACGTGCTCAGGAGGCTGTCGGTGCCGGGCTGGCTGCGGACGGCGGAGCTGGGGCTGCTCGACGCGCTCGGGGGATCGCTCGAGCTGGCCGGCCGGGCGGACGCCGTCGACACGCCCGAGTACCGGCTCGTCGTCTTCCTGCAGGATGCGCTCGGCGAGCTGCCGATCTCGCGCGAGCTCCGCCGTTTCGCGGTCGCCCTGCTTCGCTCCGAGCCGCCCGCGGACGGCTCGCCGCGCGCGATCCACCGTTTTCGCCGTCGCACCGAGCCGTGGGCGCTCGAGGCGCTCGCCCTGCACGGGCGGAGCGACCTCGCGGACGCCGTCCGGCGGGCGCGCGCGACCGAGCCGTCCGAGCCGCTCGTGCGCGGCGACGAGCTCGGGCTCGAGCCGGGGCCGGCGATCGGCGCGATCCTGGAGGCGATCGCGGAGGAGCGGGCGGCGGGCACGATCTCGACCAGGGAGGAGGCGCTTGAGCTGGCCAGACGACACGGCGCACGCTGACGCGGTCCGCCGGCGCTTCGCGCGCACGGCCGCCCTCGTCGCCGAGCGCGAACGGGCCCGGCGCGAGAGCTTCCGCGCCGCGCTGCGCAGCTTCCTGCCGCTGCGCGGCGACGAGCGCGTGCTCGACTCGGGCGCCGGCACCGGCGCGCTCGCGCTCGCGCTTGCGCCGCTCGTCCGCGAGGTGGTGGCGGTCGACGTCGTCCCCGAGCTGCTCGAGCAGGGCCGGCGCGCGGCGGGCGGCGAGTTCCCGAACGTCCGCTGGCTGGAGGGCGACGCGACCAGGCTGCCCTTCGAGACGGACTCGTTCGATCTCGCCGGCTGCCACCGCACGCTGCACCACATCGCGCGTCCCGAGCTGGCGGTCGCCGAGCTCGCCCGCGTCACCCGGCTGGGCGGCTCCGTGCTGATCATCGACCAGATCGCGCCGGCCGACCCGCTCGCCGCGCTCGAGCTCGACCGGTTCGAGCGGGTGCGCGACCCGTCGCACACCAGGCTCCTGCCGGACACCGACGTGCACTCGCTGCTCGACGCGAACGGGCTCGTGCTCAAAGCCACCCGCTACGAGCAGGAGCGCCGGGAGCTCGACCGTTACCTGGATCTCGCCGGCTGCGAGGGGGCCGAGCGGGAGACGGCGGCCGAGGCGGCGCCCGGCGAGCTGAGCGCGACCGTCGGCTGGTACCTGGCTGCCAAACCGATCCCGCGCGTAAGCTTGCGCGCGTGAGCGGGGACGATCTCGCACGGCTGGCCGAGCTCGCGGTCGCGGTCGGAGCCAACGTCCAGCCTGGGCAGGTCGTCGGCGTCACGGCGGAGTACGACCAGCATGAGTTCGCGCGCGCGGTCGCCGCCGCCGCCTATCGCCGGGGCGCGAGGTTCGTCGACGTGTGGTACTTCGACCCGCTGGTGAAGCGGGCGCGGATCGCGCTCGCCGGCGAGGACACCCTCGACTACGTGCCGCCCTGGTACGGCGAACGGGTGCTCTCGCTCGGCCGCGAGCGGGCAGCGGTGATCAGTATCCGCGGCTCGACCGTGCCCGGCGCGCTGGACGGGCTCGACCCGGCGCGGGCCGGGCGCGACCAGCTCCCGTTCCTGCGCGAGTCGATGACCGTCATCAACGACCGCTCGGTCAACTGGACGGTGGTCGCCTACCCGTCGCCTGCCTGGGCGCGTCTGTGCTTTCCCGAGCTGTCCGAGGACGAGGCGCTCGCACGCCTGTGGCGCGAGCTTCTGCACGTGTGCCGGCTGGACGAGCCTGACCCGCTGGCGGCGTGGGACGAGCGGCTCGACGTGCTCGCGCGGACGGCGCGAGCGCTCGACGCGGCGCGCTTCGACGCCGTGCACCTGGAAGGCCCGGGGACGGACCTGACCCTCGGGCTCTTGCCGTCGTCGACGTGGCAGATGGCGCGCTGGGAGACCGCCGGCGGCATCCGGCACCTGCCGAACGTACCGACGGAGGAGGTGTTCACGACGCCGGACCCCGAGCGCGTCGACGGGCACGTGCGCTCGACGCGGCCGCTCGTGCTGGCGGACGGGACGGTCGTGCGCGGGATCGAGATCCGCTTCGAGGGCGGCCGCGCGGTGGAGATCAGGGCGGACGAGGGCGGCGGCGTCCTGCAGGGGCGGGCCGCGATCGACGAGGGGGCCTGCCGGGTCGGCGAGCTGGCGCTCGTCGACCGCGAGAGCAGGATCGGTCGCCTCGGCACGACCTTCTTCGAGACGCTCCTCGACGAGAACGCCGCCAGCCACATCGCGCTCGGCGCCGGCATCGCCTTCGCGGTCGCCGACGAGGCGGACCGCTCGCGGGTGAACACGAGCGCGATCCACATCGACCTCATGGTCGGCTCCCCCGAGGTGGACGTGACCGGGATCACGGCCGCCGGCGAGCGGGTGCCGGTGCTCCGCGAAGGCGCCTGGCAGCTGCCGGCGGTGCACGAAGCTTGACCGACCGCGGCCTTGTCGACCGGCTCGCCGAGCTGGCGGTGGTCGTCGGAGCGAACGTCCAGGCGGGCCAGGTTGTCACCGTCGGGGCCAACATCGGCCAGGGGAAGCTCGCCCGGGCGATCGCCGAGCAGGCCTACCGGCGCGGGGCGCGCTTCGTCGACGTCTCCTACTTCGACCCGTACGTGAAGCGCGCGCGGATCGAGCTGGCCGCGCAGGACACGCTCGACGGCGTGCCCTCGTGGTACCGCGCCCGGGTGCGCGCCCTCGCCGAGACCCGCAGCGCGCGGATCTCGCTCGCCGGCCCGACGGAGCCGGAGGCGCTGCGGGGCCTCGATCCCGACCGGCTCGGCCGCGACCAGCTGCCGTGGCTGAACGAGTGGATGGAGGTGATCCAGTCGCGCACCGTCAACTGGACGGTGGTGCCCTGCCCGACCGAGGACTGGGCTCGCCTGTGCTTCCCGGAGCTGCCCGAACCGGCCGCCGTCGAGCGCCTGCGGCGGGAGATCGCGCACGTCTGCCGGCTGGACGAGCCGGACCCGGCCACCGCCTGGCGCGCGCGCGCGGCGGAGCTCGGTCAGGTCGGGGCGAGGGTCAGCGAGCTCCGGCTCGACGCCCTCCATCTCCAGGGGCCGGGCACCGACCTGACGATCGGGCTCCTGCCGAGCTCGAGCTGGCTGTCGGCCAAGGCGACGACGGTCGACGGGCTCGAGCACCTGCCGAACGTGCCGACGGAGGAGGTGTTCACGTCTCCGGACCCCGAGCGCGTCGACGGGCACGTGCGCTCGACGCGGCCGCTCGTGCTGGCGGACGGCACGCTCGTGCGCGGGCTCGAGGTCCGCTTCGAGCGCGGGCGGGCGGTCGCCATCGAGGCCGACGAGGGGGCTGCCGTCCTGCGCGGCCGGGCCGTGCAGGACGAGGGCGCCGGCCGGCTCGGCGAGGTGGCCCTCGTCGACCGCTCGAGCCGGGTGGGCAGGCTGGAGACGGTGTTCTACGAGACGCTCCTCGACGAGAACGCGGCGAGCCACCTGGCGCTCGGCGACGGCTTCCGCGAGGCGGTCGACGAGGACGACGCCGCGCGCGTGAACAGGAGCGGGATCCACGTCGACTTCATGGTCGGCTGCGCCGAGCTCGACGTCACCGGGATCACGCGCGACGGGCGCCGCCTGCCGCTCCTGCGCGACGGCGCGTGGCAGATCTGAGCGCACCCGCTTCGGCCGGGGGAATATCGCTCCGCCCGCACGTGCCCGAGCGCCTGCGCCGCAGCGGCGTCGCGCGTCTTCCGACGCGCTCGGCGCGACCGCTTCCTTCCCGGGCTCAGGCCGGCTTGTTCAGCCGGCCGGAGACGGCGACCCGGTGGATGATCCCCGGGAGGAGGGCCTGTGAGAGAGCGCCGAGCCGGTAGTAGCGCGGCACGTAGACCTCGAGCTGGTTGCGGTCGATCGCCTTGAGGACTGCGGCGGCCACGTCCTCGGGCTCCGCGATCGCCCAGTGCACGAGCCGCGGCAGGACCGTCCGCTGCGGGAAGCCCTCGGTCTCGACGAAGCCCGGAAGGACGGTGTGCACCCGGATGCCACGGGGCTGGAGCTCGGCGGCCACCGAGCGCGAGAAGGCGACCTGCGCGTGCTTCGAGGCGCTGTACGGGCCGGACGTGCCGGCCGTCACCGCCCCCGCCGCCGAGGCGACGTTGACGACGTCCGCGGGCGCGGCGCGCTCGAGCGCGGGCAGGAAGGCGCGGAGGCACCAGACGCCGCCGAGGTAGTTGACGCGCGTGACGAGCTCGATCCGCTCCGGGTCGGCGTCGGTGAAGCCGCTGCGGCCGGGGATGCCCGCGTTGTTGACGAGCAGCTTGACCGCCGGGTGCCGCTCGAGGACGACGGCGGCGGTGCGGTCGACCTGCTCGCGCTCGCCGACATCGCAGACCTCGTGCTCGCAGCCGATCTCCTCGGCCGCCCGGCGCAGCCGCTCCTCGCCGCGCGCGAGGAGCACGCAGTGCCAGCCGCGCCCGGCGAGGGCGCGGGCGATCGCCCGCCCGATGCCGGACGAGCCCCCCGTGACGACCGCCACGGGGGGCGCGCCGTTCACCCGGCCGGTCCCTACCGCGCGCACACGCGCACGAGCCGGGCTGCCTGCGCCGCGTGCCCGGCGCGGTCCGTGACGACCGCCCGCAGCGTGTGGCCGCCGCGCGCGGCGCCCGCCGTCTTCCAGGTCGCGGCGTACAGCCCGGCCGTCCCCCGCTTCACGACCGCGATCCGCGTGGCGCCGTCGAAGAAGGCAATCGACGCGATCGGGCTCGTGTCGCTCGCGAGCACGACGAGCCGCGCCGAGCGCGCAGCGCACGCCTTCGCCTGCGGCGCCAACCACGTCACGGCCGGGCCGTTGACGACCGTCAGCCGCGAGACCTTGAGCGACGTGTTCGGCAGCGCGTTCGCTCCGATCGTGTTGACGTTCTTCCCCTCCTGGTAGTCGGATACGATCGTCAGCAGCCGCGGCCTGCCCGCCGACAGCGCCGATGCCTGCGCCGGCAGCGGCACGACGGCGATGCCGGTCGAGGGGTCGTAGAGGGCGGCGGCGACGATCTGGTTGCCGTACGCGACCGCGATCGAGTAGGGGTCGACGCCCGACTGCGAGTCGAGCGCGCGCAGCGCGAGCGTGGGCCGGCCGGCGGCGACGCGCGTCGTGATCAGCGACACCTTCGGCGGCGTCACGTCGTTCACCCAGGAGCGGAGCACGTAGCTCCCTGCGAGCGACTTGCCCGTGAACGGGTCGCGCCGCGAGTCGACCGAGAAGTAGTAGCGACCGGGTCGGGCGAAGACGGCGCCGGCGGCGCCGATGTCGACGCGGTAGTCGAGCGTGATGCCGTTCACGTCCACGGGCGTCCCCGCGTACCCCTGCACGGCGTCCTCGTCGAGCGAGCCGAGCAGCCACGGGTCGACGAGCGAGCCGCTCGACTCGGACACGACGGAGACGCCGAAGTTGACCACGTTCTTCGTCAGCGTCGTCACGTACACGTGCTCCTTGCCGTTCTCGTCCATCGCCGGGCCGGTGAAGCTCGGCGGCAGCCCGAAGGGCGCCGCCGGCCAGCGGTAGACGCTGGCGCGGTTCGTGCCGGTGCGCGTGTCGCCGCGCTGCACGCTGCGCAGCGGCGTCGCCTGCACGCCCTCGAGCCGGGGCCGCGTGACCGTGAAGTCGTACGGGATCCGGCGGACGGTGTCCCCGCGGCGCAGTACGAGGAACCCGTAGTCGTCCCCGGGAGCCGCGTCTCGGGCGGCGCGCGCGGCGACCGAGACGCTGGCGCTGCCGCCGGGGGCGAGGAGGACGCTCGCCTGCGCGTCGAGCGCGGCGCCCGCCGTCGCCGACTGCGGATGCACCTCCACCTGCCAGGCGCCGTCGCCCCCGCCCGCGTCGGAGACGGTGACGAGCAGGGGTTTCGTCTGGGCGCCGTGGGTGACGTCGAGGTCGCCGAACGAGAGCGACTGCGGGTCGGTGAACACGTACGGGTTGTCGGCGGCGGGCAGCCAGGCGACGCCCGCGCCCTCCTCGAGCACCGACGCCTCCGTCATCCTGGTCGTGTCGGCGAAGGCGGGCCCCGCGGTCGACATCAGCGCCGACTTGACCTGCGTCGGCGTCCACGCCGGGTGGCGCTGCAGGAGCAGGGCGGCGGCGCCGGCGATGTGCGGCGCGGCCATGCTCGTCCCGTCGAAGACCGCGAACGGGGAGCCGGCGAACTCGGGCAGCGTCGAGGACAGGATCTGCGCGCCCGGGGCGGACACGTCCGGCTTGAGCAGGTGCCCGAAGGCGGTGGGGCCGGCCGAGGAGAAGCTCGTCGGCACGCCCGCACGGTCGGTCGCGATCTCGAGCTGCTGGCTCCCCGCCTCGAACGTCGCCGTGCCACCGTTCTTCGCCATTGCGGCGACGAGGTCGGCGCCGTCGAGGTCGGCGATCATCCCCGCGGGCATGCCGAGCGGGATCGGGATCGGGTTCGCGTCTCCCGGCCGGTTGTCGATCACGATCATCCCGACGCCGCCCGCCGCCGCGACGCGGTAGGCCTTGGAGACGAAGCTGCACGTGCCGCGGGCGACGAGCGCCACCTTGCCCTCGAGCGAGCCGGCGGGCAGCGTCGCCTTGAGCAGGTTCGGGTTCGAGGCGGGCCCGCACAGGTGCCGGTCGACCGGTTTCCCGGAGGCGGACGTCAGCGAGCCGACGTCGACGAGCGTCTGCGGCGTGTCCGCCCAGCGCGCCGGGAGCCCGTCGGAGGTGGGCACGATCGGGAACGCGCCCTGACCGGAGGGAAGGGCGGGGGAGACGACCGTCAACTCGCGCCCGAAGACATGCGAGTTGGAGACGGCGGCGACGGTGATTGCGTCCGGCGCCGTCCCGGGCGAGCCGACCGTGCCCAGGCCGAAGTCGTCGCGGTCGTTCCCGGCGGCGATGACCGGCACGACGCCCGCGTTGACGACGTTGCGGATCGTCTCGATCATCGCGTCCGTCGCCGGGTCGCTCTCCGGGCCGCCGCCGGAGAAGTTGATCACGTTCATCCCGTCGGCGACCGCGCTCTCGAACGCCTTGACGATCTCGGGGGTCTCGGCGAAGTCGCCGCCACCCAGCGGCTCGGGCACGTCGAACACGCGGTAGTTGCCGAGCCAGGCCCCCGGGGCGACGCCGGACAGACCGGTGACGAGCGGGTGGTCGCGTCCCGGCGGCGCCGTCGTGCCCGCGTCGCCCGCGGCGATCCCGGCGACGTGCGTGCCGTGGAAGGAGCTGTGCCGGTCGAGCGGCAGCTGCCCCTGCGCCCCCGAGCCGGGGCCGGGGAAGGCGCGCGCGACGATCACCTTCGGCGTGGTGTAGGCGGTGTTCCCCTTCGGGAAGCCCGGCGGGTACGAGAAGCCGGTGGGTTTGAAGAAGACGTTCGTCTGGTCGATGCCGTCGTCGACGATCGCGATCTTGACGCCGCTCCCGTTCGCCCCGGTGGCCGCTTCGAGCGTGGGCGCGCCGATGACCGCGGTCGAGCGGTTGAGGTCGAGCGTGTAGCGGAGGCTGGCGTAGAGGTGGTCGACGAAGCCGAGGCCGGCGAGGCGCGGCAGCTTCGCCGCCGGCAGGCTGACGGTGAAGCCGTCGAGCAGGATCCGGTAGTGCCAGGAGACGCGGGCCTCGGGGATGGCGCGGCGGAGCGCCGCGACGGCGCGGCGCTGGGCCGCGTCGATGCGGGCGAGGTAGGCGCGCGAGGCGGGACTCGTCGTGTCCAGGCGCCGCTCGGCCGCGAGCCGGTAGTCGAGGCCCGCGCCGTAGGCGGCGGCGAGCGGCGGCAGGCGGAGCGTGGCGATCACGCGCACCCGCCCGTTCGCGTGCCCGGCCGGGACGGCGACGTGGCCGCGCACGACCCGCGGCAGGGCGGTCCCGCCGGCCTCGCGCACGATCGGCCGGAGCGCGGCCTGCACGGACGACGCACCGAGGAGCGCCGCGAGCAGCGCAAGGAGGGCGACGATCCGGCGCACGTGGGCGCGAAGGGTAGCGCAGGCGGCTAGACTCGCGCCCGCCATGGCCGGACGGTTCGAGAGGAAGCGGGGGCTCGTCCTCGGCGTTGCCAACAGGCGCTCGATCGCCTGGGCGATCGCGCGCCGCCTCGCGGACGAAGGCGCCGAGCTCGCGTTCACGTTCCAGGGCGAGCGGATCGAGGCGGCCGTACGCGAGCTGGCGGCGAGCGTCTCCAGCCCGCTCGTCACCTCCTGCGACGTCCGCTCGGACAACGACCTCGCACGCGTGTTCGCCGAGGTGGCGGACACGTTCGACGGCGGGCTCGACCTGCTCGTGCACTCGGTCGCCTACGCGGCGGCCGACGACCTCGCCGGCCGCTTCACGGACACGCCGCGCGACCGCTTCTGGACCTGTCTCGACGTGAGCGCGTACTCGTTCGTCGCCTGTGCACGGGCGGCGGAGCCGCTGATGGAGGCGCGCGGCGGCGGCTCGCTGCTGACGATGACCTACCTCGGCGGCGTGCGCGCGGTGCCGCACTACAACGTCATGGGCGTCGCCAAGGCGGCGCTCGACGCCTCGCTCCGCTACCTCGCCTGGGACCTGGGGCAGAAGAACATCCGCGTGAACGCCGTCTCCGCGGGGCCCGTGCGCACGCTGGCGGCGCGCTCGATCGCCGGCTTCCCGACGATGGAGGCGATCGTCGACGAGCGCGCGCCGCTCCACCGGCAGATCGGCGCCGACGACGTCGGCGCCGCCGCCTGCTACCTGCTCTCCGACGACGCCGCCAACGTCACCGCGACGACGCTGTACGTCGACGCCGGCTACCACGCGATGGGCATGTAGAGACGCCCGGTTGCCGAGCGGCTTTGGCCCAACCATCCGGTTTGTAGAGGCCGCCTAGGCCTTCGCATGTCGCCTTCGTGTGGACCCGGTGATGACAGCGGCGTCGGGGTCGCCGCGCTCCGGCCAGGGCGATCGTGCTGATGCACGCGTCCAGCTTCAGCGCGGACGCCGCTGCGCAGGCGGCGGGGATCATAGCGGTGCATGCTCGCGGCGACCGCTTGGCACCCTCAGCCGGCTCGAGCCAGCTCGTCACTAGGGCTCGCGGAGCATCGTTACCGCGCCTACGCGCGCGATGCGCCGCAGCGCGACGGCCAGTGCCAGCAGCGAGGCGCAGACCATGAGCACGACGAGGAGCGCGAGCGTCCCGAGGGGGACGGACAGGAGCGGTGGGGGCAGGGTGAAGAACAGGCCGAGCACCCGGACGGCGAGCATCGAGAGGAGGAGCCCGAGCGGCAGGCCGATCAGGACGCTTCCTGCGAGCGCGACGGCGCCCTCGACGGTCGGCCCCGTGACCACCTGAGCGCGGTCAGCGCCGACCGCCTCGAGCACGGCGAACTCGCGTCGGCGCTCGAGCACCACGAAGGCGGCGAGCAGCGCGACCCCGACGGCCGCGATCAAGCCGGCGCCGACGGACTCGATCCACTTCAGGCCGTTGAGGTTGAGCGCGGTCAGGCTTCTCGGGGCGGTTTGGGCGCGCTGGGCGAGCGTCCCGACCGCGAATCGCTGCCGGAAGCCGGGCAGCGCACGCAGCCTCGCCTCCGCGGTGGCCGGGGGCGCGCCCTCGGGGGCGCGGGCGAGATAGAAGTCGGGGCGCGGCAGGAGGTAGGGCGGGAGCGCGGCGGTCGAGGTGACCATCTCGGCGTACGGGTCGGAGGGCGGGAACGACCTGAAGACGCCTACGACGTGGAAGTTCAGGTTCTGGCTTCGGTCCTTGTCGTCGGGAAAGACCGTCAGGGGTAGGTTGTCGCCGGGCCGAACGCCGAGATCAGTGGCGATCTCCTGCGCGACGACGATTCCCGACCGATCGTGGCGGAGGGCCTCGATGCCTCCGCCGGCGCTGATCGTCGGCGCGAGCTTGGCCGTCTTCGAATAGGTCCGCAGGTCGATCGCCATCGTCGTCTTGCGGTCGGTTCCCGCCCGCACGGGCACCTCGCGGATTGGCGTGACCTCGCCGACCGCCCCCCGGAGGCGTGGCAGCGTGTAGAGCGGATCGCCGGGGACAATGCGGAGGTCGGCGCCGAATGCGGCCGCGGCGTCCCTCTGTTTCGCCTTGCCGTACGTGGCGACGAAGGCGACGACCTCGGTGGCGAAGGAGACGGCGAGCGCTCCGAGCACGAGCACGACCCCGGCCCGCGCCGGACGGCGGCCGAGCCAGCGCAGCGCGGCGCCTCGCCAGGAGGGCAGCTGGTCGGAGCGGTCGGGCGTCGTTCGCCGCCTCGACCAGACGAGCAGGAGCCGCACGGCGAGAAGGGTGAGCCCGATCCAGAGCGCGATCGGAGCCAGCAGCACGTAGAAGGAGAGGCCGAGCGTCGAGCCCTGTGAGGCTGCGATCGGGTTCGGCTTCAGCCCACCCGAGAGGAGGTTGATGCCGAGAATCACGAGGCCGATCGCGATCGCGACGAGATCGAGGTGCGCGCGCAGCCAGAGCGGCCGCCAGCCGCGCTCGAGCATGCGGCGCTCGGCGACGACCTCGACGCGGCGGCTCGTGCGCACGAGCACGAGCAGCCGTGCGGCAGTGGTGACGGCGGCGATCGCCAGTCCCGCCGCGATCGCGGCGGCGAGGCTTCCGCCGGGGACGCCGCGCCACGCCAGGTTCCCTTCTACAACGCTGACGGCTCCGAACGCCGCGAGCAGCCCGAGCGCGAAGCCGGCAAGCCCTGAGACCGCCGCCTGCGCCGAGGCGAGCCGCAGAAGCTGACCTTCGGTGGCGCCGCGCAGGCGCAGCAGGCCGTCCTCGCGGCGCTGGGCCTCGGCGAGCGCCGACTGCGCGGCGAGGCCGAGCGCCGCGGCCGCGAGCGCGCCCGGGATCCCCAGGAGCAGGAAGAGGATCTTCGCGTTGGTGGCATCGGACGCCGCCTCGGTCAGGGGCTCGGCGGCGTTGTCGGCAACGACGATCGAGCCGGCTGGCGGGCGGCGCTCGAGCAGGTGGCGGAGCGCGTCCGACCAGACGGTCGCCGCGCCCGGATCGGCCGGGTACGCGCGGTGGTCGACGGCGACGTGCGCCTCGACGCTGACCGGCGGCAGGTCGGTGAGGCCCGGGTTGAGGACGGGCGTCGTCGGCCCCAGCTTCGCTTCGAAGGCGGGCAGCAGCGTGCGCTGGAAGGCGGCGAAGGGAACGACGATCCCTCTCGGGACGAGCGCGACGTCGCCCTGGACGTCGCCGGTCGGGATCGAGAACCAGGTCGGGAGGGCGTTCCGCAGGTCGACGGTCCCCGCGGCGGGTAGCGTGAGCGACGAGCGGCCGCCGCCGGGGATCTCGATCGTGACCCGGCGCGCCGTGCGGAACGCCGGCATGAAGTCCCGCAGCGACTGGTCGAGCAGCGCGCCGCGGCCGAGCGATCCACGGACAACGCGAACCCACCGGTGGTGCCGCAGGTAGGACTTGTCGATCGCGAACAGTCGGGCGGTGGAGCCGCCGAGCACGCCGGGCGCACGGACGACGACGTCGGCGGTGGCGAAGCGGTCGACGTACTTCACGCCGGGAACCGTTGCGAGCTGGCGCGCGAGCTTCGTCGCATCGACGTTCAGCGAGGTCACCAGCGCTCGCTGCTCGACCTGGACCGGCTCGAGCGCGATCCGAGTCATCGAGCCGACCGCGCGGTCGACGAACAGGAGCGTCGCGACGAGCATCGCGACCGGGAAGGCGACGCCGAGGGCGCCCAGGATTGCTCGCCGAGGCGCCTGCCTCAGGATCCGCGCCAGCAGCCAGAGCGTCATGCTGCGCGTGCGCCGTTCAGCCGTCCGGAGTGGAGCTCCAGGATGCGGCCGGCGTGCGCGGCGACGGCTCGATCGTGCGTGACCAGGACGACCCCGGCGTGGCCCTCTCTCGCGGCCGCGACGAGGAGCCGGACGACCGCGTGCCCCGTAACGGAGTCGAGGTTTCCGGTCGGTTCGTCGGCGAGCACGAGCGCGGGCCCGCCGACAAGCGCGCGGGCGACGGCGACCCGCTGCTGCTGGCCGCCGGACAGCTGATCGGGGAGCTTCGCAGCCTCGCCGGTGAGCTCCACGCGCTCGAGCGCCTCGGCGACCCGCGCGCGGCGCTCGGCCGGGTCGAGGCCGTCGAGCAGGAGCGGAACCTCAACGTTCTCGGCGGCGGTCGCCTGCGGCAGCAGCGCCATGCCCTGGACGACGAACCCGCAGGTTCGCCGCCGAAACGCTGCCCGCTCCGGCCCGCGCAGCTCTGCCCAGTCGGTGCCGGTGACGGAAACCTTTCCCGAATCGGGCCGGTCGAGCCCGCCAAGCAGGAACAGCAGCGTGCTCTTCCCGGACCCGCTCGGCCCGACCACGGCGACCACCTCGCCGCGCGCGACGGTCAACGAGACGCCGTCGAGCGCTCGCACCGCCGCCGTGCCCGTGCCGTGGACCCGGGTGAGCTCGATCGCCTCCGCCGCCGGCAGCTCAGGCGGCATCGACGACCTCCCCGTCGCGCATCGCCAGCCGGCGATCCGCCCGCGCGGCCACCTGAGGGTTGTGCGTGACCGTCAGGACCGCCGTTCCGTCTCGGCGGAGCTCGTCGAGCAGCGAGAGCACGCCTTCGGCCGTCGTCTCGTCGAGCTCGCCCGTCGGCTCGTCGGTGAGCAGCACCCGCGGCCGCGGTGCGACCGCGAGCGCGATCGCGACCCGCTGCACCTCTCCGCCAGAGAGCTGGCCGACGCGGCTCGACCGCCGCTCGACCAGGCCGACGCGGCCGAGCAGCTCGCCTACTCGCGTGCGGATCTCGTCCGCCGGCCGCCCCTCGAGGCGCAGCGGCAGCGCCACGTTGTCGGCGACGTCGAGGAGCGGGTGCAGGTTGTCGCGCTGCAGCACGAGGCCGATGCTTCGCCGCCGACGCCGCGCGCGCTCCGGCGGCGGCAGGCGCGTGATGTCCTCGCCGTCGACCGTCACCGAGCCGCCGCTCGGCTCGAGCAGACCCGCGAGCACGTGCACGAGCGTGCTCTTGCCGCTTCCAGACGGTCCCATCAGGCTCGTCCACGACCCCTCCTCGAGCTCAAGCTCGGCGCCCCGGAGGGCGACGGTCTCGGCCTCGCTCTCGCGGTAGATGTGGTAGAGGCCGCGGGCCGCGATCGCGGCCGGGCGGCGCGTCACTTGACGAACCTCGTGATCTCGCTGTGGCCGCCGCCCTTGAGGACGGCGTAGACGAAGCCGATTCCGCGTGCGAAGTACTTGTGCTCCTTCTTGCTCGGGTCGAGCGGGTTCTTGTCGAAGGTGACCAGGAGGTGCCGGAAGGTCCCGCCGGGGGTGTGGGCGACGCCGTTGAGCCCGACAACCGTCGCCCGGTCCAGCGCGACTCCGGGGCGGTACTCCTGCTGGAACGTCAGGCCGATCCTCGGCTTCGCCGGCATGACGATCCCCGGCAGCGCCCTGTCGACGCCCGCTTCCCAGGTGCCGGCCGTGCTCGTGACGACGCCGTTTTGGTACTCGGCCGTGTTCTCGCCGAAGTACCACACGTTGCCGGCGGCGTCCTGGGCGTACCAGTCGGTCGTCTTCTCGACGAGCGACTGGTTCTGCGTGACGACGTCCGAGACGACGACGCACCTCACGCCCATCACCGTCCGGGTCCGGCGGGTGACGGTCATCACGTGCCGCGTGGGCGCGCCGTCCCTGACGCCGCTGTAGCGGTGCGTAGTCCCGACTGGCAGCGGCATCCACGGGTTCGTGATCTTGGTGGTGAACTTGGCGGGGTCGATCTTCGGGTGGTATCCGGTCGCGTCTGCGGGCGTCGTCGCGCTCGACGCGGAGGCGGCAAGTGCCGCCGCGGACGCGAGGCCTGCGACGAGCGACCCCAGGCGGATCGCGTTCATTTCGCTCCTCTCGGTCGCTGGTGCTATCGCTGCAGCCAAGCAGCATTCCCGGCACGGATGAACGCGCGATGACGCTGCGAGTTCTCTGGCCGGCTCGTGACGGTGGACGTCCCGCGCCCCGCGTCGTGCTGCGCTGCGCTGCGCCAGGCCGAGCCGGAGCAAGGGCGGGCAGTCGTGCGCACCGCGACGGGCGCAGCGTGGCGGAGCTCGGAGTCGACGGGAGGCACGTCCGGCTCGCCGTCGGCGAGGAACGCTCCTCACGAAGGCTCCGCTCCGAGGCGGGACAAGGTGGGCCGGGGTGGTTTCGATCCCCATCTCCTCCGGAAAGAGCGGAGGGCTCTGCCACTTGAGCTACCGGCCCTGGACGCAAGCAAGGCCATCCTTCGGATCAGGATCGCCCGAGGAAGGTGAACGGCGCCTGAACGGATCGCGGAGGGAACGCATGTCCTCGAGTTGAGCCCGTGCAGCCGCAGGCGGACATCGACGCGATGCGGGCGGCGCCCGTGGCGACCGGGACGTGTCTCAGCGGCCTGCGTCAGCCGGTCGCGACGGTGAGCGTCTGCTGGCGCGGTCGGTCGCGTGTGTGCGGGATCGTGAGCCAGACGTCGGCGCCGCCTCCGGGCTGGTTGCGGGCGTGGGCGCTGCCGGCGTGAGCGGCGGCGATCTCGGCGGCGATTGCGAGGCCGAGGCCAGCGCCGCCTGCGCTTCGCGCCTCGTCGGCGCGGGTGAAGCGTTCAAAGGCGCCGGGCAGGAAGGCGGGCGAGAAGCCCGGGCCGTGGTCGGCGACGTGCAGCTCGATCGCGTCGCCCGTTTCGACCGCGTGGAACTCGATCTCGCCGTCGCCGTGGCGGAGCGCGTTTTCGATCAGGTTGGCGAGCGCCTGTTCGAGCCGTACCCGGTCTGCCACCAGTGTGAGCCCGCCGGCGTCGACGAGGATGCTTCGGCCGGCCGCACGGGCGCGCTGTTCGAAGCGGGCGGCGAGGCTCTCGAAGACGTCCGCGAGTTCGACCTCGGCGGTGCGGAGCGGGAGCACGCCGCGGTCGAGGCGGGCGAGCAGCAGCAGGTCTGCGGCGAGCTGCGAGAGCCGGTCGACCTGCTCGGCGGCGGTGCGAAGCGCCGCCTCGAGTTCGTGTCGCCCTCGCGGTTGGTCGAGCGCGAGCTCGAGCTCTGCCCGCAGGAGGGCGAGCGGCGTCCGCAGCTCGTGGCTCGCGTCGGCGACGAGGCTGCGTTCGCGTTCGAGCGCTGTGCGAAGCCGGGCGAGCAGGTTGTTGAGCGTGTTGCCGAGGCGGGCGAGTTCGTCGCGCGCCGCCGGGACGGGCAGCTGCTCGTTCAGGTGCGCTTCGGAGAGCGCGGCGGCGCGGGCCCGCATCCGCTCGACCGGGCGGAGGGCGGCGGCGGCGAGTGCGTAGCCGATCAGCGAGACGACGAGGAGCGCGATCGGGCCGCCGACGACGAGCTCGCGCCGCAGGCTGGCGAGCGCGCTGTCGCGCGAGCGGAGCGAGCTGCCGACGACGACGAGCAGGCGCTGGTCCTGGGCATGGACGGGGAGGGCGAGCAAGCGAATCGGCGACTTGCCGCGCTGGGAGCGCTCGATCAGCAGCGGCCGTGCGTGCACCGCTGCCAGTTGCGCGCGGCTAAGCAGCGACGCCGAGCCGAGGCCGGGCGTCTCGTCGACGATGCGCCCGTGGGCGTCGAGCACCTGCGCGAAGGCGTCCCCTGAGCCGCTGAAGGGGTTGGGTGGCGCCTCGCGCAGTCCGGTATCGGCTTGCGCGACGAGTGCGGCGACGTCGGCTGCGCGGGCGCGCAGGTCCTGGTCGATGGTGTGGTCGAGCGAGCGGCCGAGGTGCTGGTAGAGCAGCAGCCCGGCGCCGCCGAGCAGGAGCGCGAGCGCCGCGGCGAACGCGAGCGTGAGCCGGAGGCGGATCGGCAGCCGGTTCACTCGTCTCCGTTGGGGCGGAGCCGGTAGCCGGCCCCGGGCACCGTCTCGAGCGAGTGGCGGCCGAAGGGGCGGTCGATCTTCGTGCGCAGCAGGCGGATGTAGACGGTGATCAGGTTGGAGCGGTTCTCGTAGCCCATGTCCCAGCCGTGCTCCAGCAGCTCGTACCGGGAGAGCACCTGCCCGGGCCGGCGCATGAACACCTCGAGCAGCGAGAACTCCTTGGCGGAGAGCGCGAGCTCGGTCTCGCCCCGCCAGGCTCGCCGTGTCGCCGGATCGAGGCGCAGATCGGCGACCTCGAGCACCGCCGGCCGCTCGCCCGGCCCGCGGCGGACGAGCGCGCGCAGCCGCGCGAGCAGCTCGGCGAGCGAGAACGGCTTGACGAGGTAATCGTCGGCGCCGGCGTCGAGTCCTGAGATGCGGTCCTCGATCGCGTCGCGGGCGGTCAGCATCAGCACCGGTGCCCAGACATCGGCGTCGCGCAGAGCGGCGCAGGTGGCGAAGCCGTCGATGCCGGGCAGCATCACGTCGAGCACGATCGCGTCGTAGGGATGGGCGCGCGCCATCCAGAGCGCATCCTCGCCGCGCGGCGCGACGTCGGCGGCGTTGCCGTGCTCGCGCAGGCTGCGGCGCAGGACGCTGGCCAGCCTCGGATCATCCTCGACGACGAGGACGCGCATGCGTCCCTAACCGTGCCAGGCCGGATGTGAAACCGACGTGAACACGCGACGGCCGCCGCTTTCACCGCCGCTTCACCGCTCCTTCCTACCGTGGCGGTCGAGGTCCTGTCAGCAACAACGAAGGAGGAACGATGCGCACGAGACTGACGCGCCTCGCGGCAGTGGCGGCAGCGCTCGTCGCGGTCGCGATCGGCGGCTCCGCGTTCGCGCTGGCGAGCGGCGGCTCGCAGGCGAAGAGCGGTGCGGCGGCCCGGCCGCACGCGACCCGGTCGCACGCGGTCGCTCGCGCTAGGCACGCGCGGGCTGTGGCGCGCAAGGGCTCGGAGGATCGGAGCGCGAGCGAACAGCAGGGCGAGAACGAGTCGTCGGAGCCCGACGCCGACGCGGCCGCGCAAGCGGCGGCCTGCCAGAAGGCGGGGATCGATCCGAACGCCGACAACGTCCAGTACGACGACCAGACCGGCACCTGCAGCCTCGACACCGGAGGCAACAGCGGCCCGTAGGCACCCCGGTCAGAGAGTGGAGCGCGACGGGCGCCGGATGCGGGCGCCCGTTGCGTTCAGGCGGCGGTCAGGCGGCAGGGCCGACCATGTCGGTGATGCGTTGGCGCTCATTTCCGTTCGTTGCGGTACTTCTCGCTGTGGGCGTTGCGTTGGCGCTGAGCGGCTGCGGCGGCAAGAAGAGGGCGACGCCCGCGACGTCGAGCACATCCAGCAGCTCGAAGGCGACAACCGCCCCGGCGACGACGGCGGGAGCCGCCACGACTGCGCCCTCGGCCGGTGCGCTGCAGGCGGAGGCGAACGCGGCCGCGACCGGGGACATCCCCGACAACCAGGTGTTCCTCGTCTTCCGCAACGCCGCGGCGGGGTACTCGATGAAGTACCCGGAGGGCTGGGCGCAGAGCGGCAGCGGCGGACGGCTGACGTTCCGCGACAAGAACAACATCGTGCGGGTGGTGGTGCTACGAGAGGCACCGGCGAGCGCGGCGACGATCCGTAGAGACCTGGCCGCGCTGAAGCGCGCGCACGTCCAGACGGGGCTGCAGCGGCTGACGATCAACGGGTCTCCGGCCTTCAAGGTCGTCTACAGGACGGAGAGCGCGCCGAACCCGGTGACGGGGAAGCGGGTTACGCTCGTGGTCGACCGCTACTACCTGGCGCACGCCGGCAAGGAGGCGATCGTCGATCTCGGCACACCGGTCGGGGTCGACAACGTCGACGCCTACCGGCTGATGATCGAGAGCTTCCGGTGGAGGTAAGGAGCCTCTGGCGCGAGCCCGAGCCGGAGCAGGCTCAGCTCTCGTTCGGCGCGCTCGAGTTCCACGACCTGTTCAAGATCTTCCGCTCCGGGCCGGCGGAGACGGTGGCGCTGCGCGGCCTTGACCTCCGTGTCGAGCCGCGCGAGCTGGTGGCGCTCTTCGGGCCGTCGGGGTCGGGGAAGAGCACTGCGCTCCATCTCGCGGCCGGCCTGGACGAGCCGTCGGCGGGCGAGGTGCGCGTCTTCGGTCGTTCGCTGACCCGCCTCGACGAGTCGGAGCTGGCGCGCTACCGGGCGCGCGAGGTGGCGATCGTGTTCCAGAGCGGGAACCTGTGGCCGATGCTGTCGGCACGTGAGAACGTGGCGCTCTCGTTGCGGCTCGCCGGCGGTGACGGCCTCGTGGCAGTCGACCGGGCGCTCGACGCGTTCGACCTGCGCCGGCGCGAGCGCCAGCCAGCGGGGACGCTGTCGGGTGGCGAGCAGCAGCGGGTCGCGATCGCGGCGGCGGCGGTGCGCCGGGCGCCGCTCGTGCTCGCGGACGAGCCGACGGCGGAGCTGGACGAGGGCAACGAGCGGCTCGTGCTCGAGGCGCTTCGGCGCCTACGCGACGAGTTCGGCAGCACGGTCGTGATCGTCACGCACTCGCCGCGGGTGGCGGAGGAGGCCGACCGGGTGCTCGAGCTGCGCGACGGGAGGCTCGTCTGAGCACCATCGAGGCGCCCCCGCGCGAGCAGCTCGCGTCCTGCCGGGGGGTGAGTGTCGTCTACGGCGAGCGCGAGTCGGCGGTGCGCGCGCTCGACGAGGTCGACCTCGCCGTCGGACCGACGGAGCGCCTGGCGTTGCTGGGGCGCTCCGGCTCGGGGAAGACGACGCTCTTGCACGTGCTCGGCGGCCTCGTCGAGCCGACGAGCGGCAGCGTCGAATGGCGCGGAGCGCCACTCGCCTCACTGGACGCAGCGGCGCGCGGCGCCCTGCGCGCGCACGGGATCGCCTACGTCTTCCAGGGCGCGAACCTGCTTCCCCACTTCACTGCCTTCGAGAACGTCGCCTTCGCCGCCCGCGTCGCAAACGGCGACGCCGCTCCGGAGCTCGCGCCGCTGACGCTGCTCGAGCTGGTCGGACTGGCCGCGAAAGCCGACCACCTACCGTCCGAGCTCTCGGGTGGTGAGGCGCAGCGGGTCGCGATCGCGCGCGCGCTCGCACAGCGACCGGAGCTGCTGCTCTGCGACGAGCCGACCGGGCATCTCGACTCCGCCACCGGCGAGCGAGTGCTCGAGCTGATCGAGGCGCTGCAGCGCGAGCTCGGCTTCGCGCTCGTGCTCGCCACCCACGACGCCGACGTCGCCGCGCGGCTTGCCCGGCGAGTCGAGCTGCACGACGGCCGCGTCGTGCACGAGGAGCCTGCGTCGTGACGGCGCTGGCCCGGTTGGCGCTCGCCCCCCTCGTGCGCGCGCCGGTGCGGGCGGCGGTGCGGACGCTGTCCCTGGCCGCGGCGGTCGCGCTGCTTGCGGCGATGCTGCTCTTCGTCGGCCACTCGTTGGGGACGATGAGCGCGAGCGCCGTTCGCAGCGTCCCGCTCGACTGGCAGGCCCCCGTTCCCTCGTACGCCGCCGCGCTCCGAGGTTCCGCCGCCGTCGGCCGCCAGCCGGGCGTACTCGAGGCGGCACCGGTCGCGACCGCGCCCTTCGCCGGGATCGAGCACCGGGCGCCCGTGGGCACGATCCGCTCCGGAGCCGGCTCGATCCTTGCAGTGGGGCCGGGGTACCTCGACCACATCCGTACATTCCGCTACCTGCGCGGCTCGCTGCGGCCGGGCGAGATCGTCTTCGACCAGCAGCTCGCGGCGACGCTGCAGGTACAGCCGGGCGACACCGTCACGCTGACAGTGCGACCAGGCGCGCCGCCGCGGCGCTTCCGGGTCAGCGGCGTCGCGCTCGTAACCGCCCCCGACGTGCTCTTCCAGCCGCTCAACCCGCTGCTCGGCCCGGCGCCGGCGCAGCCGCCGGCCGACATCGCGATCCTGCCGCTCCAGACGTTCGCGCGCACGCTCGCGCCCGCCCTACGGGCGATCGCCCCGGGGAGCGCCGCCAACGCCGTGCCGGGCGCGCAGAGCGGCATCCAGTGGCAGGTGCAGGCGCAGGTGGACCCGCACGCGCTCTCCGGCGGCCCCGCGCACGCGCTCAAGCGCGCAACGCAGATCAGAAACAGCGTCGAGCGCTCGCTGCCAGGCCAGGTGCAGTTCGTCGACAACCTGGCCGACACCCTCACGAGCGCTACCGGCGACGCGCTCTACGCCGAGACGCTCTACATCATGCTGGCCGTGCCGGGAGCGCTGGTCGCGCTCGGGCTCGCCTACCTGGCCGCGCTCGGCACCGTCGAGCGCGACCGACGCCTGCTCGCGCTGCTGCGCGCACGCGGAGCCTCACGGCGGCAGCTCTACGGCCTCGCCGCGATCGAGAGCGCGGCGATCGGGCTTGTCGCCGGGGCGCTCGGTACAGGCGCGGCCATCCTCGCCGTCCACCTCGCCGGCACGGGCGGCTCGACCGGCGCCGGCCGTGCACTCGCGACCTTCGCCATCTGCGTCGGGCTCGCCTTCCTCGGCGCGCTCGCCGCCCGCCTCGGCGCGAGCCTGGCCGTCTTCCGCCGCAGCGTCAGCGAGGCGAGGCGCACCGTGCAGCGAGAGGGAAAGCCGCTCTGGCAGCGGCTCTACCTCGACCTCGCCTGCCTCTCGCTTGCCGGCCTCGTCTACTGGCTGACCGCGCGCACCGGCTTCTCCGCCGTCGTCAACCCCGACTCCAACCCCACCCTCTCGCTCTCCGTGTACATGTTCTTCGCGCCGGCTCTGCTCTGGCTGGGCGCGGCCCTGCTGCTCGTCCGCCTGCGCGGCGGCGCGCTTTCCTTCCTTGCGGCGCGCGCCGCCGGCGGGCGCGCCAGCGGCTGGCGCGGCTTCCTGCTCGCGAGCGCCAGCCGCCGCGGCGGGGCGCTCAACCGCGGCCTGCTCGTCGTCGGCCTGCTGCTCGCTTTCGGCGTCGAGCTTGGCCTGTTCGCTGCCACCTATGACCAGCAGGCCCGCGTCGACGCGCAGCTCACCCTCGGCGCCGACGTCGTCGTCAGCGCGCCGCCGGGCACGGTCGCGAAGCGAAACCTGGTCGCGCGGATCGCGCGCGCGCCGGATGTCGCTGGCGCGAGCGGCGTCGACCACTCCTACGCCTACGTGGGCCCCGATCTGCAGGACACTTTCGGCATCGATCCGCGCACGCTCACCCAGGGCACGAGCCTGCGCGACTCGTACTTCCTCGGCGGCAGCGCCGCGCAGATGCTCGCGCGGCTCCGCTCCACCCGCGACGGCGTGCTCGTCTCGAAGGAGACGATCAGCGACTACTCGCTCCGTCCCGGCGACCTGCTCAAGGTGCGCGTGCTGGACCGGTCGAGTGGCCGCTTCCACATCGTCCCCTTCCACGTGGCCGGGGTTGTGCAGGAGTTCCCGGCGGCGCCGCGAGACTCGTTCATGGTCTGCAACCTCGCCTACCTCGAACGGGCGACGCACGACCCGGGTCCGAACCTCGTCTTCGTCAAGGCCGCCGGCGACCCAGTCGCGCTCGCGCACCGCCTCGCGGCCGCGACCCGCAGCGACGGCACGCTCGTCAAGAACATCCGCCAGCAGACCGTGCAGACAGTCAGCTCGATCACCACCGTCGACCTCGGCGGCATCAGCCGGATCGAGGAAGGCTTCGCGCTCGCGCTCGCCGCCGCGGCGATGGCGCTCTTCGTCGCCGTCGGCCTCGCCGAGCGGCGGCAGGAGTTCGCGACCATGGCCGCGCTCGGCGCCAGCCTGCGCCAGGTCGCCGCCTTCCTCTGGAGCGAGGCCGCGCTCGTGCTCGCAGCCGCGCTCGCGCTCGCAGCGCTCCTCGGCTGGCTGCTCGCCGAGATGCTGGTGGCGATGCTGCAGCACGTCTTCGACCCGCCGCCCGACCACCTCGCCGCCCCCTGGGGCTTCCTCGCCGGCCTCGCCGCCGCCGCCATCCTCGGCGCGCTCGCGGCCGCCGCGATCGCCGCGCTCGGGATCCGGCGGCTGCCGCTCGGGGCGATACTGCGAGAGGAGTGACAGGTCCCCGGATCCTGATCGTCGAGGACGACCCCGAGCTGCAGACCGTCCTCTGCCGCGGCCTGCGCGAGGAGGGCTTCCAGGCCGAGTCGGCCGGCAGCGGCACCGAGCTGCTCGAGCGGATCGAGCGGGCGGCGCCGGACGCGCTCGTGATCGACATCGGCCTGCCCGACGCGGACGGGCGCGACCTCTGCCAGGCGCTCCGGGCTCGCGGCGTCCAGGCGCCGGTGCTCTTCCTGACCGCGCGCGACGCGCTCGTCGACCGGC
This sequence comes from Gaiellaceae bacterium, assembly GCA_035652235.1. GTDB lineage: Bacteria > Actinomycetota > Thermoleophilia > Gaiellales > Gaiellaceae > PALSA-612. Next base: position 68,785 of record DASREE010000022.1, on the reverse strand, counting down.
TGGCCGGCTTCGACGCCGGCGGCGACGACTACCTGACCAAGCCGTTCGCCCTCGCCGAGCTGCTGGCGCGGCTGCAGGCGCTGCTCCGACGCACCGGCGCCGAGGGAGCCGTCGAGGCCGCCGGCCTGCGGCTCGACCCGGTCAGCCACTCCGTCGCCTGCGGCGACTCCTCGGCGGCCCTGACGCCGACCGAGTTCCGGCTGCTCGGTCGGCTGCTCGCCCGCCCCGGCGAGGCAGTGCGCCGGCGCGAGCTCGTCCGCGCCGGCTGGTCCCACGGCGCGCTCGTGCGCGACAACACACTCGACGCCTACGTCGCCCGGCTTCGGCGCAAGCTACGCGGCCTGCGCGGCGCGCCCGCGATCGCGACCGTGCACGGCGTCGGCTACCGGATCGGATGAGCCGGCTCGGCATCCGCCGAAGGCTTTTCGTCGTCGTCGTCTGCGCCGTCGGCCTCGCGCTGGCCGCGCTCCTCGCCGGCTTCAACGTCCTGCTCGACCGCAACCTCTCCCGCGACGCCGACAACCTCGCCCGCGCCCGCGCCGCCGCCACGCTGGCGCAGCTGACCCCGCGGCACGGCCGGATCGTGCTCGGCGAGGCGCCGGATGCCGCCGCCGCCGACGCGCCGGTGTGGGTGTTCTCCGGCGGCCGCACGCTCGAGGCGCCACCGGCGGGCGCCCGCGTCGCCGCCGCTGCCCGCCGGCTCGCCGCCGGCCCGGCGAGGCTTGCCGACGTCTCCTCCGCCGACACGCGGCTCTACGCGGCACCGGTCGTCGCAGGCGGCCGACGGCTCGGCAGCGTCGTCGCCGCCGTCTCGCTCGCCCCCTACGAGCAGACGCGCCGCACCGCGCTGATCGCCTCGCTCGCCTTCGGCGCCGCCGTCCTGCTGCTCGTCGCCGTCGCAGCCCGTTGGCTACTCGCCTCCTCGCTGCGACCGGTGCTGCGCATGACCCGCCAGGCCGCGGCGTGGAGCGAGCACGACCTCGACCAGCGCTTCGGCGTCGAGGCCCGTTCCGACGAGCTCGGCGAGCTCGCTGCCACCCTCGACGGCCTGCTCGACCGGCTGGCGGCGAGCCTCCGGCGCGAACAGCGCTTCTCGGCCGAGCTCTCGCACGAGCTACGTACTCCGCTCGCGCGCGTGCTCGCCGAGAGCGAGCTCGCCCTGCGCCGCGAGCGCACCCCGACCGAGTACCGAGCCGCGCTCGAGCTCATCCACCGCAACGCCGCCCAGCTGACGCGAACGGTCGACGCGCTCGTCGCCGCCGCCCGCCACGAAAGCGGCGCAGCGCGCGGCACCGCCGACGCCTACGCCGTCGCCGCCGAGGCCGCGGCCGCCTGCGCCGACCTCGCCGCCGCGCGCGAGCTCGAGCTGAACGTCGACCCGCCGGCCCACCCCGTCCGGCTCGGAGTCGAGGCCGAGCTGGCCGAACGGATCCTGCAGCCCGTCCTCGACAACGCCTGCCGCTACGGACGCCGCCACGTCCGCGTCTCGATCGCGCGCGCCCCCAGCGGCGTCGTCTACACGGTCGACGACGACGGCCCCGGCGTCGCCACCGACGAGCGCGAGCGCATCTTCGAGCCCGGCGTCCGCGGCCACGTCGCCGGCAACGGCGCCGGCGCCGGCCTCGGGCTCGCGCTCGCCCGCCGCCTAGCCCGCAGCGCCGCCGGCGACGTCGAAGCCGCCGGCGCCGACGGAGGCGGCCGCTTCCTCGTCCGCCTCCCCGCCGGCTGAGGCAAGCGCGGTCAGGCGGCGTTCAGGCCGCCGGTTCGATGCTTGCCCGCGTGGCGCCGCCACACCCGCCCGCGCGACGGGCGCTGCCCGCCGCCCTCGTCGCCTGCGTCGCGATGCTCAGCGCGAACTCCCCGGCGCTCGGCAGCCGCGTCGTGCGCGGCCGCTCGGTCGACGGGAAGCCGATCGTCGAGGTCGAGGTCGGCGATCCGCACAGCGCGCGCAAGGAGCTCGTCGTCGGCTGCATCCACGGCAACGAGCCGGCCGGGACCGCGATCGCGAAGCGGCTCGAGCACAGCTCCCCGCGCGGTCTCGATCTCTGGGTCGTCCCCGAGCTCAACCCGGACGGGCGCGCCGCAGACACGCACGGCAACGCGCGCGGCGTCGACCTCAACCGCAACTTCCCCTGGCGCTGGCAGCGCCTGAGCGGGTTGTCCTACTCGGGCCCGCGGCCGCTCTGCGAGCCGGAGAGCCTGATCGCCTACCGGCTGCTCCGGCGGCTGCGGCCGCAGGTCTCGATCTGCCTCCACCAGCACCTGGACGTGGTCGACGAGTCGGGCGGCAGGCTCGCGCTCGAGCGGCGCTTCGCAGCGCTCGCGCGTATGCCTTTGGCGCGGCTCGCCCGCGAGCCCGGAAGCGCCGTCGGCTGGGAGAACCACGCCTTCCCGGGCACGACGGCCTTCGTCGTTGAACTTCCGCCTGGCGCGCCCGCGACCGCGGCCGTGGCGCGCGACGCGCAAGCGGCGCTGCAGGTGGGTCTATCCGTCAACGCGACCCGAACCGGGAGCAGGGCCCACTGACGCGATCGTCGCTCACGCCCGTCCAGCGCCGCGGACCTCGTGCGCGCCGACTCCTGCTCGTCGGCCTTGCCCTCGCCGCCGGGATTGCCTTGCTCGCCTCCGAGATGCTCTCGCGGTCGAGCTCCGGCTCCGCCAAACAGCCGACGCCGCGCCACGCCGCTTCGACCGCTTCGGCGTCGGCTCCTCCGCTCGCCCCGAGACGGGTGCCGCCGCGCCTCCTCGAGCGCCCGCTCCACGCACTCCCCGTGCCGCTGCAGGACGCCGCCGTCGCCGCCGCCGGGTCGGAGCGCGCGCTCCTACTCGGAGGCCTGACCGCCGGCGACACCTCGACCGCCGAGACCACGCTCGTCTCGAGCCGCGGCGCTCGCCGCCTCGGGCGGCTGCCGGCGCCGCTCCACGATGCCGCCGCCGTCCGACTCGGGAACGCCGTCTACCTCTTCGGCGGCGGCAACGGCACGAGCCAGCTCGACACGATCGTCCGCGTCGATCCGAGCTCGGGCGGGACCGCGGCAGCTGGCCGGCTACCGGCGCCGAGCTCCGACCAGGCGGCGGCCGTCGTCGGCCGGACGGCGTACGTCGTCGGCGGCTACACGGGCAGCCGCTGGCTCGACACGATCGTCGCCTGGCGGCCCGGATCGCCGGCGCGCGTCGTCGCCCACCTGCCCTCGCCGCTCCGCTACGCGGCGGTCACCGCCGTCGGCGGGACGATCGTGATCGCCGGCGGCTCGCTGCCGCAGGGGACGGCGAGCGACGCCGTGCTCGCCTACCGGCCGGAGAGCCGGCGCGTGAGCCGCCTCGGCCGGCTGCCGCAGGCGACCACCCACGCCGCCGCGGCGGCGCTCGGCGGCGTCGCCTACGTGATCGGCGGCAGGGGCGCGCGCGTCGGCACGCCGACCGCCCGCATCGTCGCGATCGACCCCACCACCCGCCGCATCGAACCCGCCGGACGCCTGGCGGCGCCGCGTTCCGACCTCGCCGCGGTCGCGCTCGGCGAGCGGATCCTCCTCGCCGGCGGACACGGGCCGGGCGCCACCGAGGCGACGGTCGGCGAGCTCGCCGCCGTCACGAGGTCGGCGGCACGCTCAACGCCGCCGCGAGCACACACCTCCGCGACCCGGCAAGGCAACGTCTACGCCCACGACGGCGCCAACATGCTGACCGGGGCCGCCCGCCTCGCGCGCGCGCTCGTCTACGTCCCCAACAGCGAGAGCGCGAGCGTCGACGTTATCGACCCGAACACCTACAAGATCATCGACCACTTCCCGGTCGGCGCGCTCCCCCAACACGTCGTGCCCGCCTACAACCTGAAGACGCTCTACGTCACCAACGACCTCGGCAACAGCCTGACCCCGATCGACCCGCGCACAGGCAGGGCGGGCCGACCGATCCCGGTCGCCGACCCCTACAACATGTACTTCACACCCGGAGGTCGCTACGCGATCGTCGTCGCCGAGCGGCTGCGACGGCTCGACTTCCGCGACGCGCACAGCTTCCGCCTCCACCGCTCGCTGCCAGTGCCCTGCGTCGGCGTCGACCACATGGACTTCTCCGCCGACGGCAGCTACCTGATTGCAAGCTGCGAGTTCTCCGGCCAGATGGTCAAGGTCGACCTCCGACAGGAGCGCGTCGTCGGTGTGCTCGACCTCCCGGACGGCGCCACCGGGATGCCGCAGGACGTGAAGCTCTCTCCCGACGGGAAGCTGTTCTACGTGGCCGACATGCACGCGAACGGACTGTGGGAGATCGACGGCAATCGCCTGAAGGTGGTCGGCTTCCTGCACACCGGCGCGGGCGTGCACGGCCTCTACCCGAGCCGCGACGCGAAGCTCCTCTACGCGACCAACCGCGGCGAGGGCTCGATCTCGGTGATCAGCTTCAAGAAGCGGCGGCAGGTCGCCAAGTGGTGGATTCCCGGCGGCGGCAGCCCTGACATGGGCGGCGTCTCGGCCGACGGAAGGGTGCTCTGGCTGTCCGGACGCTACAACGGCGTCGTCTATGCGATCTCGACCCGGAACGGCAAGCTGCTCGCCAAGATCCCGGTCGGCCAAGGCCCGCACGGTCTCTGTGTCTGGCCGCAACCGGGACGCTACTCGCTCGGCCACACCGGCATCCTCCGCTGAGAGGTGCGCGGTCGTGTTCACCCGGGGGTGCGTAGGAGTCTGAGGGCGTGTGCGCACCCGCTCTATGGAGCCTTCGCGTCCAGGCGGGCACTTAGATGCATTGTCTGGAAGGGCGATTGCGACCGGTGAGAGGTTCCGAGAATCCGCTGGTTTCTTGGAGGCTCTTCGTCAACAGAACCAGGCGCTCATCGGGGGAGTTTGCCGCAGCCAGAGTTAATCCGAGTTAACGTGACACGGTGCGGATTGATTCGCGAACTGAGCTCGTGGTCGCCGCCGATATCGCGAAGCGTCTCGGCATCTCCCGCGCGCGTGTCTCAGTCTTGACGAGCAGTCCGGGTTTCCCGCGGCCGCTCGGCCGCCTCGGCCGCTCTGACGTTTGGCGCTGGTCGAGCGTGGAGCGCTGGGCGCGCGAGACCGGCCGCCTCGCTCCCGCTGAGTAGCCGAGACACACAGCCACCTGCGGTGGGCCGAGGGGCGTTTCCGCGTCCGCGGGCCGTTAACTCGGATTAACAGCAGCGGCAAAGGGGGTGCGGTGCGGAGGTACGAGGTGGATCGGGAGGAACTGGCCGAGTTCCTGACACGGCAGGTTCGGCTCGTCGAGTCCGTCCCGCTCGACTCGACGGGCGCGTCCGCGGACGGCCTCGACGACGCAGAGCGGGAGGCGGTCTGGCTCGCGGCCGGGATCGCGACCTTCATCGGTCAGGCGATCGCGGACGAGCCGGAGCGGTTCATCGTCGCGGCGCGCGAGCGCTGCGGAGCATCGGAAGGAGGAACGAGATGACGACAGCGACAGCCAGCTACGCCCTCGGCGAGGCCGAGCGGTTGTGGCTCGGGCGGACGCCGCCGGCCTGGGGCGACGTCGTGCGGATGGTGCCGGAGGCAGCGCGCGATGCGGCCTCGATGATCGCGGCGGCCGGTCTGGATTGGCGGGTCGAGCAGCACCGGTTGGAGGCGGTGGTCGAGCGCGAGTACCGGTTGCTGCGCGTGCCGGTGCCCCGGCACGTGGCGAATGTGCGCAGCGACACGCGGGCGGTGCTCGGGGTCGTCGGCGAGGGCTACGAGCCGTTGCAGAACGCGGCGGCGTTCGCCTTCTGCGACACGATCACCGACTCGGGGCGGGCGCACTGGATCGGGGCGGGGGCGACGCACGGGGGCGCGCGCGTGCACGCGCTGATGCGGCTCGACCGCGAGATCCGGATCGGGGGCGCGGAGGGGGAGGGCGTGCTCCCGCTCCTCTGCTTCCGGAACGGTCACGACGGCGGCCTCGCGGTGACCGTCTCGGTGCTGCCGTTCCGGCTCGCCTGCCTGAACGGCATGCTGCTGCCGGTCGAGGGGGCGGAGCGCACCTGGAAGGCGCGCCACACCGCGAACGTGGAGGCGAAACTCGCGGACGCGCGGCGGACGCTCGGGATCGCCTGGCGCTACTACGACGAGTTGGAGCGGCTCGGCGGGCGGCTGATCCGCGAGCGCATGGACAGGCGCGAGTTCGAGCGTTTCCTCGCGCGGCTGGTGCCGCTGCCCGAGGCGAAGCCGGACGAGACGGACGGCGGGCGCGCGGTGCGCAACGCGGAGCGGGTGCGGGAGGCGATCCGCACCGCCTACCGGGCCGCGCCCGACCTGGAGAACGTGCGCGGCACCCGTTGGGGCGCGTTGCAGGCGGTCACGGCGTACGTCGATCACCTGCAGCCGACCCGGCGCAGGGCAGGCAGGACGGAGGCGGAGGCGCGCTTCGAGCGCCAGACGGAGCCGCAGCCGCTCAAGGACCGAGCACTCGCGCTACTCACGGAAGGAGGTGAGCAGCGGTGACTGCGACGGTGAGGATGGTGCCGCTTCAGAAGATCAAGCCGCGCGACGGCTTCAACCCGCGCGCCGACTTCGACGGCGAGCGGATGGCCGAACTGGTCGAGTCGGTGAGACAGCACGGGATCATCACCCCGCTCACCCTCGCACCGGACGGGGACGGCTTCGTGATCGTGGCGGGGGAGCGCCGCTACCGCGCGGCGAAGCAGGCGAAGCTCAAAGAGGTACCGGCTCAGGTTCGCGACGGCGACGGTGACGCGCTCACGCTCGCGGTTGCGGAGAACGTGATCCGCGCCGATCTGACCCCGGTCGAGGAAGCGGAGGCGTACCGGCGGCTCGTCGCCGAGCACGGCGACACGGCGAGGGTGGCGAGGCTCGTCGGTCGCAGCGAGAAGCTGATCCGCGAGCGGCTCGACCTGCTCGGGCTGCCCGACGAGGCGCGGACGTTGGTCGGCTCGCGTCGCGTGCCGCTTGCCTGCGCGCCGATGCTGCTGCGAATCGCGGAGGCGGAACCGCTACTCGCCGACCTCGTCGCCGTCTGGCTCGCGGAGCACCCGGCGGGCTGCGCGGGCTTCCCGGTCGACCCCGGCCCGGTCGTGGACGACGTGCTCGAGGCCGAGTGGCAGGACGACGGTGGGCAGCCGCTGACGCCGGTCGCCTACAGCATCAGCGGGTACTATGGCCCGCTGCTCCCGGGCGGGCGCAGCCGCGGCGGGCAGCTGCCGCGCATCCTCGCCAAGCTCGGCGCGCACGCGGCGGCGGTCGAGCGCGCCTACGCGGAGCTGCCCGCGATCCCGCAGAAAGAGGGCGAGTACGACTGGCAGGCGCGCCAGGCGAAAGAGCGCAGGGAGCGAGAGTGCTTCGCCCTCGCCGACGAGGACGCCGATGCCGCCCGCGCCTACGGCTGCCTGCTCGAGCTCCCCGACCCTGACGGGCGCGGCGACCACCGCTACGTCACCGACCCCGAATGGCTGGCCGCGCGGCTCGTCGACAAGATCAAGGCGCACGCCGCCGCCGAAAGCGAGCGCAAGCAGCGCGAGCGCGAGCCGCGCAGACCGACCGCCGCGCAGGACGACGGCGCGAAGCAGGCGAGGCGCGAACAGCGCGAGCGCGAGTACAAGGCCCGCGTCGCGGCGCGTGCCCGCAACCTCGATCTCGGAGTGGCGCTCGCCCGCTGGCAGCCGAAGGTGGACACCGACGCGGTGAGGCTGCTCGGCTCGCTCGTCTTGATCCACTACGGCAAGGCGGCGGCGTGGGCGCAGCGGCTCTGCGTCGAGCAGCCCACCACGACGAGCAAGCAAGGCAAGGTGACCGTCCGCTACCCGCGCGGCGCGCAGGCCGAGAAGCAGCTCCACGACGAGGCGACCGCGCGACTTCTGCGCGCCCGTACACCCGAGGACGCGCTCGCCGTCGTCCTGCGGCTGCTGCTCGCCCAGCGACTCGTAGACACGGACGGCCTGCCCGGGGCCGACCGGCAGGGCATCTACGAGCCGCAGGAGCTCGCCGGGTCGAAGGTGCTCGCCAAGCTCGCCAAGCGCGTCGCGCCGCCCTCGGTGAAGCAGCACCTGGCGGAGCGGGAGGCCGAGCGCGAGCGCCGCGAGCAGGCCTGGCGCGACGAGCAGCAGGCGAAGCTCGCCGAGCAGCGCGCGAAGCTCGCCGCCGGCGAAGCCGTCCGCTGCGCCTGCTGCTTCCAGCTGATCGGCTCGCCCGGCGACGCAGCCGAGAAGCACGGAAGCCTCGTCCACCGAGGCGACTGCGAGCAGCAGTGGGGGAACGCCTACGACGAGCCGGACGACCCCGAGGAGGAGCCGCAGCGATGATCCGTCCGACGCTCCTACTACCCTCGATAGCAGGCGAGACACAGATGCATCATTCGACCCACAAGTGGGTCGAGATGCTAAGATGGGCGGCGCTGTGTTGAGCGTCGCGAAGCTGACGCCGGGCCAGGAGGGCTACTACGAGCGCTCGGTCGCCGGCGGGCTCGACGACTACTACGCCGGGCGCGGCGAGTCCCCGGGCGTCTGGACGGGCCGGGGCGCCAAGGCGCTCGGGCTCGAGGGCGTCGTGCAGAAGGGCGAGCTCGGCCGGCTGATCCGCGGTCAGCACCCGCGCAGCGAGGAGAAGCTGCGCGGCCACTACCAGGCGCGCAGGATCACGATCGAGCGGATCGACCCGTACAGCGGCGAGCGGACGCTGGAGGTGAAGAAGCTGGCGCCGGTCGCCGGCTTCGACCTCGTCTTCAGCCCGCCGAAGAGCGTCAGCCTCCTCCACGCGCTCGGCGACGAGCAGACTCGGCGGGCGGTGCAGGACGCGCACCTCGCGGCCTGGCAGGCGGCGCTCGCCTACCTGGAGGACGAGGCCTGCGTCACCCGCCGCGGCCGCAACGGCGTCTATCGCGAGCACGCAGGCGGCTTCGTGGCCGTCGCCTACCAGCACCGCACCAGCCGCTCGCAGGACCCGCACCTGCACACGCACGTGATCGTCGCCAACATGGCGAGGAGCCCTTCGGACGGGAAGTGGCGGGCGCTCGACGGCGAGCCGATCCTGAAGAGCTACCGGCTCGCCGCCGGCTACCTCTACCAGGCCCACCTCCGCTCGGAGCTCACGCGCTCGCTCGGCGTGGAATGGGAGCAGCCGCGCAAGGGCATGGCCGAGCTGCGCGGCGTCCCGCGCGAGGTGATCCGCGAGTTCTCCACCCGGCGGGTGCAGGTGGTCGAGGAGCTCTCGAGGAGGGACACGAGCGGCTTCTATGCCGCGCAGCTCGCCGCGGTGGAGACGCGCGAGCGCAAGGAGCACCTCGACCTCTCCCGGCTGCGCGAGGACTGGCGCGCCCGCGCGGCCGAGCACGGCCTCGGCCGCCGCGAGCTCGCGAGGTTGCTCGGGCGCGTTCGCCACCACCAGCCGTCTCCCGACCAGCTGCTGCAGATCGCGCGCCGGCTGCTCGGCCCCGAGGGGCTGACCGAGAAGCAGACCGCCTTCGCCGAGCCGGAAGTGGTGATGGCCTGGGCGCAGGCGCACACGCAGGGCGCCGAGGCCGAACGCGTCCGCCGCCTCGCCAGCCGTCTCACCGCAACCGACGGCGTCGAGCGCGTCGGCGAGCGGCCGAGCCCCGGCCGGCCCGCCCGCTACTCGACCGCCGAGCTGATCCGCATCGAGCGGGCGGCGCTCGCGCTCGTCGAACGCGGCCGCAGCGCCGACGCGCCTGCCGTCAGCGAGCGGCAGCTCGAGGAGATCGAGCGAGCCGACCGCATCGTCCTCTCCGCCGAGCAGGAGCGGATGGTGCGCGAGGTCGCCACCAGCCCCAACCGCGTCGTCTGCGTCGTCGGTCTCGCCGGCGCCGGCAAGACGACCGCCACGCACGCCGTCGCGCAGGTCCTCGCCCACGTCGGCGTCGACGTACTCGGCGCGGCGCCGTCGGGGGTCGCCGCCGAGAAGCTCCAGGACGAGACCGGCATCCCCTCCGCCACGCTCCACCGGCTGCTCGAGCACGCCTGCGAGAGCGGCCTGCCGCACCGCTCCGTGCTCGTCGTCGATGAGGCCGCGATGGCGGAGACTCGGGTGCTCGCCCCGATACTCGACCTCGTCGAGCAGGCGGAGGGGAAGGCGATCCTGATCGGCGACCCGCACCAGCTTCCCGCAGTCGGAGCAGGCGGTCTCTTCGCGGGCATCGTCGAGCGCGAAGGCGCGATCGTCCTGCAGGAGAACCGCCGCCAGCGCGACCCGATCGAACAAGACGCGCTCGCACGCGTCCGCGCCGGCGTCGGCCGCGACTACCTCGCCTATGCCGAGACGCGCGAGCGGCTCGTCGTCTCCGACAGTCCCGTCAGCACGCGAGCACGACTCCTCGCAGACTGGTGGCAGCAGGCACGCGATGACCTCGCCGGCAACGTCATGCTCGCCCTCCGCCGCCGCGACGTCGCCGAGCTCAACCAGCTCGCCCGGCAGCTCATGGACGCCGACGGCCGCCTCGGCGCCGAACGCCTGACCGTACGGGAGTGCGAGTTCGCCGCCGGCGACCGCGTCGTCTGCCTGCGCAACTCCGACCTCCTCGGCGTCAAGAACGGTACCACCGGCACCGTCCAGAGCGTCGACTCCGAACGCCGCGCGGTCACCCTCACCACCGACCGGGGCACGACCGTAGAGCTCAACCGCCGCTACCTCCAAGCGGGAAACCTCCGCCACGCCTACGCGCTCACCGGACACGCCGCCCAAGGGCTCACCGTCGAGCGCGCCTTCGTCCTCGGCGCCGGCGAAGCACGCCTGCAGGAATGGGGCTACGTCGCCCTCTCCCGCGCCCGAGCGGAGACACGCCTCTACATCACCGGCACCCCGCGCGAGCACGAGAGCCACTTCCACGAGCTCGACGACCGCGACCCGCTCACCCGCTTCGGCCGCGCGCTCGAGGAATCCGCGATCGAGCTCCTCGCCCTCGACCAGCGCCCGCTCCCCTCCGGACCCAGGCACGAAGCCCGGCCCGAGGTGGAACGGCGCCAGCCCAGCCCGGACGACCGGCTGCACCTCCGACTCCTCGAACAGAAGCGCCACGCGCTCACCAAGACGCGCGACATCGCCGAGCGAAAACTCGAGGCAGCCGAGCGCGAGCTCGACCGCTGCGGCCCGCTGCGGCGGCACCGACGCGAGCAGCTGCGGACCCGGATCGAGGTGCACCGGAGAGCGATCGAAGTTGCCGACGGACGACTCGCCGAGGTCGTCGCCCTCGTCGAGCAGACGCGGCTCCAAGCCCGCGCCTTGGATCGTGGGATGGACCGTCACCCTGGCCGCACGCCGGACGAGATCTCGCGGGGCGCCCCGCGTCGCGAGGCCCCAGCGCTAACTCTTGAGCAATGAGTCTCGTGATCGGATTCTCCGCCGGTCAAACCCGGGACGACGTGCGAGTTTGACCGTGCTTCGAGCCTGGCCCAGACTCCGTGGTGGTGACCACCCGTGACGCGCGTCAGACGCTCCTCGGGGGCGGGCGGCCCTCGTGGACAGGAGAGATATCGCCGCGGCCGTGAGTAGGCTGCCCTCGGCTGTCGATAGGTGTGTGGAGAGGGGTCCGGGCAGGCTTGGCTGAACGCGTCGCGAGCGAATTGATTGGTCGCGGTGCCGTGCTCGAGGGCGCGGTGTTGCCGGAACCCGTCCGGGTCGTGCACACCGAGGAGGTCGGTGAGCGCCTCCGAGTCGAGGGGCCGGGACTACGAACGGGCCAGTACCGGCAGCTGCTGCTCGACCGCGACCAGCTCGGACAGGTGCGAGTCATCCCTGCCGAAGGGCTCTACGATGGCAGCCCGCTGCGCTTCCGGCTCGGGGTTGAGGCGCAGCGGCTCGCGCTCGCCTACGAGTACGACCCGTACTTCTCGCTCTCGATCTCGCGAGTCGATCCGCTGCCGCACCAGATCGAGGCGGTCTACGATTTCATGCTGCCGCTGCCCCGGATTCGCTTCCTGCTCGCGGACGACGCTGGCGCCGGGAAGACGATCATGGCCGGCTTGCTCATGCGTGAGCTCAAGTTGCGCGGTCTCGTCGAGCGGACGCTGATCGTCGTGCCGGCGAACCTCGCCTTTCAGTGGCAGCGCGAGCTTGCGGATCGGTTCCGGGAGCCGTTCGAGATCGTGCGCGGCATCGATCTCCGCAGCGCGTACGGCACGAACCCGTGGCAGGACAAAGCGCAGGTGATCACGTCGATCGACTGGGCGAAGCGCGACGAGGTCGAGGAGAGCCTGGCGCGGGCGCATTGGGAGCTCGTGATCGTGGACGAGGCCCATCGGATGAGCGCGCGCGATGCCGAGCACAAGACCGAGCGCTACAGGCTCGGCGAGCTCCTCTCGGAGCGGACCGATCACCTGCTCCTTTTGACGGCGACGCCGCACAAGGGCGATCCCGATAACTTCTCGCTCTTTCTGCAGCTCCTCGATCGCGACGTCTACGGACATGTCCGTAGCCTCGAGGAGGCGATGCGTCGGCAGAGCGCGCCGTTCTATCTCCGTCGCACGAAGGAGGCGCTCGTCACCTTCCCCGACCCGGAGACAGGTGTCGTGCGGAAGGTCTTCACCGAGCGGAAGGCCGACACGGTCGCCTTCGACCTCGATGAGGAGGAGCTTGCCTTCTACGAGGCGCTGACGCGCTATGTCCAGGATCAGTCGATCCGGGCGGCCGCAGACCAATCTGCTCGGGGGCGCGCGATCGGCTTCACGATGGCGATGTACCAGCGTCGGTTCGCGTCGAGCTTGTACGCGGCGCGCCGGAGTCTGGAGCGGCGACTGGCGAAGATCGAGCGCAACCTGGCACAGCTCGAGCAGCGACGCGTGGCTGAACAGGCGACGTTCGACGAGCGCCGTCTGGACGACCTCGAGGAGCTGACCGACGAAGAGGTCGCGAGGCTCGAGGAGGAGATCGAGGAAGCATCGCTGATCGCGGATCGCGAGCAGCTCGAGCGGGAGCGACAGGATCTCGTCCCGCTGATCGCCAATGCGAAGGAGCTCGAGGAGCGCGGCGTGTCCTCCAAGCTCGAGAAGCTGCGGAGCGTTCTCGCGGACGAGAACGTGTTCGGCGATCCGGAGACGAAGCTGCTCGTGTTCAGCGAGCACAAGGACACAGTCGACTTCCTGGTCGAGACGCTTACGGGATGGGGCCTGACCGTGACCCAGATCCACGGCGGGATGGCGGTCGGCGACCGCGACACCCCGGGGACGCGCCTGTACGCCGAGCGTGCGTTCAAGGAGGAGGCGCAGGTGCTCGTCGCCACCGAGGCCGCCGGCGAGGGGATCAACCTCCAGTTCTGCTGGCTGATGGTCAACTACGACATCCCCTGGAACCCGATGCGGCTCGAGCAGCGGATCGGCCGCATCCACCGCTACGGGCAGGAGCGCGACTGCCTGATCTTCAACTTCGTCGCCGAGAACACGCGCGAGGGGCAGGTGCTGCACAAGCTGCTCGACCGCCTGGACGAGATCCGGCAGGGCTTGGGCTCCGACCAAGTGTTCGACGTGGTCGGCGAGGTCGTCCCAGCCAATTTCGTCGAGCGGCTCTTGCGCGACCACTACGCGGGCCGGATCAGCCGCGACCAGATGCTGGAGCGGATCGTCGAGGAGGTCGACAAGGAGAAGTTCGAGCGGATCACGGCCTCGGCGCTCGAAGGCCTCGCCCGGAAGGAGCTCAACCTGGCACGTCTGATCGGCAAGCGCGCCGAGGCGAAGGAGCGCCGCCTCGTCCCCGAGGTGATCGAGGAGTTCTTCCTCGAGGGCGGCCCGATCGCCGGCATCAGCCCCACGTCCGAGCGGCCGTTCGTCGCACGGGTCGGCCGGCTACCCCGCCAGCTGCTCGAGATCGGCCGGGAGCTCGAGCCGCGCTACGGCCGTCTCGGCCGCGAGTACCGGCGGGTCGCCTTCGACCGCGAGGTGCTCGAGCACGAGCCGACGCTCGAATGGGTCACGCCGGGCCACCCGCTGTTCGAAGCAGTCCGAGAGGAGGTGTGGCGGCGGACACAAGACGACCTCAGACACGGCGCGGTCTTCTTCGACCTCCACCGCGAAGAGCCGGCCCGGCTCGACGTGTACGACTGCCAGGTCAAGGATGGCACCGGCCAGACCCTCCATCGCCGGCTGTTCGTCGTCGAGGCGACCACGAACGGCTTCGCGCTCCGGCAGCCGACGGTGTTCCTCGACTTGAGCCCCGGCGAGGGCGAGCCGCCACCTCTCGCCGTCGGCTCGCGCGAGGAGTCCGAGCGTTTCCTCGTCGAGCAGGCGCTCGAGGGCTTCCTCGAGGAGGTGCAGGAGGAGCGCGAGCAGGAGGTGGAGACGATCTCACGCCATGTGGAGGTCTCGCTCGACACGCTGATCGATCGGCTCCAGATCCAGGTCGGAGAGCTGATGGAGCAAGCCGCGCGCGGAGACGAGGGCGCGGCCGGGCGGCTCGCCCAGGCGGAGGACCGGCTCGACGAGCTGAACGCGCGTCTCGAGCGGCGCCGGGAGGAGCTGACGAAGCAGTGGCAGCTTGTGCTCGCCGACCTTCACCACCTCGGCAGCGCGTGGGTCCTCCCCCACCCGGAGCGGACCGGGGTGTTCGCGCCGATGGTGAGCGACCCCGCGATCGAGGCGATCGCCATGCGCGAGGCGATGGCCTATGAGGAGGCGCACGGCTGGCAGCCCGAGGACGTCTCCAAGGAGAATCGCGGCTTCGACGTCCTCTCCCGTCAGCGTGGCGGCCCGGGTGTCCGCTTCATCGAGGTGAAGGGACGGGCGGCAGTCGGGCCCGTCGCCCTGACGGCGAACGAGTACCGGACGGCGAAGCGATTGGGCCAGGACTTCTGGCTCTACGCGGTCTTCGACTGTGGCTCGAACCCGCGCCTCATCAGGGTGCAGGATCCCGCGCGGCTCGGCTGGGAGCCGGTGGTCACCGTCGAGCACTACACGCTCTCGCCGGGCGCGATCGAGGAGGCTGCCCACCGATGAGGCTCGACAGCAAAGAGCCTCTTGACCCACGGTGGAGCACGGGTACACTGTGGTTGCTCCCCGTGAGGGAGCCTTTCCATCGGGCCCCAGTGGGGCCCTTTTCCATGCCGTGACCGAGCGCTTCGCCTTCTTTGTCGATGCTGCCTTCCTGAAGGCGGAGGGGGCGAAGGCACTCGGGTTCCCTGGCTGGCAGACACGGCTCGACGCACGCTTTGCAGTGGATGCGTTCCGGCATCTGGGCGAGAGTCGAGGTGGCACGCTGCTTCGCTGTTACTGGTACGACGGTGCCTTTCCCGCCCGGGATTCGCGGGCGGAGAGCCAGAAGCGCTATTTGGACGCCATCGCGCTGACCCCGGGGCTGGCGCTTCGGCTCGGTACGGTCAAGTCGCTGACGCCATCGTGGCTGCACGCGCTGAAGAGGAGCCTCGAGAAGCACGGGCTCGATCCGGATTCGCTCGGGCTGCGACTCGGGCCGATCGACTTCCAGAAGGGAGTCGACACGCTGATCGCGCTCGACCTTGCTCGCTTGGCGCAGAAGCAGGCGTTCGCGACGGCGTTCCTCGTTGCCGGTGACCGAGACCTCCTCGACGCCGTGCATGCAGCCCAAGACGAGGGACGAGCGGTCGTCTTGGTCTATCCCGACGGCGCCGGCGTCGACCCCGACCTGCGGCGGTCGGCCGATGACGTCGTGTCGCTCTCGCGAGATGATCTCGCGAGGTTCTTCAGCGAGCGCAGCGAGGTTGGCGAGGAAGGGCGTTGACCAGTCCGAGGCGGCTGATCGAGGTCGACCTGCCGATCAAGGCGATCTCGGCCCACGCGCGGCGGGAGAAGTCGATCCGGCACGGGCACATCTCCACCCTGCACATCTGGTGGGCACGCCGGCCGCTCGCCGCCTGCCGGGCGGTGATTCTGGCGACGCTGCTGCCCGATCCGGCCGATCCCGCCTGCCCTCTCGAGTTTCGGGCGCAGGCGGCCGAGGCGCTCCGTTTCCGCTTCGGCGGCCGCGACCTCGACGACGCGCTCGTTCTCCGCCAATCGCTGCTCGACTTCATCGCCGAGCTCGCAGCCTGGGAGCGCTCGACCGACCCCGACTACCTCTCCTGCGCCCGCGCCCTTGTCGCCGCCGCCCACCCGCAGGGGCCACCGATCGTCGTCGACCCCTTCGCCGGCGGCGGGGCGATCCCGCTCGAGGCGCTGCGGGTCGGGGCGGACGCCTGGGCCTGCGACGTCAACCCGGTGGCGGCGCTCCTGCTCGAGGTTGTGCTCGAGGACATCCCGCGCTACCGCGAGCGGCTGGCCGACGCGGTGCGGGAGTGGGGGCAGAGGGTGATGGAGCGGGTCGAGGCGGACCTCGGCCGCTTCTACCCGCCCGACCCCGATGGCGCCGTCCCAATCGCCTATCTGTGGGCGCGCACGGTCACCTGCGAGGGCCCCGGCTGCGGGGCGGAGATCCCGCTCCTCAGGCAGCTCTGGCTGGCGCGCAAGGGGCGCCGGCAAGTGGCGCTTCGCCTCCGCGTCGACCGGGAGCGCAAGGCGGCCGACTTCGAGGTCGTCGAGAACCCCGGGGCGGTCGGCGAGGGGACGGTGAAGCGCGGCTCCGCCGTCTGCCCTGTCTGCGGCTTCGTCACCCCGGTCGCGCGCGTGCGAGTGCAGGCCAAAGCGAAGGGCGGCCTGCTCGTGCGCATGGTCGCGGTCGTTCGCACCTACCCCGGGCGGCAGGGCCGCCACTACCGGGTGGCCTGCGAGCGCGACCTCGAGGCGGCCCGCGCCGCCGCGGAGGAGCTGCGCCGGCGGCAGCGGGAGCACGAGGGGCGGCTCTCGCTCGTGCCCGACGAGCCGACGCCCATCGGTGGAGGGTCCGGGGCGGGACGCGCGTTCAGCGTCCAGAAGTACGGTCTCGCGACCTGGGGCGACCTCTTCCTGCCCCGGCAGGCGCTCGCGCTCAGCGCCTTCTGTTCGGCTGTGCGCGAGGCGCACGCGGCGATCGCCCGCGAGGCCGGCGACGCCGCCTTCGCCCGCGCCGTGGCGACATGCCTAGCGATCGCCGTCGATCGGCAGGCGGACTTCCTCTCAACTCTTGCGCGCTGGGTAGCAACGGGCGAGTTCATCGGAAACACCTTTACGAGGCAGGCCCTACCCATGGTGTGGGACTTCCCAGAGGTCAATCCTCTCTGCAATGCGAGCGGTAACTGGGATGGCGCGGTCGAGTGGGTGGAGAAGGTGTCACGCCACGGCGCGACCTCTGCGCTTCAGCCCGGCCAGGCCACTCAGGGCGACGCGCGGGCCCTGCCGCTCCCCGACGCCTCCGTCGCCTACGTCGTCACCGACCCGCCCTACTACGACGCGGTGCCCTACGCCGACCTCTCCGACTTCTTCTACGTCTGGCTGCGCCGCTCCGTCGGCGACCTGCACCCCGACCTCTTCGCCTGGCCGCTGACGCCGAAGCCCGGCGAGATCATCGTCGACCCGGTGGCGCTCGCCGACGGGCGCAGCAAGGACAACGCCTTCTTCGAGCAGGAGATGCGCCGCGCGCTCGCCGAGGCGCGGCGTGTGCTCGCGCCCGACGGGGTGGCCGTCGTCGTCTTCGCCCACAAGACGACCTCCGGCTGGGAGGCGCTGCTGCAAGCGCTCGTCGACGCCGGCTGGACGGTGACCGGCTCCTGGCCGCTCGACACGGAGCGGCCCGGCCGTCTGCGCGAGCAGAATTCCGCGGCACTCGCTTCCTCCGTCCACATCGTCTGCCGCCCTCGCCCGGAGCGCGCCGGGATCGGCTCCTGGCGGGAGGTGCGGCCGGAGATCGAGCGCCGTGTCGGCGAGTGGCTGCCGCGCCTCGCCTCGGAGGGGATCGAGGGGGCGGACGCGATCTTCGCCTGCCTCGGCCCCGCCCTGGAGGCGTATTCGCGCTACGAGCGCGTCGAGACGGCGGCGGGCGAGCCCGTCCCGCTCTCGCCGCCCGTCGACGATCCCGAGGCGCCCGCCCTCCTCCCCACGGTCTGGGCGGCCGTCGCCCGGACGGCCCTCGCCATGCTCTTCGAGGGCGCCGAGGCGGAGGGCTTCGAGGAGGACGCCCGCCTGACCGCGCTCTGGCTGTGGACGCTCAAGGCCAGTGCGAACGGTGGCGCGCCCGCGGCCGAGGAGGAGCTGGCCGAGGACGAGGAGGCGCCCGCCCTGCGGCAGGCGCCGAAGGGGCTTGCGCTCGACTACGACACCGCCCGCAAGCTCGCCCAGGCCCTCGGCGCGCACCTCGAGGCCCTCGACCACCCGGGCGGGATCGTCGAGGTCAAGGGCTCGACGGCCCGCCTGCGCTCCCTCGCCGAGCGCCGCCGGGCGCTCCTCGGCGACGGGCAGCGGCCCCAGCGCGAGGACACCCTGTTCGAGGCCGCGCTCCCGGTCGCCGATGCCGCGGTCGCCCTCGGCGAGACGACCCTCGACCGCCTCCACCAGGCGATGCTCCTCTTCGGCGACGGCCGAAGCGACGCCCTCCGCCGCCTGCTTGCCGAGCCGGGCTACAGCTCCGACGAGGGCTTCCTGCGCCTCGCCCGCTCGCTCTCTGCCCTCTACCCGGGCCAGTCCCAGGAGAAGCGCTGGCTCGACGGCGTCCTTGCGACTCGCCCGAGGTGACGATGGCGCTGACTCCCTGGTACAAGGTCGCGACGCCGCGGGAGGACCTGCGGAGGCGGGCGCCGCTCGACGCGGCGCAGTTCGCCGTCCACCTCGACCAGGTAGTGGCCGGGGAGGCTCCGCCCGAGTACAGCGAGGCGGAGCGCTTCCTGGCGCGTACCTTCATCACCGAGGGCCTGCGGCGCTTCGCGGGCGAGGCGATCCGGCGGCTCGCCGGCGAGCGCCAGGGGGCGAACGCCGTTCTCAACCTGACGACGCAGTTCGGGGGCGGGAAGACGCACGCGCTGACGCTCCTCTACCACTTGGCCCGGCTTGGGCCGGCCGCGTCGGACCTCGTCGGAGTCCGCGACCTGCTCGACCACGCACGGATCGACGCAGTCCCTGAAGCGGCAACGGCCGTCTTCGTTGGGACGAGTTGGTCTGCGGTCTCGGGTCGCGGCGGCGACGACGAGCCGCACAGGCATACGCCGTGGGGTGAGATCGCCTGGCAGCTTGCCCAGGCCACCCTCCGGCCGGAGCTCTTCGAGGCGGTGCGCGCCGAAGACGAGGCGAGAGTCGCTCCCGGGGAGGACGTGATCGCGCGCTTCGTTCCGTCGGATCGGCCCGTGCTTGTCCTGATGGACGAGACGATGGCCTTCGTCACCAAGGCGCGGGCGGTGAAGGTTGGCGACTCGACGCTCTCTTCGCAGTTCTACGAGTTCGTGCGCGAGCTGACCGGCTTCGCCGACGGGCGCGACCGGCTGGTCGTCGTCGTCTCCCTGCCGAAGTCGGAGGAGGAGATGTCGGCGGAGGACGAGCAGGACTTCAACCGGCTCGCGAAAGCGACGACGCGCGTGGCCGAGCCGTACCTGCTCGCCCGCGACCTGGAGATTCCGGAGATCGTGCGCCGGCGCCTGTTCGACTCGGTCGGTTCCGAGGACGAGGTGCGCAAGACCGCGAAGGCGTACGCGCGCTGGCTCCAGGACCACCGCGAGCAGATCGCCGGCTGGTTCCCGGTCGACCACGCCCAGGAGGTGTTCGAGGCCGCCTACCCGTTCCACCCCTCGGTGCTTTCGGTGTTCGAGCGCAAGTGGCAGACGCTCCACTCCTTCCAGCGGACGCGCGGCATCCTGCGTCTGCTCGCTCAGTGGGTCGCGGACGCCTACGAGGACGGGTTCAAGGGCGCCCACGCGGATCCGCTGATCGCGCTCGGGACGGCGCCGCTCGACGACCAGTTCTTCCGGGCGTCGGTGCTGGACCAGCTCGGCGAGGAGCGCCTGCAGGCGGCGATCCTCGCCGACATGGCCGGCGAGGCCTCGCACGCCGTCCGGCTCGACGCCGAGGCGCCGGAGACGCTTCGACGGTTGCGCCTGCATCAGAAGGTGGCGACGGCGCTCTTCTTCGAGTCGAGCGGAGGACAGCAGCGGCAGGAAGCGACCGTGCCCGAGCTTCGGCTGGCAGTCGGTGAGCCGGAGCTCGACGTGGGCTACGTCGAGACCGCGCTCGAGGCGCTTCAGGATGCCTGCTACTACCTCGGCTGGGAGGGCAACCGCTACCGCTTCTCGATCCGGCCCAATCTGAACAAGCTGCTCGCCGACCGGCGCGCGGCGCTCGACGCGCACGCGGTCGAGGAGGAGGCCCGGGCTGCGATCCGGAAGGTGTTCGCCTCGAAGCAGGGGGTGGCTGCACCGTTCGAGCTCTGCCCGTTCCCGGAGGAGACGGCCCGGATTCCGGACCTGCCGGCGCTCCAGCTCGTCTACCTCGACCCAACGAGCGGAGTTGGCGAGGAAACACGAGCGTTCGTCCGGCGCGCGCTCGACGAGAAGGGCGCGAACGCACGCGTCTTCAAGAACGCGCTGATCTTCGCTCTGCCCGAGGCGAGCGGGGCGCTGCTCGAAGCCGCTCGGCGTTCGCGTGCCTGGAAGACGCTCGCCGACGAGGCGTATTCCCTCGAGCTCGACGACGAGGGCCGGCGCCAGCTTGCCGAGCAGCAAAAACGGGCTGAGCGCGATCTCCAAGAGTCCGTCTGGCGTGCCTACCATCGGCTTGCGTTTCTTGGAGCCAACGGGGACGTGGTGGAGGAGGACCTCGGTCTTCTCCACTCGAGCGCAGCCGAGTCGATGATGGCGCTCGTCCAGGCCCGGCTTCGGCAGCGGGACGAGCTGACAGAGGGGCTTGCCCCGACCAAGGTGATCCAGAACTGGCCAAGGGGTCTCGAGGAGTGGAGCACGAAGGCGTTCCGCGATGCCGTCTACGCGTCGCCGGCCTTCCCACGCGTGACCCGGGCGGAAGCTCTCAAGGACACGATCGCGCGAGGCGTCCGCGACGGCCTCTTCGGCTATGCGATCAAGCGCGGGCCTGAGTACGTTCGGATCGAGTTCGGCGACGAGCTCGACCAGGCGGATGTCGACTTTTCCGACGATGTCGTGCTCGTCCCCGAGGAGCTGGCGCGCCAACTCAGGGAGGCCGCGCCGACCGTGGACACGCCCGTCCCTGCACCCGCTCCAACGGCGCCGACGCCGGGGGCGCCTTCGGCGGGAGACGGCGGCGTCGCGCCGGAGCCGGTTCCGCTCTTCACGGGGAAGAAGATCGCGGCCATCCGCTGGCGGGGGAAGGTCCCGCCGCGGAAGTGGACGACCTTCTACACGAAGGTGCTGTCACGCTTGGTTTCAGACGGCGGACTGGAGCTGACCGTCGAGTTCGAGGCCCAGCCTCCCGGCGGGCTGCACGCCGAGCGCGCGGACGAAATCAGACAACACCTCCGCGAGCTCGGCGTCGCTGAAGACGTCGAGGTCGAAGACGCATCGGAGTAGCGTCTCGCGTCGGTTGTTAGTGCTGTAGCGCCAGACCGACGGGCGAAGCGCTCTGCTGAATGGCGAGCGGCATCTCGCGGCGCCTGAGCTTCGACGGGAATACGCCGAAGTCGCCGCCCTTCCGATCGCGCGACCCGAGCTCTCGCCCGAGCACAGTTCCCAGCTGCTTCACGAAGAAGGCCGTCGACGTTCGATCGCAGGCGGCTGCCAGCTCGAGGGCCCACGACAGATCGAGGGGTCGCGCGTCCGGACCGCTCTCGCCGCCCACGATGAGCCAGTCGATCCCGTCGAGGTCAAGCGGCGATCGCCGGCCGGAACCATCGAAGAGGCTGCCGAGGAGCGGCTCAGCCGAGACGAATCGTACTGCGGCTGGTACCTCACGCAGAGCATCGGCCCGCCAGGTGAAGCGGCTGTTTTCGATCGAGACGCCGAGCCAGACGTTCTCCCAGCCCTCACCCCAGTCCTCGGGCAGACGCTCGAGAATCAGTTCCGGGCGCTTCGTCAGGATCTGGTACGTCAGGTGCGGGGTTTGACGAACGACGTCCCAAGCTTCGTTCCGCCACTGATCTGCCCCCGGGTGAAACCAATCTGACCAGGAGCAGGTGAAGACCAGTCTTGGTCCTCGCCACCGCAGCGGCTCGTAGAACTTCGTCTTCGAGCGGCGGAGCGCCTCGGGGTCGTGGCCGTACTGCCGCTGCTCGCGGTACATGTAGCAGTGCGCACAGCCTGGGCTGACCCGCTCACAACCCATCCACGGGTTCCAGGTCGCGTCCGTCCACTCGATTGCGCTAGTTGCCGCCACCACACCGCCTCTTGCAGTTGGCCTCACCTCGCCGGCCGTCGCGGGGTGAGGTTCGAGGAAGCTGAGTTGGCTCCTTCCGGGCATCGAACATATGTTCGTCTAGCCATCGGACGGATACGCGAGGCGCTTGCACCATCACGCGAAACGCATCCGGGTCCCGGTAGTGAACGTCCTGGCGCGTTTCCCGGTTGGCCGTTGAACCTCGAGCGCGTCGTTGGCCTCGGCTGCGCGCAGCGTCGGTTTCAGGTGTCCGTTGTCCCGGAAGCCCGTTTCCAGCAGCGTGAACTCCTCGGCCTGCTGGATCGTGAACCACGAGCCGCCGAACTTCTCGCGTAGCATCTCCTGCAGGCGCGTGAGGTCCGGCTCGCGCTCGAACAGGACCGGATGGTCAGCAAGCGTCGAGTCTCGGAAGCGCTCGCCGGATGTGGGATCGACCTTCCACATCGCATCCTTCATCCGGCGGAGTCCCATCTTCGAGCTGGTGCCGAAGAAGAGGTAGTAGGTATTTCCGCCGGCCTCCGCGGCCGGTGTGATCTCGAACGAGCGCACCCAGCGAATGCGCCGTTGGAGTTCAGCGAGGAACATGTCGTGGAGCAAGCGCTTCCTTATCTCGAAGTCCGGCTCCGCCAGGGCGCGCTTCCACTGGTCGCCTCCATAGAGGCTGTCGAGTATCGGGGCGAACTCCGGCTGTTCGCCGAAGCGAGCTAGGAATGCGACCGGGAAGTAGACCAGGACTTCGCAGCGCGGGAACTCCAGGAGGCGCGTCGATAGCGCGGCAGGAATCTCTTCGGCGCCGAACGGATCGACAAACGCGAACGTCGGTGGCAATTGTCCGAACTGCGCCGTAGTCCGGTCGATTAGATCGGGGAACTCGTCCACGAAGGAGCCCTCGATGATCTCGACTTGCACTTTCGTCGGCAGGGTGAGCTTCGCTACCTCGCTACGCAGGTGCTCGCAGCGTGCGCGGTGCTCCTCGATGAAGAAGAAATGCGCCGTGGCATCGAGAGCGGCCGAGTGGTCCACGTACGCGCTAAGCATGATCAGGGGAGAACCCGGCTCACCGCCCGAGTAGCGCCCCGGGCCAGCGAAGCCGTCGATCAGTACGAGGTGCTGGTGTGCGTACTGCCCGGCACCGAGGATCGGCAGCCAAGCGTCGAGGTACTTACGCAGGATCGTGTGCTTCGCCCGCGTCGCGCGGGTGATCGGCCAAAGGGTGTTCTTCTTTGTCATGCCGGGCCCGGTCTCCTCGCGCCTAAGGGGAGCATGTCCTATCTGGTGCTAGTAGTTCCCCTCGCTGGCGAAAGATCAAGAGCGAAGCTCAATGGGCTCGGGCTCTACGTCTGGGTCCGTGTCGTTCCCAGACCTCATTCAGGTCAAGCGAGGGCAGTTCACCACGCACGCGCTCGATCGCCTTCTGGCTATAGCGCTTGAACGTCTGGCTCCCGATTCGGAACTCCTTGTAGTAGTCGGGGTCACCCTGAAGACCGAGATGGCGAACGACGGCAAGTGCTCTTGGTGGGCTGAGGTTCATGTGCGTCGCGAGCTGTCGAAGGCCAAGGTTGTAGTAGCCGAGTTCGTCGACTCGACGTACCGCGACGACAGTCGCACCCGGCGTCCCTTCCGGCACGAGCTGGATCGGAACGCCTTCCCTCTTCGTGATACGGATTTGGATTGGTATGCCCTCGCCTTCGACCGAGAGTGCAAGTGATGCGACTCCCGGAAAGATGTTCTTCCACTCCTCACCGGCTCCCAGCTGATGCAACACGCGATTCAGCTCGCCGTCGCTTGGCTGCGAGCGCTCGGCGCGGGTCACTGCCTCAAGGATGGCCAACGAGCGGAGACGGGCGCGGGCTTCTACTCTTCTCCTGCTGCCGGGCTTCAGCAGGCTCTTGATGATCTCGACCTCGTCCTCGACAAGGAGCGCCAGATCCTTCGGCGGTTCAGTCGACACGGGAAGCACGCGATCCGGCAGGTAGGTCGCGAGGTCCTCCGCAAACACCGCGCCCAGGATGTCTCGGAACAGCGTAACCCCGACTTGTGCATGCAGATAGAGCTGCTGCTCTGGCACATCGAGAAGGTGATGCTGGGCAGCGTCGCGCAGCGCGTTCACGGCCTGCAGCGACAGCGCTTGCTCCTCTGAGAGGAACTTCACTGACGCATCGGACACGGCCTTGCGGACGCACGCGTCAAAGCCCACCGTTTGCTTCGCCCGCGGCTCACGGATGCGACCTCCGCGGTGGAGGATCGAGGCTTTCAGCAACATCTCGAACGAGTGATCGAGCAGGATCAGGACTGACGACGTGCGACCGCGGTCATACGGCCTGTTGAAGTGCTCGATGGCGAGGACCAACGAGTCAAGCGCCTTCTCTCTGAGGAGCCGAACCTCACGTTTCACGACCGATGACCACTCTTTCAGTCGTCCCTCGACACGCCGTGCTTGTACGCCACGCCCAGCTGTTGATGTCGGTTGTGTCGCAGCCGAGCTGAAGTGAGAACACGAACGGCGTTACACGCCGACCGCCGCGAGCAGCTCGAGGACAGGCTCGCACGCCACGGGTGCAGCGATCCAGGCAAGTGGCCGGTCGGGGTCGAGGCGGCCGTCGAAGGCGAAGACGAGGCGGTTGGCGGCGAGGAGGAGGGGGAGTGTCGCGCGCAGCGGCTCGCTCGGGTGGTTGCGAACGTCGAAGCCGACGGTGAAGAGGCAGTGGGCGGGCCGCTCGAACTCGACGCGCAGAAGGAGGCGCCAGTAGCTGCGTCGGCGGGTCGGGGGGAGGAGCGACCAGCCGCAGGACGCCTTCACGGACGGATCGTCCTCGAGGACGCGGGCGAGGTCGACGACGTCGCCTCGTCGGCGAGAGTCGACGTGAAGCGCGACGGTCAGGCCGTCGGCTTCGTTCCCGTCGAAGACGGTGACAGCGTGGCAGGGGAGCGCGTCGTGCGCCAGCTTCTCGAGCCGTTTCTCGAGCCGCTTGGGCGGCAGCGTGCTCAGGTCTTCGAGCATGGTCTTCACGGTAGCGCGGCCTCCGTACGGAACGGCGGTCGCCTCGCGAGTCGGCGCAGCCGGCGCTCCTGGAACCACGGTCGCAGCGCGATCCGCGCGGCCGGGAGGTGGCCGTAGACGAGGATTCCCTGTCCGGGCCGCATCTCGCGGAGGAGGTTCTCGGGGGCGAGGTCGCGGTAGGCGATCGACTCGGTGGTGGAGCGGCGGCCGTCGGCGTCGACGGTGGCCGCTTGCCGGCGTACCTCGCGGTCTCCGAGCAGTTGCGCGACGTAGCGGAGCGTGGGCAGGTCGGAGATGCCCGAGAGGACGACCTTGGCGCGGTGGTTGGAGACGATCGTCGGTGCGCGGTCGGCGCCGTAGACGGCGTTGATCTGGGCCATGTCCTGGAAAACGGAGACGAGCTGGATGCCCTGCCCGGCGCCGGTGGCGGCGAGAGCGGCGAGCTCGCGCAGGGGCGCGATGTTGGCGCACTCGTCGAGGACGAGCAGGAGCGGCGGGTCGAGCGGCTTGCCGGTGCGGGCGGAGCGCTCGTAGGCGTGGGCGACGATCTCCTGGACGAGCGTCGCGAACAGCGGTTGCAGGCGGCGCTGCTCGTGGGCGGGGGCGCAGAGGTAGGCGGTGTGGCTGCCGCCGTCGAGGAGGTACTCGGCGCGGAGCTCTGAGCTCATCGCGGAGGCGAGCACGCCGGAGTCGGTGTAGGCGAGGAGGACGGTCTGGGCGGTGGCGTAGACGCTGCCGCGGGTGCGCTCGTCCCACATCGAGATCGCGTCGTAGGCGGCGACGGCTTCTTCCTCGTTGTTCGCTTCGAGGGCGTGCTGTACGGGCTCGGGGTCCTGGCTGTCGAGCCACTCGACGACCTGGGCCATCGTTCCGCCGCTGCAGGCGGCGGCGAGCAGGATCGGGGCGAGGACCTTCGCCGCCGCTGCGTACCAGAAGGCGTCGCCCTCGATCCCGGATCTGGCGGGGCGGGCGGTGCGGACGAGCCAGTCGGCGACCCGCTGGGCGCCCTGCCAGGTGAGGCACTCCATCAGCGGCGTCCATCCCGCTGCCGGGAGGCCGGTGCTGCCGGTGGGGTCGTAGATCCACGTCTTCGCGCCGGCCAACGACGAGCGTGCAACGAGCGTCTCGCGGAGGAGGTCGGTCTTGACGGAGGTGGCGACCACCGGCCCCTGCCATTCGAGGATCGCGGGGATGGCGAAACCGGTCGTCTTGCCGGTCTGCGTCGGCCCGATCACGATCACCGACTGCCGCGGCTCGGCCGCGACCAGCCGGCCGTCGATGCGGCCGAGGCTGAGGCGGCCCGTCTCGCCGGCACGCCGGTGCAGCGGGCGAAGGTCGCGCCGGCGCGCCCAGCGGGCGTTCTGCGTTTCGCTCCGTCTCGCGCCGCGCCGAACCAGAACCAATGCGGCGGCTGCGAGACCCGGGAAGAGGAGCGCCGCGAGCGTTCCGTAGAAGGCGACCGGCCCCGGGACGAGCTCGCGGGCGCGATCGGGCCAGGCGGCGGCGGGGTCGCCGAGGTGATGGGGAAACCGGAGCACGACGGTCGCCATCTCCGAGGCGTGCACCTCCGGCCAGTTGCCGCCGAACAGCCGCCCGGAGAGCTCGCCGGCCAGCCAGAGCAGCGCGCCGGCGGCGACGAGCCCCGCAAGCAGCCGAAGGGCGAGCGTCTCGAGCGGTTGTGCCCCCGAAGCGCCGCGGGCCTGTGGCACGTGCTGCTCGCTGTTCATGCGGCGGCCCTGACAAGCATGCGCGCGTCGGTGTCGACGAGCTCACGCTCGTGCGATGAGAGCCGGTGCTGGACGAGGAAGGAGCGCTGCCCGACCTTCCACAGCGCCCAGCCGCGCCGAAGCTGCGGCAGCAGCTCCGCCTCGGTGTCGGTCAGTCCGAGGAGCTCGCGCGCCTGGGGGAGCTGGTCGGGCGGCTGCGCGTAGCAGACTTTCGTCTCGGCGTCGGCGAGGAGCCCTTCGGCGAGGCGGAGCTCGCGGCTTCCCTCGGCCCCGGCGGCATGCAGGTCGGACAGCCGGTGGAGGACGACGATGTTCTGGACGCCGAAGGCGCGCGAGAGCTTGAACGACTGCTGCAGCCATTCGCCGATGCCGATGCTGGAGAGGATCCGCCAGCCCTCGTCGACGACGACGATCCGCTTCTGACTGCGCTCGTCGCTCTCGGCCTCGATCATCGCCTGCAGCCAGGCGGTGGCGCAGGTCATCAGGATCCCGAGCGCCGATGTGTGCGTGTTCAGAACAGCGCGCAGGTTCAAGACGACGAGCGGCCCGTCGAGGTCGAGCCCGGGCGTGGTGGGGCCGTCGAACATGCCGCGCAGGTTGCCGCTGCAGAGCTGGTCGAGCGCGAACGCCATCGGGCGGACGCAGACGGCGATCTCTTCGATCTCCATGGCGAGCGCCTCCGCCATCTCCGCCGGCGGGTGCAGGAGCACGTCGACGACCGCAGGCAGGGTGGGCTCGCGCTCCGCTCGTCGGTCGAGGATGTTGAGCGCCTCTTGCCCGGCGCGCTTCTCCTCCGGGGTCAGCGGCCGCTCGAGCGTCGCCGCTGCGACCGAGTAGAGCAGGCTGAGCTGCCGCTCGCGTCCGCCGCGCGGGGTGAGTGGGTTGAGCCTGAGCCCCTCACCCGGGGAGAGCGCGATCGCGCGCACGCCCATCGCTTCGGCGAGCCCGTCGTATTCGCCCTTGACGTCGACGATCCACGCCTGCCGCCCGAACACGGCCTGGCGGAAGACGTAGGTCTTGACGAGGCTCGACTTGGCCCGGCCGACGATCCCGATCACGACCGCGTTCGGGCTCGTCAACTCCTTGCCGTACAGCTCCCAGGGGTCGTAGCAGAAGGAGCCGCCGTAGATGTCGCGGCCGATGTAGACGCCGCGGCCGCCGAGGCCGCCCTCGGCGACGAACGGGTAGGCGGCCTGGAGGTGAGCGGTGGTGGCGCGGTGGCCGGGCTGCCCCTTCGCCTTCACCGAAGCCCCCGGCAGAGCGGAAGCGTGTAGGTGAACGCCTCCTCCTGCTGCCCGTACATGCGCAGCAGCTCGAGGCGCGCCATCTGGGCGGCGTGCTCGAGCTCGGAGCAGTGCCGCTCGAGCTCCTCCAGCGTGCGCGCGGAGACGGTGACGTAGCCGGCGAAGCGGACGGCGGCGTGCCCGTCGGCGAGCTCCTCCTCGCGGCGGGCGACCGCCTCGGTTTGCCGCCTTCGCCTCGCGGTCTCGATGAAGCCCATGCGCCCGCGCAGCTCGCGGTCGGCGACATCCGAGGTGCGGGCGGCCTCGACCTCCCGCATCGCCTTCAACGGGGAGATGGGCTCGATCGTGACCGCGATCGCGCGCACCACCTGCGCGTGCAGAAGCAGCGGGGAGAGGAAGGCGGCGCCGACATCGATCCGCGGCCAGCTCGCGATCCAGTAGGTGACGTGGAAGGCCCCGTCCGTCCGGTAGACGGCCCACGACGTCTCGGTGCCGAGCGGCCAGGCGGCCGCCTCGTCGATTCCGTCCCGGTCGGGGTCGGCGGCGGCGAGCCGCGCCAGCCCGGGCCGCGACCAGGGGTCGAAGGCGACGCGGACGGCGGTCGCGAGGATGCCGGGGCGCAGAGCGCCGACGACGCGCACGTCGGCTGCGGCCAGGCGCTCGGCGAGCGTTTCCAGCTCACGCAGCAAGACGGCGCAGGCGCCGGCGTCTGCTCCCTGCTTGCCGCCGCTGCGCTTGATCTGCCGCCAGGCGCGCTTGGCGTCGATCTGCAGGCAGACGAAGATCTCGTGATCCCGCGTGACCGCGGGTGCGCTGCTCGTCAGCTCCAGATAGGACTGCATCGCGAGCGAGTCGACTGGAACCGTGTCGCGCGCCCACGCCTCGCCCAGGTAGCGGCCGACCTCGTCCCCGTCCGCGGGGACGGTGCGCTCGAGCCACTGGATGCGGCTCACTGGCGAGCCCTCCCGGGCGAGGCCGGCGAGGACGCCGCCCCAGCCGGCCTGCCGCGCCTCCTGCTCCGAGCGGTCGAGCAGCCCGAACGACGCGACCCGCACGGCCAGCACCGCCGTGTAGGAGCGGGCGCGCCGGTCCTTGAGCACGCCGACCGTCTCCCCCCGGAGCGGCACCGCGAGCAACTCCAGCTCGCGGCCGGCCTCCGGAAGCGCCGCGACGGCCTCCGGCCGCCCGTCTGCGGCCAGCCGGGTGCCGGCCTGCGGGGCAGGCGAGCGCCGCATGCCGGTGCCGAGGGCAACGCGCGCCGCGTGGCGGCCGACGATCGGAAGCCAGGCCTCCGCCGAGCGGCCGCCGATCGGCCAGAAACAGAACCCCACCGCTGTCAGCGAAAGCGCGAGCGCCGCGACCACGCCGCCGCCGCTCGAGAGCGTGCGCAACAGGATGACGCTACCGCCGAGGCTGGCGGCGAGCACGACCACCTGGGTCGGTCGGAGCGAGCCGATCAGCCCGCGGCGCTCGAGCGGTCCAAAGCGGTAGCGCTGATAGTTGGTTGCGCTCACGTCTCACCTCCGCCGCTGGGCGGGCGGGGATCGGGCGGTGGCTCGGGAGGGCACGGCCGCCCCGCGGGCGGCGGCTGCGGCGCTCGCGGCCGCTCCGCGGGAGGAGGCGGTGGCGGCTCCGGCGGTCGGCGCGGCCCGGCGGGCGGGGACGCTGACGGCGTCCCGCCGGTCGGCGGCGGCTCAGCTGCTGTCGCCGTGCCTCGAGGTCTCGAGCTTCGTGGTGACCCGCCCGGCTGGCGTGCGCCCGGTTGAACCGTTCCAGCCGCGGCGTCGGACGTCTCGCCGCGGTGCGCACGTGCGCCAGGATCGCTGGGCGGGCCTTCGCCCGAGGTTCCCTCACTGGCGGTGTGTGCACGGGTGTAGGTCGCTCCTCCGCTCGTCGAGTAGGCCGGCGGGCTCGAGGGCCGGGAGCTTCGGTCCATCGCCTGGCGCATGTAGGCGGCGGGGCTGTGGATGCCGGCGGAAGCGGCCGCTGCGGACATCGTCGAGCGCTGGCTGACGACGCTCGCGGCGGCGACCTCCATCATCGGGATCAGCCGGAGCAGGGCGAAGGGCGACCAGGCTGCGAGGACGAGCAGCGCCGAGCCCGCGATCATGCGCTCGAAGGTGTTGCCGTCACCTTGGACGAGGCTCGTGTTCGTGAGGGCGGCGCTCGCGAGGCTGAGGATTGCCACGATGACGAACTTGGCGAGCACGATTGCGATCAGCAGCTCGACGAGCCGGCGCGCCCAGCGGCTGGTCGCGGGCCAGATCATGGCCACGAAGGTGAGGGGGAGGAAGAAGACGCAGACGTAGATCGCGGCGTCGCGGATGACGAGCTCGAGCCAGAGCACGAAGGCGCCGATCGCGAGGATGATCGCGCCGAGGAAGACGCCGAAGAGCGGGATGCCCGAGGTCTGGTCGAGCGCGTTCTTGTAGGCGTCTCCGACCGATTGGAGCAGATTCGACGACTGCGCGGTGCCGAGGCCGCCGACGACCCCTGAGGACAAGTCGTCGGTGATCGCGATGAGCAGCCCGGTGGCCGCGATCGCGACGCCGGCGAGGATGAACGCCATCGGGAGGTAGCCGAAGGCGGAGCGCATCAACAGTCCGACGTCCTGGTGGATGACGGACTGGATCACCGCGAGCATGAGCATCAGCAGCGCCAGCGTCCCGGCGACTGCGACCATCGTTCCGTACTCGCCCTGGAACCAGCCGGCGCCGAGGTCGGGGCTGGCGGTGTGGTCGATGAGCTCGCCGACCTTGCCCGTCACCCAGACGGCGGCGTTGGTCACCCAGGCGGTGACGCCGCGCATGACGAAGTCGCCCGCCTCTTGGGCGACCCTCGTAACGGCCGCGGAGACGGCGTCGCAGACGTTGCCGACGACGGGTAGCTCGCACGGGTTCGGGAGGGAGAGGGCGTGCGCGGGTGGCGCGAGCGGACCGGCGAGAACGACGGTGCAGAGAAGCAGCGCGAGCGCCGCGCTCAGGCCGCGGACGAGCGGCATTCGTTCAACGCGTGCCATCCGCGAACTCCTCGAAGCGGGGGATGGCGGCGAACAGCTCGCCGGGCGCCTCGGCCTCGGCGGTGGAGAGCGCGGGGGTGGGGCCGGCCGTGCTCGCGTACGAACTGACCTTCCACCCGCCGTGCTCCCAGACGAGCTCGACGGTCTGCGTCCGCCAGGACTGTTGCGGCTGGACGGTGGCGCCGCTGCCGACGATGCCGACGTACCAGACTGCAACCGTGGCCTTGTTGGGCGAGTAGCGCACGACCCGATAGCCGACCGGGACGGCGCGGAGCAGAATCACCGGGCTGGGAACGGTGTCGGCGCCGAGCTTGGCCCGCGTCTGCGCGCTAGCTTCCTCGAACGCCGCGACCAGCTGCGCCCTTGCCGAGCTGGCAGCGATCCGCGCGACGAGCGTGCGCAGCCGCGAGGGCTCGAGCAGGACGTCGCCGGCGAAGGCGGTGATGGACCGGGCCGCCGCCGCGACCGCGCCCGTGCGCGTGTGCGCACTCGAGACGGGTGCGGGGGGGCCCGGTGCTTGGGCGGCGCCCGTCGGCGCCGCGCGGTCTGTGACCACGGGCGACGAGTGTGGCGAGGCGAGGCTGGTGCCGATCACGATCCCGAGCGCGAACACCACGGCGAAGCCGGCAGCCCACAAGAGGAGGCGCTTGACCGGGCGGGGCTGGTCGATGCTCGGCGGGAGGTTGACGTCGCGGCCGGGCACGTCAGTGCACGGTCTTGCCGAGGTTCTCGAAGAAGTCGACGATCGCCGGGGCGGCGCCGACGAGGAAGGCCGCGGCTGCGGAGATGATCGTCCCCCGTCGACCGAGCGTCGCGTGGTGGTAGTTGCCGGAGTGGGACGACAGCGCCCAGACGGCGGCGGAGATGAGTAGGCCGCCGAGCGACGCGAGCAGCGCCCAGAAAGCGAGCCCGGAGATCAGCTGCTGGAGTGCCGAGCTGCCGGGCAGACCGTTGGGGTCCGGCTGCCCTCCGATGCCGGTTGCGCCCAGCAGCAGGTCGATCAGGAAGGGCATCGTCAGAACCTCCTTTCCGTCGGGTCGGTGAAGCCGCGTGCGACTGCCGCGGCGAGCTCGAGGTACGCCTCCCGCGTTTCGGGGCGAAGCTCCTCCGGCACGACCTCGGCGCCGCTCTCGAGGTGGCGGTCCCAGGGGATGCGGACGCATGCGCGGCAGCGGGAGGCGAAGTGCTCTTCGATCCGGTCGAGGTCGACTGCGCTCGGCTCGTCTCTGATCGCGTTCAGGGCGACGACGGCCGAGAACGCCAGCTCTTCGTGGCCGTGCAGCTCCAGCCAGTCGAGGGTCGCGCTGGCGGCGCGGGAAGTGTCGAGGCTCGCCGTGCAGACAACGACGATCTGATCGGCCGCGTCGAGCACGCCCCGGTTGGCGGAACCGAGGACGCCGGCTGCCGTGTCGAGGCAGAGCAGGTTGAAGTGGCGCGCGAGGACGGAGATGGCCCGCCCGACATCGCTGCGCCCGAGAGGACGCTCGACCGTGTCCCGTTCGTCGCCGGCTACGACCTCGAGCCGGCTCGGCGCTTGCGAGGTGTAGGCGCGCACGTCTGCATCGCGGCGGACCGCCTGGCGCCCGTTTAGGAGTGAAGGGAGAGTCTCTGCCGTCTCGCGCCGGAGCCGATGACCGAGCGTGCCCGCGTCCGGGTTGGCGTCGATCGCGATCACCCGGTCGCCCCGGTGGCAGGCGAAGCTGTGCCCGACAAGCAGGCAGGTGGTCGTCTTGCCGACGCCACCCTTGCGCGAGACGAACGCGACCGTTCGGCAGCCGACAATCGGCGTCTTTATCTGTGCGATGAGCTCACGTCTGCGCAGCTCGGCGGCGCTCGGCGGCACCGACAGCAGCCCGCCGGAGAGCCGGTAGAGCGAACGGCGCCAGCCTGCATCGGGGGGCTCCGCGCTCGGTCGAAGCATCCGCTCGGGTGTGAAGTCGGCGGCGGTGAGGCGCGGCGGTCGCGTCCGGCGGCGGCCATGCCCGCAGTCGAAGTCGGAGCCGTGTCGTGGGGCGAGAATCGGCACGACGTCCTCCGCTTCCGGCCAGAGCCGCTGCGGCTTGCCGTCGAAGCCGCCGTTCACTCGCGGTTGCCTCCGTAGATGCGCGGGTATCGTTCGATAGCGGTTGAATCACGGATGAGACGAGGCGGAGGATGACGGTCGAGCAGACGGCGCTGGCGCGGTTGCTCCAAGAGCGCCGTGAGGCGGCCGGCTACTCGCGCGCCCGGCTGGGAAAGCTCGTCGGGATCAGCGCCGGCACGATCGAGGGCTGGGAGCTCGGTCGCGTCGGCAAGCCGCCGTTCCACGAGGTGATGCGGATCGCGGCCTTCCTTCGCATCCCGCTCGAGGATCTGCAGCGAGCGGTGTTCGCGGACGCGGGCACGGTTCCCGACCCGGACGAGCACCCGGGCATGCCGGAAAGAAAGAAAGCAGGGCGAAAGAGGGCGCCCGGCGCCGTCCCGCTGCTCGAGGCCGCGTTCAGGCTGTACGGCTGGAGCGACGAGACGCAAGCAGCCGAAGCGCTCGCGACCACTCCGGAGCAGGTACGCGCCTGGCGGCGGGGGAGCAGGCGCATGAGCATCGCCGACTACATGGCGTTGACGGCCACTGTCAACGTCGCGTTGGCCGACGCTCTGCGGTCGCGCAAGGGGCGTAAAGTCGAGGTCAGCGCCGCCGCCGAGGCGCTCGGCGTTGAGCTTCCGTCCTGAAACCTTCACTCGCTCCGCCCCCTCCCCTCGAGTACGCGGTCGACGAGCGCAGCGAGCTCGTCGCAGGCCTGCTCGACGACCAGCCTCAACTCGCCGTGCGTCTGCCGGTCGAGGAGCTCGAAGCCGGCCGCGGTCGCCTGCCGTAGCCGCTCGAGGTCCGCGTTCGAGCGGCGGAGCTCATCGGCCGCTGCAAGCAGCTCCGCGTCCGAGCGGCCGGCTCGATGCGACGGTCGCTTCGCCGTCTGACTCATGCGCGCGAGGCTGCCGGACCGAGGTCGCCAATCGGTCCCCCTCAGGTCGCCACCCCTGCGTGAGCAGGAGATTTTCACCGTCCGCGGTTGCGTCCCAACGCCCGTTCCAGACTGGGCAGTTCGGGACGCTTGCGGCCGCGTGCGGCCGGTGGTACAAGCGCTATCGCAGCGTTTCTCGGGGTCGGTTCTGCGGTCCCGGCCTCGCCCACGGGAGGTGGGCGGTGCAGGTCGTTTCAGAACCGAGAGTGAGAGTCGCAGCGCCGGTTACGGCGCCCGTGGCGACGGGCAGAATCCACCGGCGCGCGTTACTTCTCGCGCCCGCGCCCGACAGACGAGGGTAGTTGGAAGGTCTCGCGGAACAGGCCTTCCGGAAGCACTATGCGCAGATCTACCGCTACCTGCGTCGGAAGACGCGCGACCGTGACGAAGCCGAGGAGCTGACGCAGGAGGTGTTCGCCGACGCGGCAGTCACGCTCTCGCGGATGAGCGCGCCGCCAACGTCGATGCTCGCGCTGCTCTACTCGATTGCCGGTCGCCGGTTTGCGGATCACGCTCGCCATGAGACGTACGCGCCGCGTCCGGTTTCGCTGGAGGAGGCGCCCGAGGTGGCCGATCCGGCCGCGTACGGGAGCGAAATCGCGCGCGCGATTCGTGTGGCGATCACGCACCTTCCGAACGAGCAGCGGGCAGTGGTCTGCACCAGGCTCATCGAAGGCTGCTCGTTCCAGGAGATCGCTCGTGTGGTCGGGACGACCGAGGCGGCGGTCAAGATGCGCTTCCGGCGCGGCCTCGAGGCACTCCGTCGCGAACTCAAAGAGCAAGGAATCGAACCTGAAGTCTGAGCGAGAGCCGCCTCTCGATCCAGAGGTGGTGATGTTGCTCCGGGACGATCCCGAGCTGCTCGCGATCGCGGATGCGGTTGCCTCCACCCAGCGGCCAGCCGATCGACACGCGGGGAGGGCGCCGCGGTTCCCGCGCGTGCGCCGGCTGCTTGGCCGCTTCGGGCGGCACCGGCAGAAACCTTCCGGCTGAGCTCGCCCGGGCGCGTTACTTCCGCGCCCTCCCTTACGACATACCCAGTAGGAGCAGAGGAAGGGTCCTGGTGTTCGGGGCGCACCGGTTCGAGAGAGACGTGGCGGCCGCCACGGCGGCGGTCCTGCGCCCATTCGTCCGCCTCTGGGAGTTAGTGGCGACTAACCGGGGAGCGATTGGCGACCTCGCCTTGGTATCGGTGAAGCGTTGAAGCCCTGGTCGCAGCTCAGGCTCGGGCGGAAGGCGCCGGACGAAGCCGTCGTCGAGTTCCCGCTGTCCGGGGACGGCGCTGGCCTCCGCGTCCGGCTGCGCGAGCCGCGGCAGGCGCAGCCTGTTCGGGAACGCAGACGCTCCTTCCTGCAGCCGCTGCCGGTCGCCGGCGTCGCGCTCGTCCTGGTCGCGCTGGTTGGGTATCTGGCGGTCTACAGTCAGACGACGCGGCGCACCGGCGTGCTGGTTGCGACGCGCGACCTTCCCGCGGGGACTGTCCTGCGCGCGAGCGATCTGCGTTCCGCGGGCATTGCCGGCGATCGCGGCGTCCTCGCCGCGCTCGTCCCCGCGCGGCAGCTCGAGCTGGTAACCGGCAGCCGTCTCGCGACCGCCGTGCCGGCAGGGTCCCCGCTGACGCGCAGCGCTCTCGCCGGCGCCCGCGCCGCGCCTGCCGCCTTCACGGTTGCCGTTCCCCTGTTGCATGCGCTCGGCGGGGACCTGCGGCCCGGTGACCGGGTGACGGTGCTCGCCACCTTCGCCGCACCGGCCGGCGGTGCGCAGACGCGCGCGGTCGCACGCGACCTCCAGGTGCTCGCCGTCGGGCAGGCGCCGAGCGGGTTCGACCGAGCCTCGGCGACGATTCCCGTGACGCTCGCCCTACCCGATCCATCGATCGCGAGCGCGCTTGCGCTTGCGAGCGAGGCCGGCAAGATCGACCTCCTCCGTGACGGGACGCGGGCTGCGGCGCCGATCCCGTCGGCGAGCGTCGGAGGTTGAGGTGGAAGACTCGCCGCGGCTGCTGCTCGCACTGAGCCCTCCCGCCGAGCGGTGCGTCGAGCGGTTGCTCTTCGACGAGCAGTCGCCGCTTTCGATTGTCGCCAGCGCCCTCGACGGCACCGACCTCGACCGGCTCGCCGCCGAACACGAGCCGGATGTCGTGTTGCTCTCGCCGGACCTGCCGGCCCTCTCGGCTGCACGCTGCGCGCGCCTTCGCGCCTCCGGCATCCGGCTCGTCGGCTTGGCGCTCGACGGCGCGTCTGCCTCCGCGCTGAGCGCCTTCGGCGTCGACGCCGTCGTCGACCGCTACGCCGACCTCGAGCAACTGCGCGCCGAGCTGGCAGGCCCCACGCGTGGTACCGCGCAGTCCGCGGAGCCGCGGCCGGCGGGTATCGACGAGCCGCGCGGGCGGCGCGCCGAGCGGGGCAGCATCCTCGCGGTCGTCGGAAGCAGGGGCGCCCCGGGCGCGAGCGAGTGCGCGGCTTCGCTCGCCGCGCTGGCGCAGGAACGGTGGCCGACGGCGCTGGTCGAATGCGACCTCCTCGGCGGCGGGCTGGATCTGCGACTCGCCGCCGACGGTCACGACGGCTCGCTGCTCGGGCTCGTCCGTGCCTGTTCCGCGGGCGACGGCGCGCTCGGCGAGCTGCTCGAGCGCTGGCTCGTGCGCCGGCCGGGGTGGCCACCGGTGCTGCTCGCGCCGCCCGAGCCATGGGAGCCGATCGACGAGCTCGCGCAGCCAGGCGCGGTCGCGACGGCGCTGAGGGCGCTCGCGCACGCCGTGCCCCTCGTCATCTGCGATGTCGGCTTCCTGCTCGAAGAAGGTGGCGAGCCGACGCCGCTCGCGCGCTCCCACCGCGAGGCGCTGACGTGCGCGAGCGCCGTGTTGCTCGTCATCGGAGCGCGCGATCGACAGGTACGCGACGGGCTTGCCCAGCTTGACCTGCTGCGGGTCGAGCTCGAGATCCCGAACGAGCGCCTGCGCGTCGTCTGCAGCGGTCTCGGCGGGCCCGGCACCGGTCCGACGCGTCAGCTCGCGCAGATGCTCGCCGAACGGCTTGCGGAACGCGGACTGGCTCTCGATGCGACTCTTCCCTTCGACGGCCGGGCACTGCGACGGGCCGAGCGGCGAGGAACGCCGCTCGCCGTTGCGCGGCGGCGGGGAGCGTACGCACGTGCCCTCGCACGTCTGCTCGACCAGCTCTTCCTGCCCGTAGCTCTGGCGATCCCGCGCGAGCGGAAGCTGCGGCTGCCGCTCCCGGCCTGGTCTGCCTCGGCGAAGGAGGTGGTGGCTCCATGGCGGACGCGCTGAGCGAAGCCGAGCAGCGGATCCGGGCGAGGGTCGAGGGCGCGCTCGCCGCCGAGGAGGTGAACCTGAACAGCGAGCCGGGCCGCGCGCGGGCGAAGGAGCTCATCGAGCAGATCGTGCGCGACCACGAGGCGGCCGCGCTCAACGGCCAAGCGGCCGACCTCGCCGCTGAGGAACGCGAGCGCATCTCGCGCGCCTTGCGCGAGGACCTGATCGGCCTCGGCGCGATCGCCGAGCGGATGCTCTCAGACGCAGAAGCGCAGGAGTGGATGGTGAACGCGCCCACCCGCGTCTTCCGCGACACGGGCGAGCGGATTGAGCGGGTCCCCGACCTCGTCTTCAAAGACGACCGCCAGGTTCGTGCGTTCCTCGAGCGTCTCCTCGAGCAGGTCGAGGGCAAGCGGCTCGACCGGATCACGCCGCGGGTCGAGGCGCGGCTTCCCGACGGCTCCAGGCTGACCGCTGCGATCCCGCCTGTCTCCTCGAACGGCCACCCGATCTGCACGATCCGCCGCTTCAGGCTGCGCGCCGGAACCCTGGACGAGCTCGTCTCGCTCGACTTCCTCAGCCAGGAGGCAGCGGAGTTCCTCGCCGCCTGCGTGCGCGCCGGCAAGAACATCGTCGTCTCGGGACGCGTCTCCTCGGGCAAGACCACATTGCTCAACGCGCTCGGGCGCGCGATCCCGGCCAGCGAGCGCACCGTCGTCTGCGAGTCGTCCGCCGAGCTCCAGCTTCCCGGTCTGCTCGCGAACTGCGTCGGCTACGAAGCGCGCGCCGCCTCTCCCGACGGGCTGCCGGCGGTCACGTTGGAGGACCTCGTCTCCGACGCGCTGCGGATGAACCCCGACCGGATCGTGGTCGGCGAGTGCCGCGGCCCGGAGACGATGGCGATGCTGTGGGCGTTCGCCACCGGACACGCCGGGATGACGAGCGTGCACGGCGAGTCCTGCGAGCACGCGCTTCGCAATCTCGTCCGCTTCGCCCTTACCTCGGGCGCGCGTGTCGAGGCGGAGCAGGCGCTCGACTGGCTCCGCGAGATCGATGTCGCCGTCCACTGCAACCGGCCGCGCAGCTTCGACGACGGCGAACGCCGCTTCCTGCCCCGGCTGATCGACGAGATCGTCGAGGTCCAGGGTGTCGAAGGCACCAGGCTCACGCTCAACCCGCTCTTCGAGGGCGGCGGCTCCGAGCTCCGCTGGCTCGGCATTCGCCCCACCTTCGACGCAGAACTCGAACGTGCCGGTTATGAGCCACCACGATGAAACGCTGCGCGGTCATCGTGCTCGGGGTCGCGATCGCGCCCGTGGCGGGCGGATGCGGTGGCTCGAAGCACGCCGCCACGGCTCCCTCCTCTACCACCTCCACCACGCACGCCGACACGCAGACGGCGCTCACGCGGTCGGTGCGCGCGGCGCTGAACGAGAACTTCCGGCTCTCCGTCTTCGTGCTCTGGCACAACCGGCTCCCGGCGTGGGCGCGTCACTCGACGCGCGGGCCCGCGCTCGCGGCCCTGCGCACCTCGGCGGCGGCGCGGCAACGGCGCGGCATCCGGATCCGCAGCGGACCGGGCCGCTACACGATCGTGAGCGTCCGCCTCGACCCGTCCTACACGCGAGCGACCGCGCTCGTCCGGAACCAGGGGCGCGTCTTCCCCTACCGCGGCGGCAAACGGCTCGGTCAGGCGATCTCGGTCGACGACCGCGCCCGGGTCGAGCTGAGGCGAGTGGACGAAACGATGCAGTTCGTCGTCTGGCGAGTCAGTCCGGTGCGATGAGGCGGGCGCTCCTCATCTGCGCGGCAGTGGCGGGTCTGAGCGCCGCGCCGGCGCTGGGCGACAGGACGAAGCCGCCGCGCTGGCGTGACCAGATCCGGGTCACGCCGCTGTCGCAGCAATACGGCCCGAGCCACGCGGGGATCGCGGCTCGGATCGACGTGCGCGCGACGCGCCCGGGTCGCTCGGGAGGCGCCGAGAGGCGAGGCGGTTCATTCGAGTCGACCTCGACCCGCAGGCGGGTCTCGAGGCCGGGCACCGGCGAGTCGCTGCCGAACCCGTATCCGTCGCTCCGCAGCGATTCGCCGCTGCTCAAGAACCCGGCTCCGGTCGGCCCGGGCTCGTTCTGGTACACGGACGGGAGCGGCCACGCGTGCATGTACGCGCCGAGCAGCGTGCTGCCGTGCTTCACCGTCGTCGGAGCTCCGGCGCCCGGCACGCCCGGCGGTCCGCCGCTTGCCCCCGGCGCGATCGCGGCCTCGATCGCCGATCGCTTGCCGCTCGTGCCGGGGGAGATCCGTCGCTCGCCGAGCACCCGCGGGTTGACGGGGGCCGCTTCCTGGTTCTGGCTCGACCCGGCGCCGGAGCCGACGACCCTGTCGGTGACGCTCGCCGGCGAGCAGGTCACGGTCTCCGCCGTTCCCGAGGTCGTCGAGTGGCGATTCGGCGACGGTGCCAGCCGGGCGGGAGGCGCGGGCATCCCCTACCGGGCGGGTCCGCCTCCGCCGGAGGCGATCACACACGTCTACGGAACGCGCTGCCTCCCCGGTGACCAGGGACGAAACCCGTACGTGCTGGCGAGCTGCGGAGACAGCGGCTACGGTGTCCAGGCAGCCGTCACCTGGCGGATCAGCTACCAAGCGAGCGGTCCGGTCGCGGCGGCAGGCGCTCTTCCCAGCCGCACCACCGAGACGTCCACGGTCTACCCGGTGACCGAGGCGCGTGCCTTCCTGCTCGCAGGGGGCTCGCATTGATCGGCGTCGCCTTCGCTCTCTGCTTCGCGACCGGGCTCGGGTTGCTGCTGCTCGGGTTGGCCGGCTACCGGTTCCCGGAGCACACGCTCGTCTCGCGCCTGCGGCAGCGGCTTTCTCCGGAGGGGCTCGGCCTCCGCCCGTCGCTGCTGGTCGCGCTGACGGCTGTGGGAGCGGTTCTGGGCTGGCTCGTCGGCTGGTCGCTCGCGCAGGTGCCGATCCTGGCGCTCGTCGCTGCGGGCGCGGGCGCCTACGCGCCGTGGGCATGGGTCGCGCGCCGGCGTGGTCGCGCGATCCACGCGCGCGAACGCGCGTGGCCGGCGGCGCTCGCGCAGCTCGCGGACGCGCTCGAGGCGGGGATCGCGTTCCCGGCCGCGGTGACGCTCGTCGGCGATGCGGGGCCGGTGCCGTTGCGCCGCGACTTCGCCGCCTTTCACGGCCGGCTGCGGACGGCGGGGCTCGAGGCCGCGATCGGCGGGCTTACGGCCGCGGGCGAACGGACGACCGACACCGTCGCACTGCTTCTCCGCGCAGGGCTGCTCGAGCTGCCGTCGGGTCGGCTGGCGCCGGCGCTGCGCGAGCTCTCGACCGTTCTCTCGGACCGGCTCGAGGCGACGGAGAAGGCGCGGGCGCGCGCGTCAAGTCTCCAGCTCGAGGCGGCGATTCTTGCCGCGAGCCCTGTCGCGCTTCTGCTCCTCGTCGGTGCGGCCACGCCGGCCTACCTCGACGCCTACAGGACGCCTGCCGGAACGGCCGTCGGGGCGCTCGGCGGCGCACTGATCTTCGGCTGCTATCTCCTGATGCGGCGGCTCGGCCGCGTGCCGGAGCCACGCAGGACGGGCGAACGGGAGTGAACGGGACGCTCGCCCTCTCCAGTTTCGCCCTCGTCGCCGGCGGGCTTCTTCTGACCTACCACGCGCTGACGCGCAGGCGGCCGTCGCTGTCGGTCCGGCTCGCCCGGGTCGACACGCGCCGCGCTGCCGGGGGCATGGTCGTATTGCCGCCGCAGCCGGTCGCGGTGCCGGTCTGGCTCGCGCGTGTCACCGCCTACTACGCGCGGGAGCTGCGCCACGCGGGCGATCGCAAGTCGCTGCGGTTGCTGCTCGTGCACAAGGCGCTGCTCGCGTTCGCCGCGCCCTTCGTCGTGCTCGCCCCGTACGCCGCCGCAACCGCACGGCCCCCGTCGCTCCTTCTCGTGCTCCTGCTCGCCGCGACTGGGTCCTTCGTTCCCGACCTGCTGCTGCGCCAGCAGGGGAAGCGCCGCCGCGAGGCGATCTTCCTCGACCTGCCGGAGGCACTCTCGGTGCTCGCGCTCGCTCTCGGAACGGGGCAGTCGCTCCGGCGCGCGCTCGAGCTGACGGCGAAGGACACGCACGGTCCGCTGGGGTCGGAGCTGCAGCGCGCCCTGACGCTCGCGCGGCGGGAGCGCGTGAGCGAGCGTGAGGCGCTCGTCCAGGTCGCTCGCGAGACCGGCGAGCCGACCTTCGTGCGCTTCTGCGAGCTGCTTGCCGCCAAGGAGAGTCCGTACCTCGACTTCCTGCGCCAGCAGGCGAAGGAGATGCGCGGCGAGCAGGCTCGCTACCTGGAGCGCGCGGCAGATCGCGCCTACCTGGCGATGCACGCACCGCTCGCGCCGCTTCTCGCCGTGCTCGTCCTGCTGCTCGCGTACGGCTTCCTCCGCTTCCTCGCCCACACCGTCTGAACCGAAGAAAGGGGGTTTTCGATGCTCGACGCGCTCTGGTTCCGGCTTCTCGACTGGGCCGATCGTGTCCGCCGCGAGGAGCGCGGCGACAGTCTCGTCAACTGGGTCGTGCTCGCCGTCGGGCTGGCCGCCGCGGCGGCCGCCGTCGTCGGCCTGCTGCGACCGGCGATCGAGCAGGCCGGGCAGAAGATCGTCAACTTCATCTCCGGCGGGTAGTTCGAGTGCTCGCGCTCGCCCGCCGGCTCGCCTGCGAGCGCGGGCAGGCGCTGATCGAAGGCCTGCTCGCGCTCGGGCTCGTCCTGCTCGCCGTGGCGTTTGCGGTGCAGGGACTCGCGTACGCACACGCGCGCTCGGTGGCGATCGCGGCGGCGCAGGACGGCGTCCGAGCGGCCGCTGCCGGCGGCCCGCAGGCCGGACTCGACCGAGCGGCGGGCGTGCTCGCAGCGGCCGGCGGGACCGGGGCCGGACTGCACCCCGCCGTGTCCGAGCGGGCAGACGAGGTCACCGTGCGCGTGGCCGGGCAGGCGCCGCACCTGTTCTCGCTGCCGCTGCTTCTCCCGGCCGTGAGCGTGAGCGCGAGCCTGCCGCTCGAGCAGTACCCGCAACAGGAACAGGCGGCGGCCCCGTGAATCGGCGCAGCCGATCTCTTCGGCGCGAGGACGGGCAGGGGATCGTCTCCGGCTTGCTGCTCCTGGTGGGCGTCTTGCTGCCGCTGATGTTCATCGTCCCGCTGTTCGCTCGGCTCGAGCAGGGGAAGCTCGCTGCCGCACAGGCAGCTCGTGACGCTGTCCGCGCCGCAGTCGAGGCGCCCTCGTCCGAGCAAGCGCAACAGGCGGCCGAGCAGGCGCTCGCCCGCGAGCAGAGCCAGACCAGCATCCCGCTCGCGCTGCACCTCGAGGGGACGTTCGC
The DNA here is from genome assembly GCA_035652235.1 of Gaiellaceae bacterium. Taxonomy (GTDB): domain Bacteria; phylum Actinomycetota; class Thermoleophilia; order Gaiellales; family Gaiellaceae; genus PALSA-612. Next base: position 26,045 of record DASREE010000022.1, on the reverse strand, counting down.
GCGCGGCAGCGTGCTCCGGGCGCGAACGAGCGCCCAGGTGGCGCTCGCCAGCATTCCGCTCTTCGGCGGGATTGGCACGATCACCGTCCACAGCCAGGCGAGCGCACCCGTGGACAGCTACCGCTCGCTGCTGACGGAGGCGCCGTGAACAGTGCCAGGCGAACGCTTGGCGCGGAACGCGGCGCGGTGCTGGTCTCCGGGTTGCTGCTCTCGTTTGCCCTGCTGATGGTGATCGGGATCGCGGTCGATGTCGGCCACGCCTTCATCGTCCGCCGCGAACTCGTCGCGGCCGCCGACGACGCAGCGCTCTCCGGCAGCCAGGCGCTCGACCTCGATGCCCTCCACCAGGGCCGGCTGGCTCTCGACCCGCAGGCTGCACAGACGGCAGCGCTGTCGGTTCTCCCGGGCGAGCAGGGAGTGCAGGCACAGGCGACGGCGACCTCCGCCGCTGTCTCGGTACGCCTCCAGCGGAGTTTCCCGACCGTGTTGCTGCGGATCGTCGGGCTGACCAGCTTGACCGTCTCGGCGCGGGCGACGGCCGCGCCGCGCGCGCCATGAGCCCACGCGCGCTCGCCGTCGGTGCCGCCGGGGCGGCCGCGTTCGTTCTGGTTGCGCTGGAGGCGGACACCGCGGGCGCGCTGACGCTCGGGCGGCTCGGAGTCTGTGGCGCGGCCCTTGGCATCGCCGCCGCGACCGACGTCGCCGAACGCCGCGTCCCGAACCGAGTCGTGCTTCCGGCGGCGGTGGTGTGCGCCGCGCTTACGCTCGCCGGCGGTGCCGGCGCGGGCCTGCTTTCCGGACTCGCGATTGCGGCGCTCTTCCTCGGGCTCAGCCTCGCCCGGCCGGCCGCGCTCGGGATGGGCGACGTCAAGCTCGCCGTCCTGGTCGTGCTCGGCCTCGACGGGCAGGCACCCCGCGCGCTGGTGTTCGGAGTCGCGCTCGCTGCCTGCGCGGGCGTCCTGCTGCTCCTCTCGCGCGGCGGCGCGGCCTGGCGACTATCGCTTCCGCTTGCGCCCTTCCTCGCCACAGGTGCCCTCGTCGCGCTCCTGCCATGAAGCTTTCTCGCCGTACGCTCTCCCGTCTGACCGCTCTCCTCGGGACACTCGCCTCGTCGGCTCTGCTCGCGCTCCTCGTTGAGCACCGGCCGGGTTTGCCCGCGCTCCCAGGCTCACTCGGGAACCCGGTCACGCTTCCGCTCGTGCAGGGGCTGCTCGGCCTTGCCGCTTGGAGCGCAGCGATGCTTCTCGCAGTTCTGGTCTTCAGCCACGCCCTCCGGCGGCTCTTCGTTCGGCACATCTCCGCGTACCCGCTTCCGGTGCCGCGCCCCCGTTCGCTCTCATCCGGTCAAGCGCGGCTGGCGGCCGCGGCCCGCCGCGCGGGATTCCCGCCGCCCTTCCCGCTCGTTCTCCGAGGGCCCAGCGAAGTCGCCGGCGAGCCCCATGCCCTCGCGCTGGCGGTCGCACCAGCACGCGACGGCGTGATGGCCATCGCCGCTCACGGCCTCGACCTCCGGCGGCGAGCGCCGGCGCGCACGTCGCCTCCACGACTGCCGCGCCCGTCGATCGCACTGCTCGGACCGCCCGCGGTCACGCCTTCCAAGCCGAGCCGCCGTGGGCTTCGCTCGCAGACACAGCAACTGCTCGCCTACCTCGCCCTGCGTCCAGAGGGTGCGACAGCCGACGAGCTGGTCGGGGTCTTCTGGCCTGATCTCGAAGACCACAAAGCGCGAAAGCAGCTCTGGCGCACGGTGACCGATGCGCGCACGAGGCTCGGCGAGGTGATCGCGCGTGCGGACGCGCGGTACCAGCTCGACCGCGACGCGCTCGCTGTCGACGTCGACGTCTTCGAGACGTTGCTTGCGCAGGCGGACGCCGCCGAGGAAGCGGAGCGCGACCAACTTCTCGAGCAGGCGCTCTCGCTCGTGCGCGGGCAGCCGCTCGCCGGCAGCGACTATCCGTGGGCGGCAGGAGAGATTCGCCGTCTGCGCGGCACCATCGTCGACCGGCTCGAGCAGCTCGGCTACCTCCGGCTCGACGCAGGGAATCCCACCGGCGCACTTGCCGCCGCCGAGCAAGCGCTCTCCATGGATGCGTTTCACGAGGGCGCCCACCGTCTGGCGATGCAGGCGGAGGCGGTGCTCGGTCTGCGCGAAGCGGTCGCCGAGCGCTTCGAGCAACTGAGCCAAGAGCTCGACAGCCGCTTCGGCCTCGAGCCGGAGCGGGAGACCCGGGTCCTCTACCGGCAGCTGCTCAGCCAGGACGCCGATACCAGGTAATCAACTGAGAGCCGCGGAACAACTGGATTTCCGCTGAAGCGTTGGGTATAGTCGGGGGGTCATGACGACCGGCTCGGTCGCCGCCCGCGTCCCGGTCGCGCGCCACGGAGCACGCGTCGCTTTGATCGCCGCGCTCGCGCTTGTCCTCCTGCTCATCGTGATCGTCGGTGGAATCGTCAGCTGGCCCGCGACCACCGGCCCTGCGTTCGCGCCTTCGCCGGCAGCCATCGCCGACATCCCTGCGAACTACCTGGCGCTGTACCAGCAGGCCGCGGCCCGCTACGGGATCGACTGGGCGGTGCTCGCTGCGATCGGAAAGATCGAGTGCGACCACGGCCGAAGCCAAGGCGCCGGCTGCAACCCACCCGGCACCGTCAACTCCAAGGGGGCAACCGGGCCGATGCAGTTTCTCGGCTCCACCTGGCGCGCTGGCACTCCGCCGATGACCGTCCCCGCCGTCGGCCCACCCACGAGCTCGACGTCGGAGGGATATGCGACCGACGGCGATGGCGACGGGCTCGCGAACGTCTGGGACCCTGCCGACGCGATCTTCGCCGCCGCTCGGCTGCTCGCCGCGAATGGCGCACCTGCCGACTACCGGCGCGCGGTCTTCGCGTACAACCCAGATCAAACGTACGTCGACGCGGTGCTCGCGCAGGCGAACAGGTACCGCGGCGCCTTCGCGCCCGCCGCCTCCGCCGGCGTTCGAGCTGCGCTCGCCTGGGCGGTCGCTCGCGTCGGCCGCTTCACGTACAACCTCGGTCCGCCCACAGACCGCGGCGGCTCGGTGCAGGACATGCAGAGCCGCGAGCCCGTCGGGACCACCTGCGACTGCTCGATGTACGTGCGGTGGGCGCTCGCCCAGGCCGGGATCGACGCCGGCCTCAGCACCTCCAGCCAGTGGACCGCGAACGGCCTGCTGCCGAGCGACGACACGCCGGCGCAGACGTCGCAGGTGTCGCGAGGCGTCGGCCCCGACCCGCCGCCGGGCGGCTACCAGCCGGGCGACATCATCTTCTTCGGCCACGACGACGGCCCTGCCGGCCACGACGCGCTCTGGCTCGGCAACGGCCAGATCGTCCAGTGCTCCTCCAGCGGCGGCGGCTCCAACATTCGCCCCCTCGCAGGCTACGTCGCCCCCACCGGCTGGGTCCGCTGGAACCTCACCGCCGGTGGCTGAGCAGGCGACTTGGGCGCGCGGCACGGCTGCCGCGCTGCTCGCACCGCTCGGCCAACGCTGGGCGCACACGCTCGGCGTCGTCGAACGGGCACGATCGCTCGCCGGCGTCCTATCCGGTGGGGAACTCGACGTGCTCGTCGCCGCCGCCTACCTGCACGACATCGGCTACGCGCCGCGCTCGCGCGTACCGGCTTCCACCCGCTCGACGGAGCGTCGTTCCTCCGCTCTGTGGGGCTCGAGCGGTTGGCCTGTTTGGTTGCGCACCACACGGGCGCGCGGGCGGAGGCAGAGGAACGCCGCCTCCTCGCGCGGCTCGACGCGTTCCCGGAGGAGCGGTCGCTCCTCGCCGATGCGCTCGCCTATTGCGATCTTGCGACCGCGCCCGACGGTTCTCCGACGACGCCCGAGGCGCGCCTCGCCGATGTGATCGCACGCTACGGCGACGCCCATCCGGTCGGCCGCGCGGTTGAACGCTCGCGCGAGGAGCTGCTCGAGCGGGTTCGCCCCCTCCGCGGCGTGGGCGCGGGTGGCGCTACCGCTGGATGACGCGCTCGCGGACGCGCTCGAGCTCGACCAGGCGGCGCAGCTGCATCAGCTGCGGGATCCGTTCCTCGTCGCCCAGGGCGGAGACCATGCGGGCGAGATCGCCGATCGAGGCGACGGAGGGGCGGACGCCGCGGCCGAGCGGTTCGCGGCTGGCGGCGCGGCGAAGGTCGTCGTAGCCGCGCGTGCCGGCCGGCTCGGGGACGATCTTCAGCTCGCCGTACTCGGTCTGGAGCTCGAGCACACGCTCGGTGCTGATCGTGTTCTCGTCGAGAGTCGGCTCGCGTCCGTCCGGGCGTCTGGCGCCGAGGTCGCGGAGGGCAGCGTCGAGGCGGCGCAGGTTCTCCGCGCGAGTGGAGGGGACGATGTCGAGCCCGCGCGTGATCTCCTCTGTCCCTTGGATTACGCGCGCGAAGCCGCCGATCACGATGTAGGTGACCCGGTGCCGGTCGAGCGTCTGCAGCAGACCGTAGGGGTCGAACGTGCGCGCGCGCTCAGGCACGGGCGGCCGGTTCGCGGTCGAGCTTGGCGAGCAGCTGCTGCGCGCGCCGCTCAGGCGAGAGCTGCCGGTTCTTGTCCAGCTGCTGGTCGAGGGAAGAGTCGCGCGGGACGAGCATCAGCGGCAGCTCGAAGCCGCAGGCCTCGATCACCTGGAGCATGTTGTCGAAGGTGGGGGAGACGGTTCCCTGCTCCCAGCGGGCGATCACCGAGCGCTGCGTGCCGCTGCGCTCAGACAGCTCCGCCTGGGTCAGGCCCGCGCGCAGGCGGGCCTCCCGGATCAGGTCGGCGCCGCGTCCCATCCGGGGCAGTGTACGCCAACGGGCCATGACTCAGAAGAAGCACCAAACTGCGTTTGACAGTCAGCTAGTGACCCATATAAGATACAGAACCTATGAAGGGGTCGCAAGGCACGCAGTGGCGGTGCCGGGAGCGCCCCGTCCAGGCGCTTCGGGCACTCGACACCAAGCCTGCCGAGCCGGTCGTGCTCGTCCCCTTCTCGACCCGGCTCCCAGCGGCTGTGCGCGACCGCCTGCGGGTCGCCGCGCCTCAGCTCGGCCTGCGCCAGGGCGAGAGCACCGCCGCCGCGCTCGACCTCTTCCTGCGCGGGGAGGGGTTCTGACGATCGTGGGCCGCCGTCACCCGGTGCGCGCGAGCGACTTCTACAGCGAGACGGTGCTGCCCGTCCTCGCCCAGCGGCTCGACCACGCGTTCCCGGAGTTCGGCTGGCGCCGCGACCGGCTCGGCTGGGTCGCGACCAACGAGCAGCACACGCACGCTCGGCTAGGCGTCCGGGCCGAGCGGGTCGTCGCCCACGGCCCTGCGCCACGCGGCTTCCTCGTCCACGGCGGCGAGCCGATGCTCTGGACCGCCTACGTCAACGGCGGCGCCGTCCCCCGTGGGCCGGACTTCGTGCGGGCGGTGAGAGAGATCGCCGAGCGCGCCGGCGTCGATCACTCGCCGCTCGACCGCTCCCAGCCGCGCGACCGGCGCGCCGAGCTGCTGCAGGCGTTCTTCGAGCTCTGCCGCCGCGAGCTCGCCGGCGACCGCGGCGCCGCCGCCCGCTCCTACCTGAAGCGGCGCGGCTTCCCTCCGAGCGCGATCGCCGACTCCGGACTCGGCGCCGTTCCCCCCTCGGCGGAGACGAGCCGGCTGCTCGAGCAGGCCGGCTACCGACCGTCGGAGATAGCCACTGCCGGCGTGCTCGCCGACACGCGCTGGCCGGGGAGACTCTGCGGCGCCTGGCGCGACCCCCACGGGCACATCGGCACCCTCTGGGCTCGCGCCCTCGACAAGAGCGAGGCCGCCAGCAGCCGCTACCTCTACCTCCGCGGAGCCGGCCGCACCAACCTGCCGCCCTACGGCCTCCCCGACCTGCTCGACCAACCAGCCGACACGCGGCGCGAGATCGTCCTCGTCGAGGGCTTCCTCGACCTCCACCAGCTCCGCGCCCGCGGGATCGAGAACATTGCCGCGCTCGGCGGAACCTCGATCCGATCGAAGACCTTCGAACAGCTCCACTGCCTCGGCATCGACACCGTCACCCTCTGCCTCGACAACGACGCTGCCGGACGCGCCGCCACCGCCCGGGCGGTCGAGAACGCCGCACGGGCTCGGCACAGCCCCGACATCCACGTCGTCGACCCCGCACAACTCGCACCCGCCAAAGACCCCGACGAGCTCGTCCGCCAGCGCGGCACGGGGGCGTGGCGCGAGCTGCTCGAGACACGGACCTGCGGGATCGCCTGGCGCGCTCGCCAGCTCGCGCCCGTTGCCCCCGATGCGCCGGCGCCGGAACGCCGCGCCGCGGTCGCGCGAGCGGGGTACTGGCTCGGCACCCTGCCGCCGCGGCTCGCGCTCGAACAGGAAGACGCAATCCGCCTCGTCGCCGAGCAGTGCGGTTATTCGGGCGAAGCGGCGCTGCGCGTATTCAGAGATCGCTACTGGGCTCCTCAGCGTGGACAACAGCTCATGCGATCACGGACCGATGTTCTGACAAGAGGCTTGTGAGATGGAACCGATCCAAGGTCGTGTCCGCAACCGCAGTGGAGACGAGTCGCTGCCGAGGCTGTTGGACTGTCGTCGCTTGCGTGAGGAGCTTGGGGTCACGCGCGCTGCAGCCGAGGCAATCATGCGGTCGCTCCCCGTAATCGAGCCGCCTGGACTTCGGAAGGTGTACGTCAGACGGAGCGACGTCCTGCAGTTCTTGGAAGAGAGCCTGAGGTTCAAGTGAGTCCCGCGTGGATCCGAACCCGGGAAACCGTTTCCGGCGAGAAGCGGTACCAGGTCCTCTACAGACGGGGAGGACGCGCATGGCCGGTCGAGTCCGGCGGCACGTTCAAGACGCTGAAGGAGGCTCGAACCCGTCGTGACTACGTCGGGGGCGAGATCGCCGCGGGCCGCGACCCGCGCGGCTCTCTCCGCGCGTCGGCGTCGCCGAGGCGGACGCTCGACGACTGGTTCGCGCTCTGGCTCAAGACGAGAATCGATGTCGACGAGCGGACGCGTGAGAACTACCGCGTGCACTGGAAGCGCATCTCGCCAAAGTTCGGCAAGCGGCCTCCTGAAACGATCGAGCACGGCGAGATTCAAGAGTGGATCAACGAACAGACGTCGGAACTCACGGCCGCCGTAGTGCGTGATTATCTCGGCACGTTGCGCCAGGTCGTTGACCAGTCGGGAATCGAGCCGAACCCCGCGCGCCATCGTGCGCTTCGCTTGCCGACGGCGGAGCGGCCGATCCACTCGCCGCCGAGCGACAAACACGTGCTGGCGTTTCTCGACGCAATCCGCCTCGAGCATCGCCTGCTCTTCGTCTTGCTTGAGCAGACGGGCGCGCGGCTCGGGGAAACTCTTGGATGGACGTGGGGAGACGTCGACCACACGAACATGCGCATCCTCTCGCGACCCGAGAACGTCAAGGGGCGGCGCGGTCACCGTCGAGCGCGGTGGGTACAGGTACCGGACTGGCTCTTCGAGATCTTGCTCGACTCATGCCCGCCAGACGACCGCGACTCGGGGAGGCGGCTCTTCACATGGCCACATGACGTCGGCCACCCGCGACAGAAGGTCGAGAAGATGATGGCGAAGGCGTGCAAGGCTGCGGGCATCCCGCACTACCACCCGCACGATCTCCGGCACCGCAGGATCACGCTTTGGCACGGCCAGGGGATCCCTGCGCGCGAGATTGGCGAGCGCGTGGGGCAGCGTCAGGTCTCCACCACGCTCGACGTCTATACGCACGTGATGCCGCTCGACGAAGTGCCGAAGACGGCGTATCAGCGTCTCTTGAATACATCCCGCGTCGGCGATCGTGGCCAGTCCGCGCGCAGAACGCGCAGACAAGCGCTTGTCGCGGAGGAGGACTAGACACGTTCGCGCTTCCGAGGCTGCTCAGTGTCACGCCCTTCCTTGTCGACCGGGACCCACTCGACCTCGGGATGCCGCTCACGAGAGCCACGCCCTGATCAGACCTTCGCGTGCTTCCTTCGGCAGCGCCGATTTCCTCTGCTGCTGAGCAGGCTCAGGTGGGCCCGGGGGTCGAGGCCTCGGGGTCGTCTTCGTGTTTCCTGGTGAGGACCCGGTGATGACACCGCAGCTCGAATCGCACAGAAGTGCCTGCAAAACAGCAGATGCTTACCACGCGATGGGCATGTGATGGCGTGATTCGTCAGCTGGTCGAGTCGCGCGGCCGGCAACGCCTGCAGTGTCGGCGGCACCGTCACCTCGCCCTCGCTTGAGCCACTCGTACCAGGTGACCGCGAGCATGGCCGCGCGTTCTCGCAGGCTGCGCGGGCGCGGGTCAGCCGAGCACGTACGCGAGCAGGCGCGCCCCCTCGCGCCGCCCGGCGACGACGGGGAGCGCCGGCGTGTCCAGGGTGACGAGGTGCCAGCCTGTCCGGCCGAGCGACAGCGGGTACTCCTGCGGGGGCTCGACCCGGCGCGTGAACAGCGGCCGGCCGTCGACGCCGAAGCGGACGTCCAGTGGGGCGAGCGAACGCATGATCAGCCGGATCCGAGCACCGTAAACCCAGAAGGCCGCGTGGCTCGCGGACATCGCCCGGCCGTCGCCGTCGTTCCGGTACCAGTTCTGGCACAGGTGGATGGCGTCCCGATGGGGTTCGGGTACCGGTGCGGGCGGGGGCGGCACCCCGCCGTGCAGGCGGTCGAGCACTGTGACGGCGCCGTCGCTTGCCCAGGGACGGTAGCCGTGCTGGACGAGGCCGAGCCAGGCGAACCACGTCCGCTTCGGCACGGCCGGGTTGAGCACGAACAGGCCGCGGTGGAAGACGATCTCTCGCACCCCGAGCTGCCGCAGGACGGCGCCGGGCCTCGTCGTCCAGTCGCCGCAGTTGAGCGCGAGCAGGCGCCGGGCGGTCGCGTCGGCGGAGACGGGCGCGGTCGTCGAGTAGCCGCTCGGCCGCTCGCGCCGTGCGCCGGTGTCGTAGTACTGGTAGACGCTCCCGTAGTGCACGTCGGGGAGGAAGACAGGGAGCTCGAGCAGGCGCGCGTCGCGCGGGCCGCCCTGGAGCGCGGCGTACGCCCTGTTGCCCTGGTCGGCCGCGGTCGCGCGGAGCGCGTGCACGTGCAGGTCGGCGGCGACGGCGACGAGCGCGATCGCGCCGACGAGCACCGCCCGCGCCTCCCGCCTGACCAGGCCGGCGGTCGTCCACGTCCACCTGGCGTAGCCGGCCACGTCCGCCTCGGCGAGCGCCGAGACGCCGAAGGCGGCGAGCGCGGCGATCGCGAGGCAGGCGACCGGCATGATCCGCTCCGGCACGCGCGGGTACTGGAGGCCGGGGACGACGGCGCGCACGGGCCGGTAGAGCGGCGTGTTCGTGCCGAGCGCGAGCAGCATCGGGATCGCCACGCCGAGGCCGAGCACGACCGCCAGCAGCCACCGCCGCGACCGGCAGAGAACGGCGAGCCCGAACAGGGCGGCGGTCGGGGTCGCCCAGCCGAGGAAGACGAAGCTCTCGCTGCCGTGGCGGTCGTGGCGCACGAGGAAGTCGACCCACTCCGCCGAGTACGCGCCCACGCTCGCGAGCGAGCGCCCCTGCGCGTTGATCGAGCCCCGGACCAGCGCCCGGTCGATCAGGATTCCCGCCGCGACCGCGAGCCCGACGCCTGTCGCCGTCCCGGTCAGGTGGAACGCGCGCCGACGCACGGTCTCGGGCAGGCGCACGGCCCCGTAGGCGAGGAAGAACGGGATCGCGCCGATGGCGAGGTGCGCCTGGCCGGAGAGCGGGATGGAGGCGATCGCCCCGGCCGCGAGCAGATACCAGAGCGGGCTGCCCTTACGGCCTCGCTCGAGCGCATACAGCGAGAGCGGAAGGAGGACGGCGACCGGCCCGAGCAGGTGCCCGGCGCTCTGCACCGTCCGGTAGGGCGCGATCTCGAAGGCGAGGCCGCCGGCGAGGGCGGGACCGCGCGGGAGGCCGAGCTCGCGCAGCCAGGCACAGGCGAGCAGGCCGGCTAGGACGAAGGTGAGCAGGACGAACAGGTTCCAGGCGACCACCGGGTCGAAGATTCGCCACAGCGGCCAGTAGACGGGGCCGAACGGCCACACGGCCGGGTTCACCGTCGGCTTCGCTTCCGGCCGGAACTGGTACGGGTCGCGCCATGGGTAGCGGCCGTGCTCGATCTGGCTGCCGAACAGCCACAGGTGGTAGGCGGTCTGCAGGTGGTCGCCGGGTGCGGCCTCGCCGTAGCCGGGGGCGCCGCCCGCGAGGAAGCGGCTGCCGAAGCTGCCGATTCCGGGCACGGCCGCGAGCACCGCCGACGCCAGGTAGACGGCGAGGGCGAGCGCTACAAAGCCTGCGCGGCCGCGAGCAGCTCGTCGAAGTCCGGCACCTCGTCGTTGCGGTAGCGCCAGGCTCCGCGCACGACGCCGTCGCCGTCGACGAGGAAGGCGGATCGGACCGCCACGTCCTGCAGGCCCTTGTAGACCTGCGAGACGCCGAAGCCGCGCACCGCCTCCGCGTTCCAGTCCGAGAGAAGGCCGACCGTCAGGTCGAGCGCCTGCATCCACGAGATGTGCGTCCACGGCGAGTCGCGCGAGATCCCGAGCGGTTTCACGCCCGCCTGCTCGAACTCCTCCTTCCTGTCACGCAGGAGCTCCATCTCGTTCGTTCAGGTGCCCGTCCAGTCGAAGAGGTAGAAGAAGAGCAGGACAGGCCCGTCGGCGACGATCTCGCCGAAGCTGACGCGGTCGTTCGGGCCGAGCCAGACGGTCGCGTCGAGCGGGGCGCGGTCTCCCGCCTGGAGCACTCATGCCCCCTGGAGGCGGACGAGCAGGTCGTGGCCGGGCGTGCGCAGGTGGATCAGCTCGCCCTCGACGGTCGCCCGGTCGAGCATCCTCACGTGAGGCATCGCGCCGAGCGCGAGCGTGGCCACTGCGGTCGCGAGCTGCATCGCCCCTCAGCCTAGACCGACGAGGTCGTCGGGCGCGGACACCGCCGCAACGCGCCTCCGCTGAACGTGCCCCCGCTGCACGCGCCTAGTATCACCGGCCGTGCAGGCGCTCGCCCAGGTCGACGAGTGGGGCGCGGACAACGTCGCCGTGGGCGTCCTCGCGGGCGGCGAGGTGGCCGACACGCACGGCGAGCGTACGCGCGTCTTCCCGTGGGCGTCGGTGACGAAGCTCGCGACGTCGCTGGCGTGCCTGGTGGCGGCGGAGGAGGGGACGATCGACCTCGACGAGCCGGCGGGGCCGCCGGGCTCGACCGTCCGCCACCTGCTCGCGCACGCCTCCGGACTGCCCTTCGAGCCGGGCGGGCCGCCGATCGCCCGTCCGGGGGTGCGCAGGATCTACTCCAACGCCGGTTTCGAGGTGCTCGCCGCGCACGTCGCAACGCGGGCGGAGATGCCGTTCGCCGAGTACCTCGAGCAAGCCGTCCTGCGGCCGCTCGGCCTCGGCGCGGCGCTGCGCGGCTCCCCGGCCTTCGGCCTGCACGGCTCGCTCGACGACCTGCTTCGCTTCGCGCGCGAGCTGGTCGCGCCGACGCTCGTCTCGCAGGAGACGCTGGCCGAGGCGACCACCGTCGCCTTTCCCGGGCTCGCCGGCGTGCTGCCCGGCCTCGGCCGCTTCGACCCGCTCGACTGGGGACTCGGCTTCGAGCTGAAGGACGGGAAGGACCCCCACTGGACGGGGCGTCGCACCTCGCCGCAGACGTTCGGCCACTTCGGCCGCAGCGGCACCTTCCTGTGGGTCGACCCGGCGGCTCGTGTCGCGTGCGCGTGCCTCGCCGACCGGGAGTTCGGAGGCTGGGCGCTCGACGCATGGCCGCGGCTGTCAGAGGCGGTGCTCGCCGAGCTGCGCCCGGCCTGACGCCCCGATCAGTCGTCGTCGGCAAAGAGCGGCCGCACGAACTCGTCGAAGGTCGCGCGGTCGCAGCTCGCCAGCACGGCCGGCGTCAGGGCGCGGACAGAGGCGGTCCGCGGCACCTGCATCGCCAGCGCCACCTCTCCGAAGTAGTCGCCGGGCTTGAGCACGCGGCGAGGCCCCATGCTGCTCTGGCTGACGACGAGCATCCCGGAGAGGACGACGTAGAAGCGGTCGCCCGGCTCTCCCTCGACGACGGGCGCTCGGCCTGCGGCCACCTCCTCGCGCCGCATCCGGCCGGCGAGCTGGACGAGCCGCTCGCCGGGAAGCTCGGCGAGAAGCCCGCAGCGGCTGAGCTCGTGCTGCGTCGCCGGGACGTGTCTCGGGCTCACGGGCGGTCCCTGCTGCCGGCGGCGTCCGGCGCGGTCACGGGCGGCGCTGCGCAGCCTGGGGCGACCATGCCCGTATTCTTGCCGCTCGTGGGTCGCGTCGACGCATGGCGTCACTGTCCGAAGTGCGGCGGCGACGTGTCCCCGGACAGGGGGCGCGTCGAGTGCGCCGCCTGCGGGTTCGTCGCCTACTCGACGTCCGAGCCGACCGCATGCGCGCTCGTCGAGGACGGGGCGGGGAGGCTGCTGCTCGCCCGGCGTGCGCGCGACCCGCACGCCGGCAGCTGGGACCTCCCGGGCGGCTTCGTCGAGGAGGGCGAGCACCCGCTCGAGGCGCTGCGACGGGAGCTCCGCGAGGAGACGGGGCTCGAGGTCGCGCCGGGGGAGTTCGTCGGCGTCTGGCTCGACCGCTACGGCGAGGCAGACGACGCGACGACGACGCTCAACCTGTACTGGACGGCGGTGCCCGAGGGGGGCGAGCTGGAGCCGGCAGACGACGTCTCCGAGCTCCGCTGGTTCGCCCCCGCGGAGCTGCCGCCCGACGACCAGATCGGCTTCGCCAACGTCCGCCAGGTGCTGCGCGCCTGGCGGGCCCGCCGGCCGTAGGGCCGGCGCGAGCCGCGGCCAGCGCCGCGGCTCGCGCGGGAAGAAGCTAGGCGGCGACGCCGAGCCCGAGAGCGCGCTCGATCGCGCTCTTCGGCTGGGCGCCGACAACGGCGGCGGCGGGCTCGCCGTTCCGGAACAGGATCATCGTCGGGATGGACATGACCCCGTAGCGCTGGGCAAGCCCCTGCTCCTCGTCGATGTTCACCTTCACGAGCTTGAGCTCGTCGGCGCGCTCCTTCGCGATCGTGTCGAGGACGGGCGCGACGGCGTGGCATGGCCCGCACCACTCGGCCCAGAAGTCGACCAGGACGGGCTTGTCGCTCTGAATGACCTCCTGCTCGAAGGTCGCTTCGGTCACAGCCTGAGACATGGCTTCCTTTCCGTTTCCGACGTACCGAACCGTAAACGGTCGCCCGGCGGCCCGTGTTCCCGTCCCGCTCGGCGGCGCTTCCGGCGCCAGCCTCCCTCGCCTCCGCCGTCCCACGGCCGGTGGGCGAGGCCGCCCGTAGAATCGGCGGCATGGCGACGGTGTTCGCCCCGCTGCCCGAGAAGCCGGACCACCCGGCGCTCGAGCTCGAGATCCTCGCGCTGTGGGAGCGCGAGCGCACGTTCGACAGGCTGCGGGCCAAGCTTCGCGGCGGCCCGACCTGGAGCTTCATCGACGGCCCCGTGACCGCGAACAAGAAGCTTCCCGTGCACACCGCCTGGGGCCGTACGCTGAAGGACGTCTTCCAGCGCTACAAGGCGCTGCGCGGCTTCGACCAGCGCTTCCAGAACGGCTTCGACTGCCAGGGCCTGTGGATCGAGGTCGGCGTGGAGAAGTCGCTCGGCCTCAACTCCAAGCGCGAGATCGAGGAATACGGGCTCGCCCGGTTCACGCGGGCCTGCCGCGATGTCGTCGTCCACTACGTCCGCGAGCTGACGCGCGGCTCCATCCGCCTCGGCCAGTGGATGGACTGGGGCAACGACTACCTGACGCTCTCGGACACGAACATCGAGTACATCTGGCGGTTCCTGAAGACCGTCCACGAGCGCGGCTGGCTGTACCTCGGCCATCGCTCGACGGACTGGTGCCCGCGCTGCGGCACCTCGCTCTCGCAGCACGAGCTCTCGCAGGCGGGCGTGTACCAGGAGCGCGCCGACCCGTCGCTCTTCGTCCGCTTCCCCCTCGTCGACCGGCGCGGCGAGTCGCTCGTCGTCTGGACGACGACGCCGTGGACGCTGCCGGCGAACGTCGCTGCCGCGGTCAAGCCGGACGCCGAGTACGGGCTCACCGGCGACGGCGACTGGGTCGCGGTCGAGCGCTACCCGAGCGAGCGCTTCGAGCGCCGCGTGCGCGGCGGCGAGCTCGTCGGGCTCCGCTACCAGGGGCCGTTCGACACGCTCGCGCCGGGAGCGGCTGTCGAGCACCGCGTGATCCCCTGGGACGAGGTCACGCTCGACCAGGGCACGGGGATCGTCCACATCGCGCCCGGCTGTGGCGCCGAAGACTTCGAGCTCGCCAGCGTGCACGACCTGCCCGTGCTCATGCCGGTCGACGAGGCCGGCCGCTTCTACGACGACTACGGCTGGCTGCACGGGCTGTCGACGACCGAGGCCGCCGACCAGATCGTCGGCGACCTGAAGGAGCGCGGCCTGCTCGTCGAGGCGGGGCTGTACGAGCACGCCTATCCTCACTGCTGGCGCTGCGACACGCCGCTCATCTTCCGCATCGCCGACGACTGGCTGATCTCGGTCGACGAGATCCGCCCGCGGCTGCTCGAGGCAAACGCGACCGTCGCCTGGACGCCCGCGTACATGGGCAAGCGCATGGACGACTGGCTGCGCAACATGGGTGACTGGAACATCTCGCGCCGCCGCTACTTCGGCCTGCCGCTCCCTCTCTACCCGTGTGAGTGCGGCCACGTGAACGTGATCGGCTCGCGCGCCGAGCTCGAGGCGCGCGCCGTGCGCGGGCTCGAGCAGCTGGAGGAGCTCCACCGCCCGTGGATCGACGAGGTGGTCGTCACCTGCGAGGGCTGCGGGCAGGAGGTGCACCGCATCCCGGAGGTCGGCGACGTCTGGCTCGACGCCGGCATCGTGCCCTTCTCGACGCTCGGCTGGCAGAACCCACGCTGGATCGAAGGCGGCTATGCGACCGGCGCGTCGGCGGGGATCTCGCGCGCCGACCTGCCCGATCACGCCTACTGGGAGACCTGGTTCCCGGCCGACTGGGTGTCGGAGATGCGCGAGCAGATCCGCCTCTGGTTCTACTCCCAGCTGTTCATGTCGGTCGCGCTCGTCGGCCGCGCGCCGTTCCGGGCCGTTCTCGGCTACGAGAAGATGCTCGACGAGCACGGGCGGGAGATGCACGGCTCGTGGGGGAACATGATCGACGCCGAGGAGGCGTTCGACCGCATGGGTGCCGACGTGATGCGCTGGCAGTACTGCCAGCAGCCGCCGGACCGCAACCTCCTGTTCGGGTACGGCCCCGCGCACGAGATCAAGCGGCGGCTGCTCACCTTCTGGAACGCGGTCAAGTTCCTCGTCGAGTACGGGAACATCGAGGGACTCCGGCCCCGCTACGGCGCGCCGCCGCCGGCGCGCCATCCGCTCGACCGCTGGCTCGTCGCGCGTACCGGGCTGCTCGTCCGCGAGGCGACGCGGGCGTACGAGGACTTCCTCACCTACCGGGTCGTGGACGCCTTCGAGGCGTACGTCGACGACCTCTCCAACTGGTACGTCCGCCGCTCCCGACGTCGCGTCTGGCGGAGCGACGTCGACGCGCTCGCGACCCTGTGGTTCTCGATCGTCGAGTCGGCGCGCGTGATCGCTCCGGTCGTGCCCTTCCTGGCCGAGCACCTGTGGCAGAACCTCGTGCGTGGCGCTTGCGAGGGGGCGCCCGAGTCGGTCTTCCTGGCGGGCTGGCCCGAGCCCGGCGAGGTGGACGAGCCGCTGCTCGCCGAGGTGGCCGAGGTGCGCCGCATCGTCGAGCTCGGACACCAGGCGCGCGGCGAGGCGGGCCTGGCGCTCCGCCAGCCGCTCCGGCGCATGTTCGTGCGCGGCGCGGCGCGCGCGCGGGCGCACGCCGAGGAGATCGCCGACGAGCTGAACGTGAAGGAGGTGCGCTTCGACGAGGGGCCGGTGGCGCGAGTGCAGCTGAAGCCCAACCTGCCCGTGCTCGGCCCGCGGCTCGGCGCGAGGCTGCGCGACGTGCAGGCGGCGCTCGCAGCCGACGACTACGAGGAGCTCGGCGAGGGCCGCATCCGCGCCGCGGGCGAGGAGCTCGGCCCCGCTGACGTCATCCGCGGCGAGCGGCTCGCCGTCCCCGGGTACGCGCTGGCGGAGGACGACGTCGCCTCGGTCGCGCTCTCCACCGAGCTCGACGACGAGCTCCGCCTCGAGAAGCGCGTGCGCGACCTCATCCGCCGCGTCAACCAGATGCGCAAGGACGCCGGGCTCGCGATCACCGACCGCATCGTGCTGACGGCACCCGCGTCGGAGGCCGACCTCGTCTCCGCCTACGGCGAGTGGATCAAGCAGGAGACGCTCGCGGTCGAGCTGCGGGTGGACGGCGGCGTGCTCGAGATCGAGAAGGCCTGACTCCCCCGCCGCCGGCCCCTGCCCGCGGCCCGCCAGCCGGAGCCACGGCTACGCTCGGCGACATGCTCGCGCGACCGCCGTTCCTGCGCGCGCCGCAGCACTACCTGCGGGCGCCCGACCACTACCTGCGCTTCCTCCAGCCGCACGTGCACCTCGGCTCCGCGTTCGGCGACGACTGGTTCGGGCAGCTGGCGGAGCGGCTCGCCCGTTTCTTCGGCACCCCGTCCTACATCCTCACCCAGACGCTGATCGTCATCCTCTGGGTCGTCTTCAACGGCTACTCGATCTTCGTCCACTTCGACAAGTACCCGTTCATCCTGCTCAACCTCGCCTTCTCCACCCAGGCGGCGTACGCCGCGCCGCTGATCCTGCTCGCGCAGACCCGGCAGGCCGAGCGCGACAAGGCGCACGCCGAGGCGGACGCCCAGCACCGCGAGGAGCTCGCGAAGGCGAGCCTCGAGCGCCAGGAGATCGCCGAGCGGCAGAACGAGGTGATCCAGCAGCTGCTCGAGCAGAACACGAAGCTGACCGAGGAGACGCGGCAGCTCGCCGGGCGGGTCGATGCCCTGACGCGCGAGATCCACGCCCACGTCTGCCGGTAGCGCCGAAGCTGCGCGCGGCCGTGCCTGGACCTGCCGGCGCGTGACCCCGGGCATGGCCCTTGCCGGCGTGGCCGCGCGGCCCGCGTCAGGCGGCCGAGCTGGCGGAGCGGCGGAGCTCGATCGGCAGGCGGAAGAAGACGTCCTCGACGATCGACCCGAACGGGCGGATGTCGGTCACACCGCGAGTCCGGAACCAGTCGCAGACGCGCGACACGAGCCGCTCCGGCGCCGAGGCGCCCGCGGTGAGGCCGACGGTGTCGCAGCCCTCGAGCCAGCGCTCGTCGATGCCGCTCTCGTCGTCGATGAGATGCGACTCGACCCCGGCTGCCCGCGCCACCTCGACGAGGCGGTTCGAGTTCGAGCTGTTCGCAGAGCCGATCACGAGCAGGAGATCGACCTCGGTGAGCAGCTCCTTCACGGCTGTCTGCCGGTTCGTCGTCGCGTAGCAGATGTCCTCGCGCCGGGGCCCCCGCAGGCGTGGGAAGCGGCGCCGCAGGGTGCGCACGATGTCCGCGGTCTCGTCGACCGACAGCGTCGTCTGCGTCACGTAGGCGACGCGCTCCGGGTCGGGGACCTCGAGCGCCTCCGCCTCTGCGACCGTCCCGACGATCCGCACCGCGTCGGGCGCCTCACCCTGCGTTCCCACGACTTCCTCGTGGTGCTCGTGGCCGATGAGGACGACCGAGTAGCCTTCCGCCGCGTACCGGCGCGTCTCCATGTGCACTTTCGTCACGAGCGGGCAGGTCGCGTCGATCGTCGCGAGGCGGCGCGCGGCAGCCGCGCGGCGAACGCAGGGAGCGACGCCGTGCGCGGAGAGGACGAGCAGCGCTCCTTCGGGGACGTCGTCGACGTCCTCGACGAAGACCGCGCCCCGCCGCTCGAGGTCGCGGACGACGTGCACGTTGTGGACGATCTGCTTGCGGACGTACACGGGCGAGCCGTAGAGCTCGAGGGCTCTCTCGACCGTCTCGATCGCCCGCTCGACACCCGCGCAGAAGCCGCGCGGAGCCGCGAGCAGCACGCGCCTCACCACGGACGCTCATGCTAGCTGGCACCCCGCGAGGGCGCGCCGGTCCTCGGACGAAGAGAAGGCCCGCCGCCTGGGGGGTCGAGTGCGGCGGGCCTTCTCCGACTGCTCGCCGCGAACTGCCTCGTCGGCACCGCGGCTCGCATCGCCCAGTGCCGTGCAACCTAACGTGTTCTCTGCCACGTGTAAAGGTCCGCGGCGAAGCTGGCCTCGCCTCGTCGGGAAGCCCGGCTAGCGCGCGGTCTGTGCGAGCGCGATCGCCGCGAGCACGACCGCGCCGCCGGCGAGCTGTGCCGGGCCGAGCGACTCGTCGAGCCAGGCGAAGGCGACGACCGTCGCGACCACCGGCTCGAGCATGCCGCAGATGGCAACGCGCGTCGCCGGCAGGTGGCGGAGCGAGCCGACGACGAGCACGAAGGGAACGACGGTGCCGAGCACGACGATCCAGGCGACGAGGGTCCACTCCGGGACGTGTGAGCCGGTGAGATTGCCGAGCAGTGACACCCTCGCCGTCAGGGCATGCCCGGGGAAGCTCCACCAGGGCTGCACGACCGACCAGACGAGGACGGCGAACAGGAAGCCGTAGCAGAGCAGCGTGAGCGGGTCGCGCCTGCCGACGGCATGCTCGGCGTAGAGAACGTAGGCGGCGTAGGCAGCGGCGTCCGCGAGCGCGAACAGGACGCCGAGCCCGTCGAGCGAGAAGCTGCCCCACACCCGCACCACGAGCACGAGGCCGACGAGCGACAGCGCCAGCGCCGTCCAGAAGCGCCGGCGGACGCGCTCCTTCTCGACGAGGCGCGCCCACAGGGCGACGAGGAGCGGGCCGAGGAAGATGAGTACGAGCGCGATCCCGATCTCGAGCCGCCTGATCGCGAGCAGGTACAGGAGCTGAGTGAGCACGACGGCGCAGGCGCCGAACACGGCCAGGTAGGCGAGCTCCCGGGGCGTCGTCCGCAGCCGTTCCCGTCGGGCCGCGAGCACGATCGCGACGAAGACGACAAAGGCGGCGGCCACGCGCGCCTCGGCCAGCCGGTACTCGGACAGTCCGCCCTCGAGCGCCACCTTCGAGACCGTGCCGTTGACGCCGAACAGGAAGGCCGCCGAGAGCGCCATCGCGTAGCCGAGCGCCGGGTGGCGCGCGCGTGCGGACGGCTCCTGGCCGGGGACGGGGAGGACGTCGGACACGGGGCGCCGACCGTATCTCAGACGGCGGCTCTACACTCCGCCGAGCGGGACGTAGCGCAGCCTGGTCAGCGCGCCTGCTTTGGGAGCAGGAGGCCGGCGGTTCGAATCCGCCCGTCCCGATGTCGATGCGCCGACAGCGGCCGGACGTCGCATCGTGCGAGCGTGCCGTATCGACGGGCGCTGAGGGCCGGCCGGGACGCCAGGCCTGCCGGGACGCTAGGGTAGGGCGGTGATCTCGGGCGCGCTGGCCGCGGCGGCGACGCCGCTCCGCGATGGGGGGAGGAGTCTCGACGAGGAGGCGTTCGGCCCGCTCGTCGACTTCCTCGCGAACGGCGGCCTCGACGGCCTGCTCGCCCTCGGCACGACCGGGGAGGGGATCCTCTTGTCCGTGCCGGAGCGGCGGCGCGTGACCGAGCTCTTCCTCTCCGCCGCGGCGGGGCGGCTTCAGGTGGCGGCGCACTGCGGCGCGCAGACGACCGCCGACACTGTCGTGCTCGCCGCACACGCGGCCGAGGCGGGCGCCGACGCGGTCGCCGTGATCGCGCCGCCCTACTTTCCGCTCGACGACCGCGCCATCCTCGCCCACCTGACGGCAGCGGCCGGGGCGTGCGCGCCGACGCCCTTCTACGTGTACGAGTTCGAGCGGACGAGCGGCTACGCCGTGCCGCTCCGGGTGATCGAGGAGCTCCGGGACGCGGCACCGAACCTCGCCGGCATGAAAGTGTCCGACACGCCCTGGGAGCGCTTCTCGCAGTATCTCGTCGAGGGCCTCGACATCTTCGTCGGCCCCGAGGCCCTGATCGCACGCGGCCTCGCCGGCGGCGCCGTCGGCGCCGTCTCCGCGCTTGCCACTGCCTTCCCTGAGCTTGTCGCGGGCGCCGTCCGCGACGGGTCGGTCGAGGCTTCGGACCGGCTCGGTGAGCTCCGGGCGGCGATCGAGCGCTTCCCCCGCCACGCGGCGCTCAAGCGGGTGCTCGCGCTGCGCGGGGTGCCGGTGCGCGAGGACGTCCGCCCGCCGCTGCGGCGGCTGACGGACGCCGAGCGCGTGGAGCTCGACGCGCTCGCGACCGACTGGATCGAGCACGCCGTGCGCGTCTGAGTGGTGCGACGTACGGACGTCGCACAAGCCGCGGGCGAGCGGCTGTGCTCGCCTCCGCCGCTCCGTCTGCAGATCTGACAACGAACGGAGCAAAGAATTCGCCGAGCCGGTTGCGCTTTCGTCCGCTCCTCCGACTGACCTTCCGGTTGCCCGTAGAGCCGCCCGGTGGAGCTTCGCCCTAGTCGCGCCCCGTGCTCGGCGCAACGGGGACACTAGGACGTTCGCCGTCTCCGTGCAAGGCCGCGGCGAACGGAACTTCCCGCAATTTGCGGACTCCCTCGAACGGGTCACTCGCGCGCGGCGAGGAGCGCCTGTGCCGCCTGCGCCGCGACCAGCTCCTCGTGCGCCCGGACGACGTACACGCGGGCGCTGGAGCGGGCCGTCGCGACGTCGCCCTCGGCGGCGGCGGCGTTCCGCTCTCGGTCGAGCTCGACGCCGAGGAAGGCGAGGCGCGCACACACCTCCGCGCGGACGAGGGCCGACCCCTCGCCGATCCCGGCCGTGAACGCAAGCGCGTCGAGGCCTCCTGTAGCCACCGCCATCGTCGCGACTGCCCCCGCCACGCGGTGGGCGAAGACGGCGAGCGCGAGGCTGCCGGGCGCGAGCGTGCGGGCGTCGGCCGAGCCGGCGAGGGCGAGGAGCCCGGACTCGTGCTCGAGCGCCCGGTCGAGCGAGTCCGCGTCGAGCCCGTGCTCCCGGAGCAGGTAGAGCATCGCGCCGGGATCGACGGAGCCGGACCGCGTCGCCATCGGGACGCCCTCGAGCGGCGAGAAGCCCATCGTCGTGTCCACCGAGCGGCCGTCCCGGACGGCCGTCACCGAGCAACCGCCGCCGAGGTGGCAGACGACGAGCCGCGGCACCCGGATCTGGCGCGCGCACCACTCGACGGACAGGCCGTGGAAGCCGTAGCGGCGGATGCCGAGCCCGTCTCGCCAGCGCTCCGGGATCGCGTACGTCCGCGCTGGCGCCGGGATGGTGGCGTGGAAGGCGGTGTCGAACACGGCGACGTGCGGGATCCCCGGCAGAGCGCGGCGGGCGTCGGCGATGCCGCGCAGCGCGGGCGCGTTGTGGAGCGGCGCGATCGGCTCGAGCGCCCGGATCTCCCGCTCGACGGCGTCGTCGATCACGACCGGCTCGGTGAAGCGGGGACCGCCGTGGACGACCCGGTGCGCCGCCGCCGCGCAGCCGGCGGCCTCGGCGAGCGAGCCGATCGGCCGTGACTCGCCGCCCTCGACCAGGTGCAGCTTCACGCTCGTCGAGCCGGCGTTGACGACCAGGATGGGGTCGTAGCTCACGTCCGGACGGAGGCCGGCAGAAGCGAGCGTCCGCCGCCTCAGCCGGGCCAGGTCCAGTCGCGGACGTCCGGATGGTCCTCGCCGTGCTCCCGCGTCCAGGCGCGGCAGCGGACGCGCTCGTCCTGCATGCGCTGGCGGAGCCGCGCGGCTCTGCTGGCGAGCCCTGGCACCCGGTCGATCACGTCCATGACCAGGTGGAAGCGGTCGAGGTCGTTGAGCATGACCATGTCGAACGGCGTCGTCGTCGTGCCCTCCTCCTTGTAGCCGCGAACGTGCAGGTTGCGGTGATTCGTCCGCCGGTAGGCGAGGCGATGGATCAGCCAGGGGTAGCCGTGGTAGGCGAAGACGATCGGCCGGTCGGTTGTGAACAGGGAGTCGAAGGCGCTGTCGGGGAGCCCGTGCGGGTGCTCGCTCTCCGGCTGCAGGCGCATCAGGTCGACGACGTTGACGACGCGGACGCGCAGCTCGGGCAGGTGCTCGCGCAGGATCGACGCCGCGGCGAGCGTCTCGAGCGTCGGCACGTCGCCGCAGCAGGCCATGACCACGTCGGGCTCGCCCCCCTCGTCGTTCGACGCCCACTCCCACATGCCGGCGCCGAGCGTGCAGTGGACGACGGCGTCCTCCATCGGCAGGTAGTCGAGGCACGGCTGCTTGCCGGCGACGATCACGTTCACGTAGTGCCGGCTGCGCAGGCAGTGGTCGGCGACCGAGAGCAGGCAGTTCGCGTCAGGCGGGAAGTAGACGCGGATCACCTCGGCCTTCTTGTTCACGACGTGGTCGACGAAGCCCGGGTCCTGGTGCGAGAAGCCGTTGTGGTCCTGGCGCCAGACGTGCGAGGAGAGCAGGTAGTTGAGCGAGGCGACCGGCCGCCGCCAGGGGATCTCGGGCGTCACCTTCAGCCACTTCGCGTGCTGGTTGAACATCGAGTCGACGATGTGGATGAAGGCCTCGTAGCAGTTGAACAGACCGTGCCTGCCGGTCAGCAGGTAGCCCTCGAGCCAGCCCTGGCAGAGGTGCTCGGAGAGCACCTCCATCACCCGGCCGTCCGGCGCGAGACCCTCGTCGGTCGGCATGCGCTCGGCGTCCCAGCTTCGGGCGGTGACGTCGAAGACCGCGGACAGCCGGTTCGACGCCGTCTCGTCCGGCCCGAACAGACGGAAGGTCGACGGGTTCTCGCGGATCACGTCGCGCAGGAAGGCGCCGAGCACGCGCGTCGGCTCGCTCCAACTCGTGCCGGGGTTCGAGACCGGGACTGCGTAGTCACGGAAGTCGGGCAGGACGAGCTCCCGGAGGAGGACGCCGCCGTTCGCGTGCGGGTTCGCGCTCATCCGCCGCTCGCCGGACGGGGCGAGCGCGCGCAGCCCGGAGACGGGCGCGCCACGCTCGTCGAACAGCTCCTCCGGCCGGTAGCTCCGCAGCCACTCTTCGAGCAGGCGGAGGTGCGCCGGGTTCTCGCGCACGTCGGCGATCGGTACCTGATGGGAACGCCAGGTGCCTGCGACGGGCAGGCCGTCGACCTCGGCCGGTCCCGTCCAGCCTTTCGGGGTGCGCAGGATGAGCATCGGCCAGCGCGGACGCTCCTGCTCAGCGTCCGACGGCTCGCCCGCTCGCGCCCGCCGCTGGATGCGGTCGATCTCGTCGAGCGCCTCGTCCAGCGCGGCCGCGAAGCGCTGGTGGACGACGGCCGCCGGCTCGCCGCCGAACCCGCCGGCGACGACGAGCGGCCGGTAGCCGTAGCCCTCGAACAGCGACACGAGCTCGCTCTCCGGGATGCGCGCGAGCAGAGTGGGGTTGGCGATCTTGTAGCCGTTCAGGTGCAGGATGGGCAGCACGGCGCCGTCCGTGCGCGGGTTGAGGAACTTGTTCGAGTGCCAGCTGGTGGCGAGCGGGCCCGTCTCCGCCTCGCCGTCGCCGACCACGCAGGCGACGAGGAGGTCGGGATTGTCGAAGGCGGCGCCGAAGGCGTGGGCGAGCGAGTAGCCGAGCTCGCCGCCCTCGTTGATCGAGCCCGGCGTCTCGGGTGCGGCGTGGCTCGGAATCCCGCCCGGGAACGAGAACTGCCGGAAGAGCCGGACGAGCCCCTGCTCGTCGAGCGACACGTGCGGGTAGAGCTCGCTGTAGGTGCCCTCCAGGTACGCGTTGGCGACCACACCCGGGCCGCCGTGGCCGGGGCCGGTCACGTAGATCGCGTTCAGGCCGCGCTCACGGATCGCGCGGTTCAGGTGGACGTAGACGAGGTTGAGGCCGGGCGTCGTCCCGAAGTGGCCGAGCAGGCGCGGCTTCACGTGCTCGGGCTCGAGCGGCTCCCGCAGCAGCGGGTTGGCGAGCAGGTAGATCTGCCCGACGGACAGGTAGTTGGCCGCGCGCCAGTAGGCGTCGATCGCCTCGAGCTCGTCGGCGCCGAGCGGCCCTGGAGTCACCTCGACGGTCTCGGCCATTGTCCGTCCTTGCAACAGTCTGTTACTTGGGGTTCGGGGCAGGCTGGGGCTCGCGTCAGCCTAGCGTGCGGCGCTCGACGAGCGCTTCCGGCGACTCCTCCTCGCGGAAGAAGCGCGACACGTAGACGACGAGCAGGCAGAAGAAGAGCACGGCCTCCTCGACGGTCATCGCCACGCCCGCGATCCGCTGGTCGCGGAGCGGCGAGATCCCCCACAGCCGCGGCGCGTGCTCGTAGAAGGCGTAGATGGGTCGGCCGAGCAGCGACAGCACGAGTCCGAGCGGCGAGGCGAACACGAACGCCGCCGCCAGGTAGACCGCCTTCGCGCCCGGCCCGAGCCGGTGCGGCGCCTCCTGGACGACCGGCCACCACAGGAGCGAGCCGGCCGCGAGGTAGCAGAGGTGCTCCAGGTGGAGGAGCGAGCGCGGATGTTCGAGCGCGGTGTCGTACAGCCACGGCAGGTGCCAGACGACGTAGGTCGCGAGCCAGAGCGGCAGCGCCACCGTCGGCCGTGTCAGCACGCGCAGCGCCGGAAGCCGCGCGAGGAAGGCGGCGAGGGAGGGCGGCAGCCCGGCGACGAGCAGCGCCGGCGCCCACTCGGCGATGGCCACGTTCTGGAGCAGGTGCACGCTCAGGAGGTAGTGGTTCGAGATCGTCCCGAGCGGGGTGATGCGCGTGAACAGGACGAGCGCGACGCCGAGGGAGAAGAGTAGGGCCCGCCGCCGCGAGGCGGGGAAGACGCGCGAGCTCGCCGCGTAGAGCACGGCGAGGCCGAAGGCGGTGACGAAGCCGTCGGGATCCAGGCTCCAGGACGCGGGAGCGGGCGCCATCGCGCCGCGAACGGTACTCGGCTGCCTATGCTCTCGCGCCATCCGGCGGCTCGGCCCACACCTCCTCGCCGTGGCCCGGCGGCCGCCCGCCGCCGCGCTCGCCGCTGCCCTCGCCGCCGCCCTCGCCGCTGCGCTCGCCGGGCTCGTCGCCGCCGGCTCCCTCACCCGCCTCGACCAGGCCGCGCTCGACCACGTCATGCCCGCGGTCGAGCCGACTGCCCAGCTGCCGACCGCCGGCTCGTCGGCGTTCCCGATCTTCCACGCGTCCCAGCACCACGGTCACGTCGCGCTCTCGGCCGTCACCTACGGGGTCGTCTTCCTCGCCTCGGCCGTACCCTCCGCCGTCCTCGTCGGCCTCTGCCTCCTCTGCCTCCGCCGCCGCGGCGAGCTCCGGCTCGGGCTGGCGCTGGGCGCCGCCTTCGTCGCCGCGAACGTCGTCGAGGTGCTCGGCAAGGAGGTGCTCGAGCGGCCGGCGCTCTTCCTCCACGAGCACGGCCGCCCGCCCTTCCACCTCGCCGTCTTCGACTCGTCGTTTCCGAGCGGGCACGCGCTGCGCTCGCTCCTGGTCGCGCTCGCCGCCGGCCTGTGCGTGCCGGCGGCGCGGTGGGCGCTCGCGCTCTGGGTCGCCGCCTGCGCGGCGCTGCTCGTCGTCGGCGGCTGGCACACGCCGACGGACGTCGCGGGCGGGCTGCTGCTCGCAGCTTGGGCGGGGGCCGCCGCGCTCGGCGCACGAACTCGCGGAGGAGGACGGCCGTACGGCCCGGACTAGCCGGAGTAGGGTGCGCAGGGCGAGATCGCGCGCGAGGAGTTCCTGCAGGCAGAGCGCGACCTGGGCCGGGCCGCCGACCTGCGGTCCGAGCCGCCGCCTCCCGGCGAGGCGCAGCTGCCGCCGCTGCGCGGCAGCTGCGGCCACCGGTCTCTAGCCGTCGAACGCCTTCTCGACCACGGTCGGCTCGAACTCGCCCGTCTTGACATCGGAGCCGTGGTGCACGTAGGCCATCGAGCTGTGCGTGTCGCGAAGGTCGAACTCGATCGGCCCGCGCGCGACGATCCGCCTCGCGAGCGCCGTCTCGGCCTCGTGGTTCGGTCCCGTGTACTCCATCCCGCCCGGGATGCGGACGAGGATGCGGTACGGGTCGGGCGGCTCGATGCCGCGCAGCGTCTCGACCTCGG
>DASREE010000021.1:0-4346 GCA_035652235.1 Gaiellaceae bacterium | reverse complement strand
GATCCGGGGAAGGCTCCCACGCCAAACTAGACCACGGGCTCACAAGCACCATAGGAAACGCGGCGTCCGGCAGACGACACCGCGATCATCACCCATTTTCACCCGGCGCGGGTGGGCGCGCCGGCGAGGGGAACTAGCCGGAGTAGGGTGCACAAGGCGAGATCGCGCGCGAGGAGCTCCTGCAGGCAGAGCGCGACCTGCGCCGGGCCGCCGACCTGCGGTCCGAGCCGCCGTCTCCCGGCGAGGCGCAGCTGCCGCCGCTGCGCGGCAGCTGCGGCCACCGGTCTCTAGCCGCCGAACGCCTTCTCGACCACGGTCGGCTCGAACTCGCCCGTCTTGACATCCGAGCCGTGGTGCACGTAGGCCATCGAGCTGTGCTTGTCGCGAAGGTCGAACTCGATCGGCCCGCGCGCGACGATCCGCTTCGCGAGCGCCGTCTCGGCCTCGTGGTTCGGTCCCGTGTACTCCATCCCGCCCGGGATGCGGACGAGGATGCGGTACGGGTCGGGCGGCTCGATGCCGCGCAGCGTCTCGACCTCGGTCTCGAGCGTGTCGCCGACCTTGACGTGGCCGTTCCGCGTCTCCAGGTCGAACGACCATTCGACCGGGGCGACGACGGGCTCGTGGACGGTCGGGCAGACGTAGCTGAACACCTCCATCATCGTGTCGCCGTGCTTGCCGCTCGCGATCTCGAGGATCGCCTGCCGCTGTGCCTCCGTGGTGTCCGAGTCGACGAAGGGCAGGACCTCGCCGTTTCCCTCGTGGATCGGTCCGGGCCAGCGGACGATGCCGCCCCACTTCACGCCTGCGAGGTCGACGTCGCCGAAGTGGCCCTTGCTGATCCGCATCGCGACCATGCCCTCGCAGTAGCCCTGCGTCGGGCGCTGGTTGAAGTCGCACGGACAGCCGGCGTCGCAGTTGCAATTCTTGAACCACTCCCCCTCGATGTGCCAGTCGGTCATCGGGCTCCTCCTCAGCGAACGACACGTGAGCGGGAAACGTACACCAGGTGTGGCTCGTTCTCCAGGCGCCCCGCCGCGCCCCCGTTGCGGCAATTGCCGCAGGCTGGATCCGTAGTTCGCGGCGGCGCGCGTGTGGGCATCGCCGATGGCGTGGACGAGGAGAAGGCCGACGCTGGGCAAGACATGTGCTTCAGCGCTCTCTCCTTCCTCGCGCCGTGCGAGGTGTGCGGTCGGTGCCATCCCGGCGAGCCCGTCGAGCGGTGCCTCGAGCTGCGCGCCGAGATCGAGGCGGCAGGGCTCGACGCGGAGCTCGAGTCGTACCTCGGCTCGGCCGAGGCCCGCTTCTTCAGCTGGCTCGCGGCAGCCCGGCCGCGGCCGTGATCCCGGCGTAGGCCCGGCGTCGCGCGACCGGCGCGCGACGCGAGCTCGCCCCGAGCGGCGACAATGGCGCAGACGATGGCGCGACTGCGACAGCGGGCGGCGTGGCGGGCGCTCGAGCAGCACCACGCGAGCGTCGGCGCCGCGCACCTCCGCGACCTGTTCGCGGCCGATCCCGGCCGCGGCGAGCGCATGGCGGTCGAGGCCGCGGGCCTGTACCTCGACTACTCGAAGAACCGGGTCACGGACGAGACGATCCGCCTGCTCGTCGCGCTTGCCGAGGAGTGCGGCCTGCGCGAGCGGATCGAGGCGATGTTCTCCGGCGAGAAGATCAACGTGACCGAGAATCGCGCCGTCCTGCACGTAGCCCTGCGGGCGCCGCGCAGCGCCGACATCCGTGTCGACGGCGAGAACGTCGTGCCCGCCGTCCACCAGGTGCTCGACCGTATGGCGGCCTTCTCCGAGCGCGTCCGCTCGGGCGAGTGGCGGGGCTGGACCGGCAAGCCGATCCGCAACGTCGTCAACATCGGCATCGGCGGCTCCGACCTCGGCCCGGTGATGGCGTACGAGGCGCTTCGCGCCTACTCCCGGCGCGATCTCGCCTTTCGCTTCGTATCCAACGTGGACGCGACCGACTTCGTCGAGGCGACGCGCGGGCTCGAGCCCGACGAGACGCTGTTCGTGGTCTCGTCGAAGACGTTCACGACGCTCGAGACGATGCGCAACGCGGCCACCGCCCGCGACTGGCTGCTCGCGCGGGCGCGCGACGAGGCGGCCGTGGCGAGGCACTTCGTCGCCGTGTCCACGAACGCGGAGGAGGTGGAGCGCTTCGGCATCGAGCGCGAGAACATGTTCGGCTTCTGGGACTGGGTCGGCGGGCGCTACTCGATCGACTCGGCGATCGGGCTCTCGACCATGCTCGCCGTCGGCCCGGAGGCGTTCCGACAGCTCCTCGCCGGCTTCCGCGCCGTCGACGAGCACTTCCGCAGCGCGCCCTTCGAGCGCAACCTGCCCGTCCTGCTCGGCCTGCTCACGGTCTGGTACGTGGGTTTCTTCGGCTGCCAGAGCGTGGCCGTGCTCCCGTACGAGCAGTACCTGAAGCGCTTCCCCGCCTACCTCCAGCAGCTGACGATGGAGTCGAACGGGAAGTCCGTGACGCTCGCGGGCGAGCGCGTCGACTACGACACCGGGCCGGTCTACTGGGGCGAGCCGGGGACGAACGGCCAGCACAGCTTCTACCAGCTCATCCACCAGGGGACGAGGCTGATCCCGTGCGACTTCATCGGCTTCGCCCAGTCGCTCAACCCGCTCGCCGACCACCACGACCTGCTGATCGCGAACGTGTTCGCGCAGACGGAGGCGCTCGCGTTCGGCAAGACGGCGGCCGAGGTCGAGGCGGAGGGAGTTCCGGCGGCGCTCGTGCCGCACCGGGTGTTCGAGGGCAACCGGCCGACGAACACCATCCTCGCCGAGCGGTTGACCCCGCGGACGCTCGGCTCGCTCGTCGCCCTCTACGAGCACAGCGTGTTCACGCAGGGGACGATCTGGAACATCGACTCGTTCGACCAGTGGGGTGTCGAGCTGGGCAAGATGCTCGCCAAGCGCGTGGCGGCCGAGCTCGAGGCGGAGGCGGAGCCGGAGCTCGCGCACGACTCCTCGACGAACGCGCTCATCCGCTGGTACCGGGCGCGCCGGGAGGCGCCTCGCTCCTAGAGGTGCGCGACCGGCTGCCCGCTACGCGGGCCGCAGGCGGGGCGCGAGCCAGTAGCGGCCGACGAGGTACCACAGGCTCGGCCTCGTCGCCACCCAGCGTACGAGCCCCGACAGCGGGAACTCCGACTGGAGCAGGCTGGGGAGCAGCCTGGGCGGCAGCGTCTGCAGGATGCGGACGTGCCGGTCCCAGGCGGCGTCGTCGGCGCGCGCCAGCCGGCGGTTGAGGATGCCGCCGATCCGCAGGTCGCGCCCGTGCCGGCGGCGGAACGCCCGCTCGTAGGGCAGCAGGGCGTCGCGGTCGCGCCGCCCCGCCTCGACGGCGTGCGCGGCGACCGTGCCCGCCAGGCCTCCGGCGAGGAGGCCGAGCCGGATGCCCTCGCCGAGGACGAGGGTCGCCTGCCCGGCCGCGTCCCCGACGGCCATGATCCCGTCGCCGGCGAGCGCCGCCAGCGGGCCGTCCGTCGGGATCAGCCCGAAGTGCTCCTCCTCCACCGTCGCCCCCTCGAGGTCGAAGCCGAGCGAGGCCGCGTCCCGCACGAGCAGGTCGAGGTGGCGCCTCGGGTCGGATCTCACGTCGGCGTGGTGCACGCCGACGCCGACGCGCACGCGGCCGCGCCCGCACGGGAACGCCCACGCGTAGCCGGCGGGCGCGTAGCGGCTGCCGACCACGAGCACCCCCGCCGTCTCGTCGAGCGCCGGGGCCGCCAGCTCCAGCTCGGCGCCGACGCCGAAGCGCCGGAAGCCCGCATGCAGGCCCGCCGCCTTGGCGACGGCCGCCCGGTAGCCGCTCGCGTCGACGACGACCGGCGCGTGCACGTCATGGCTGCGGCCGCCGGCCTCGACCGTCCAGCCGGCCAGGCGTCCGCCCTCGCGCAGCGGCGTCCGCGCGTCGGCGGCGGTGACGACCCGTGCGCCCGCGCGCGCCGCCCGCTCGGCGAGGAAGCGGTAGGTGCCGCGGACGTCGAGCAGCGACACGATCGGCTCCGGGTAGCGGAAGGAGACGGACTCGCCGGGGGAGACGATGCGGATCTCCTCGACCGGGTGGTGGAGGTCGGGCGGGATGCCGAAGGCGCGGACGGCGGCGACCGACATGCCGCCGCTCGTGTGCACCGGCTCGCCGATCTCGGGCTCGCGCTCGACGACCAGCGCACGGACGCCGGCCGCCGCAGCCGCCTCGGCCGTCGCGAGACCGGCCGGGCCGCCGCCGACGACGAGGACGTCCGTGTCGGCGGGAAGCGTCACGCGCGGCGCGGCCGCGGCGCCCCCGACGCGACGACCGTTCGGGCACGTTCC
>DASREE010000020.1:0-46782 GCA_035652235.1 Gaiellaceae bacterium | reverse complement strand
CTTCGGGAAGCCGACCATCCCGAGCTCGCCAAGCAGCTCCCGGGCGTGCTGTGCGGCAAAGGCCGCGTCCTCGAAGTCGGTCCCCGGCTGCGGGTCGAAGTCGAGCCGGAGCTCGTCGGGATGGTCGACGTCGTCGCGGCGGACCGGCCACGGATGGAAGGTGATCGTCCCCATCTGCCCGCACCAGCCGACGACCGCGATCTCCGTCGGGCAGATCTCGTCGGCGAAGCGGCCGGACGGGAACCGGATGCGCGCGGTCTCGACGTACGGCGGCGCGCCGCGCGGGACGCGCTTCTGGAAGAACGCGTCGCCGCGGCCTCTGTCGCGCGTCGACAGGACCATGCCGGGGTGCACGCCCTTCGGCCAGCGCTCGAGCGTCGTCGGCCGCTCGCGCAGCGCGCGCATGATCCCCGGCGCGACCGCCAGGTAGTACTCGACCAGCTGCAGTTTCGTCACGGGCGCCGTCCGTTCCGTCGGCGGAAAGAGCACGCGCTCCGGGTTGGAGACGCGCACCGTCCGTCCACCTGCGTCGACGTCGACGGCCGGGTCGGGCACGGCCTCGGACGCTACCCGCACGCGCCGGGCGGCGGCGGCATCCCGCGCCCGCCGTCAGCGGCGAACGTCCGCGTAGCGGCTGCGGTAGAGCACGTACGGCCGGCCGAGGTACTGGAGCGGGTAGCTCCACACGTGCACGAGGCGGCTGAACGGCCACACGGCGTACAGCAGCCACGGCAGCGCCGCGTGCAGCTGGTAGGCGACCGGTGCGTCCGCCATCAGCGAGGGGTGAGGGTCGACCCACAGGTCACGGAACCAGGGGCCGACGGTCAGACGGTAGTCGTAGCCGGAGCCGAGCAGGTTGTAGCCCATCGTCTGCACGTCTCCGAGCACGATCAGCGCTCCGAGCAGCGCGAACACGACGGCGTCGCCCGGCGTCGTGGTGACGCGCACGCGGCGGTTCGCGCTGCGCCGGAAGGCGAGGATGGCGAAGCCGGCCAGGCAGACGAGCCCGGACACCGTGCCGGGAATGGCCGAGATGTACAGCCGGTAGACGTGCTCGCCGATGCCGAGAGCACGCGTCGTCGACTCGGGAACGAGGATCCCGAGCACGTGCCCGCCGATGACGGCGAGCGCGCCGTAGTGGAAGAGCGTGCTCCCCCAGGCGAGCAGGCGGCTCTCGAGGAGCTGCGTCGACCGGCTCGTCCAGCCGAGCTGGTCGCGCCGGTAGCGCCACCAGTGGCCGACGACGAACACGCTGATCGACACGTAGGGCAGGACGAGCCAGGTAAAGAGCGCCGCCCGGTGGCTCACCGCCGCGCCTCCGCCGGTACGAGCTCGGGCGGCGCGAACGGCTCGAGGCCGACCTGCTCGCCGGGCGGGCCGTCCGCGGCCAGCCGCCGCAGCCGGGCGCGCTCGAGCGGCGTCAGCCGCGGCAGCCCGGCGCAGAGCGCGTCGAGCAGGTGTGCGTAGGGGCTGTGCGCGCCGTGCAGGCCCGCGCGGAGGAGCTCGAGCGAGGGCCGGTGTTCGCGCAGGAGCGCCTCCCCTAGACCGTCGGGCGCGAGCGCGGCGAACTCGAGCACGAGCGGCAGGTAGTCGGGGAGCTCCGAGCCGGCGAGCTCGAGCCCGGCGGCGGCGTACAGCCGCTTCAGCCGCAGCAGCGCCATGCCGCGCCGGCGCGTGTCGCCGTGCAGGTAGTAGGTCAGGTAGAGGCTCGTCTCCCGGCGCAGGTCGAACGTGTCCACGTACGCTTGGGCGAGCTCGCACGCGCTGCGGCCGAGCAGGTAGTCGAGGAAGCGCCGCAGCGAGCCCTGCTCGGGCGAGCCGGGCAGCGCGGCGACCGCCTCCGCGAGCTCGTCGCGGGCGGCGACGAGGCGCTCGTCCGGGTAGCGCAGGAGCACGGACACGAGCTTGTACGGACACGAGGGGCGCCGCCGCCTCACCGCGCGTCCTCCCGGAGCAGGGGCAGCGTCTTCCGGAGCAGGAAGCGCTCGTTCGCGCGCGGCGTGATCGCGCCGCAGCCGCCGGGGCCGCCCTCGAAGTCGAGCCCGCACGCGCCCTGCTGCTCCATCAGCTGCGAGGCGAGCTCGCCGTGCGCCTTCGGGATCACGTAGCGCTCCTCGTACTTCGCGATCGCGAGCAGCCGGTACATCGCCTGCACGTCCTCGAAGGTCAGCCCGACCGACGCGGCCAGCCGCTCGTCCCGCTCCCCGAGCACCTGCAGCTTGCGCATGGTGCCGCGCATCGCCGCGAGGCGCCGGAGCACGCCGCGGATCACCTCCGCGTCGCCGGCGGCGAGCAGGTTGGCCAGGTACTCGACCGGGATCCGCAGCGTCTCGATCGCCGGGAAGACGTCGTCCGGGTCGGCCTCGTAGCCGTCGCTCTCGAGCGCGTTCACGACCGGCGAGAGCGGCGGCACGTACCAGACCATCGGCAGCGTCCGGTACTCGGGGTGGAGCGGCAGGGCGAGCCGGTAGCGGACGGCGAGCGTGTACACCGGCGAGCGGCGCGCCGCCTCCAGCCAGTCGTCGGGGATGCCGTCCGCGCGCGCGGCCGCCTGCACCTGCGGGTCGTGCGGGTCGAGGAAGACGCCCAGCTGCGCTTCCAGCAGGTCGCGCTCGTCCGGGACGGAGGCGGCCGCCTCGACCCGGTCGGCGTCGTAGAGGACGAGGCCGAGGTAGCGGATGCGTCCGACGCAGGTCTCCGAGCAGATCGTCGGCTGGCCCTGTTCGATCCGCGGGTAGCAGAGGGTGCATTTCTCCGCCTTGCCGCTGCGGTGGTTGAAGTACACCTTCTTGTACGGGCAGCCGGAGACGCAGAAGCGCCAGCCCCGGCACTTGTGCTGGTCGACGAGCACGATCCCGTCCTCGACCCGCTTGTACATCGCGCCGGACGGGCAGCTCGCGACGCAGCTCGGGTTTAGGCAGTGCTCGCAGATCCGGGGCAGGTAGAACATGAACGCCTGCTCGTACTCGAGCCGCACGCGCTCCTCGATGCCGCGGAGCACGGGGTCGGCGCTCGCGTGCTCGGGCGCGCCGGCGAGGTTGTCGTCCCAGTTCGGCCCCGCCCGCACCTCGATCGGGTCGCCGGTCAGCTGCGAGAACGGCCGCGCTACGGGGTCGTGGTCGGACAGCGGCGCGTCGACGAGCGTCTGGTAGTCGTACGTCCACGGCTCGTAGTAGTCGTCGATCGTGGGCAGGTTCGGGTTCCAGAAGATCGTCAGGATCTTCCGCACGCGGCCGCCGGCCGCGAGCTCGAGCTTCCCGCGCCGGCCGAGCTTCCAGCCGCCCTTCCAGCGGCCGTTGTCCTCGTACGTGCGCGGGTAGCCGAGCCCCGGCTTCGTCTCCACGTTGTTGAACCACACGTACTCCGTGCCGGGCCGGTTCGTCCACACCTGCTTGCACGTGACCGAGCAGGTGTGGCAGCCGATGCACTTGTCCAGGTTCATCACCATCGCCATTTGCGCGCGCACCCGCATCGTCAGAACTCCGGCGGCCGGCCGCGCTTGCGGACGACGACGATCTCGTCGCGCTGGGAGCCGATCGGCCCGTAGTAGTTGAAGCCGTAGGAGAGCTGCGCGTAGCCGCCGACGAGGTGCGTCGGCTTGATCGTGATCCGCGTCAGCGAGTTGTCCGTGCCCCCGCGGTTGCCGAGGAGCTCCGTGCGCGGCGTGTTCAGGTGCCGGTCCTTGGCGTGGTACAGCATGCAGGTGCCCTGCGGCACCCGATGCGTGACCGCGGCCCGGCAGGCGACGACGCCGTTGCGGTTGTACAGCTCGACCCAGTCGTTGTCGCGGATGTCGAGCGCGGCCGCGTCCTCGCGGCTGATCCACAGCATCGCGCCGCCCCGGAAGAGGGTCAGCATGTGCAGGTTGTCCTGGTAC
The DNA here is from genome assembly GCA_035652235.1 of Gaiellaceae bacterium. GTDB lineage: Bacteria > Actinomycetota > Thermoleophilia > Gaiellales > Gaiellaceae > PALSA-612. The sequence goes on along the minus strand of DASREE010000020.1, from coordinate 42,905 downwards.
TCGGAGTGGATCGACCACTTCGAGTGCGGGGTCAGGAAGCTCAACGTCAGCTCGCGCCCGCCGGGGTCGCCCGAGCCCTGGTCGCCGTAGAGTCGGACGTAGTCGAGCGGCGGCCGGTAGACGGGCAGGCCCTCGCCGAGCTCGAGCAGCCAGGCGTGGTCGAGGTAGAGCTGCTGGCGCCCGCTCAGGGTGTGCCAGGGCTTCCGCCGCTCCACGTTGACCGTGAACGGCGCGTACCGGCGCCCGTGCGCCTCGATCCCCGACCACTCCGGCGAGGTGATCACCGTGCGCGGCTGCACGCGCGCGTCCGCCAGCGTGATCCGGTCGCCCGCGCGCGGGCCGGCCAGGTCGGCGAGGCGGACGCCCGTACGGCGCTCGAGCGAGCGGAACCCCTCGACCGCGAGCCGGCCGTTCGTCGTTCCCGACAGCGCCAGGATCGCCTCGCAGGCGTGCTCGACGCGCTCGAGCGACGGCCTCCCCTGCGCCGGGCCGCCACGCACGAGCCCGTTCGCGGCGCCCAGCTCGCGCACCTCGTCGACCGGCGTCCAGCTCGCCCCCTTCGTCAGGGTGCCCGCCTCCTCGACCAGCGGGCCGAGCGCCGCGTGCTTGGCCGCCACCGCCGGGTAGTCGCGCTCGACGACGACGAGCTTCGGCATCGTCCGCCCCGGGACCGGCTCGCACTCGCCGGTGCGCCAGTCGCGCACCTCCCCGAAGGGCTGCGCGATCTCGTCCGCCGTGTCGTGCATGAGCGGGGAGGCGACGAGGTCGCGGCGGACGCCGAGGTGCGTCTCGGCGAGGCGCGAGAACGCGGCCGCGACGAGGCGGAACGCCTCCCAGTCCGTCTTCGCCTCCCACGGCGGCGGGATGGCCGCGTCGAACGTGTGCACGAACGGGTGCAGGTCGGTCGAGGACAGGTCGACCTTCTCGTACCAGGTCGCCGCCGGCAGGACGACGTCCGAGAAGAGCGCGTTCGAGGTCATGCGGAAGTCGATCGTGGTCAGCAGATCGAGCTTCGCCTCGGGCGCGGGGTCGCGCCAGCGCAGGCTGGCGGGCCGCGCGGCCGCCGGCAGCTCCTCCGCCCGCACCCCCGGCTGCGGGCTGCCGAGCAGGTGACGCAGGAAGTACTCGTGCCCCTTGCCGGAGGAGCCGAGCACGTTCGCCCGCCACACGGTCAGCACGCGCGGGATGTTCTCCGGCGCATCCGGGTCCTCGCAGGCGAAGCCGAGGCGGCCCTCTCGCACCTCCCGGACGACGTACTCGGCCGGCTCCAGCCCGGCCGCCGCCGCCTCCTCGACGAGGTCGAGCGGGTTGCGGTCGAAGGCCGGGTGCGAGGGCAGCCAGCCGAGCCGGGCTGCGAGCGCGTTCAGGTCGGCGACGTGCTTGCCGCGGAAGAGGCCGCGCGCGCGCGGCCAGGCCAGATCCTCGGGCCGCACGCCCTCGTAGCGCCACTGGTCGGTCGCCAGGTAGAACCAGGGCGTGCCCGACTGCTGCCGGGGCGGGCGCACCCAGTCGAGCGCGAAGGCGACCGTCTGCCAGCCGGACAGCGGCCGCACCTTCTCCTGACCCACGTAGTGCGCCCAGCCGCCGCCGTTCACGCCCTCGCAGCCGCACAGCAGGAGGAGCGCGAGGAAGCTGCGGTAGATCGTGTCCGAGTGGAACCAGTGGTTGGTGCCCGCCCCCATGGCGATCATCGACCGCCCCCGCGTCAGCTCCGCGTTGCGCGCGAACTCGCGGCCGACGCGCGCCGCCAGCCGCCGGTCGACCGAGGTGATCGCCTCCTGCCAGGCGGGCGTGTACGGCGCCGGGTCGTCGTAGCCCGCCGGCCACTCGCCGGGCAGGCCGGGGCGCGCGACGCCGTACTGCGCGAGCACGAGGTCGAGCACGGTCGTGACGAGCCGGCCACCGAGCCGGAGCGCCGGGACGCCGCGGCGCAGCACGCCCTGCTCGTCGAAGCGCGGCAGGTCGACCGCCACCTGCTCGGCCCCGTCTCTGCCGAGCAGGCTGAGAGCGGGCTCGAGGCCATCGAGTCGCAGGTTCCAGCGTCCCTCCTCGGCCTGGTAGCGGTGGCCGACCGACCCGTTGGGCACGGCCGGGCGTCCGCTGCGCGCGTCGAGCACGACCGTCTTCCACTCGGGGCGCTCCTCCTCGTCGGGGCCGAGGTCGGACGCGCGCAGGAAGCGGTCGGGGACGAAGCCGTCGCCGTCGGGGCGCAGCGTGACGAGCAGCGGCAGGTCGGTGAACGAGGCCGCGTACTCCTCGAAGTAGGGCACGCGCCGCTCGACCCAGAACTCCTTCAGGATCACGTGGCCCATTGCCATCGCCAGGGCGCCGTCGGTGCCCGGCTTCGCCGGCAGCCAGTGGTCGGCGAACTTCGTGTGCTCGGCGTAGTCGGGCGAGACGACGACGACCTTCTGGCCGCGGTAGCGCGCCTCGGTCATGAAGTGTGCGTCCGGCGTCCGCGTCGTCGGCAGGTTCGTCCCCCAGACGAGGAGGTAGCCGGCGTTCCACCAGTCGCCCGACTCGGGCACGTCCGTCTGGTCGCCGAACGTCTGCGGCGAGGCGGGCGGCAGGTCGGAGTACCAGTCGTAGAAGCTGAGGATCACCCCGCCGATCAGCGCCAGGAAGCGCGTCCCCGCCGCGTACGAGGCCATCGACATGGCCGGGATCGGCGTGAACCCCGCCACCCTATCCGGGCCGTAGCGCTTGACGGTGTACACGTGCGCCGCGGCGACGAGCTCGACCGCCTCCTCCCAGCTGGCGCGGACGAAGCCGCCCCGCCCGCGCTGCCGCTTGTACGCCGCCGCCTGCTCGGGGTCCTCGACGATCGCCGCCCACGCCTCGACCGGATCGCCGAGCCGCCGCCGCGCCTCCCGGAAGCGCTCGAGCAGGGAGCCGCGGACGTACGGGTACTTCACCCGTAGCGGCGAGTACGTGTACCAGGAGAACGACGCGCCGCGCGGGCAACCACGAGGCTCGTACTCCGGCATGTCCGCCCCCGTCGACGGGTAGTCGACCGCCTGCGTCTCCCAGGTGATGAGGCCGTCCTTGACGTACACGTTCCAGGAGCAGGAGCCGGTGCAGTTCACTCCGTGCGTCGAGCGCACCACCTTGTCGTGCCGCCAGCGATCCCGGTAGAAGGACTCCCACTCACGCCCCTTGCCGACGAGCTGGCTCCAGCCCTCCGCCGATGCCTCGCCGCGGCGGAAGAACTCGTGCGTTCGTAAGAGCGGGGACTGCGCCATGAACCTCCTCGAGCGGCGACGGCCGAGGGCGATGCACCGGCGTCTGCTGCGCCCCGTACCTTCCCACATCCGCCGGAGGTCGCACGGGGCTCCGGCATGCGGGCGGCCGGGCGGCGCGTCGTGCGCGGCCGGGCCCGCGCCGATCGCGCTCTGTTACGCTCGCGGTCCAGCGAGCTCCAAGGAGATGCCGTCCATGCGCACGCCGATCGTCCTCGCCGCACTCGCCGCAGCTGTCGCCGCAGCCGCGACGGCCGGGCTGGCGCGGGGCTCGCAGCAGCGCGCCGCCCTCGGAGGAGCGTGCGCGAAGAGCAAGCTGCAGCTCGTCAGCCCCGGCAAGCTCACCGTCGGCACCGACAACCCCGCCTATCCGCCCTGGTTTGGTGGCAAGGAAGGTCACGGCTGGAAGGTCAGCGACCCCTACAGCGGCAAGGGCTACGAGTCGGCGGTGGCCTACGCGGTCGCCAAGGAGCTCGGCTTCTCGAAGGGGCAGGTGCAATGGACGTACGTGCCCTTCGCCAAGTCGTTCGCGCCCGGGAAGAAGAGCTTCGACTTCGATATCAACCAGATCTCCTACACGCCCCAGCGCGCGAAGGTCGTCGACTTCAGCGCCTCCTACTACGACGTCAACCAGGCGGTCGTCGTCCGCGACGGCACGCCCATCGCCAAGGCGCGCACGATCGCCCAACTCAAGCCGTACACGCTCGGGGCGGAGATCGGGACGACGAGCTACCAGTTCATCGTCTCGCGCATCAAGCCCTCGCACACGCCCAAGGTGTACAGCTCGAACGCCGCGGCCGTGCAGGCCCTGAAGAGCAGGCGCATCGACGGCCTCGTCGTCGACCTCCCGACCGCCTTCTACGTGTCCGCGGCGCAGGTGCCGAACTCGAAGGTGCTCGGCCAGTTCGCGAGCAAGACGGGCGAGCACTTCGGCCTCGTCCTGCAGAAGGGGAGCCGGCTGACGGCGTGCGTGAACCAGGCGCTCGCGGCGATGAAGCGAAACGGCACGCTGAAGCGGATCAACACGACCTGGCTGTCGAAGGTCGTCAGCGTCCCCGTCCTCGACTAACGCGCCCTGGACGGCGACCGCGACTCGGCGCCTCTGCGAAGGGTGATCCGCCGCGGCGACGGGCGCCGCACCGTCCTCGTCGCGCTCGTCAGCACGGCCGTCCTGTTCACCGCGCTCGGCTTCGCGATCGTCAACTCCCCGGGCTGGCCGCAGGTTCGGGAGGCGTTCTTCAACGGGCACCGCTTCGCCGCCGACTTCCCGGGCATCGCCTCCGCCTTCCTGCTCAACGTGAAGCTGTTCGCGATCGCGGAGGCGCTGATCCTGCCGCTCGCCCTCCTGCTCGCGGTGCTGCGCGGCCTGCCCGGCCCCGTCTTCTTCCCGATCCGGGCCCTCGCGATCGCCTACGTCGACTTCTTCCGCGGCATCCCCACCATCCTGCTCATCCTGCTCCTCGGCTTCGGCGCGCCCTCGCTCGACCTGTCGTGGGTGCCGCAGGGCGAGTTTTTCTGGGGCACGACCGCGCTCGTCCTCATCTACACGGCGTACGTGTCGGAGGTGTACCGCGCCGGCATCGAGTCGGTGCACCCCAGCCAGGAGGCGGCGGCGCGCTCGCTCGGTCTCTCGCGGCTGCAGGGCCTGCGCTACGTGATCGTCCCGCAGGCTGTGCGGCGCGTGATCCCGCCGCTGCTCAACGACTTCATCGGGCTGCAGAAGGACACGGCGCTCGTCTCCACCCTCGGCGTGATCGAGGCGCTGCAGCAGGCTTCGATCGACACGAACGCGACCTTCAACTTCACGCCCTACCTCGCAGCGGCCGTGCTCTTCGTCGCGATCACGATCCCGCTCACGCGCTTCACGGACTGGCTCGTCGCCCGCGACCGGGCGCGCCGGCAGGCGGCGGGCGTGGCCGCATGACCCCCGCGCTCTCGGTCCGCGGCCTTCGCAAGTCGTTCGGCCGCAACGAGGTGCTGCGTGGAATCGACCTCGACGTCTGCGAGCACGAGGTCGTGTGCCTGATCGGCGCCTCCGGCTCGGGCAAGTCGACGCTGCTCCGCTGCCTGAACCTGCTCGAGCCGATCGACGCGGGCACGATCGTCGTGCGCGGCGAGGAGATCACGGCCCCGGGCGTCGACGTCAACCGCGTGCGCCGCGGCATCGGCATCGTCTTCCAGTCCTTCAACCTCTTTCCGCACATGACCGTGCTCCGCAACGTCACGCTCGGGCCGCGGAAGGTGCTCGGGCTCCCGCGCGAGCAGGCCGAGGCACAGGCAACGGAGCTCCTCGCCCGCTTCGGGCTCGCCGACAAGCGCCACGACTACCCGGACCGGCTGTCCGGGGGCCAGCAGCAGCGAGCGGCGATCGCCCGCGCGCTTGCCATGAAGCCGGAGCTGATGCTGCTCGACGAGGTGACGAGCGCGCTCGACCCCGAGCTCATCGCCGAGGTGCTCGACGTCATCCGCGAGCTGGCCGCCGAGGGCATGACCATGCTGATCGCGACGCACGAGATGGGCTTCGCGCGCGACATCGCGAACCGGGTCTGCTTCCTCGACGCGGGCGTCATCCTGGAGGAGGGACCCCCGGAGCAGATCTTCTCCTCGCCGCGCGAGCCGAGGACGAAGCAGTTCCTGCAGCGGATCGTCGAGGCGGGCAGGCTGTAGCCGCGGGCGGGCAGCGGGCTGCCGGATCCGCCGCGCGGAGTATCGTTTCGGCATGAGCGTCGAGCCGAAGCGCGTGGACGTGTCGATCGAGCCGCTGGACGAATACCTCGTCGTCCAGCCCTCGAGCGACGAGACGGAGACGCGCTCGGGGCTGATCCTGCCCGCCTCGGCTGCCGCCTCGGCCGCGATCCGCACGGGCATCGTCACCGCGGTCGGCTCCGACGTCACCGACGTCGAGCCGGGCGACAAGGTGCTCTACCCGCACGAGGCAGGCTACGAGGTGCGCCTGTCCGGGATCGACGTCAAGGTCGTGAAGCGAAGCGACCTCATCGCCCGCGTCCACGACTGACGGCGGCGGCCGCTGTCCGCCGCGGGCGCTGCCTCGCGCGTCTCGAGCGGAGAAGGAGGGATTCGAACCCTCGAGGCAGGGAATCCCCCACCTAACGCCTTAGCAGGGCGCCGCCTTCAGCCACTCGGCCACTTCTCCGGGCCGCCTCAGGATACCGCTGCGGCAGGCGGAGCCGGGCCGGCGCCGCGCGTCCGGCCGGCAGACGCGAGCTCGCCCGCGCGCCGTACGCGGCGAGTACGCTTACCGAGGCCGCGGAGGGGTGGCAGAGCGGTCGAATGCGGCGGTCTCGAAAACCGTTTCGGGCGGTTCCGTCCGACGAGGGTTCAAATCCCTCCCCCTCCGCCTCCACAGACCCGCTGCTCGGGTCGATGCGGTCAGTGCAACCAGCGCCTGAGCCAGTACTTCTCGAAGGCGACCTTGGCGAGGTGCCACTGCCGTCCCGGCCGGCGGAGCCGTATCTGCGGCCCCTCCTCGGCGTAGAAGTCGCCTGTTGCGTACGCGGCGACACCGTCGCCCATCTCGACGAAGCACGCTCCCTTGCCCTCGAAGACCCCGGATGGTGGGCGACCGGCGAGCTCGGCGGCGATCCGCTGTGCCACCACCTTCGCTTGCGCGTGGGCGAAGACCCCTGCCTTTGGCAGGAATTTGCCGCCGGCGAGCGGGATCGTCGTGATGTCGCCGATCGCGAACACGCCCTCCGCGTTCGTCGCGAGCGTCGCCCGATGAACAGGGATGAAGCCGGTCTCGCCGGCGAGGGCGCTGTCGCGGACCGGTGCCGGTGCCCGGTGCGGTGGGACGCCGAGCAGAAGATCGCAGCCCACGCGCTCGCCGCTTGACAGCACGAGCTCACGTGCCTCGGACTCGATCCGCTCGACGCTCTGCTCGGGGTGAAAACCGATCCCTCGCTGCTCGAGGATCCCGCGCAGCGCCTCGCCTATCGCGGGGCCTGCGGTCGGCATCGGAAACGGCTCGGGCGTGTACACGTCGACCGTCGAGCCGCTGCGCACGCCGCGCCTGCGGAGCACGGCCTCGGCGAGCAGAGCCGTCTCGTAGGGCGCCGCCGGACACTTGTAGGGAAGACGTGAGACGAGGACGACGACACAGCCGCCCTCGAACTCGTCGAGCGCGCGGCCAGCGGAGACAGCGCCTTCGAGCGCGTAGAGATTGTGCGCGCCTTCGCCAAAGCCGGCGAGGGCGTCGGGCGCGAGCTCGGCGCCGAGCGCGACAACGAGCCGATCGTAGGGGATGGAGCCAGCGGATGTCTCGACGCGTCCGCTGCCCACGTCGATCGCCCGCACCTCAGCCTGGACGAGCTCGATGCCGCGTCGCCTCAGGCGGTGCAGATCAACGGTCAGCTGCTCGGGCCGGCGCGCGCCGCTCATCACCCACAGGAACGAGGGTGCGAAGTGGTAGACCGGGTCGCGCTCGACGAGCACGATCCTGTGACGGCTCCTCTTGCGCGCGAGATGGTACGCGGCTGTGAGGCCGCCCGTACCGCCACCGAGCACGACGATCGTCTCTCCCGGCATCGGGTCCCTCCCGCTAGAAGGTCACGACCTTGTCCGCCCAGAGCGTCCAGTCCGTTAGCTCCTCGAGCGAGGAGCGGCGGGCGCCCTCGACGAGCCTGCTGTCGTCGACTGCGCGGGCATCCATGCACGTTCCGCAGAGTCCCACCTCTGCGCCGTGGCGCAGGGTGGCGGCAAGCATGCGGTCGAGGTGGTAGTAGCCGTTTGGGAGGACCTGCGTGCTGATGGCGCAGCCGACCGCGTCGGCCATCAAGAAGACGCGCACGGTCGTTCCCTTGCGCCTCGTAAGCGAGTTCGCCAGGCGAAGGGCGTTGTAGCAGCGCTCGGTGCCGTAGGGCGGGTCGTTGACGAGGATGAGGACGTTCATCACTCCTCTCCGACTGCGACAGGAAGGCCGGCGAGACGCCACTCGGGGAATCCGTCCTCGAGCCGGCGCGCCTTGAAGCCGCGCGCGCGCAGCAGCTCCACGGCGCGCGGGGCGAGGAGGCAGTAGGGGCCGCGGCAGTAGGCGACAACCTCGGCGTCGACCTGAAGCGAGTCAAGCCGCTGCTCGAGCTCCTCGAGCGGAACCGAGACTGCGCCGGGGATGTGCCCGGTTGCGAACTCGTCCTGCGGCCGCACGTCCAGGACGACGACGTCATCTCGCTTCGCGCGCGCGAGTAGCTCCGCGCGGGTCACGGGCTCGAGGTCGCCATCGCCCTCCACGTAGCGACGCACGAACTGCTCCACCTCGGCGAGGCGCAAGCCGGCGAGCTTTCGCAGGGCGAAGAAGAACCGACACACCTCGTCGTCAGCGACGCGGTACATCACCTTCGTCCCCTCCTTGCGCGCGTCGACAAGCCGCGCCGCCCGGAGCACATGTAGGTGCTGCGACGCATTGGTGACGGTCATGCCGGACGTCCGCGCGAGCGCGTCGACGCTGCGCTCACCCTGGCAGAGGAGGTCGAGGAGCTGCACGCGCCGTGCGGAGGCGAGTGCCTTGCCGATCCGCGCGAACTGCTCGTACAGGTCGGCGTCGCTGGCCATGTTCTCCAATCTTACAGAGATCGCTGGATTAGTGGAGAAGTGGGACATCAGATGACGACCGCCTCCTCGAGACGGCTCCCGCGCGGCGGGTCCTGGCGCTACGCGGCCGGCTCGAGCCCGTACAGGCGGAGCGCGTTCTCGCGCAGGATCGCGCGCGCGGCCGCTTCGACCTCCGCCGGCGGAAGCACCTCCGGAAGCACCTCGGCGAGCGCCGCGCGCCACCAGCGCGCGGCGAGGTAGTAGAGCTCCGGCGCGCGCACGGCGTCCGAGGCGTACAGCAGCTTCGACACGGGCGCCAGCTCGAGCGCCTCGCGCAGCGCCTCGGCCGGCCGGGACACGAGCGGGATCGTCAGCGACAGGTCGAGGTAGACGTTCGCGTAGACGTGGGCGAGCCAGCCTGCCTCGCGCACGTACGGGTAGCAGTGCAGGAGGACGAACGTCGTCTCGCCGAAGCGCTCCACGAGCGGCTTCAGGTAGCTCGGGTCGGACCGCCACAGGTGCAGGTCCGGGTCGCCGAAGCCGCAGTGCACCTGCACCGGCAGCGGCCGCCCCGTCGCCTCGTTCGCCTCCAGCGCCGACAGCGCCTGCGCCGAGACGCGGTCGAGCCCGCCGCGGTAGGCGGCGATCGTCTTCAGCGCGGCGTAGCCGTTTGCCCGCGCGGCCGCGGCCTCGGCCGCGGCGCGCTCGCCACGCGTCTCCAGCCGCAGGATCGGACGCGCGAGGCAGCCGGCCAGCGCTCCCAGCTCCCGCCAGGCGACTGCCTCGCCGGGCGGCGGATAGCCGTCGTCGACGAGCAGCCACTCCGTGCCGGTCGCGCGCAGGAGCGCCGCGGCGTGCGCGTCCTCGCCCTGCTCGGCCCGGTGCCGGTAGACGGCCTCCTCGGTCTCCTCGCAACCGAGGAAGCGTGCGAGCTCGCGGATCGCGCGCCGGTAGCTGAGCGACGTCGCCACGTGCGGCCACTGGCGCGGGTCCGGGCTCTCGGAGAAGAAGCCGCGGAACTCGTCCAGCGTCGGCCGGCCGCGCACGATCCCGTGCGCGTGCTGGTCGACGAGCGGGATCGAGCTCAGTACTTGAGGAAGTGCCCCTGCTGCTCGAATCTCTCGTCACCCGCCGAGTACGCCGCCCACTCCGACCTGCGGACGGCCAGGTAGGACTCCGTCAACACGGGGCCGAGCGCGTCGCTCAGCACCCCGTCCGCGCTCAGCGCGTCGAGCGCCTCCGCCTGCGTCGCCGGGAGCCGGTGGACGCCCCGCCGCTCGCGCTCCCGCTGCGGCATGGTCGCCGGGTCGACCTGCACCGGATCGGGGAGGTCGAGCGACCGCTCCAGCCCGTCGAGGCCGCAGGCGATCAGGCCGCCGAGGGCGAGGTACGGGTTGCAGGTCGCGTCCGCGGCCTTGAGCTCCGCGTTCGTCGAGGCCTCCTCGGCTCCCCGGAACGGCGAGGCGACGCGGACCGGCGCCTCACGGTTGTCGTGGCCCCAGCAGACGAACGCGCCCGCCCAGTACTGCGGCACGAGACGCCGGTAGGAGTTGAAGCTCGGCGCCGTCAGGGCGCACAGCGCGGGCAGATGGGCGAGCACCCCCGCCAGGAAGGCGCGCGCGGTCGCCGACAGCGCGTCCGGCGCCTGCGGGTCGTGAAAACGGTTGTGCTCGCCCTCCCAGAGCGAGAAGTGGATGTGGCAGCCGTTGCCCGCGTTGGCCGGCCACGGCTTGGGCGCGAGCGAGGCGACGAGGCCGTGGCGCGCCGCCACGCCGCGGATCGTCTCGCGGACGAGGAGCTGCTCGTCCGCCGCCCGGCAGGCGGGCGCGTGCGCGGTGGAGATCTCCTGCTGGCCGTGGCCGAGCTCGGCGTAGTACTGCTCGAGCGGGATCTGCTGCGCCTCGAGGGCGGCCGCCAGGTCGTCGACGACGTCCTGCACCGCGCTCATCCCGATCGTCGAGAAGCAGAGCGCCGAGTCGACCGGCACGTACTCGCCGTCGACCCGCGTGGCCAGCGAGAACTCGTTCTCGAAGGCGCAGCGCAGCACGAGCCCGCGCTCGGCGAGGCGCGACTCCATCCGCTTCAGGAATGTCCGCTGGCAGACCGGCGCGGCGGCTCCGTCGAGCGCGACGTGGTCGGTCAGCAGCGCCCCGACGCGCGGTGCGTACGGGAGCACGCGGAAGGTGTCGAGATCTGGCACGAGCCGCACCTCGCCCACCGGCCCCATGCCCTCGACCGGCTGCAGCTGGTCGAGCCCGTTCATCGCCTGGATGGCGACGGTCAGGCCGATGCCGCTCGCGAGTCGCTGCTCGAGGCCGTGGCGACCGGACGCCTTCGCCCGGATCGTGCCGTCGTTGCCGCACCAGAGGAAGCGGACGAGACGGAGCCCCGCCTCGTCCGCCTGCCCGACCACCTCCTCGGCGGTCACCTAGACCGGGATCTCCTCAGGAGCCATCTCCCGCCTGAACACGTACTCGCTGACCGCGTAGATGACGACCGCCGCGGCCACGGAGACGGCGCACAGCACCGCCAGCCACAGCCGCCAGTTCCCGACTGTGAACAGGCCGGTCCACGGGCTGCGGAAGACGGTGTAGGCGCCGAAGGCCGACGCCAGCATGCCGACCACCCCGCTCGCGGAGAGGAGCAGGGGATGCGCCACCCTGACCTCCTCGAACCGCGCCGGGAAGGCGCGCTTGACGAGGAAGATGTCGGCGAACAGCAGCACCATCGACACGCACCAGATCACCGTCACCGCCGCCTGGAAGAGCCAGTACGCCTTCTGGGTGTTGTTGCTCGCCACCCACGGGTTGAAGATGGCGACGACGAAGAGCGACGAGAGCACCGTCTGCACGACGATGGCGGTGACCGGCACCTTCGTCTTCGGATGCACCCGGCCGATGGCGGGAGGCATCCGCTGCTCCAGCCCGGACACGAACAGGAGCCGGCTGAACGAGTAGTTGTAGACGACCGTGTTCGACACGAAGAACCAGATCAGCACGAGCCCGATCGCGATCGCGAACCCGTGCGACCCCCAGAAGCCCTTCTGCACCGCGGCCAGGATGTCGGTCGTGTTGCCGACGCTCTTCGCGGCCGGCAGGCTGAGCATCGTCCCGAACGTCGCCCACAGGTACGCGAGCATGACGACGATCGACCCCCAGACGAGGTAGCGCTTGATCGCCCGCATGTGGACGATCTCCACGCCGAGGTTCAGGGGCACCTCGATACCGAGCAGGGCGAGGATGACGAAGCCGAACCACGTCCACTGGCCCGCGTGGATGCTCCAGTTGCTCGCCGTGCCCCACCCGCCCGTGGCCGAGGCGCCGCTCCCGATCAGCCAGAGGATGCCGGCGAGCCCGATGACGAAGATCGCCGCGCCGTAGAAGAGCACGGCGACGTTGGCGTAGTTCTGCGTCATGCGCAGGTGCAGCATCGACATCAGCGCCGAGAACCAGAGCACGGCCAGGATCACGAGACCCTGCTCCCACTGTTTCGGCAAGCCGCCGGTGTCGATGAACTGCCAGATCGTGACGACGGCGTCGCCGGTCGCCACCATCACCAGGATCCCCGGCCACCAGGCGCAGAAGCCGGCGAAGAAGCCCCAGAACGGGCCCAGCGCCTTCTGCGTCCACACGTACAGCGATCCCTCCTGCGGGAACATCAGCCCGAGCTGGGCGGTCACGAGCGCGCCCGGGATGAGGAAGGCGAGGAAGCCGAGGATCCAGTACGTGTACGCTGCCTGGCCTGCCTGCTGGATGGCCGAGGCGTTCACGATGAAGAGGACGATCGCGACGAAGATGATCGTCATGTCGAACGAGTTGAGCACCCGGGGGAGCATCCCCGGTGCGATCCGCTCGGAGATCATCGTGCGCTCGTCTGCGTGCACAGCCATGCGCAACCTCCTTCGTGCGTGACAAGCGGCACGATACGCCGACCGGCACCGGCTCGGCAAGCGCGGCCCGGGGGCGATCGGACCTCGCTTCGGCCTCCTCGCCGCCGCCTGCAGCGCCGACGGGGCGCGGAGGGTGAGCTTCTCCTCGCCATGAGCGCGCCATGAGCGCCTCGAGCGACCGGATCGAGGGACGTGTCGCGGTTGTCACCGGCGGCGCGTCCGGCATCGGCGCGAGCTGCCGCCGGCTGCTCCAGGCACAGGGCGCGACCGTCGTCGTCGCCGACCTCGCCGGCGAGCCCGCCTGCGACGTGACCGACAGGAGCGCGCTCGAGCGCCTGGCCGGTTCGCTCAAGCGGGTCGACGTGCTGGTCAACGCCGCCGGCGTGCTGACCGCGAACAGGCCGATCGACGAGCTCCCGGCGGAGGACTTCCGCCGCAACTTCGAGGTCAACGTGCTCGGCATCGTGCACTGCTGCCAGGCGTTCGGCGAGCACCTGCGCGCCAGCCGGGGCGCCGTCGTCAACGTCGCCTCGCAGGCTGCGCTCGTCTCGCTCCCGCAGCAGGCCGCCTACACGGCGAGCAAGGGCGCCGTCGCCGCGCTGACCCGCTCGCTCGCGATCGACTGGGCGCCACACGGCGTCCGCGTGAACGCCGTCGCTCCGGGATTCACGGTCACGCCGATGACGGAGGCGTTCTTCGAGAACGAGACGTTCCGGCGCGCCGCGGTAAAGCGGATCCCGCTCGGGCGGCTGCTCCACCCGGATGAGGTCGCCGCTGCCATCGTCTTCCTCGCCGGCCCCGAGGCCAGCGCGATCACCGGTGTCGTCCTCCCCGTCGACGGCGGCTGGACGGCCGGCGAGCCGGCGCTCCCCTGGTGAGCGCACAGGCGTCGCCGACCGAGGCGCGAACGCGGGAGCGAGGTAGACGAACGCCTCGGCGACGTCCGAGGCGGACCCGAGCCGGCCGAGCGGGTGGAAGGCGATCGCGGCGAGCTGGGCTGTCTCGCGCTCCGGCTACGCCGACGGGCTGTCGGCGGCGCGCTCAGCCGCTCCAGACGCCGCTTGTGAGGCCCCCGTCGACCACGAGCGCGCTCCCGGTCACCCAGGCGGCCTCCTCGGAGGCGAGGTAGAGGATCGCGTCGGCGATGTCCGACGGCCGCCCCAGGCGGCCGAGCGGGTGGAGCCGCTCGGCGAAGCGCCGCGCCCCGTCGGGATCCGGCTGGTCGTCGAAGTAGCCGTCGATCATCGGCGTCTGCGTGTAGCCGGGACAGACGCAGTTGACGCGGATCCCGTCCTTCGCGCCGTCCAGCGCCATGCACTTCGTGAGCATGATCACCCCGGCCTTCGACGCGCAGTAGGCGGCGTCGGCGGGGATCGCCCAGAGGCCGGCGACGGACGCGGTGTTCACGATCGCGCCTCCGCCCCGCTCGAGGAGCCGCGGCCACGCGGCCTTCGAGACGAGGTACACGCTCTTCAGGTTCGTGGCGAGCTCCCGCTCCCACTCCTCCTCCGTCAGCTCATGCACCGCTCCGACGATCGTGACTCCGGCGTTGTTGACGACGACGTCGAGCCCGCCAAGCGCCGCGCAGGCAGACTCGACCGCCTGCGCCACCTGCGCCGAGGAGGTGACGGTCGACCGGCACGGCGACCGCCGCCGCGCCGATCTCCCCGGCGACGGCCTTGGCCGCGTCCTCGCGGAGGTCGGCAACGGCGACGCGCGCACCCTCGGCGGCAAAGCGCAGCGCCGTCTGGCGACCGATGCCGGAGCCCGCGCCGGTGACGAGACAGACCTTGCCGGCGAGGCGGCCCCACCCGTCCCCGCCGGCGCCGCCGCCGCTACCGCTCGAACTCTTCATGGTGCTCGAGCCACCAGTTGGCGATGTCGATCCGCCGCGCGAACCAGACGTCGCCGAGGCCGAGCGCGTACTCGATGAACTCTCGCAGCGCGGAGGTTCGGCCGGCCTGCCCCGCCCAGCGGGGGTGAAGACCGATCGACATCATCTTCGGGTAGCCCGCGTGCCCCTCCCGGCGAAGCTCGTCGAGGCCGCGCCGGCAGATGTCGAAGAAGTCCGACGGCCCGCCGAACCCCTGCGCGAGGACGTAGCGGCCGTCGTTGTAGACCATGCTGTACGGCACGACGAGGTGGCGCTTGCCCTTCACCTCGGTGAAGTAGGGGAGGTCGTCGTTGTAGGCGTCGGAGTCGTAGACGAAGCCCCCCTCCTCCACGAGCAGCTCGCGCGTGTTCACGCTGGGGCCGTAGCGGCAGTACCAGCCGAGCGGACGCTGCCCGGTCGTCTGCCGGAAGGACTCGATCGTCCACTCGATGTGCCGGCGCTCCTCCTCGCGGTCGAGCAGCCAGTGCTCCTCCCAGCGCCACCCGTGGCTGCACGGCTCGTGACCCGACTCCTGCAGCCACTGCCCAACCTCCGGGTTTCGCTCGAGGGCGACCGCCGCCGAGTAGAAGGTCGTCTTGACGCCGTACTCGTCGAACAGGCGGAGGAGGCGCCAGACGCCCGCCCGGCTACCGTACTCGTAGATCGACTCGGCGCAGAGGTCCCGGTACTCGGGGTCCATGACGTACGGGATCTCGGCGAGGCCCTCGTTGCGCCCGTCCCCGGCGGCCTTCGAGTACTCCGATCCCTCCTCCTGGTTGACGCAGAGGCTGACGACCGCCTTGGCGTCCTCCGGCCAGAACACCTTCGGCGGTCGGCGTCCGTAGCCGACGTACTCTCGCTTCGGGCCGGGGATGTCTTGGTCGACAAGTCTCACCTCGTCACTCCTTTCGGGTTCGGAAGCACAGGTTGCCGCAGATGCCAGTCAGTCTCGCGCTGGTAGGCGGCGCCAGCCTGCAGCAGGGTGGCCTCACGGAAGCGCCCAGCGGCGAGCTGCAGCCCGACCGGCAGGCCGGTGTCGGAGAAGCCACAGGGGATACTGAGCGCGGGCAGCCCGGCGAGGCTCCAGCCGTACGTCAGCCGGACGAGCCGTTGGGTCGTCTCGATCATCTCCGACCCCGCCGCCGGCGCGGTCGTCCCGGTCGTCGGCGAGAGGATCAGGTCGACCTGCTCGAAGGCCCGCTCGACCGTGCGCCGCCAGACGCGGGCGCGCTCCCGCTGCTCGCCGTAGTCGGCGCCGGTGACCTGCTCGCCGAGCAGAAGCCGCCTGCGCACGTCCTCGCCGAAGCGGTCCGGCGCCTCGGCTAGTCGTCGGCGGTGGATGGCGAACGCCTCGGCGCGGATGATGGTCGTCGCGATGTCGACGGCCGCGCCGGCCTCGGGCAGCTCGATCTCCTCGAGCGTCGCACCCGCCGCTGCGAGCACGTCGGCGGCGGCGCGCACGAGCCGGACGATGTCCGCGTCGACTTGCTCGAAGAAGAAGTTCCGGGGTACGCCGATCCTGAGCCCGTCGACGCCCCTCTCCAGCGCCTCGCCGTACGCGTCCGTGGGCGCG
Organism: Gaiellaceae bacterium; assembly: GCA_035652235.1. Lineage (GTDB taxonomy): Bacteria > Actinomycetota > Thermoleophilia > Gaiellales > Gaiellaceae > PALSA-612. Next base: position 26,784 of record DASREE010000020.1, on the reverse strand, counting down.
TCGGCGCAGTGCGGATCGAGCGAGTCGTAGCCGGCGAGCGCCTCCAGGAGCGCCGCCAGGTCCGAGACGGCGTGCGCGATCGGCCCGACCGTGTCGAACGTCCAGGTGATGGGGAAGACGCCGCGGATGGACACGCGGCCGTGCGATGGGCGGAGGCCGCTCACCCCGTTGAGCGCCGCGGGAATGCGGACCGACCCGCCCGTGTCGGTGCCGAGCGCCGCCGCGCACAGTCCCGCCGCGACCGCGGCACCCGAGCCGCCGCTCGACCCCCCGGGCACACGCCCGAGGTCCCAGGGATTGCGGCAGGAGCCGAAGTGGGGGTTGTCGTTGGTGGCGCCGTAGGCGAACTCGTGCAGGGTCACCTTCCCGAGCACCACCGCACCTGCCTGACGCAGCCGGCGCGTCACCTCCGCGTCCGCCTCCGGGACACGCTCGGCGAAGAACGCCGACCCGACCGTCGTCCGAAGCCCGGCCGTGTCGATGTTGTCCTTGAGCGCGATCGGAAGCCCGTGCAGGGGACCGAGCGTCTGGCCGCCGGCGAGGGCGGTGTCGGCGGCGCGCGCTTGCTCGAGCGCTCCCTCCGCGTCGACGGTGACGAACGCCCCGACCTCCGAGTCGAGGCACCGGATCATGTCGAGGTAGCTCTCCGTCACGTCGCTCGAGCCGACCGCGCCGGCGGCGATCTGCTCCCGCAGTCCGACCGGGGACGGAACGATCACGCGGGCGACGGGTAATCCACGCGGTCGACCAGCGTCTCCGCGCCGCTCTCGATGTGCTCGCGCATGCGCGCCGCGGCACCGGTGCCGTCCCGCTCCCGGATCGCCGCCATCATCGCCTCGTGCTCTCGCAGCGACTGCTTGGCGCGGCCGGGCAGCGCCCACATGGTTCGCCACGGGAATCCCTCCCAGAGGCGTCTGATGAAGTCGTTCAGGTAGGTGGACTGTGCCGACTCGTACAGCGTCCAGTGCCAGGACGCGTTCAGTTCGGCGATCTGCTTGCCGCGGCCGGAGGCCACCGCCGCCTTGAGCAGGCTGTGAAGACGCTCGAGCTCCTCCAGGCGCGCATCCGCCAGGCTTTCGACGGCAAGCTCGGCGGCGAGCGGCTCGAGCACGCTCCGAATCCGGTAGATCTCCACGGTCGCCTCGGGAGGAGACTCGGTGACGACGACCCCGTGGTGCGGCCGGTAGTCGACGAGCCGGTCGGCCTGGAGCAGCCGCAACGCCTCGCGGATCGGGGTGGCGCTCATACCGAGCAGCTGGGTCAGCTCCTCCAGCGCGAGCCGCTGACCCGGGGCAAGCTCGCCGGAGCGAATCCGCTCCCGCAGGAACTCCAGCGCCAGCTCGGTCTTCGTGAGATGACGCGGGGCAGCGAAGGGTGTAGGTACTGCGGTCAATAGAAATAGAATATAGACTCGTTTGCGACGTGAACAGGCGGCGTCCGGCAATCGACTGGGAGAACCAGACCCTCCGTTCGCTCCTGTTTGCACCCGGAAACCACGCCCGCCGGCTCGAGAAGGTCGGTCAGTTCGGCTCGGACGCGATCGTGCTCGACCTCGAGGACGCCGTCGCAAACGCAGAGAAGATCGCCGCGCGGGCGTCGACGCGAGCCGCGCTGCCCACGTACGACGACACCGTCGTGATCGTCAGGATCAACGGCGTCCACACTGGGCTCGCCGAGAGCGACGTCGAGGCGGTCGTCTGCCCAGATCTCGACTGCCTCATGGTGCCGAAGGTGGAGACGCCCGACACGCTGACCGCGCTGGACGAGCTCGTCACGCAGCTCGAGCGCGAGCGAGGCATCCCGGAAGGGACGATCCGCATGCTGCCTCTGGTGGAGACGGCGCTCGGGATCGTCCGCTGTGAGGAGATCGCCTTCGCCGTGCCCCCCCGCGTCGTGACTCTCGTGTTCGGCCTCGGCGACTTCTCCGTCGACATCGGTGTCGACCTGACGCGCGAGGCGACGGAGCTCCTCTACGCACGCTCGCGCGTCGTCGTCGCGGCCCGTGCAGCAGGCCTGCCCGCTCCGCTCGATGGCCCCTACCCGGACATCCACGATCTCGAGGGCCTGTACGAGAACACTCTGCTCTCCCGGCGCCTCGGCTTCCAGGGCCGTGTCGTCGTCTACCCCGCCCAGGTCGACCCCGTGCAGCGGGCCTACTCGGAGCTCTCGCCCGAGGAGGTCGAGCACGCGCGGCGGGTGGTGGAGGCGTTCGAGGAGGCCGAGACGTCGGGGCTCGCGTCCATCCAGGTGGAGGGGCGGTTCGTCGATTACCCTCTGTACTTCCGCGCCCGGCATCGGCTGCGGCTGCACGAGGCGCACACGGCTCGGTCGGCGAGGTGAGCGACGACACGACAGCCGGCGGCAGGAGCGCGACGCCGGCCCCCCTCGAGGGCCTGCGCGTGATCGACTGCGCCACGCTCTTCGCCGGACCGGTGATCGCGTCCCTGCTCGGCGACTATGGCGCCGACGTGGTCAAGGTCGAGCATCCGCGCGGGGACGGTCTGCGCTCGATGGGCTGGCAGAAGGACGGCGTCTCGCTCTGGTGGGCGCTCGTCGGCCGCAACAAGCGCTGCGTGACGCTGACGCTCTCGAACCCGCGCGGGCAGGAGCTCATGAAGCGCCTGGTCGCGGATGCGGACGTGCTGATCGAGAACTTCCGGCCGGGAACGCTCGAGCGCTGGAACCTCGGGCCGGACGTCCTGCACGAGATCAACCCGAAGCTGGTGATCGTGCGCACGACCGGCTTCGGCCAGACCGGTCCCTACAGCCACCTGCCGGGGTTCGGGACGCTCGCCGAGTCGATCTCCGGCTTCGCGCACATCAACGGCTGGCCGGACAAACCGCCGGCACTGCCCCCGCTCGCGCTCGGGGACGGCATCGCCGCGCTCACGGGCTGCTCGGCCGTGATGATCGCGCTTTGGTGGCGCGAGCACGGCGGCCAGGGCCGGGGCCAGATCATCGACCTCTCGATCTATGAGCCTCTCTTCTGGGTGCTCGGCCCGCAGGCCCTCCTCTACGACCAGCTCGGCATCGTGCAGGGCCGAACCGGCAACCGCGCTCCCTTCACCGCCCCGCGCAACGCCTACCTCACGAAGGACGGCAAGTGGCTCGGGCTCTCGGCCAGCGCGCAGTCGATCGCCGAGCGCGTGATGCGCATCGTCGGTCGTCCGGACCTGATCGAGGAGCCGTGGTTCGCCGACCACATGGGCCGGATCGAGCACATCGACGAGCTCGACGAGATCATCCAGGAGTGGATCGGCCAGCGGACGACGGAGGAGGTGATGGAGGCGTTCGCGGAGGGCGAGGCGGCGATCGCCCCCATCTACTCGATCGCCGACATCGTCGAGGACCCGCAGTACCTCGCCCGGGAGACGATCGTCCGCGTCCCACATCCCAAGCTCGGGTCGGTGCTGATGCAGAACGTCATCCCGCGCCTCTCGGACACGCCCGGCAAGATTCGCCACCCGGGGCCCGAGATCGGCGAGCACAACGACGAGGTCTACTGTGGCGAGCTCGGTCTCTCGCAGGAGGAGCTCGACGAGCTCAGGCAGGAAGGAGTGATCTAGCCTGGGCGCGGGGCCGCAACCCTTCTACCGCGAGCGGGGGTTCGGGACCAGGATCGGCTTCGGCGAGCGGCCCGCGCTGCTCGTCATCGACATGGCCCGCGCGTTCTGCGACCCTTCCTTTCAGGTAGGAGCCGACCAGACCGGCGCGGTCGAGGCGATCGCACGACTGCTCGTGCCGGCCCGGACCCAGGGCGTCCCCGTCTGCTTCACGACCGTCGCCTACCGCCCGGACGGGCGCGACGGCGGCAGGTTCGTCGAGAAGATCCCCGCGCTGCGCGAGCTCCTCGTCGACGCCCCGGCGGCCACCGAGATCGATCCGCGCATTGCGCCCGTCGACGGCGAGCTCGTCCTCGTCAAGAAGTATCCGTCCGCCTTCTTCCACACCCATCTCGTCTCGCTCCTGATCGCCGACCGGATCGACACGGTGATCATCACCGGCTGCTCCACGTCAGGCTGCATCCGAGCGACCGCCGTCGACGCGATCTCGTACGGCTTCCGTGTTGCAGTCCCCGAGGAAGCCGTTTCGGACCGCTGGCAGGGGCCGCACGAGGCGAGCCTCTTCGACATCGACGCCAAGTACGGCGACGTCCTCCCCCTGTCCGAGGTGGTCGACTACCTCGAGCGCCTCCCGGCGCCGCTCGGGCCGCGCCGGACGACCGGCGATCCGGCGGCTGCGTGAGAGCCGTACGCTTCCACTCCTACGGCGGCCGGAACGTGCTCCGGGTCGAGGAGGTGCCGACGCCCGAGCCCGGGCCGGGCGAGGCGCTCGTCCGCGTGCGCGCGTGCGCCGTCAACCACGTGGACATCGACATGCGCGAGGGCATCTCGCGACTGCCTCTGTCGCTCCCGCACACGCTCGGCTTCGAGATCGCCGGCGAGGTCGCCGAGCTCGGCCCGGACGTGGAGGATGTCGCCGTGGGCGAGCGTGTCGCCCCGCTGTACCAGATCCACTGCCGCGAGTGCGAGTGGTGCCGGGTAGGGCAGCACATGCACTGCGAGCAGATCACGATGCTCGGCGTCCACTCGCCCGGTGGATACGCCGAGTACGCGGTCGTGCCGGCGTGGGCGCTCGTCCCGCTCGCCCCGTCGCTTACCTTCGAGCAGGCGGCCGCGATCCAGACCACCTTCGCCACGGTCTGGCACGCCCTCGCCACCCGGGTGCGCGTCGACGAGGGCGCCTGGGTGCTCGTCAACGCCGCCGGCAGCGGCGTCGGTACCGCGGGCATCCAGGTGGCGAAGCTGCTCGGCGCCCGTGTCATCGCCTCGGCCGGCTCCGACGAGAAGCTCGCGCGGGCGCGCGCCCTCGGCGCCGAGGAGACGGTCAACTACCGCGTGGACGACCTGGCCGCCCGCGCCCGCGAGCTCACGGACGGGCGCGGCGTCGACGTCGTGATGGAGTCGGTGGGCGGCGACGTCCTCGCCGCGTCGCTGGGGGCGCTCGCGAAGAACGGCTCGGTCGTCACGGTGGGGGCGCACGCCGGCGAGGTCGTGCCGGTCGACGTCATCCTCCTCTTCCGCCACCAGTGGTCGCTCGTGGGCTCGGTGCGGGCGACCGCCGAGGAGATCCGGCACTGCATCGACCTCGTCGCCGACGGGCGGCTCACGCCGGTGATCCACGCCACGCTCCCGCTCGAGGCTGCCGCCGAGGCGCACCGCATCCTCGAGGCGCGTGAGCAGTTCGGCAAGGTCCTGCTCGTCCCCTGACTCGATGATGGCCGCGCCAAACGAGCTCCTCGCTGAGGTACCCGAGTCCGCCGCAGCAGGACGCGTCGCGGAGCTCTACGCAGACATCAGGGCGGTGCTCGGCGTTCCGGTCGTCAACCTCGTCTACCGCCACCTCGCAGTCGAGCCGGTGCGGCTGGCTTCGGTCTGGGAGGCCCTGCGGCCGAACCTCACGTCGTACCCGGCGGAGGAGGCCTCACGGCAGCTCATCGAGCGGGCGGCGGTCCTGCAGCTCAATCGCGTGCCCCCCGCTGCGCTCGCCGCCGTCGGGATTAGCGCCGAGTGCACCCGCCTCGTGCGCGCGACGCTCGCGGCCTACGCACGGGCGAACTCGCGCAACCTCCTCGGAATGCACGCCCTGCTCTACGGGTGCAGCGGAACGGGCGCGCGCGCGGCGACGTCCGAGTTCTCACCGGGGCCGGCGGTCCTGCCCATGGTCCCGCTCGAGTCCGCGGACGAGGGGACGAGCAAGCTCCTGCACGAGATGAGCGCCGCCCTCGTCGGTGACGAGCATCCGGTGCTCGTGCCCAGCCTCCTCCGGCACCTCGCCGCCTCGCCGCCGCTCCTGGCGCTCGTCTGGACCGTCCTGCGCCCGGCGACCGGCGAGCCGCTTGCGCACACGCGCGACGCCGTCACGGAGACGGCCAGATCGCTGGTGGCGCGGCTACCCCACCCCGTCCGCGCGCTCGAGCGCGCCGAGGACCGCGACGTCGCCCGCCGCTTCGCGGCCGCGATGTCGACACTGCTCGTCACCGGCGAGGCGATTCGGCTCGCGCTCTCGGAGGCGCCGTGACGGAAGCTTCCGGCCGGTCGTCGCTCCCGTCCGTGTTTGTGATCAAGCTCGGGCGGATGGGGCGACCGATCACGACGGCGCCCGCGGGAGGGGTGTTCCGGGCGGGCGGCTGAAACCGCTCCGGGGCGCCCACTCCCGGCCTCGGCCGGGCCGAGCTCTGCGAGACGCTTGGACAGGCCGCCGCGTCCGAGGTCGCCCCCGCTCGTGCGCCGCGCGGCACCAGCCTCCACCATGCTGAGGGACGGCCGTCTCGGGCTTGTCCTGGCGAACGCCGTCGGCGTCGAGCTGCCGCACCGTGCTTGCTCGACGGCGCCGGAAGGACGGAGGGCCGGCGTCGCCGGCCCTCCGTCTCGCCCCGTTCCGCCCAAGGCGGCGGACGAGGGACCTACTTCAGACCCCAGAGCTTCTTGTAGCCGACGATGTACGCGTTCCCGTAGCCCGTGGATAGCTTGGGGGGGTTGCCCGCCTGTTTGATGTTGGCGGACGTGAAAGCGCGCAGCGCCGTGTGCTCGTTGAACTGCCGCGGGATCTTCTGCCCCGCGAGGACCCGTGCCTCGGCGTCGATGTACGCCCAGCCGAGCCAGTTGAGGTTCTCGCCGACCTCGAACCGGACCGCGTTCCCCTGCGCGAGGTAGCCCATGACGAACGGCGTGCCGTTGTAGGTGGCGATGTGCACCTTCCCGGTCCGCCCTGCCGCCGTGATCGCGGGGACGACGAACTGCGACATCGAGTCGTAGATCGGGATCACGTAGTTGATGTTCGGATCCTTGACGAGCGCCGACTGAACCTGAGGCTGGATCTTGGTCGACCAGTCGGCAACAGGAGCGTTGATCAGCGTGTACTTACAGCCGGCGCCGCACTGCTCGGCGAACTCGCTCTTTAGCGCCTTCACGATCGCGGGCGTCGGCACGATCTCGTTCGAGGTCACAATGACGACGTCCGCCTTCCCCTTGGTGTCGAGGATGACCCAGTCTGCCTCGAGCCTAGCCGCGCGCTGGTAGTCGGCGGGGATCGAGTAGTTGACCGCGACTGGGGTCTGGGTGATGTCGTACAGGTGCGACGTCACGACGGGGATCTTCGCCCGCTTGGCTGCGGCGATCTGCGGCCCGAGGACGCGCGGGTCGGTCCCGCCGAGCAGGTCGATCAGGTCGACGTGGCGGCTGATCGCCTGCCCCATCCCCTGCACCCACTGCGGCACCTGCGCCTGGTTCGTGTAGTTGATGAACTTGATGCCGAGCAGCTTCGCCGCCCCGGCCATCGCCGTCTCGATGTTGGCCGTGAAGGGGTTCGCGCTCGACACCGGGATGCTGAAGATCGTCTTCCCTTTGACCTTGCTCGCGTCGAAGGCCGGCCCGGGCGGGACGAACTTCGGCAGCGCCATGTACTTCTGGATCTGGCTGCGCAGGTACGCGAAGTTCGGGCTCTTGGATCGCTTGACCTGTCGCGTGGTCGTGCCCTGGGCGAGCCCCGCCAGCACCGACGCCACGAGCGCGGCCAGAGCGACGCTCACGAGCAGAGTTCGTCGGCGTCGATTCACGGCTTCCTCCTCTCGAGATATCTCATATATTTGATGCCGCCCGCGCGAGCGTAACGTCCCTCGCGAGCGAGGTCAACCGACTATCGCCGACGGCAGGGCAGCGAACAGGCGGATGATCGCGGGCCCCGGACGTCCGCGAAGTCCGAACGGGTCGGTACGGCTACGTCTTCAGCCCGTACAGCGAGCCCATCGCGAGCGTCCGCTCGGGCGATGTCCTCGACATCATACGGAGGACGCTTCGAGTCCCGCGTGCAGTCGGAGGCGGATCTCCCGACGCACGTCCTGCGCTTGCCGTCCCTCAACCTCAACGGGGCCGATGTTCGTGGACCCGCTGCCCGAGCGGGTGTCGTCTACCGTCTGCGCTGCGCGCGTCGCGTGGAAGGAGCTGATCGCCTGGGTCGAGGCGGACCACGGAATCGACCGCTTGAAGGGCCTTTCAGCTCCTGACGCACGAGGGCGGATGCGCGTCGGAACATGCTCCACCTGCTCTACTCGGTCGTGACGCGCCTCGACAAGCGGTACCTCAGCAGCGTTGGCCCGCCTTACGCGTCGGCCTCGCCGCCTGCCGCGGCCATCTCGGCGGCCGCGAACGGGCCTGCAGTCGAGCCGCGGGGAATCGTGAGCCCGAGCCCGAGGGCCGCGGCCGCCACCGCGCCGCCGCAGATCGCCCACAACGGGCGCCACGAGTCGATCGCATCGACGAGCGCGCCGAGCATGGGCGGGAAGACGACCGACCCGGCGAAGATGAGGACGAGCATCTGGCCCGAGACCTGCCCGACGTTTCCTGGCCCGGCCGACTCCGCCACGTAGCCGTAGAAGGCGCCGTTCCAGCCGACGATCGTCACGCCCGCCAGCGCCACGAGCGGCCAGGCGAGGGTCCGCCCGGGGAAGAGGGCGAGAAGCTCGAGCGCGACCACCTGCAGCGCAGCCATGAGCAGCAGCACGCCGAGCCGGTTCCCGGTCTTGTCGCTGAGCCATCCCCAGAGGAGCCGCGCACACGCCCCGAGCCCCTGCGCGAGCGCCAGCGCGAGCCCCGCGGCGGCGAGGCCGAAACGGAACTGCTGGGTCAGGAAGAGGACGAGGTAGGTGAGGAAAGCCCACTGGCTGCCCGCCATGACGAAGCCGAAGCCGCCGAGCGCGACGAGCTGCCGCCTGCCCGCGACCAGGCTCCGCCCGCGGTGACCGAGCTCGATCGTCGCCACGTTGCGAAGCAGCAGCGTGGCGGCGGCGACGAGCGCGCAGGCGACGGCGGCGACGCCGACTGCCGCGCGCCAGCCCCACGCGATCGCCACCGGGGGCAGGACGGCGCCGGCAAGGAGCCCGCCGAGCGGAACCCCCGTCTGCTTCAGGCTGAGGAAGAAGCCGAGGCGGCGGGCGAGCTGGCCGGCGACGATGACGTTCGTGGGTGGGTTCACGCACCCGTAGGCCAGGCCGGCAAGGGCCGCTGCGGCGAACAGGATCGCCCGGTCCGGCGCCAGCGCGAAGAGGAGCACGGAGCCGGCGAAGGCCGACATGGCGAGCGCGAGCAGCCGGGCTGGATGCCCCCGGTCCGTGAGCCGTCCGGCGGGGGCCGACCCGAGCGCCGCCCCGAGGAACACAACCGAGGTCACGAAGCCGATGTCCGCGCGCGAGAGCGCGAAGGCGTCTGCGAGCTTCGGAGCCAGGACGCCGAAGGCGGAGATCGCGAACGTCCCGGCGGCGAGAACGGCGATCGACACGCCCACGACGGCCACGGGGCCCGGGGGTTGCTTCGGTGGGCGCCGGCGTTCTGCCACGACCTCGGTGACGCGGAGCGAAATAGAATATAGACTCCCTCTTCCGATGGGGACGCCGATTCCGGCTCTCGAAGTCTGCGACCTCTCGAAGAGCTTCGGCGGCGTTCGGGCGCTCGACGGCGTCAGCCTCAGCGTCGCCGCGGGCGAGGCGCACGGCCTGCTCGGCGAGAACGGCTCGGGCAAGTCGACGCTGATCAAGGTCCTCGCCGGCTACCACGCTCCCGACTCCGGAGCGCTCAGCATCTTCGGCAAGCCGGTGAAGCTGCCCCTGCGACCGGGGCAGTTCAGGTCGCTCGGCATGGACTTCGTCCATCAGGACCTCGGCCTGATCCCGTCCCTGAGCGTGATCGAGAACCTGTACGTGAGCGAGCTCGCCTCACCCGGTCGCCGCCTCCACATCTCCTGGTCGCGGGAGCGGCGCAAGGCGCAGCAGACGTTCGCGCGCTACGGCCTGACGATCGACGTCCGCAAGCGGGTCGGCGACCTCAGCCCCGTCGAGCGGGCCCTGCTCGCCATCGTCCGGGCCGTGGAGGGCATGCGCACGAGCCTGGCCAGCGCCGACGGCGCGGGGGGCATCCTCGTGCTCGACGAGCCGACGGTCTTCCTGCCGCGCACCGGCATCGACCAGCTGTTCGCGCTCGTGCGGGAGATCGCCGCGTCGGGAGCGAGCGTTGTCTTCGTCTCCCACGACCTGGACGAGGTGCGGGAGATCACCGACCGGACGACGGTCCTCCGCGACGGGCGCGTCGTCGGCACCGTGGTCACCGCCGAGACATCCGAGGCGGAGCTCGTGCGCATGATCGTCGGTAGGCACCTGGAGATGCTGGAGTCGAGCCCGCACGACCTGTCCAAGCGCGACGTGGAGATCTCGGTCGACGGCGTGAACGGCGGCACGCTCCGCAATGTCTCGTTCGAGCTGCACGAGGGCGAGGTGCTCGGGCTGACCGGTCTCGTAGGCTCCGGCTTCGAGGAGGTGCCGTACTTCCTGTTCGGCGCCTGGCGCGCCGAGAGCGGCACCATGAGCCTCCACGGCACCGCGTATGAGCTCTCCTGGCTCGTTCCCTCCCGGGCGCTGGCGGCGGGGATCGCGCTCGTCCCGGCGGATCGACAGGAGGATGGCGTCGTCGGATCGCTGCCCGTCTACGACAACATCCTGCTGCGATCGCTCGACTCCTTCTTCCGCGCGGGCGCTCTTCGCCGGCGCCGCATGCTCAGCCACGCGCGACGGCTGATGAGCGCGTTCGACGTTCGGCCGGCCGAGCCGAGGGCGGTCTATGCCTCGCTCTCCGGCGGCAACCAGCAGAAGGCGCTGTTGGCGAAGTGGCTCGACCGCCGGCCCCAGCTCCTGCTCCTCCATGAGCCGACGCAGGGCGTCGACGTCGGAGCCCGCCAGCAAATCTTCTCGGTCATCCGCGACGCGGCGGCGAAGGGCACCTCCGTGATCTGTGCCAGCTCCGACTACGAGCAACTGGCGGCCATCTGCGACCGCGTGCTCGTCTTCGCACGCGGCCGTATCGTCGAGCAGCTGGTGGGGGACGCCGTCACGAAGGAGCGAATCACAGAGCGCTGCTACAACAGCGTCTCGCTCCCGGACGAGATGACGCTCGCCGTTTAGATGGAGAACGTGGACGACAACGCGCCCGCAGCCAAGCCGATCGGCTACACCAGGCAGGAGCTGATCCGCGAGCACCTGAGGACGCACCTCGCTCCCGGCGACATCGCCCAGCGCTACGCGCTCCCGTTCGTCTGGGGGCTGGTGTGTCTCTTTTTCAGCGTGCTTCCCTCGACGGCGGACACGTTCCCCACGACCGGGAACTTCTCGACCATCTTCGGCTCGCAGGCGATCATCGTCGTGCTCACGCTCGGCCTCCTGATCCCGCTCACGACGGGCGACTACGACCTGTCCGTGGCGTACAACCTGACGCTCTCGTCGATGGTGCTCGCGGTGCTGAACGCCAACCACCACTGGCCGATCGGCTGGGCGATCCTCGCCGCGCTCGGCGCGAGCGTCGCCGTCGGGATCGTCAATGGCGCCTTCGTGATCATCTTCGGCATCGACCCGTTCATCGTCACGCTCGGCACCGGCACGTTCGTGTACGGGGTCGTGCTGTGGATCAGCGCCTCGAACACGATCAGCGGTGTCTCGACCACCCTCGTCAATCCGGTGATCGTCGACCGCTTCCTCGGCATCCCGCTCGAGTTCTACTACGGCCTCGCGCTGTGCGTGATCGTCTGGTACGTGTTCGAGTTCACTCCGCTCGGGCGCAGACTGCTCGTCGTCGGCCGCGGCAGAAACGTCGCCCGGCTCTCGGGGCTTCGAGTCAACCGGCTGCGCTGGGGGGCGCTGATCGCCTCCGGGCTCGTCAGCGGTATCGCCGGCGTCCTCTATGCCGGCACCACCGGCGCCGCCGACCCCTCGTCGGGCTCGCAGCTCCTCCTGCCCGCCTTCGCCGCCGCGTTCCTCGGCGCCACGACCGTCATGCCCGGCCGCTTCAACCCCTGGGGCTCCTTCATCGCCGTCTACTTCCTCGTCACCGGCATTACCGGCCTCCAACTGATGGGCGTCGAGAGCTTCGTCCAACAGCTCTTCTACGGCGGCGCGCTCGTCCTCGCGGTGGCGCTCTCCCAGATCGCCCGCCGGCGGCAGGCGCTTCAGGCCGGAACCGGCTGACGAGCCTCAGGACGCGGCGAGGAGCTGAGCTGGGTTCTCCGACGCCATCGCCTCGAGCGCGGCGCGGTCGACTCCTTCGCGCTCCAGCGCGTCGAGCAACGTCAGCAGGGCTTCCGGTCCAGGCGGCGAGTCGGGCTGACCCGCGTCGGAGCTGAGGACGACCCGGTCGGGCCTGAGCGCGCTGGCCACCATGGCCAGCTGGGCCGCGTCGCAACCCACTTGGTGGAGGAGCTGGTAGGCCGTGATCTCGACGGATGCCCCCAGCTCCACGAGCTCACGCAACTCGGCGGCGCCGAGGGCCGGTACCAGAAACGTCGCATGCGTCACGAGCATCCGCCGGACGCCCGCGTCGCGCGCGGCCCGTACGAGCCAACCGACCTCCACGGCGCTCAGGTGACCGGTCGCGAGCACGACGTCGGCCTCCGCGACCAGCTTCAGGATCTCGTGCACGCAGCAGGCAGCGCCCGGCTCACGCGGCGGCACGGCGAGCGTGGCGCCTCCAGGGGCTCCCTCCGGCCGCGGGAGGCGTGCCTCCGCGTGGCCGCGCGCGTCCACCGTCGGCATCCAGATTACCCTGGCGCCGAGCCGGAGCGCCGCGTCGACCGCCGCGGGGCTGAGCCCGCCGGCGGCGTGGTTGAGGACGAGGCCGCCGTGAACCCGAATCGTCCTGCCAGCGCCCGCCGCCGCGGCGCGCCCCACCGTAGATTCCCAGTGGCTCTTCAGGACGCAGCCTGCGAAGCCGGCGCGTTCGTACCACTCCACCGTCTGTACGTCGTCGGCGAGCCGCGGCAGCAGGCACGGCGCCGAGTGGACGTGCAGGTCGATCATGCGCGCATTCTCGCCTGACGCCCGCGATCGGGGAGAGTCCGCGGACGGTGGACGCCGAGACGACCGCGCCGACGCCGGTCGCGCGACTCACGCGCAGCGTCTTTGGCTCGACCTGCTCGCGACGGCCGCGGCCGTCGAGGAGCAGCGGCTGCGAGCTCCTCGGCGGCCACCGGCCCCCGCGATCTCGCGGCCGCGCAAGCAAAGGCGCGGCCGCTACCGCCGGGTCGTGCGCATCCGGTTGTGCGCTGCGCTCCCGCCTGCGGCTCTCGCCGCGGCGCCGCCGCGGACCGGGCGCCCGTGCGGTCCGGGCCTCGGTCGCCTCGGCGGGCGCCACCGGCGCGGGTCGTCCGGCTCGGGCGGCCGCGCAGCGGGCGGTCGGTGACGGACGGCGAGAAGGACGATGACGCCGAGCCAGAGGAGAGCCAGCGGGAAGAGGACCACCGTGCCGGAGGATACCCGCGCTCGGCTGCGCCCACCCCCTCGGACAGCCGAACCCGAACCGGGGGCTGGCACGCGCTTTGCCGGCGCCACCGTTAGCCTCGGCGCACGACCGCCGTTCCCGCCGCCCACTCCCGGCCGGAGCGATCCGTGCCGGGGCGGTCGAGCGCCGTCTCCGAGCACGCCTGCGCGCGCGGGCCCCGCGCTGCCCGGGCGCGGGGCCCAATGGCAGCCGGGATCCGGCTGCCGGCTGTCAGCCGGATGTGGTTACGAGGACCTCGCCTTCGGTGATCTGCGGTGCCGACACGGGAAGCTCGGCCGCGTGCTCGCGCAGCCACTCGGCCGCGACCTGGTTCGAGCGGTCGACGCCGTCCCGGTCGCGGGCGACGGTGATCGAGACGGTGTCACGGCCGTCGTGGATGAGGTAGTAGGACACGAAGCCGGGCACCTGCGAGATCAGGCCCTTCACGTCGTCTGCGTGCTCGGCGAGACGGCTCGCCAGCTCGGGGTTGCTCGCATAGCGCCGGACGCTTACCCACATGGTCGACCTCCTCTTGGGAGCCCCGAGCTTATGCGCCCGCTCCCTGCGGGGCAACCGTTCGCCTACGAGTCGGCGCCGTCCGCGCAGGGAGCGTTCACGTACCCGGAGCGGAAGGGCGACTCCGCTCCGGACTCCGGGTCGTACGAGTGGCGCCAGACGCAGCCCGTGTCGTTCGTCAGCAGGTGGATCGAGACCGAGGTCTCGGGCGACGTCGTCCGCACCCGGTGGATGTCGTCCTGCGGCGGGATCAGCGCGTAGAAGTCTCCCGGCTCGAGCGCCCGCCGCGTCACCGGCTCGATCCCGCTGGCGCCTTTCGCGAACACCTCCTCGTCCTGCGTCCCCCGGTACAGGCCGACGAGGCCCCAGGCGAGATGGTCGTGCACCGGCGTCGCCGCGCCTGGGGGAACGACGAGCGAGAAGAGCGTCAGCGAGCCGTCGCCTGCGCGGAAGAGGAGCCACTGGCCGATCCCGCCGCCCATGCCGCTGTCCGGGGCCGGCTGCTGGTAGGCAGGCGGGAGCCAGTCCGGGTCGGCGAGGAGCGCGGCGAAGCTCGGCCTGATCGCCTCGCAGGCGGCCTGCGGCGAGCCGACGGAGGCGATCGCAGCGCGCACGTCGGCGACGAAGGCGCGCACGACCGGCGTGTCGAGGACGAACTCGTCCGTCACCGCGGGAGCGCCGCCGCCTTCAGCGGCGCCTGCTCGTGCTCCTCGGTCAGCGCGCCGTACAGCTCCGGGCGGCGATGGCCGAACAGGTACAGCTCGTAGTCGCCGGGGATGACGTAGTCCTTGTCGCGCGCCTTCTCGACGTCGACCTCGGCGACGAGCAGCGCCTCGTCGGCGACGCCGGTCTCGGCCAGGCGCGTCCCGAACGGGTCGACGATCTGGCTCCGCCCGCAGAACTCGGCCCACCCTTCCCTGCCGATCCGGTTCGCGGTCGCCAGGTAGACCCGGTTCTCGGCCGCGCGCGCGACGGTGATCAGCTCGGTCTGGATACGCGCCGCCATCGGGAAGTTCGTCGGGTGCGCGACGATGTCGGCGCCCCGCAACGCGAGCGTCCTCGTCACCTCGCAGAAGCGCAGGTCGTAGCAGATCTCGATCCCGATCCGCCCGAGCGGCGTCTCGTACACGTCGAGCCTGTCGCCGGCGACGACGAACCGGTCGACCCCGAGGAACGGGAGATGCGTCTTGCGGTACACGCCGACGAGGCCCGACGGCCCGACGAGGACGGCTGCGTTGCGCAGCCGGTCGCCGTCGCGCTCGAGGAGCCCGCAGACGACGTGGGCGTCGAGCCGCGCGCACGCCTGCTCGAGCGCCTCGGTGGACGGGCCGGGCACCTGCTCGGCGAACGGCAGCGCCTCCTGCGGGCTCTCGAACATGTAGCCGCTGATCGCGCACTCGGGGAGCACGAGCAGGCTCGCCCCGGCCGCAACCGCCTGCTCGAGCCTCGTCAGGCACAGCTCCAGGTTGCGCGCGTTCTTGCCGAGGTGGGGCTCGATCTGCGCGACCGCGACGCGCGGCATGCGTCGCAGTCTACTCGAGCGCCGCCGCCGGCCCGCCGGTGCCAGGGAGCGGCGGGCGTGTCCAGGGGAGAGCGGAGCCGTCGACGAGCCGGCCGGCGGCGGGCGCGCCGTAGCGGGCGGCGAGCACGTGGTAGGCGGCGTCGAGCCGCGGCGGCCGCGACGCGCGGTGCCCGTCCGAGGCGACGAGGGCGACAAGGCCCTCGTCGACCAGGCGCCAGGCGAGCTGCTCCGCCTGCGGGCCGTTGACGCCGAGGAACGAGTCGCCGTTCGGGCACAGCAGCGAGCCGAGCTCGACGAGCGTCCGCGCGACCGCGAAGTCCGCCGGCAGCCCGAGCGAGCGCTCCGGGTGCGCGACCACCGGCACGAGCGAGGCGCCGGCGACGCGCTCCACCGCCTCGACGACGAGCACGCTGTCGTCGTCGAGGCGAAGCCAGTGGCCGGGGAACTCGACGAGGACGGCGCGTGTCCCCTCGAGCACGACCTCGGCAGGGTCGAGATCGCGCAGCACGGTCGGGAACACCTCCCACCCCCGGCGCAGCTCGAGCCCGAGCGCCGCGCACTCCGGCCGGGCGGCGGCGAACGAGCGCTCGAAGAGGCGCTCGCGGGCTGGCGTGCGCGGGTACGCGTCCCACTCGGCGTGCGCGTGCGGGGTGGCGAAGAGGACGCGCGTCCCGCCTTCGAGCGCGAGCCGACAGAGCGCCACCGCCTCGTCCGTCGAGCGGGCGCCGTCGTCGCCGGAGGGAACGGCGTGCGTGTGGACGTCGACGAACGCGCGCACGCCGGCGAGTCTCGCAGGCGCTGTCGGACGAGCGATCAACATCCGTGCAGGGTGCGGATGGCAGCTGGAGACCCATGCCAGAGCGCCAGCTCCGGTCTCCGGGCTCCGACGTCTCGCCCGCGGGGCGCGTGGCCGGCCGCGACGGTGCCGCCTGGCGGCCGTTTTACCGGCGGCGCGAGCGCAGGCTGGACGTCTTCTGCTACGCCGCCGCCGGCGACGAGACCGAGCGGGTCGGACGTCACGCACGCGGCCGTCGGCGAGGACGGCGATCCGCACGGGCGAGCAGGAGCCGTTCGTCTAGAGTGCCGTCGTGGCCACGCCGATCGGACGCGTGCTCAGGTTCGCCTCCAGCCCTCAGGGCCGGAAGATGCTCGCCCAGGCGGTGCGCGTCGCCCGCAGCGAGGAGGGACGGAAGCTGATCGCGCAGGCGCGCAAGGTGGCGGACACGCCGGAGGGCAAGCGGCTCCTCGAGCAGGCACGGCGGCTGGCGAAGCTCCCGGCGGAGGCCGCGCACGACCCGGCGAACGCGAGGCGCCTGCAGACGATCAAGAGCCGTATCGGCAAGTGGATCTGATCTGACCGTGCCGTGAAGGTGACGATGATGCTCGCCGACGCCGCGCAGGAGGTCGGCGGCAAGCTCTACATCCTCGGCGGCGGCTGGTCGCTGACCGGACCCGCGCCGACGCCGATGGCGATCGCGCTGAAGATCGAGGTGCCGTGGCACCGCACGAACGAGCGGCACCGGCTGCTGCTCGAGCTGCTGGACGATGACGGCAACCCGGTGCTCGTCCCCGGCGAGGGCGAGCAGCGCGTCCCGCTTCAGATCACGGGGGAGTTCGAGGTCGGCCGGCCGCCCGGCACGAAACCCGGTACGCCCATCGACAGCGCCCTCGCCGTCAACTTCGGCCCGCTCGCGCTCGAGCCGGGGCGCCGCTACCAGTGGCGGCTGTCGATCGACGGCGAGTCCGACGAGGACTGGACGCTCGGCTTCTCCACCCGGGCGGCGACGTAGCGAGCGGCGTTACGGCGCCTGGACGCCTGCCGGCGGCCGTCGCCCCTGACCCCGCACGAGCACCGGCGGCGGTTCCGGCTCCGCGCCGGGCGTACGAACACGCGGGCCGTTCACCGGCGGCCAGGGGCGCCCGCGCGGGTAGAGGACGTCGGGACGTTTGGGCTCGTGGGCGATGCAGAGGAGACCGACGCAGAGCGTCGAGCACCCGGGCTCGAGGCAGGGGCTGATCGTCGCCATCCCCGTGTCTACCCGCGCGGCACCTTGCCTGAAACGTCGACGCGCGGCACCTTGCCTGACACGTCCGCGGCCGCCCTCGCTCGACCCGGTCTCGTCCGACTCACCCGGCGAGTGTCGCGCAGGATGGGGCGCAGCGCAAGCCGGATCCGGGTGGCGGCGGGCGCCAGCGAGGTCGGTTCCGCGCGCCCCGATGCCCCCGCCCCGCGCCAGCGCCGACCTCCTGCCACGACGCGGCCCGGGCCGGGCCGAGCCCGTAGCATGCGCATATGGAGGTCGCCAGGCTCTCGATCGCACCCGTCAAGGGCCTCGCGCTCGAGCATCCCGAAGAGATCGTCCTCGGCCGGCGGGGAGCGACCGGGGACAGGCGCTTCCACCTGATCACCGCGGAGGGGCGGCTGGTCAACGCGAAGACGTGCGGCCCGCTCGTCCGGATCCGCCCGCGTTACGACGCGGGAACGAGACGGCTGGCGCTCGAGCTGGGGGACGGCAGCCCGCCGGTGGAGGGCGAAGTCGTGCTCGGCGGGCCGGTGGAGACGAGCTTCTACGGCCGGCCGGTCCGCGGCCGACTCGTCGAGGGCCCGTGGTCGGAGGCGCTGTCGGCCTTCTCCGGGATGCCGCTCCAGCTCGTCTGCGCCGACGAGCCGGGCGCCGCAGTCGACCGCACGCACGTCGTCTCGCTCCTCACCGACGGCTCGCTCGCCGCCCTCGGCCGCCGCGCGGGGGTGGACGCCGTCGACCCGCGGCGGTTCCGGATGACGGTCGAGGTGCGCGGCGCCTCGGAGCACGAGGAGGACGGCTGGATCGGGCGCGAGGTCGACGTCGGCGGCGCGCGCATCCGCGTCGTCGGCCCGGTCGGCCGCTGCGCCGTGACGACGCTCGACCCGGACAGCGGGGTGCGCGATCTCGACACGCTCGGCGTGCTGGCGGGCTACCGCACCCTTCGCGAGGGCAAGGCGTTCGCCTTCGGCGTCTGCGGCGACGTGCTCGAGGAGGGCGTCGTGCGGATCGGGGATCCGGTCCGGGTTCGCTGAGCCGGGGGATCGGCGCGCCGTGCAGTCCGAACCGATGCCTACGCTGACGCCACGATCGGCTCGTGCAGGGAAGGAGGTGACACCCATGTCCGCGCTCGTTCGCACCATCGTGCGCGCGTTCAAGTCGGTCTTCCGGCTCGACAAGCGTCCCGCTGCCTGAGCCGTTCGACCCGCGCGTCGCACCACCCCCGCCTCCGGCGGGATCCACTAGGCTGGTGGGTGCTCGGAGAGGTGTCCGAGTTGGCCGAAGGAGCGCGACTGGAAATCGCGTACCCGCCGGCAAGGTGGGTCGCGGGTTCGAATCCCGCCCTCTCCGCCTGCCACGGGGGAAACGCCGTTTCCCCCGTGCGGCCCTGCCTCGCACCCGTCAGGAGGGCTGCGTCAGGAAGGCGACGAGGTCGTCGATCTGCGCCGTCGTCAGCGACGCGCCGAAGTCGGGCATGACGCCGGCGGAGAAGCCGGGGCGGATGTAGGCGTTCGGGTCGTGGATCGACTCGAACGCGTACTGCTGGACGGAGCCTCGGTTCGCCACCTTCGCGTCGCTCGCCAGCCTGTCGAGGTCGGGTCCGACCGTCCCCCTCGAGCCGGCGGGCGTGAACGTGTGGCAGCTGCCGCAGCCGTTCGCGGCGAACAGCCGCTTGCCGACGGCGGCGTTGCCCGGGGCGGGAGGCGGCGGGGCGGGCGCCGTCGGCGCCGACGTTGTCCCGCCTTCCGCCTTCGCCTCCGACTTCTCCCGCCCGACGAAGACGATCACGGCCATCATCGCTGCGAAGAAGCAGAAGGCGAGCGCCACGTAGGGGCCCACTCCGCGCTTGCCGGGAAAGTCGGGCCGGTAGCGCGGCAAAACGAGCGAGCTGAGCAGTGCGAAGACGATGAAGGCGGCCCCCATGCCGGCGATTCCCGCCTTCTGCGCAGCGCTGAGCGAGGCGACGAGCACGGCTGCGGAAGCTACCAGCTTCCGGCGGCGCCGTCCGCCGGGTGCGCGGCGCGACCGCCCAGTGCGAGCGCGCGCAGCCCCTCGCCGAACGTCTGCTCGGCCGGACGGGACAGGGCCGTGTCCGGCCGAGTCGCGAGCGAGCCGGTCCGCCACGCCATCTCGTCGAGCCGCCGCTCCTCCTCGGCGAGCCTGCGGCGAAGCAACGCGAGCTGCGCCTCGCGGCGCGCGAGCGCCTGCTCGCGCTCGTCGAGGCGCCGGGCACGCGCGGCGAGGTTGCGGAGCGCCAGCTCGCGCTCGGAGGCCACGGAGGAGCGCCCGGCCTGGCCGGGCGGCACAGCGGGCACACCAGCGGGATCGCCCCGCGGGCGGGCGCTCGCCGCGGGCTCGACGCGCTCGAACGACGCGGCGAGAGCGCGCTGGCGCGCCTCGGCCGCCGCGAGGGCGCGGGCGCGCTCCTCCAGCCGGGCGCGCTCGTGGAGGAGCGCGGCGCGAAGCTGCGCGAGGCGCTCGCGCTCGAGGCGAAGCTCCTCGTGGCCGCCGCCGAGCCTGGGCAGGCGCGGCCACCTGCCGGCCCGCTCGAGCTCCCGGCGCAGCCGCTCGACTTCGCGCTCTCGCTGCGCAGCCTTCCCCGCCGCCTCGCGCAGCGCCGCCTGCAGCCGCGCCAGCTCGCCCGCCGCCTCGGCACGGACCCGCTCGCGCTCGCGCCGCAGGTCGTGTTCGAGCCGCCGCAACCGCACGAGCTCCGCCCGCACCCCCGCCGGCAGCGAGCCAGGGCCCGACGCGTCGTGCACAAGCCGATGATAGGTCGCTCCGGCGGGAACTGCGGCCGCGCTAGCGGAGGACCTTCGAGCGGCGCCGGCGCCGCTCGAGCGCCTCGAGCCCGCGGCCGAGCGCCAGCCCGCCGAGCACGCACAGGACGAGCCAGCCCGCCGCGGCCGCCGCCAGCAGCACGATCCAGTGGGGCATCACACGACCGTAGACGCCCAACCGGACGGGGACACGATCGTGCCGGTTTCTCCGGCGAGGATCGACCCCGCCTGGTCGAGCGCGCCGATCGCGGCCGTGCCGCCCGTTGCCTCGACGAACCTGCAGGCCGCCTCCACCTTCGGGCCCATCGAGCCCTGCGCGAGCGCGAGCGCACGGAGCTCGGACGGCGTCGCGTGGCGGATCGGCCGCGCCGCCGGCGTTCCCCAGTCGCGCTCGACGGCCTCGACGTCGGTGAGCATGAGCAGGGCATCGGCAGCGAGATCCCGCGCCAGGAGCGCCGCCGACAGATCCTTGTCGATCACCGCTTCGACCCCGTGCAGCGCTCCGTTCTCGTCGACGACCACCGGGATGCCGCCGCCGCCGACGCAGACGACGAGCACGCCGTGCTCGACGAGCAGCCGCACGGCCTCGAGCTCGACGATCGCCCGCGGCTCAGGAGACGGCACGACGCGCCGGTAGTGGCGGCCGTCCCGCGCGACGGTGAAGCCGTTCTGGCGGGCGAGCCGGCGAGCCTGCGCCGCGTCGTAGGTCGGGCCGATGGGCTTGGTCGGGTGCCGGAAGGCGGGGTCAGAACGGTCGACGACCACCTGCGTGAGCAGCGTCGCCACCGGACGGCCGGGCAGCGCGTTCTCGATCCCCTGTTCGAGCAGGTAGCCGATCATGCCCTCGCTCTCGGCGCCGAGCACGTCGAGCGGGTACGGCTGCGCACCGGCGTACGCCGCGGCCTGGAGGGCGAGCAGACCGACCTGGGGTCCGTTCCCGTGCGTCACCACGACGTCGTGGCGCCGGGCGACGTCGGCGACCGAGCGCACCGCCTGCTCGACGTTCCGGCGCTGCACGTCGGAATCCGGCCGCTCGCCCCGGCGCAGCAGGGCATTCCCGCCGAGTGCGACGACGACGCGCATCTCGCGTCAGCCCGCGTCCGGGAAGCCTCCACCAGCCAGGACGAGGAGCAGCGCCTGCTCCGTCCACATCCTGTTCTCGGCCTGCTGCCAGACCGCGGAGCGCGGCCCGTCGATCACCTCCGCCGCGACCTCCTCGCCGCGGTGCGCGAGCAGGCAGTGGAGGAAGATCGCGCCGGGCGCGGCGGCGTTCATCAGCGGCCGGTCGACCCGGTAGCGGCCGAGCCGTGCCGTGCGCTCCGAGCGCTCGTCGTCAGCCCCCATCGACACCCACACGTCCGTGTAGACGGCGTCCGCGCCGCGCACCGCCTCGAGCGGATCCGCCGTGACCGTCGCGCCCGCGACCTTCGGCTCGTATCCGGCCGGGCAGGCGACGCGCACGTCCAGGCCGAGCAGGTTCCCGGCCTCGACGAGCGAGTTGCACACGTTGTTGCCGTCGCCCACGTAGGCGAGCGCGATCCCGTCGAGCCGGCCGAGGCGCTCGCGCAGCGTGAGCATGTCGCCGAGCGCCTGGCAGGGATGGTGCTCGTCCGTGAGCGCGTTGATCACCGGCACCGTCGCCGCCTCCGCCAGCTCCTCGACGAGCTCGTGCGCGAAGGTGCGGATGGCGATCGCGGCGCAGTATCCGGAGAGGACGCGCGCGGTGTCCGCGATCGGCTCGCCACGGCCGAGCTGGAGCTCGTCCGGGCGGAGCGACAGCGGCAGCATGCCGAGACGGGCGGCGGCGGCCGACATGGAGACGCGCGTGCGCGTCGAGGGCTTCTCGAAGATGAGCGCGAGCGTCTCGCCGTGCAGGGCATCGAGGAAGCGGCGCGGCTCGGACTTGATCCCGGCGGACAGGTCGAGGAGCGCGACGAGCTGCTCTCTGGTCAGGTCGGACACGCGCAGCAGGTCGGGCGGGCGCTCGAGCACATGGGCGGGGGTCATGTCCGGCCGCCTCCTCAGCCCGCGGTCGGCGCGCGGGTTCGCGCGAGCGAGACGACCGGCTCGAGCACCTCGGCGAGCGTCGGATGGCCGACCTCCTCCAGCTCGTAACGGGCGTGGCGCATCGGGTGCCGCGAGCGGATCAGCCGGCCGAGGTCGATGGGCGTTCCGGTGACGACGACGTCGCACTCGGTCGCGTTGATCGTCGCCTCGAGCTCGCTCAGCTGCTCGTCGTCGTAGCCCATCGCGGGCAGCACGGGGCCGATGTGCGGGTACGTCCGGAAGACCTCGGCGATCGAGCCGACCGCGTACGGCCGCGGGTCGACGCGCATCGCCGCGCCCGCCTGCTGCGCCGCCACCGTGCCCGCACCGAACGGCATCCCGCCGTGGGTGACCGTCGGGCCGTCCTCGACGACGAGGACGCACGCGCCGGCGAGCGGAGGGCCGTCGTCGAGCCGGACGGGGGAGTTGGCTCGCACCACCGTCGCCGTGGGGTTGACGACGGCGATGTCCGCATACACCCGCTCGACCGCGGCCAGGCCGGCGCTGTCCATCTTGTTGACGACGACCACATCGGCCATGCGCAGGTTCGTCTCGCCGGGGTGGTAGTGCAGCTCCTGCCCCGCTCGCAGCGGGTCGACCACGACGACGAGGAGGTCCGGCCGGAAGAAGGGAAAGTCGTTGTTGCCGCCGTCCCAGAGGATGACGTCCGCCTCGGCCGCAGCCCGGTCGAGGATCTCGCCGTAGTCCACCCCGGCGTAGACGACCATGCCCAGCCCGACCGGCGCCTCGTACTCTTCGCGCTCCTCGAGCGTCGGGTGCGAGGCGTCGATGTCGGCCATGCTCGCGAAGCGCTGCACGCGCATCCGCTCCAGGTCGCCGTACGGCATCGGGTGGCGGACGAGTGCGACGTCGAGGCCGGCGTCAAGGAGAATCCGACCCACCCGCCGGCTCGTCTGGCTCTTCCCGGAGCCGGTGCGCACGGCGCAGACGGCGACGACCGGCTTCGGCGACTCGAGCATGGTCGCGCCGGGGCCGAGCAGGTGGAAGTCCGCGCCCGCCGAGAGCGCGATCGAGGCGCGGTGCATGACGTGGTCGTGCGAGACGTCGGAGTAGGCGAACACGACCTCGTCCACCCCGTGCTCGCGGATCAGCTCCGTCAGCTCCGACTCGGGCCGGATCGGGATCCCGTCCGGGTACAGCGGGCCGGCCAGCGAGGGCGGATACGTCCGATCGGCGATACCCGGGATCTGGGTGGCCGTGAAGGCGACGACGCGCGTCTCGGGGTCGTCGCGGTAGACGACGTTGAAGTCGTGGAAGTCGCGCCCGCCGGCGCCCATGATGATCGTCTTGCGCATCGCTCCTCCTTCGCGGCGGCCGTCGCGCCCCATCGTTGTGTGAGGGCCGGAGGTCCGCATCCGTAGCCGAGCCGATCGTCCCTGTGGGGAACTACCGAGGGCCGTGGTGCGCGTCAGACGCGGCGACGGCCGGCGGGCTCACCCGGCGGAGCGGCCGCGGCGTCCAGCTCTGGAAACGGCGCCAGGGGCTGAAACCGGCCGAGGAAGAAGCGCAGCGCCTCCGGCTCGTAGATGAAGGCGAGCCCCGGGATCCGTCCGGCGGCGCGCACGACCTCGCTGACGACGTCGGCGACGTAGCCCAGGTGCTCCCGCGTGTACACCCGGCGCGGCAGCGTCAGGCGCACCAGCTCGAGGCCGTGGTAGGGCTCGCGGCCGTGCTGTCCGGAGACGATGCCCCGCTCCATCGTGCGCACCCCGCCGGCGAGGTAGACGGCCGCGGCGAGCGCCTGCGCGGGCAGCTCCTCCTGCGCCAGATGCGGCAGGATCCGCTTCGCGTCCAGGAAGACGGCGTGCGCCCCGACCGGGAGGACGATCGGCACGCCGCGCTCGTGCAGGAGGCCCCCCAGGAAGGCGGCCTGGCCGACGACGTGGCGCACCGTCGCCTCGTCGACCGACTCGACGATCCCCCGCGCGAGCGCCTCCATGTCGTGGCCGGCGATGCCGCCGTAGTGGGGAAAGCCCTCGTACAGGACGAGGAGCTCGCGCGCGCGAGCGGCGAGGTCGTCGTCGTTCAGAGCGAGGAAGCCGCCGATGGGAACGAAGTGGTCCTTCTTGGACGAGAAGACCGCCCCGTCCGAGAGGCTCGCGATCTCGCGGACGACGTCGGGCAGCGAGCGGTGCGACTGGCCCGCCTCGCGCTCCTTGATGAACAGCGCGTTCTCGGACACGCGCGTCGCGTCGAGCACGAGCGGCACGTGGTGCTCCTGCGTCAGCGCGCGCACATCCCGCAGGTTGCGCAGCGAGAACGGCTGGCCGCCCGCCATGTTCAGGCAGGCCTCCACACGTACGAAGGCGATCCCCTCGGGGCCGTTCGTACCGAGGACGCGCTCGAGCGCGGTCAGGTCGATGTCGCCCTTGAACGGACAGGTCGACTCGGGATCGCTCGCCTCCGGCACCGACACGTCCGTCCACACCCCACCGGCGAGCTCGACGTGCGCCCGCGAGGTGGTGAAGTAGAGGTTCGAGGGGACGAGCCGCCCCGGCTCGACGAGCAGGCGCGCCAGCAGATGCTCGGCACCGCGGCCCTGGTGGGTCGGGATCAGATGCCGGTAGCCGTAGGCCTCCCGCATCGCCGCCTCCAGCCGGAAGAAGCTGCGCGAGCCCGCGTACGCCTCGTCGCCGAGCTCCATGGCGGCGCGCTGCTCCTGCGAGAGCGCGGACGTGCCGCTGTCCGTGAGCAGGTCGATGAAGACATCTTCGGAGCGGAGCAGGAAGGTGTTGAAGCCCGCCTCCTCGATCGCGGCGCGGCGCCGCTCAGCGCTCGGCAGGGAGATCGGCTCGACGACCTTGATCCTCCAGGGAGGAACGCCCGGCGGGCCCACCACGAGCTCAGGCGGCCTCGTGCAGCTGCTGCAGGATCTGCTCGACGGACAGGCGGCGAAGCGCCTGGCGCTCGAGCCGCGAGATCTCGCTCGGGCTCAGCCCGAGCTCGCGGCGCAGCTCGGCGGGCGAACGGGGCTTCGACCCGTCGAGCCCGTAGCGCAGCCGGACAACCTGGCGCTCCCGCGCCGGGAGCGCGTCGACCGCCCGGCGCAGGGCCTCGGCGAGGAGGCCCGCCTCGACCTGCTCGAGCATCGGCGACGACTCGTCGGCAAACAGCGAGCTGAACGCGTCCGCGTCCTCGTCGCCAAGCGGCCGGTCGAGGCTGAGGACGACGCGCGGCGCCGCCTGCACGGTGCGCAGCTGCCGTAGCGAAAGCCCTGCTGCGCGGGCGAGCTCCGCCTCGTCGGGCTTGCGGCCGAGCTCGGCGGTCAGCTCGCGCTCGAGGCGCGCGAGCTTCTGCTCCCGCGCCGCCACGTGCACCGGCACGCGGATGGCACGGCCGCGGTTGTCGACGCCGCGCTGGATCGCCTGCCGGATCCACCAGGTCGCGTAGGTGGAGAACTTGTAGCGGCGGCGCCAGTCGAACTTGTCCACCGCCCGGAGCAGGCCGATGATGCCCTCCTGGATCAGGTCCGCGAGCGGCAGGCCCTGGCCCTGGTAGCGCTTCGCGATCGAGACGACGAGGCGGAGGTTGGCGTTGATCATCCGGTCGCGCGCCTCGGCGTCGCCCTGCTCGATCCGCCGCATCAGCTCGGCCTCCTCCTCCCGGGAGAGCAGCCGGTAGCGGCCGATGTCACGCAGGAAGAGCTGCAGCGAGTCGACCGCCTCGACGTCGTCGTCTGCGACGGCGTCGCCGGTCGTCTCGTCGTCGAGAAGCATGCTGCCGGTCACAGCGCGAGTGTCTCCGGGGCCCGCGGGCAGGTGCATCGGGCCGATCGCGGATCGGCTTGCTCGGAACTACCGATCGCCCGCGGACGCCGAGACGCCCGTCCGGCACCGCAGGCGCCCAGCTCTTAGCGACTCCTCACGCCGGTCTCAGGCTGCTCTCACATTCGCCTGGTGTACTGAGGAGCGATGGCCGACAGCACCTGCACGCGGCGGATCGGCCGCGAGGCAGGATGCCCTCCTCGAACGCGGCCGGGAGCCTCCCTTCGCCGGCCGCGGCCCGCGGCGCGGACGTGCTTCGGACTCCTCCGCGCCGCGGGCTTCCCCCGCTGGCGCGGCGCCCCACCAGCTCCGAGCCGGAGCGCTCTCGCGCCTCCAGCCCTCGCCCGCCGCCGCACCGTGCTGAGCGCAGGAAGCCGTGCTGGCCGATCCGCTCGCGCCTCGACCGAGGCCAGCTCGGGCGCCTACCGCTCGAAGTCGGCCCAGGGAAACATGCGACCGGCGACGGTCGTGCGCAAGACGCTCGACGCCCGCCGAGAGCCGCGCGGGCGAGCAGAGCGGCCGCTCACCGTCCCGCGCCGCGCCCTGCAGCGGCTCGCGCCTGCGCCGCCCGGACGGCAGCCGACAGCGTCTCCACGTCGTAGGCGCCATGGTGGCGGAGGTCGTTGACGAAGAAGCTCGGGGTGCCCGAGACGCCGCTCAGGTCGGCGCCGTCCACGTCCTCGGCCACTCGCGCCGCGCCCGCGTGCCGGCGCAGGTCGTCGGCGAAGCGCTTCGTGTCCAGGCCGAGGACGGCCGCGT
>DASREE010000019.1:0-53328 GCA_035652235.1 Gaiellaceae bacterium | reverse complement strand
GGACCGGACAAGGCCCGCCCGGGCGAGCACCTGCAGGTGCTGCGATGTATTGGCGACCGTCTGCGAGATCTCGGCGGCGATCTCGTCGACCGACCGCTCGCCCTGCGCGAGCACGTCGACGATCTCCGCCCGCCGCCCGCTTCCCAGCGCCTGCGCCACCGACGCCAATCCATCGAACAGCGCTGCCTTCGCTTCTCCACCAGCCACGGTTCATCAAGTTATCAAGCGAATGCTTGACAATCTAGGGCTAGGCTTTCCACAACCGCGGCGCAGGGGGAACGCTTGCCTCAGACCGCCGGCCACACGGGACGATCTCCCCCCTGAAGACGCTCATCGTCTTCAACGACCCTGCCTACGGCACCGAGCGCTCCTACAACGGACTCCGACTCGCGCCTCACTTGTCTTTGACGGAATCACGGTGACCGCTGCCAAAGACGGCGTCTGGCAGATCGAGGCCGACGGAAAAGTCGCCTCAGCACGATTCCTCGACGAGGCCATCGAACAGGTGCTGCCAAGCCTCCGCTCCTCAGAGCGCGACCGGCTGCTGATCCAGCTGCTCTACCTGGCGAACCAACCCAACGACGCCACGGCTTCGTGTGGGCGCGCGGTATTGTGAAGCTAGATACAAACGCGGGTAAGCCTTCGCTCACGCCGCTGCTCTGAGGGTGGGCCTTGCATGGCCTCGGTGACGCCAGCTCCGAGAGACTCATCATCAATCGAGGTTACAACCGTGCCGGCTGCGGGAGATACCCATTCTGCGATGCCCCTGCCGCCAGAGTGACCAGGAGCCTCCCCCTGAGACCCGAGGACGCACGCGCTGCGAGCGATCGGATCGCCGAACGGGCAGAGGCGCTGCGCTTCGTCGCCCGCGTCCCGATGCTCTGCGAGTGCAGCGATCCCGAGTGCGAGGCACTGTTTCTGATCAGCCTCGCGGACTACCAGTCTGTTCGCGGCGACCCCCGAAACTACCTGACCGTACCCCAGGACCGAATCGAGCACGGCGACGCTACGGCTCAACCGCCGACTACTGGCTCCAACGCCGACTCGCATAACGAACGTGAGCAGCAGGTCGGCGACGGCGGCGCGCGCTCGCCGACCGAGGCGCTCAGCTGCAGATGCCGAGGCAGCCACGAGCGAGGCGCTGTCTTGCCTGCACAGACAACGAAAGGCCTCGCGACAGCTTAGAGCGAGCCGAGCGCATCTACTCTTTCGCGCAGGCCTGCTCGAGCTCGATGAAGCGCGGCGCGGGAGCGAAGTGAGCGGATTCGGCGAGAGATACAGCGCTTTCGATCGCTTCCAGCAGCGGCATCGGTGGCTCGGCTTCCCGCTCGCGGTGCTGCAGAAGTACGCCGACGACCAGGGCGGCTACCTGGCGGCGACGATCACCTACTACGGCTTCTTCGCGATCTTCCCGCTGCTGCTCGTCTTGACGACCGTGCTCGGCTTCCTCTTGCAGGGGCATCCTCACCTGGAGCGGAGGATCGTCAACTCGGCGCTCGGCCAGTTCCCGGTGATCGGGCCGCAGCTCGGCCGCGGCTCCCTGCACGGCAGCGCGCTCGCGCTCGGGCTCGGCCTCGCCGCCGCGCTCTGGGCGGGGATGGGCGTCTTTCTTTCTGCCCAGAACGCGATGAACCATCTCTGGGGCGTTCCCTTCAAGCGCCGACCCGACCCGTTGCACGCGCGCGGGCGCGCGGTCGTGCTGCTGGTCCTGCTCGGCGGCGGCGCGCTCGCGACCACGGTCCTGGCTGCCCTTGCGACCGTCGGCGCCCGCTTCGGGATCAGCTGGAAGCTCGGCTCGCTCGCGCTCTCGACCGCGCTCAACATCGGCCTCTTTTGGCTCGGCTTCCGCGTCCTCACGGCACGCGAGGTGAGCTGGCGGCAGCTGCGCGGCGGCGCGATCGCGGCCGGGATCCTCTACGAGTTGCTGCAAACCCTCGGCGGCTACTACGTCGGTCACACGCTCAAGCACGCCAGCAACGTCTACGGCACCTTCGGCCTCGTGATCGGCCTGCTCTCCTGGATCTACCTGGCCGCCCACATCACCCTGCTCGCCGCCGAGGGAAACGTCGTCGCCACCAGGAGACTCTGGCCGCGCAGCTTCTCGCTCATGCTCGAGCAGCCGCCCACCCAGGCCGACAAGCGCGCCCTCACCCAGCGCGGCAAGGTCGAGGAGCGCCGCCAGGACGAGACCGTCAGCGTCGACTTCCCAGCTTCCGAGCAGACCGAGCCGTCCCCCAGAGATGCCGGTTCGGGCGGCCCCGATCGGCAGCCGCGCGCGTAATGCGGCGGAGCTAAGCTCGCCGGTACCGACACGCACCGACGCTTCCGAGGAGGCGACAGCATGGCCTACCACCAGGACATCGGCGAATGGCACGGCAAGACACTCGTCGACCGCGACGGAGTGAGGATCGGCAAGCTCGAGGACGTCTACGTCGACGTCGAAACCAACGAGCCGATGTTCGGCACCGTCAAGGAAGGCCTGATCGGACGCCACCTCACCTTCGTGCCGCTGGCCGGGATCACGATCGGGCCCGACAACCTGCAGGTCGCGGTCTCCAAGGAACAGGTCAAGAGCGCTCCCAACATCGAGCTGCACGGCGACGAGCTCTCCCGAGCGGACGAGTCGACCCTCTACCACCACTACCAGCTCAACTACACCCCACCCGACACCGAACGCGGCCGCCGACTCGCCCGCCGCTGACCGGCCCTCCCGACCGTCAAGCAGAGCTCTCTGCACCGGCGGCCCACCCCGGCCGGGCGCAGTTCGAACGCCCGACGATCGCGGGCCGGACACGGCCAGCGTCGATCGGCGGCCGACGGTTCCTTCCGGCTCGAACGGGGGAATAACCCGCAGCGTGGGCTCGCCCGGCGACGTCACCGATCCCGACCAGAGCGTCTCGCCCCGGCAGGAAGCGCCCGTGCGGGAGGAATCTGCGCCAGCGCCGGCGACGAGGCGTGCCGACCGTCTGCGCCGCCGCGTCCACCAGGTTCGTCTCTATGGCTGGACGACGCTGCTCGTTGCCGCGCTCGTCGTAATCATCGCGCTCACCGTCGCTAACACCCGCCAAGTGAAGATCGGCTGGATCTTCGGGTCGAGCCACGCCTCCCTGGTCTGGATCATTCTCGCGGCGGCGATCGTCGGCTGGCTGGCCGGCCTCGCCCCCACCGGCGTCGTCGTCCGGCGCCGCATCCGCCGAGCAATCGAGCCATAAACACGGCGTCCGAGCGGCGTCCACCTCGGTTCGAACTGCTCCGTCCAGCTGCCGCGCGTGCAAGTGGCACCGGAAGGACGGTTCGCACACCGTGAACGCGGTCGCACGGAACCGGTGGCGGTTTTGCCCTCGCGGTGTAGTTCGTAGTTCGCGCGTTTGCCGGGATGCGTCCGCTGGGCGGGGTGGCCGTCCAGGCTAGGCGATCGCGACGATCGCTTGCAACGGCTTCGCCCCTCGCCTTGGACTGATCGCGTCGCGGTCGGCGGCGCGTTCGATCGCTGTCAGCAGGACCGCGTCGATGTGCATCTTCTGGACATAGGCGGCGGCGCCGACCTCGCGGGCTCGCTCGATATCGCGCGCCTCGTCGGAGCCGGTGAAGATGACGACGCCGATCGCCGGACTGGTCCTGCGGATCCTGCGCGTCGCCTCGATCCCGTCGAAAACAGGCATGCCGATGTCCATCACGATCACCTCCGGCAGCAGCCTCTGTGCCAGCGCGACCGCCTCCCGACCGTTTCGCGCCCGTCCGACCACCTCGAAGCGGCCGTCCGACCTCAGCAGCGTCTCGACAAGCTCAGCGAACACATCCTCATCGTCGGCGATCAAGACCGAAATCGCCGCCATCTTGCGGCTTCCTGCCCTCACATCAACAGAACGGCTGGGCATCGCCGCCAGGTACGCCGCCACCGCACGGAGATCACTCGCCCGACGCGGATTCCATCGACTGCAACCGCACCCGCCGTTCTTCCGCAACCTCGCCGACAGCGGCTGCGTTCTGTACGAGAGAGCACGCGACCGGGGATACCGTTTGGGGAACAAGGATCAGACCACCAACGTACGCCTGGAGCTGAGCACGACCTCAGAGCGAGCAGCGGTGCGCCGCGCGCGGCACGCGCTCGCAACGCTCGACGAACTCCACGGAAACGACCGAGTCTCGTTCAACGCCCGTCTGCTCGTCAGTGAACTCGTCACCAACGCCGTCACCCACGGCGCCACCGAGCACCGAAAACACGTTCACCTGCTCGCGGAGATCGTCGGTCATGTCCTCCACATCGAGGTCAGCGACGGTGGCCCGGGGTTCCTGCTCGGCCAAGACGACCCCGACCCGCCCGATCCGGGAAGCACCTCCGGTCGCGGCCTCTACCTGCTTCGCACGCTCGCCGACCGCTACGGCGTCAACGACCAAACGCACCGCGGACAGGTCTGGTTCGAGCTCGACCTCTGACCTTCCGGCAAGAGCAGCCGCCCGGCTGATCAGCGGGGCCGAGCCCGGGGCGCGTCCGGTGCGTGTTCACTCCGGACGCCTAACGCCAATCAGAGCAGGGCGAGGCCGTACTGCGACTCAAACGCATCGGCCTTTACCCTCCGGCCGGATGTGTGACATCGCGACTCAGCGGCGACGTATCGTTTTCCGACAGGAGGTACACATGCCCATACGGATGGGGACCGCGATCGCGTTCTCGTGTGTCGCGTTCGGCGCGGGCGGTCTGCCACAGGCCAGCACTGCTGGTCAAAGTGAGGGGCGGTTGTCAGGCGTCACACAGATTTCCTACGGATGCCCCGGGCCTCAACGTGAAGGAAAGCCGTGCGAGCACTGGTCGAGCTTC
This sequence comes from Gaiellaceae bacterium, assembly GCA_035652235.1. Classification (GTDB taxonomy): domain Bacteria; phylum Actinomycetota; class Thermoleophilia; order Gaiellales; family Gaiellaceae; genus PALSA-612. The sequence goes on along the minus strand of DASREE010000019.1, from coordinate 48,509 downwards.
GCACAAGCGCGTTTCCGGGTGACGACGCTGATCAGCGGCGACGCGCGCATTGTCACATCGGACCGGCGAGGCCGCTTCACGCTCGTGCTCACGGTCGGCCGCTACCGCCTGACACCGCTGCGCCAAGCACACACGACCGGAGGAACGCCGCTCACAGTGACGATCCGAGCCGCCGCGACCGCCTGGACCCGCGTGCGCTTCCAAGGATTCCCGCGGATGCTCTGATCCTCCATTCGGACCGCTGGCACAAGAAATCGGTTCGACGCCAGTGACGCGTCGCTGGCCGCGCCTTCACAGCTTCGGCCGTCCCGTCGCCACTCTTGCAAACAGATCGTGGAGCAGTTGTGGAGCAGAGCGGTCGCAACCGCTCGCAATCCACGGCAAACGCGACGGCCCCCAAACCGGCTTGGAAGCGACGAACGGCAATCGCCGGCAACCAGTGGCAACCCCCCAAGCTTTGATGGTAAGGAGGGGGTCGACGGTTCGAGTCCGTCAGAGGGCTTCTAGAGTTCTTCGGTGGGTATGGACTCGTCGTGGTTGACGAGTGCCACCACCTGCCCGCGTTCTCGTTCGAATCCGCTGTCCGGCGGGCGCCGGTCCGGCATTTCCTCGGCCTCACGGCCACCCCCTGCCGGCGCGACGGTCTGCAGGAGATCGTCAGCATGCAGTGCGGTCCAATCCGACACCAGATCGCGACGGGCGAAGGCCCGGCGGGCGAGATCGACCTCGAGCTCGAGATGCGCGAGACGCAGCTCGCCGTCGCCAGCGCGACCGAAACGCCGATCCACGAGCTGTTCCGGCTGCTCGTCGAGGACGAGGGGCGCAGCGCGCTGGTCTGTGACGACGTGATCGGGGCGCACGCTCAGGGCCGGCGCTGCCTCATGCTCAGCCAGTGGAAGGAGCACTGCGCACTGCGCGCTGCTCGCCGACCGGCTCCGCAAGCGAGGCGTCTCGCCGTTCGTCCTCGAGGGCGGCCTCGGCAAACGCGCACGCGCTGCGCTCCTCGACCAGATCGAGCGGACGGCACCCGACCAGCCGCTCGTCGCCGTCGCCACCGGCCAGTACCTCGGCGAGGGCTTCGACTGCCCCCAGCTCGACACACTCCTCCTCGCCTTCCCCGTCTCCTTCAAGGGGCGCCTCGTCCAGTACACCGGCTGGCTGATGCGCGCCCACGAAAACAAGACCAGCGTCCGCGTCTACGACTACGCCGACACCCGCGTCCCTGTCCTGCGCGCCATGCACACCCGCCGCCTCGCGACCTACAAGAGCATGGGATTCACTCGCGCGCAGCCCTCAGCGCAACTCACCGTTCCTATACTGGCCGCATGACCGTCACGATCGACCTTCCCGAGGATGCGCTCGCACGGCTGCAGGGCGAGGCGAAGCGACGCGGCGTCAGTATCGACCTGGTGATCGCGGAGCTGGCCGAAACCCTTCCCGCCGAGAGCGCAGCCGCGCCGCGGACCTTCTCGTTCGTCGGGCTCGGCTCTTCAACCTCGGGGCGCTTCGCCCGCGATACCGACGAGCTCCTCGCCGAGGGCTTCGGCCGAGACTGACGCTTGCTCGTCGTCGACACGAGCGTTCTGCTCGCGGCAGCCGACAACGCCGACCCCGACCACGACCCCTGCACTCGCGCAATCCAGAGCGCGAGCCCACTGGTTACCACCGCACTCGTGATCGCCGAGACCGCGTATCTCATCGGTCGGCAGCTCGGGGCGGCTGCCGAAGCCGCCTTCTTCCGTGCCGTGGCGGCCGGTGAGATCCAGGTGGAGCCGATCACGCCCGCGGATGCGCGAAGGATCGCCGACCTGATCGAGACCTATGCCGACCTCGGCCTGGGCGGCACAGACGCGAGCCTGGTCGTGGTCGCCGAACGCCTCAACGTCACCAGGATGGCGACGCTCGACCGCCGCCACTTCGGGACGGTGCGTCCGAGCGATACACAAGCGTTCGAGTTGGTGCCCTGACCGGGTCGTCGCGATCAGCACCGTGTTGTCTTATTAGACGACGCGGCGCGGACACAAAACGGACACATCAGAAACAACACGCGCGACATCTCGCGACCCATGCCGGAGGATCGAATAGGCCGGATTTACAGCAGGAACTGCGTCGCGAGTGATCGCGCGTGTCCGCGTGTGACCCACTTGGCCTTCCGTGGTAAGGAGGGGGTCGACGGTTCGAGTCCGTCAGAGGGCTTGAAGAGCCGCTGCAAGCTGGCGGTTTCTGAGTCATGCTCGTTGCTCGTGCTGGCGACAGAGGTCGCACCGAGTGGCACGCATCGACTTCGTCGGCTTGACCCCCTCTCTCGCGAGGTCGCCCCCGATTACGAGGCTTTGGTCGTTGCCTCTCTGTCTGCCGTGATCGGCAGCGGCGCCGTCTCGACCTGCTTTCGCCCGCGGATGCGCGTTCGTGTGATCGCGAGGAAGCCACGCACGCCGATCAGCCGCATCAGGTTGCGCGGCGAGAAGTACTCTTCAACGGGAACGGCGCAGGCGAGGACGCCGAGGAAGCGGTCGATCTCCTGCTGGCGGCCGGCGAGCGAGCGGAAGAGCACCTCCTGCTCGGGCTTCGGTGGCGCGAATGACGCGAGCTCGAGCGTGAAGCGGAACATCGCCAGCGCTGCTCTGTCGCGGGCGCTGTGGTAGCCGGTGAGCACCTCGTCGAGCGGTGAGCTGCCGTCGAGGCCGGCGACGATCGCGTCGGCGAGGAGCTCGGCGTCGCGGAGGGCGTCGTTGATGCCGAGCGCCGTGATCGGGTCGATCGTGAGGCCGGCGTCGCCGACGAGCGCCCAGCCCGGCCCGTACGGCTTGCGGAAGAAGTTGGGGAGATCGGCGCTGCCGTAGACGCGCTCGGCGCGGCGCCCTGCGCGGACGCGCTCGCCGAGGTCGCCGGCGAGGTCGAGGGTGGCGAGCAGGTTGCGCTCGAGGTCGCGGCGGAAGGCGTGGAACTCGTCCGCCGGCCAGGCGACGTAGGTCATCACCAGGCCGTCGTTCGTCGGCCAGGCGCCGATCAGCCGCCGGCCGCGCCCGTAGATCTCGCCGCCGTCGAGCGGGACGCCCTCCCAGTAGCTGTAGTAGCCGATCGAGAGCGGCCGCTGCTCCTCGTACGTCCCGGCCTCGACGCTCTTGGCGACGAGCGAGTGTTGCCGTCCGCGCCGACCACCAGTCTCGCCCGCTCGCGCAGCTCGCCGCCGCTCCGCGCACGTCCGCGGATACCGGTGACGGCCCCGTCGGCGAAGGTGAGCTCGTCGACGACGAAGCGCTCGCGCACCTCGGCGCCGGCTGCGCGGGCGGCCTCGACGAGCAGGGTGTCGAGCAGCGTCCGGCGCGGCCCGTAGACCGCGTCGACGCCCTCGTGCTGCGGATAGCTGCCCTCGAGGACGACCGGGCCGGGGTCGAACCGCACCCTCCTGATCGCGGGCGTGCCCGCGGCGGCGATCTGGCCGAGCAGCCCCCAGCGCTCGAGCCGCGCCACGCCCGGGAGCTGGATGTTGTTCGTCGAGAGGGTGTCGCTCGGAAAGCTCGCCCGGTCGACCGCCAGCACCTTCAACCCGGCCTGCGCGAGCAGCATCGCCGCCGTGGCTCCTGCCGCCCGCGTGCCGACCACGATCACGTCGTACATCGACGGTCAGCTTCGCGAGCGGCGCGACCGGCGTCTTCCGTGCCGGTACCGAACTTGCGGCCGACGGGTACGGAACCTCAGGCGAGCCCGTGCGCGAGCGCGAACGCCGTCGCGGCGGCGCGCGCGGTGCGGCCTTCGACGCCGATCTTCGCGTACACGCTCGCGACGTGCGACTCCACCGTGCGCACGCTCAAGACGAGCTCCGTGGCGATCTCGTCGTTCGAGCGGCCCTGGGCGAGCAGGCGCAACACCTCCCGCTCTCGCGCCGTCAGGCTCACCGAGCCTCGCGTGCGCACGGCCGGAGCAGGAGCGTGAGCTCCGAGCCCGGCGAGCTCGGCGCGGACCGCTTCCGCGGCGGCATCGGCAGCCTCGTCGCGGCCGAGCAGGCGCAAAAGCGACGCGAGCTCGTGCCGAGCGAGCGCCGCCTCGTAGCGAACACCGCTCGCCCGGAAGAGGTCGGCTGCGTCCTCGAGCGCGGCGCACGCCTGCTCCGGCTCCGTGGCGGCCGCGACGCGCCCGCGCGCCAGCAGCGCCGCTGCGCGCAACGGCGTCGTTCCGACCCGCTCCGCGATCTGCTCGAGCTCCGCCACGGCAGCCTCGGCCGCGTCGCGATCCCCGACCTGCAACCGTGCGCGGACGAGCAGCTCGAGCGCCGGCACCCGCTCGAAGCGGTCGCGCTCGCCCACCCGCCGCAGATAGCGCTCGCTCTCCCGAATCGCCTCGCCGGGCTGGCCGCGATCGAACAAGATCCCGGCTCTGACGATGGGTGCACGCGGGTGCTCGGCGCACTGCTCGAGCAGCGCCGCGGCCTCCTCGCGCCGTCCCTGCCGCCTTCGCAGCTCCGCCAGCCGCACGAGCCCGTCGGCCGCCTTCAGCTCCGCTCCGGCCACCTGGCGACAAGCCGCCGTCAGCGTCCGGTCGGCCTCCTGCCAGTCGCCCTGCCAGAGCAGCACCTCCCCGTACAGCGTTCGGCAGGTCGCGAACATCGTCGCCTCGCCGAGCCGCTCCCCCACCTCCTCCACCCGCCGACACCACTCGCCGGCCCGGTCGAAGTCGCGCACCCGCTGGCAGGCGTCGATCAGGTGGCAGCAGATCACCTCCACCAGCTGCGGGTCGCCGATCTCGCCCACGACCGCCGCCGCCGCCGCCTCGTCCAGCAGCGGCATCCCCTCGTCCACCCGGCCCTCCGCCACCAGCGCCAGGCCTTCGAGCGCACGACACACCAGTTCACCCTCGACCGCGCCGCCCTCACGGGCGAGCGCCGCCCCCTCCACGGCGAACGAGCGCGCTGCGGCCGGATCGTGGCCGACGGTGAGCGCGTAGCGGCCCCGGAAGTAGGCGAGCATCCCCTGCTCCAACCCGGGAGCCTGTCCTTCGAGCAAGCGGGCGGCCCGCTCCAACCAGCCTCCCGCCGACGCCGGGCCGCGGAAGTTCAAACAGTCCAGCGCCAGCTCCAGCGCGAACCGCGCCGCACCCCGAACATCGCCGGCGGCGCGGGCGAGCCGGTAACCACGCTCGTGCGCCGTCAACGCCGCTGCTCCGTCGAACTGCGCCCGCGCCGCCACCCCGAGCCCCAGCAACGCTTCCAGCGAGTCAACTTCGGCGAGCACCGTCTCGAACCGCTCGCGCGCCTCCGCCCAGGCCGCCCGCGACAACGCGTCGGCGCCCGCCCGAAGCAACGCCTCCCTGCCCTTCGCCATCCGCGTCCGCGTCACACCGAAAGCGTACGGTCGCGCCGCATCCCCGGCAGGCAGGCAGTAGCGGCGGAGATGCGACGCGACCCTGGAACGCACTGAGGGTCGCACCAAGGTCGCACGACCCCTGCACGGCGCGGCGATCACCGGCAACCAGCGAGGCGCCGCAGTCCGCGGCGTTGAGCCAAAACCCGTACGAGACGACCCTCATGCTCATGGGAAGGAGGGGGTCGACGGGTTTCAGAACCGACAACTCCCGGGCATCAAAGAGCGCCTGTTTCAGACCCTTCCTCGAAGCCCTCTGATGGACTCGAACCGGCGACCCGCGGCTTGCGCTGTTAAGCTGTTTTTCAACGTGTAGAACTTTTTAATGCAGCGGAGCCCTCGTGACCTACGTGATCGCCAAGCCGTGCATCGACGTCGAGGAGCGCGCGTGCGTCGACACGGCCCACGTGGAGGGGACCCAGGTCGTGACGGACTGGTCGATGACCGCTGTACGCGCAATCCGCCACCGGCAACCGAGAGCCGCCGTTGATGCAGCAGGGCGAAGACCCGTCCCCTCGCACGCGCGCCCGCGACAGCGCCAGCGCGGCGACCCGGGAGCTCACCGCCGAGCAGCGTGTCGACGCGCTGGCCGCGCTCGTCGACGATGCCCTCCGCCTCCTGGCGAGGTCCGCGCTCACCCTCGACGAGGGCTGCCGGATCGCGGCGCGGGCGTGGTGGCTCGCCCGCCCGGTTAGTCCCGGCGCCGCCAACCGCCTCAACGCCACTCTCCATCGCCTGTCCAAGACGACCCACCCGACGGAGGTGCCGATGTCCACGAACGCCGAGCAGGTCCTCGACGTCCGCAGCGAGCCGCCCGCGCGCCGGCACGAGCTCATCTTCGCCGCCTACCACGCGCTCGGTCCGGGCAAGGGCTTCGTGCTCGTGAACGACCACGACCCGAAGCCGCTCTGGTACCAGTTCGAGGCCGAGCACGCCGGCGCCTACAGCTGGGACTACCTGGAGCAGGGCCCCGAGGTGTGGCGGGTGCGGATTGGCCGTCCCGCCGCCTGAGCTCAGGCGGCGCGGCGGGCGGCGAGGCGGGCGACGCACAGGTTGGGCCGCACGAACGGCTCCAGCTTCGTTGCCCGCGTCGTCGCGCCGAGCTCGGCGAGCGCGCCCCGGATCAGACCGAGGTGGATCGGGCAGATCACGTCCGGGTGGGAGCGGGCGAGCTCGAGGAACGGGCACGCCCGCATGAGGATCCGCCGGCGGTTCGCTCGCGGCTCGAGCTCGGGCCGGAAGCCGATCTCGGACAGGAGCGCGACCAGCCGCTCGACCGCCTGTCCGTCCTCGAGCCGGGCATGAGGAGGGGGCGAGTCGACCAGGTACCGACCCCAGGCCTCCCCCGCCTCCTCCAGCTGGCTCGGCTCCGACTCGAGGCGCGCGACGAGCGCAGTCAGGATCTCCGCCAACAGCCGGTAGCGGCGGCCACCCTCGTCCTCCGCGGCAGCCGTCGTGCGGTAGGCGAGGCGTGGCCGGCCGCGCCCCTGCGGCGGCAGCGTCTCCGCGGAGACGAACCCTGCGTCGGCCAGCGCGTTCAGGTGCACGCGCACGGTGTTCACGTGCAGGCCGACTCGCTCTGCGAGCTCGCGCGCGCCGAGCGGCCCGCGGTCGGCGAGCTCGGCGAGGAGGCGCGCCCGGCTCGGATCGGCGAGGGCGCGGTGGCGGCGAAGCTGTCGCTCGGCCGTCATCCGTACACCCCGAGCAGGAGCTTGGCGCCGTCGCTCATCCTCTCCGGCGACCAGGGAGGCTCGAAGACGAGCTCGACCTCGACCGATCTCACCTCGCCGACGGCGGCGAGCGCCTGGCGGATGTCACGCTCGATCACCGGCCCGAGCGGACAGCCCATGGAGGTGAGCGTGTGCACGACGCGGACACGATCGCCGCGGCGCTCGACGGCGTACACCAGTCCGAGCGAGACGATGTCGAGGCCGAGCTCGGGATCCTCGACCGTCGCCAGCGCCGCGCGCACCTTCTCGGCAACCGGGTCGCGCTGCCCGGAAAAACTCATGGCAATAGGATAAAAAAGAGCCGTGACGGGCGTCTTCCGGCTTCGCTTCCCGCTGCTCGCGCTGGGGCTCGCGTCGCTCTTCCTCGGCGTCTGGGCGGGTCTGCTGCGGCTCGGCTGGAGCCTGCCGCAGGGGCGGGCGAACCTGATCGAGCTGCACGGGCCGCTGATGGTGTTCGGCTTCCTCGGCACGGTCATCTCGCTCGAGCGCGCCGTCGCGCTGCGCCGCCCCTGGGGCTACCTCGCTCCTGCGGGCACGATCGCCGGCGCCGCCTTGCTCCTCGCCGGGCTGCGGCAGGGAGTCGGCGAGCTCGTGCTGCTCGTCGCCGGCTGCGTCCTCGCCGCGCTGTTCGTCGTCATCCAGCGCGCGCACGCGACCGCGCCGACCGCAACCCTCCTGCTGGGCGCGCTCCTGTGGGTCGGCGGCGATGTGCTCTGGCTGCACGGCGACCCGCTCGTCCAGGTCGTGCCCTGGTGGACCGGCTTCCTCGTCTTGACCATCGCCGGCGAGCGGCTCGAGCTGGCGGCGATGACCCGCCTCACCCGCACCGGCCGCCTGCTCTTCCTCGCCCTGACGTCGCTCTTCCTGGCGGGACTGGCGCTCTCGACTGCCGACCCGGACGGGGGTGTGCGGATCGCCGGCGCCGCCTGCCTCGGCTACGCGCTCTGGCTCGCGCGCTTCGACATCGCCCGCCACACCGTCCGCCGCACCGGGCTAGCGCGCTTCGTCGCGTTCGCCCTGCTGACCGGCTACGTCTGGCTCGCCGTCGGCGGCGTCCTCTGGCTCCGCGACGGCGCGGCTGTCGCCGGCTTCGCGCACGATACCCAGCTGCACGCGCTCTTCCTCGGCTTCGTCTTCTCGATGGTCTTCGGGCACGCGCCGGTGATCTTCCCCGGTGTGCTCGGCATCGCGATCCCGTTCCGCCGCGTCTTCTACCTCCACCTGGCGCTGCTCCACGCCGGCCTCGTCGTGCGGCTCTCCGGTGACCTCTCCGGCAGCTTCGAGGCGGCGCGCTGGGGAGGCCTGCTGAACGCGGCCGCGATCGGCCTCTTCCTCGCCGCCACCGTCGTCTCCGCGCTCGCAGCACGCGTGCACAGACCCGGTGCGAGCGCTCCTCGATCGGGCGCTGCTCGACGACCGCGCCGCCCTCACCGTCAGCGACCTCTCGGCGCCGGTGCCGCTCGCCACCATCGCCCCGGTGTGGGCGAGCCGGGCGCTCCTCGCTTCTGATGCGCTTCCGTCTGCTCACCGCCGTCGCCGCCGTCTCGGTCTGGGCGCTGGTCGCCGTCGGAGGGGTCGTCCGCGTGACCGAGTCCGGTCTCGGCTGCCCGCACTGGCCGCTGTGCACGGCCGGAGCGGTTCCGCTCGACCGCCGCGCGTCGATCATCGAGTACAGCCACCGCGCCGTCGTCGCCTGGGTGACCCTGCTCGTCGCCGCCGTCGCCGTTGCGGCCTGGCGGACGCAGCGGCGGCGGCGTGCCGTCCTCTGGCCCGCCCTCGTCGCGGCCGCGCTCGTGCCCTTCCAAGCATTGCTCGGCGCGACCGCCGTCTGGCTGGAGCTTCCCGGCTGGGTCGTCGCCTTCCACTTCCTCGTCGGGCTGCTCTTCCTGGCCGCGACGGTGATCACCGCCGCCGCGGCGTGGCGCGGCGGCGAGCCGTCGGCGAGCGTGGGCTTCACCCGGCTCGCCCGCCTCGGGGTGCTGGTCGGCCTCGCCCTCGTCTCCGTCGGCGCGGCGGTCGTCGCCACCGACGCCGACAGCGCCTGCGGGGCGCAGTGGCCCGGGTGCAACGGCGGCTTCGCGAGCGGCGGCGGTCACGCCGAGCTGCAGGTCGCCCACCGCATGCTCGCCTACACGCTCGCCGTGATCGCCGTCACCTTGTTCGTAGTTGCCCTGCGCGGGCGCGGGCCGCGCCTGGCCGGGACGATCCCCGCGGTCGCAGTGCTCGGCCAGATCTCACTCGGGATCGGGATCGTCCTTACGGGCGGCGACGGCCGCACGCACGAGCTCCTCGCCGGCGCGCACGAGGCCGGCGCCGGCCTCGTCTGGGGGCTGCTCGTCGCGCTCGCGACCCTGTCGCGTCCCGGCGAGCGCCTCCCGCTCAGACAGCACGCGTTGCGGCCTGCAACCGAAGCGCCGGTCGCCCAGCGGTGAGTGCGTCGACGCCCACGAAGGCAGCGACCTCGACCGGGCTCGGCGGCCTGCTCTCTGCCCCCGCCCGCACCGCCGACAGCAGGCGCAACGTCCCGCAGCGGCGCTGGTGGCCGGGCCCTGCGCCCGGGCTGGCGAGGAGCTCGTCCTCGCCCCACTCCCCTCCCCGCGAGGCGCTCATCGGCCGTCCGGTCAGCGCGTACGGGTTTCCCCGAACGAGCGAGCACGGGAAACTACGGACGGATCGCGAAGATGCGCCGTAATACGGTGTAAGTCGGTGCTCCGGTACGGCGACCCGCAGATCGCGGTCGGCGCTGTCTTCGCGGCGCTTGCGCTCCTGCTCGCGGCGGCCTTCACGCTGATCGGTGTGCAGGCGGGCTCGGACGTGCCGTTCGAGCGTGTGCACCGGGTCGGTTACTGGCTGCGCAAGCGCTGGCTGGGCCTGCTGCTGGTGGTCGGGGTGGTGGTGGTCGGGATCACGTTCTTCGACCTGCCGTACGCGAGCGGCGGCGGGGCAGGGCGGACGCTGGTGAAGGTGACCGGCGGGCAGTTCTTCTGGTCGCTCGCCCCCGACCAGGTGCCGGCGGGCACACGGGTGCGCTTCGACGTCACCTCGCTCGACGTCAACCACGGCTTCGGCCTGTACGACCCCCACGGGCACCTGGTCGGGTCCGTGCAGGCGATGCCCGGCTACCACAACCGGCTCGACCTCACCCTGGGCGAGGCCGGCGTGTACCGCATCCGCTGCCTGGAGCTGTGCGGGCTCAACCACTCGACCATGGAGAGCACGTTCACGGTGACGCCGCGCTGATGGAAGCCGCAACGACCGCCGTCCACTCGCAGGTGCTGCACCCGCGCGCGGCCGCGTTCACCGTCCGGGCGCGCAGCGTCGAGCGCCGGATCGGCCTGCTGTTCGCGGCGAGCGGCCTGGCGCTGGTGCTGCTGATGGGCGTGCTCGGCCTGGTCATGCGCCTGACCCAGGCAACGGTCGTCGACCTCTCCCCCGGCTGGTTCTACCGACTGCTGACCCTGCACGGGGCGGGGATGATCACCGGCGCCCTGCTCGTGATGATGGGCGCGCTCTGGTACGTGCTCCACCAGACGGTGCCGCTCAGGGTCGGCCGCATGCTCGCCACGTACGGGCTGATCGTCCTCGGCGCGCTCGCCGTCCTGGTCGCGACGCTGGTCGGCGGCTTCGGAGCCGGCTGGACGTTCCTGCCACCGCTTCCCTCCTACCCGGCCGGCCAGTGGTCGACCTGGTCGGAGAGCCTCTTCTTCGTCGGCGTCCTGCTCGTCGACGCCGGCTTCTTCGTCTACTGCCTGGACGTGCTCGAGCAGACCACGGGCCGCTACGGCGGTCTCGCGCGCACGCTCGGCTGGCACTTCCTGCGCGGCCGCGAGGACAGCGCCCCGCCGCCGCAGGCGATCGCCGCCACCGCGGTCGCGATCGACGGGCTGCTGTCGAGCGCGGCCGCGACCGCGATCCTCGCCGGCCTGCTCGGCCGCACCTACGACTCGACGGCCGGGATCGACGCGCTCGTGGCCAAGAACCTCGTCTACTTCTTCGGCCACTCGATGGCGAACCTGACCATCTACCTCGCCGCCGGCGCCGCCTACGTGCTCATCCCCCGCTACGCCGGCCGGCCGTACGAGACGACGAAGGTATTCGTCGCCGGCTGGGCCGGCTCGCTCGTCTTCGTCGCCACCGCCTACTCGCACCACCTGTACATGGACTTCGTCCAGCCGACCTGGGCACAGGGAGTCTCCGAGATCGCCTCCTACGGTGCGGTCATCCCCGTGGCCGTGGTCACGATCTACTCGATGACGATGCTCGTCTGGGGCTCCTCCTACCGGTGGACGCTCGCCTCGCTCCTGTTCTACGTCGGCCTCGCGGGCTGGGCGATCGGCGGCGTCGGCGCCGTCATCGACTCCCTCATCCCGATCAACTTCCGCCTGCACAACACCGACTGGGTCGTCGCCCACTTCCACACGTATCTCATCCTCTGCGTCGTCGTCTGGTCGTTCGCCTTCCTCGCCCACCTGCTCGAGCGAGGCGCGGACCGCACCACCCCGGCCGGTGGGCGCGCCTGGACGGTCACGCTGATCCTCGTCGGCGGCTACGGGCTCACCGGCACCTGGTTCCTGGAGGGGGTGCTCGGCGTGCCGCGCCGGTACGCGATCCAGCCTCCGGGCACGACCGGGTACAGCCTCGCCGGCTCGATCTTCGCTCTCGTGCTCGCGGTCGGTATCGGGTCGCTGTGCCTGCAGCTCGTGGCACTCGCCCGCGAGGCCTGGCAGCGGCGCCGCTACACGCTCGTCGAGCGAACCGACAGCTGGACCGGAGGCCGCTACCAGGCGCGCGTCGGCCGCGGCCCGGACGAGCCGCCGGCGGCCGAAGCGCTCACCGACTCCGGTCTCCCGCTCGCCAGCCCAGCCCAGCTCGCGCTCGGCGCCGCCGCGTTCGTCGTCGCCCTGGCCGCCTTCTTCCCGCAGGTCGTCGACGCCGCCGACACGAACATCCGCTTCCACCATCTCGACCACGCCGGCCAGTTCCTGCTCGGCGTCGCGCTCGGCCTCCTGCTCGGCTCGCTGCCGGCCGTCTCCCGGACGCTGGGGAAGAAGCCGAGCGCGGGCCTCGCGGCCGTGATCGGCGCGCCAGCGCTGATGATGCTCGTCATGCTCCCCCGTTTCTACGAGCCGCTCGAGGGCGACCCCGCCGGGCACGCGCTCTACCACCTCGCCATGGCCGCGCTCGGCCTTGCCGCCGGCCTCGGCGCGACGAGGCTCGGCCGCGTCGCCGGCCGGCTCGCCGCGTTCCTCGCCGTCGGCATGTGCGTCATGTTCGCCGCCGCCATGAAATGACAGAGCGAAGGAGCGAGATGACACAGCCGACCGTACCCACCCACCCGACAGCCGACGGGCTCTGGCGCTGGCTGGTCGGCGGCCTCGCCGCCGGCGGCATCGTCCTCGGCCTGCTCATCGGCGCCTACGCGATCGGCTACCACCGCGGCCGACAGCACGCACGCGCGGCCGCCCCCGCCCCGCCGGCGACCACCGCCGCCACGACAACCGCGACGACAACCGTGCCGGCGCCGGCCACCGGCCCCGTCCCGGTCACCCCGGCCCTCGTCACCCGCGGCAAGACGCTCTACCAGGCCGACGGCTGCTCCGCCTGCCACTCCCTCACCGGCGGCGCCGGCGTCGGCCCCAGCTTCAAGGGCCTCGCCGGCAGCACCGTCACCCTGTCCAGCGGCCAGACCGTCACCGCCGACGACGCCTACCTCGAGCGATCGATCGTCGACGGCGACGCCCAGATCGTCAAGGGCTACCGCGCCGGCATCATGCCAGCCGCCATCGCCAGCTACCGCCTCGACTCGAAGCCCGCCGACGTCCGCGCTCTCGTCGCCTTCATCAAGTCCCACAAGTAGAGCGCACGTCTGCGAGCAGCGCCGGCCGCGCCAGGTAGTAGCCCTGGCCGTAGTCGACGCCGAGCTCGCGCAGGCTGGCGAGCTCGCCCTCCGTCTCGATCCCCTCGGCGACGATGGTGGCGCCGACGTCGCTCGCGAAGGAGATCAGCCCCGACGCCAAGGCGCGCTGCCTGCGGTTTCCGTCGATGCCGCGGATGAGCGAGATGTCGAGCTTGATGAAGTCGGGCGCGAGCTTGATGAAGTCGGGCGCGAGCTGCAGTGCGTGGCGAAGGCTCGCGAACCCGGCGCCCGCGTCGTCGACGGCGAGCCGCGCGCCCTGCGCGCGCAGGCGGTCGAGGACGGGGCGGAGCGCCTGGTAATCCTCGATCGCGTGGTGCTCGGTGATCTCGAAGACGACGCGTCCCGTCTCCAGCTCCTCGACCAGCTCGTGGCAGCGGCCGAGGGTCGCCGCCGAGGCGTTGAGGGCGAGGTAGCCGGCCGTCCCGCTGCTGCGAAAGCGCGTGACGGCGATGCGGGCGGCGACGAGCTCGAGCTCGGTTCGCATGCCGACGCACTCGGCGTCGGCGAGCCAGCGATCGGGAGGGCGGAAAGGCTCGGCGTCGAACCGGCTGAGCGCCTCGTATCCGACCGGCACTCCCCGCCGGAGATCGACGATCGGCTGGAACACCGGTTGCACGCGCCCCTCCCGGATGATGTCGCGCACCAGCTGACCGAGCGGGAGCTCGACCTGTGCGCACGCCTGCCGGTCGAGGTGGCTCGTGAGCTCTCCGAGCACCGACGCCGCGACCTCGGGCGCCAAGATGCTGGCTCCGCTCGCCGAGCGCAGGACCGTCTCGGCGATGACGGCGATGTCGACGCCCTTGACGAGGTAGCTCGTCGCCCCGGCACGAAGCATCTCCAGGACGACCTGGCGCTCGGACGACCCGGAGAGCGCCACGACCCGCGTCGCCGGCGAGCGCTCGAGGATGCCGCGGACGGCTTCGTGGCCACCACCCGGCATGCCGAAGTCGACGAGCGCCACGTCCGGCCTCGTCTCCGCCGCCAGCGCGACCGCCTCCTCGGCGCTCGCTGCGCTCCCGGCGAGCGCGAACAGCGGCTCGAGCGCGAGGCAGGCGGCGAGGGCGCTGCGCACCGCCGGCTCGTCGTCGACGATCAGCACCCTGATCTCCTCGGGGCGGGTCGCGCCGGACATCCCGTCTCGTCTCAGACGACCGGCCCCCGTCGAGGCGCGCCCGCATTCCCGATCGCGCAGACCGGGACGCCGCGCTCCTCGGCGCAGGCCGCGACCTTCCGGATCACGGCCGAGGACCGCCTGCGCTCGGGATGCCGGTCACGGCCGCCGGCCTGTGTCGAGAACCTCGCGAACCTTCGCCGCCAGCTCGTCCGGGAGGTACGGCTTCTCGATGAACGCCGCCGTGGCATCGGCGATACCGTGCCGTACGACCGTGTCGGACGGGTAGCCGGACGTGAACAGCACGCGCAGCCCGGGCCTCTTCGCCACGAGCTGCTCGGCGAGCTCGCGGCCGTTCATGCCGGGCATGACGACGTCCGTCAGCAGCAGCGAGATGTCCGCCCCCGTGCGGTCGACCAGCTCGAGCGCCTCCTGGCCGCTCGCGGCAGCGAGGACCGTGTACCCGTACGCCTCGAGGGTCGAGCTGACGAGCTCGCGCACCATGGCGGTGTCCTCGACGAGCAGGATCGTCTCGTTCCCGGCGAGCGAGGCAGGGTCGGCGGCCGACGCCACGGCGGCGATCTCCTTGCTCGCGGCGGGCAGGTAGATCTTGAACGTCGTCCCGAGCCCCGGCTCGCTGTACAGCCAGATGTGGCCGCCGCTCTGGTTCACGAGCCCGTACACGCTGGCGAGGCCGAGGCCGGTGCCGTCCTCCTTGGTCGTGAAGAACGGGTCGAACGCGCGCCGTCTCGTCTCCTCGTCCATGCCGATCCCGGTGTCGGTGATCTGCAGGAAGGCAAACAACCCGGGCGTGACGCCCTCGTGCGTGGCAGCGTACGCCTCGTCGACATCCACGCCGCCGGTCTTGATCGTCAGCCGGCCGCCGTCCGGCATCGCGTCGCGCGCGTTGATCGCCAGGTTGAGCACGGCCTGCGCGAGCTGGCTCCGGTCGGCGAGCACGGTAGGGGCATTCGGGTCGAGGTCGGTCTCCACCTCGACGTCGGCGCCGAGCGTCCGCTCGAGCAGGCGCAACGTCTCCTCGACGACCGAGCCCAGGGACGTCACCTCCGGCTTCAGGACCTGCTGGCGGCTGAAGGCGAGGAGCTGGTGAGTAAACTCCCCCGCTCGCCTCGCCGCGTCGTCGATCTGCTGGGCGCTCTCGCGCAGTCCCTCGTCCGTCAGCCGCCGCAGCAGGACGGC
The DNA here is from genome assembly GCA_035652235.1 of Gaiellaceae bacterium. GTDB lineage: Bacteria > Actinomycetota > Thermoleophilia > Gaiellales > Gaiellaceae > PALSA-612. The sequence goes on along the minus strand of DASREE010000019.1, from coordinate 33,191 downwards.
GCTGTAGCCGCGGATGACGAGCAGGAGGTTGTTGAAGTCGTGCGCGATCCCGCCCGTCAGGCGGCCGATCGCCTCCATCTTCTGCGCCTGCCGCAGCTGCTCCTCGAGCCGCCGGGACTCGGTCACGTCCTGCGCCAGGACGAGCCGGGCGGGGCGCCCCCCGAACTCGAGCACGCTGGCCATGATCGCCACGTCGATCAAGGTGCCGTCCTTGCGGCGGTGCCGCCAGATCTCCGGTCCCACGTTCGGCTGCGGGCCGATCGCCCGCCGCAGCGCGTCGCGATCCTCGGGCGGGCGGATCTCCTCGATCGTCATCGCGAGGAACTCCTCTCGCGAGTAGCCGTACGTCCGCACGGCGGCGTCGTTCACCTCCAGGAAGCGCAGTGACTCGGGGTCGAACAGCCACATCGGCGCGGGGTGCCGCTCGAACAGCTCGCGGTAGCTCTCCTCCGAGCGGCGCAGCGCCTCCTCCGCCCGCAGCCGCGGGCCGATGTCGCGCGCGATCGCCGACGAGCCCACGATCGCACCGCTCCTGTCCCTGATCGGGGAGATCGTCAGCGACACGTCGAGGAGTGTCCCGTCCTTGCGCACGCGGACCGTCTCGTACCCGTCCACCACCTCGCCGGCGCGCACCCGCTCGAGCAGGCGCGCGGCTTCGTCCCTGCGCTCCTCGGGCGCGAGCGTCTCCACCGGCCGGCCGACCGCCTCCGACTCCGTGTAGCCGTACAGTTGCGCAGCCGCCTGGTTCCAGCTCGTGATCGTCCCCTCGAGCGAGGTGGCGAAGATGGCCAGGTTCGAGGACTCGACGATCGCGGCCAGGTCGCGCGCGTGCGCCTCGGCCTCCTCCCGCCCGGCGAGCTCCCGCCGGCCGGCGGCGACGAGCACGTTCACGTCCTCGCTGAGCGAGCGCACCTCCGCCGGGCCGCGGACGGCGACGGGATCCGCCGCCTCGTCGAGGCTCGTCGAGCGCACGGCCGTCGCCAGCTCCGCAACCGGACGGCCGGCGCGCCGGTAGACGAACCACAGCCCGGCAAGCACCAGCACCAGCCCGGCGACGATGATCTCGAGCTCCCGGCGGGCCAGGGCGCGGGCGTCGTGGAGCACGGCCGCCTCGTCGTCGCCGACGAACACGCGCCAGCCCGTCCCGGGGACGCTTGCTGTCTCGTAGATCCGCGTCTTGCCGTCGAGGTCGCGAAACGTGCCCGACCGCTCCCGGGCAAACGGGGTGCCCGCAAGCGACGACCCGCTCCAGCGCGCCGGCTGCAGCGAGCGCGACAGGGCGATGCGGCCGTTGCGGCTCGTCAGCAGCAGCGCCACCGGCTCGCCCTGGCCGTAGCGGTCGACGAGCGCGCGGGCGAGCGGCGCCAGCGCCAGCGAGGCCGCGACGACGCCGGCCCGGTGCACCGCCGGCGCCGCGTAGCGAACCACCTGCGCGCCCGTCAGCGCGTCCCGCGCCGGCGCTTCGAACAGGGGCCCCTCGAGCGCACGCCGGACCCACGGCTGCCCGGCGCCGCCGGCGAACGAGCCGCCGGGAAGGGCATGGGACGAGCAGACGACGACGCCGTCCGGGCGCACCAGGTCGAGGTGCCCGCCACCCGCCTCGCTCGCGAACGTGAGCGTGCACCCGGCGGGATGGCTGAACGCCGTCTCGATCTGCGCGTTCGCGGCCAGATTCGCGACGGTGGCGCGCAGCGTCCGTACGTCGCTCGCGAGCTGCCCTGCGACGACGTCGGCGATCGCCCGCGAGCGCCGCTCGGCGTCGTGCCGGGCGTCGTCTTCGGACTGCACGTAGACGTAGACGACCGACGCTGCGGACAAGGCGACGACGAGCGCGGCCAGCACGCCGAAGTACGTTCGCAGCGAGAAACCCCGCCAGCTGCGACTCGCCCCGGCGGGTAACCCTTCCGCTTTGTCGGCAGCGAATGTCGAGCTTTCGTCGCCCAGTGGCTGCTGCTCCTGTCGGGAACCCCAGCCGGTCGAACAGACCGGACTCCAGAAAATTCTAGATCGTCCTTTCCACTTGTCATCCATCTGCGTGGCAATTTGCACCAAGAAGGAGCTGCGATTTGTCGGGCAATTACCTTGCGCGGAAGGCCTGGCAGGTACGTGCCGTGCGGGGCCACCTGCTCGCTGGGCTCGCGGCGCGCCCGCGGCTGCGGTTAGCCGATCGCAGGCGCGCGGTCTCGCGGCCGGCCGGACGAGCGCGACCGTCGCGGCAGCCTGAGCTCGAAGGTGGCGCCGCCGCCGGGCGTGTCGCGGACGGTCAGGGAGCCGCCGTGGGCGGCGACGATCGTGCGGCTGACGTGCAGCCCGAGGCCGCTGCCGGGGGCCGTGGCGCGCGCCGCCTGGGCGCGGAAGAACGGGTCGAAGACGCGCTCCTTGTCCTCGCCGCCGATGCCGATCCCGTCGTCGGCGACCCTGAGCACGACGTCGTCCTGAGCGACGCCGGCGGCGACCTCGACGCGCCCTCCCGCCCCCGTGTACTTGATCGCGTTCGCGACGAGGTTGTCGAGCACCTGCGCCAACCGGACCCGGTCGCCGTCGACGACGAGAGGCCCGGGCTCGGACGCGCTCAGCACAACGAGCTTGGCGTCGGCGGCCGCTCCGTACGCTGCGAGCGAGTCGGAGACGAGCGCCGCCACGTCGACCTCCTCCCTGCGCAGGTGGATCTGTTCCTGCTCGAGATCGGCGCTCGCAACGAGATCGTCGACGACGGCCGAGATCCGGGCCGCGCTGCGGCGGATCTGCTCCGCCTGCTCCTTGTCGATGTTGTCTCCCAGACGGCCGGCGAGGCTGTCCGAGAACCAGCAGATGGCGACCAGCGCGTTGCGGAGCTCGTGCGAGGCGGAGTGGACGAGACGCCGCCGCAGCTCGTCCAGCTCGGCGAGGCGGGCGTTCGTCGCCTCGAGCTCGGTCGTCCGGGCGCGCACCCGCTGCTCCAGCTCCGCGTAGACGCGGATCCGCTCGATCGCCACCGCCGTCGAGTCGGCGAGGGCCTGCAGCAGCCGCCTCTCCTGCTCGCTCGCAAGGTGCGCCGCCGCCCAGTAGTTCCCGATCGCGCCCAGGGGGTCGCGCGTGCGGATCGGCACCATCAGCAGGCTCCTGACAAACGTCGGCCGGTACGCCTCGTGCGGGATGCGATCGTCCTCGTAGATGTCCTCGATCGCCGCCGCTCGCCGGTTGAGCATCGCCCAGCCGCTGATGCAGCTCTCGAGCGGGAATCGCCGCCCCTTCCACAGTGGGCTGATCGCGTCCTCGTCGACGTAGTAGCAGCAGTCGCCGTCACGGATGACGAAGGTGGCGCCGTCTGCGCCCGTCAGCCTGCGCGCGGCGCTGCGCACGATCTCCTGCACATCCCGCAGCGTGGTCGCGAGCGACAGGCGCTGCACCGCGCCGACCAGCTCCTGCAGCTCCTGCTGGCGCAGAGGCGCCTCCTGCGCCGCGGCGGAGGGCTGCGTGCCAACAGTCATCTCCGTCACGGAGATGCGTATCGCACAAGCGAGGCCGGCCCACGATCCCTCCTGTCAGCGAACCGCTCGAGTGAGCCCACTCGCTCGCGCCCGCGATAGGCTCGGCTGGTCAGCGAGACGAGGGGAGGTCGGCGTGAACGTCTCCGCACGGTTCGACGTGACCGGCTTCGGCGCAGTGGTCACCGGCGGCGCGAGCGGAATCGGGCTCGCCTACGCGGAGGTGCTCGCGGCGCACGGCGCCCGGGTGACGCTGGTCGACGTCGACGCGGACGGGGTCGAGACGCAGGCGGCGCGCCTGAGCGCCGAGGGACTCGACGTGCGCGCGGCGGTGGCCGACGTGACGGATCGCACCGCGCTCGACCGGGCGATCGACGGGGCGGCCGAGGCGTACGGCCGGCTCGACGTCGCCTTCGCAAACGCGGGCATCGACCCGGGTCCCGGCTTCGTCGGAGCGTGGGCGGGCGGGCGGCGTGCGCGCGTTCCCGAGGGGGCGGTCGAGCGCTACGCGGACGAGCGCTGGAACCGGGTGGTCGACGTCAACCTGAACGGCGTCTTCGCGACCGCGCGCGCCGCCGTCCGGCACATGCGTCCCCGCAGGTTCGGTCGGATCGTCGTCACGACGTCGCTCGCCGCGACGCGGGTCGAGCCCGCGATCGGCGCCGCGTACATGGCAGCGAAGGCCGGCGCCCGCCAGCTCGTGCGCTGCCTCGCGCTCGAGCTCGCCGCCGACGGCATCGCCGTCAATGCGATCGCGCCCGGCTTCTTCGTCACCAACATCGGCGGCGGTCACGCGCACGACCCGCAGCTGCAGGCGGCGGTCGCGAAGGACATCCCCATGCACCGCGTCGGCCGGCCCGACGACATCAAGGCGCTCGCCCTCTTCCTCGCCTCGCCCGCCTCGGACTACATCACCGGCCAGGAGATCGTGATCGACGGCGGCTGGGGCCTCGGCGTCGCCGACTGAGCCGCCCCGACGGCTGCCCGCGTCGAAGGGCGAGACCCGGGCAGACGCCCGGGGCGCGGGCGCGCATCTGGCAGCATCGAGCCGTGCAGGATCAGCGCCAGGAGCTCGCCGCGCGGCTCGACCGCGCCCGTCGCGACGCGGCCGCGCCGCTCGGAGGCATCCTCGAGCGGGCGGACGACCCGGCGGCGACCGATCCGGCGCTCGCAGCAGGCGGCGACGCGAACGCGCTCGTGCAGCGTGCGCAGGCGGGCGACGCGGCCTCTCGTGCGGAGCTCGTCGACCGTCTCCTCGGGCTCGTCGCCTCGCACGCACGCCGCTTCCGCACCGACGGCCTCGACCAGACCGACCTCGTCCAGGAGGGCATCGTCGGTCTGCTCCGCGCGCTCGAGCGCTACGACCCCGGCCGCGGTGTCCCCTTCCCGGCGTACGCCGTGTGGTGGATCCGGCAGGCGCTCCAGGAAGCGCGCGGCGACTTCATCCGCCCCTTTCGGCTGCCGCCCAAGGCGCTGCGGCAGCTGTCGAAGCTGAAGTCGGAGCACCAGCGTATCTACCAGGCGGAGCAGCGCTCGGCCGGCGTCGACGAGCTCGCCGAGCGCACCAGCATCGACCGCGACCAGGCCCGTGCGCTCGTCGTCGCCGACGCGCGCGTGCGCAGCCTCGACGAGCCGGTCGAGGGTGGCGAGGGAGAGGTCGGCTCGCTCGGCGACCTGCTCGAGGATCCCCTCTCGGCGGAGGCGTACGAGGAGGTGATCGACGCCGTCGCCGGCGAGCAGCTGCGGACGCTCCTGTCCAGGCTCACCGAGCGCGAGCGTGACGTCGTCCGCTCCCGCTTCGGCTTCGACGGCGAGCCCGAGAAGCTGGCCGAGATCGGCGAGCGCCTCGGCGTGAGCGCCGAGCGGGTGCGGCAGATCGAGGAGCGCGCGCTCGCGAAGCTCCGGCGCACGGCCTGAGCACAGGCGCAAGCGCGGGCTCAGCGCTGGACCGGCGCGCCGCTCACGGCCCGCCTGCCTGCCGGCAGCCCGCTCCGGGTCGTGCTCAGGGGCCGGCTCGCCCCCGGCCGGCGCCGCCTGTCAGCCGCCCCGCGACTCGAGCGCCTCCAGGCGCTGCCAGCGCTCGTCGACGTGCGCCTGGATCGTGTCGATCTCGTCCGCCGAGAGGTGCTCGAACCGCCCCTGCGTGGCGAGGAAGTCCCGCACCGCGACAGGGTGCTTCGGACGGTAGGTGATGCGCAGCTCGCCCGCCTCCCACTCGCAGAGCGGAAAGGAGCGCGACTCGACGGCGAGTCGGACGATCTCGACCGACCGCTCGCTGGGATGGCGCCAGCCGGGAGGACAGGCGCCGAGGACGTGCAGGAAGCGGAAGCCCCGCACCCCGGCGGCGCGCGCGACCTTGGCCCGGAAGTCGCGCAGCATCGGCACCGAGCCGGCGGCGAGCGTCGCCACGTACGGGACGCGATGCGCGGCCATGATCGCCGCGATCTCCTTCTTCTGCCCCGCCCGCGGGGCGTCCGCCGGCGTCGTCGTCGTCCACGCTCCTTCCGGCGTCGCGCCCGACTTCTGCACGCCGGTGTTCATGTACGCCTCGTTGTCGTTCAGCACGTAGACGATGTCCTCGTTGCGCTCCGCCGCCGCCGAGACGGCCGACAGACCGATGTCGCAGGTCGCGCCGTCCCCGCCCCAGACGACGACGGTCGTGTCTCCGAGCCCCCGCAGGCGCAGCGCCGCCTTGATCCCCGAGGCCTCCGCCGCCGCGGACGCGAAAGGCGTCAGGTGGACGGCGACCCCGAACGCGTTCACCGGGTACACCCCGGCGATGATCGTCCAGCACGAGGCCGGCACGACGAGGACGAGCTTCGAGCCGGGCGACGCGGCGGCCAGCCCGCCGAGCACGTGGCGGACGTTGATCGCTGGGCCGCAGCCGGCGCACGCGCCGTGGCCCGGAAGGAGGAGCTTCTCCTCGTCGACGAGCTCGTCGAGCCAGGCGGCCGTCGCTACACCTCCTCGGGCACGTAGATCGGGGCCGGGACGCCGACGTTCGCGCCGGCCGAGCGTGCTTGGCGCAGCGCCCAGCGCAGCGTCGCCGGGGTGACGTCGGCGCCGCCGAGCCCGCAGACGACGTTGACCGCTCGCGCGAGCTCGGCTTGTCCGAGCGCGCGCACGTCGCTCCCGAGCGGGCCGAGCGAGCCGAACGCGGCGGCGCGGTCGACGACGGCGACGCGGGACACACCCGCGAGCGCGGCCGCGAGCTCCGCCCCCGGGAAGGGACGGTACGCGTGCACACGCACGACGAGCAGGTCGCCGTCGTCGTCGAGGAGCTCCCGCGCCGAGTCGGCTATCGTGCCGATCGCGACGAGAGCTGTCGTCGCCTGCCGGTTGCCGGCGAGCTCGAGGGCGGCGACCTTCTCCCGCCCGAAGTGCGACGTGAACTGCGAGGCGACCGCGCCGACGATTCCGCGCGCCTCGTCGAGCGCGTCGACCACGTTGCGCTGGAAGGCGTAGTAGTCCCTCGGCTCGGGCAGCGACGAGAACACCCGCGGCCTCGCCGGGTCGAGCACCCACTCCTGCGGCGGCCGAAACGGCGGCAGGAAAGCGTCGACGGCATCCTGGTCTGGGACGTCCACGACCTCGGACGTGTGCGACAGCAGGAACCCTTCCGCGCACACCATCACCGGCAGGAGCGCCGTCTCGGCGATGCGGTAGGCGCAGAGCACGCTGTCCAGCACCTCCTGCGCCGAGGAGCAGTACAGCTGCACCCAGCCGGTGTCGCGCTGACTCATGCTGTCCGTCAGGTCGGGCTCGATGCTCCACGGGGCGAAGACGGCGCGATTGACGTCGACGACCACGAGCGGGACGCGCTCCCGCGAAGCCCGGTGCAACTGCTCGTGCGCGTAGAGCAGACCCTGCGAGGAGGTGGCCGTGAACGTGCGCGCGCCCGCGCGCGCGGCGGCGATCACGTACCCGAACATGGAGTGCTCGCTCTCGACGTTCGCGTACTCGACGTCCTCGCGCCCGGCGACCAGCTCGGCGAGGCGCTCCACGATCGCGGTCTGCGGCGTGATCGGATAGCAGGCGATCGCCTGCACGCGCGCAAGCACCGCCGCGTAGGCGGCGGCCTCGTTGGCCGTCAGCACGGTCCGTCCGCGGGGCGGCGCCTGCGTCACGTCCGCACCGCCTCCATCTCGACCGCGCCCCGCACCGGGCAGACCTCCTCGCAGATGCCGCAGCCCTTGCAGTAGAGCTCGTCGATCGTCATCGTCGCCCCGTGCCGCGAGATCACCCCCTCCGGGCAGAAAAGCGCGCAGACGGCGCAGGCGGTGCACGCCTCGGTGATCACCGGCCGCTCGGTCGACCACGTGCCCGTGTGGTTGCCGCGGGAGTCGACGGTGCTGACCGCGAACGCGGGCCGTGTCCACGAGGCGGCGGCTCGGCCCGGGCGGAGCTCCGGCTCGACCCTGGCGTCGGCAGGCAGCGGGCGCTGCCGCGTGCAGCGCCGGTATCCCTCTCTCGCCACTGCCACGTTTCGAGCGGCCCGTGCGCCCAGACGGGCACAGACGGCCTCCTCCAGGGCGCCGAGCCCCTGCGGCAGGAGGAGCCGCACGCAGGCGCCGAGCACGGCCACGTTGCCCATCGGCCGCCCCTCGGAGGAGAGGGCGCCGTGCTGTTCGGCGATGCGGGAGGCGGGGACACGCGCCAGCCGGAAGGAGCCGGAAGAGGGAAACCGCGTCTCGCGGTTGAGGACGACGAGGCCGTCCGGCCGTACCGCCGCCAGCGCCTCGGCCGGCGGGGGAGCGGGCGAGACGACGGCGAGGACGTCGCAGGCGCGCACCTTGTAGCGGCGATGGATGGGGCCCGTCTCGTCCCAGCGCAGGAAGGCGGAGATCGGCGCCCCTCGCCGCTCGGCCTTGAACTCGGGGAAGCTCTGCACCCAGAAGCCTGCGCGCGCGAACGTCTCGGCCAGGATCTGCGAGGCGAGCACCACCCCCTCGCCGCCGCGGCCGACGACGATCATCTCCTTCACGCGTCCGCTCCCTCGCGCGCCAGCTCGATCGTCGAGGCGGCCGATCGGCCCATCTCGACTCGATACTCGGCCCCTCGACGCGGCCGGTCATCGGGGAGATCGCTGATGCCGCTGCGTAGTTGCGCCATGCGCGATCCGCCGCTCTTCGCGGCCCGGGCAGCAGCGTGCTGGCCCGGGCGGCCGCCCCGCCGCCCCCGCGGGGCGCGGTCAGGCGTCGAGCCTGAGCGGCAGGCCGAAGAGCGGGAAGACGGCGCCCGTGTCGAGGAAGAAGGTGAGCTCGGCGATGCGCCCGCCTGAGAGCTCGACCACCTGCAGCGCCCAAGGGTCGTAGCCCGCTCCCGTCGGGCTCGGCTTGTACTGGCCGAAGGCGGGCGCGCCGTTCGCCGCCGGGGCGGAAAGGACGCGCGAGCCGCGGCAGCCCGCGCCGGGCCCGAGCCACCAGGTGAGGATGTCGGCGCGGCCGCGCAGCCACAGGTCGTACGGGGGCATCGACTGCGTGGCGTCCTCGCGGATGAGCTCGACGAGCGCCTCCATGTCGTAGCGCTCGAAGGCGTCCACGTAGCGCGCGAGCAGCTCCGCGTCGACCTCGTCCAGCGCGGTCGGCTCGGCGACCGCGGTCACATCCGTCCGCGCCAGCGTGCCCCTGGCCCGCTGCAAGGCGCTGTTCACCGAGGCGACCGTCGTCTCGAGCAGCTCCGCCACCTCCGCCGCCCGCCAGCGCAACACCTCGCAGAGGATGAGCACGGCGCGCTGGCGCGGCGGGAGGTGCTGGAGGGCCGCGACGAAGGCGAGCCGGACCGTCTCCCTTGCCAGGGCCACCTCGGCCGGGTCGCCCTCGGGGACGACGAGGCGGTCCGGCACCGGCTGGATCCACCTCTCCTCCGGGAGCGCGTGCAGGTTGGCGGCGTCCGGCTCGCGGGCGGCGCCGAGGTCCATCGGCCGGGCGCGCCGCTTGCGCCCCTCGAGGAGGTCGAAACAGACGTTCGTGGCGATGCGGTACAGCCACGAGCGGAGCGCCGAGCGCCCCTCGAAGCGCTCGTAGCCGCGCCAGGCGCGGACGAGCGTCTCCTGCACCGCATCCTCGGCCTCGAAGGCCGAGCCGAGCATCCGGTAGCAGTAGCCGGTCAGCTCGGGGCGATGGCGCTCGAGCTCGAGCTCGACGCCGGCCGGCGCGCCCGAAGCGGCCTCCCGGGCCGCTGCTCTCGTCTGCTTCGTCTCAGGCACGAGCCTGCGTCGTGAGCACAGTGCAGCGGCCCGTGCAGACGGCGCTGCGGCGCCGGGCAGGCGGCGGGCCGCCCGTAGGCGGCCCGCACGCTCGGTGCCCTCGGCCGGCGGTCAGCTCGGCTGCGGCACGATGCGGATGTACGGTCGTGGCGCCTTCCACTCGCCGAACAGCTCCTTCGCCTCGTCGTTCGACACCGATCCGGAGATGATCACGTCGTCGCCCGGCTGCCAGTTCACGGGAGTCGACACCTTGTGCTTCGCGGTCAGCTGCAGCGAGTCGATCACCCGCAGCACCTCGTCGAAGTTGCGCCCGGTCGTCATCGGGTAGACGAGCACGAGCTTGATCTTCTTGTCGGGACCGATCACGAACACGTTGCGGACGGTCTGGTTGTCGGCCGGCGTGCGCGCGAGCGGGTCGCCTTCGGTGCTCGCCGGCAGCATCCCGTACAGCTTCGAGACGGCGAAGTCGGCGTCGCCGATGATCGGGTAGTTGGGTGCGTGCCCCTGCGTGTCCTCGATGTCCTTGGCCCAGTCGGAGTGGTGGTCGACCGGGTCGACGGAGAGCCCGATGATCTTCACGTTGCGGCGGTCGAACTCGGGCTTGATCTTCGCCATGTAGCCGAGTTCGGTCGTGCACACCGGCGTGAAGTCCTTGGGATGCGAGAACAGCACCGCCCAGGAGTCGCCGATCCACTCGTGGAAGCGGATCGGCCCCTCGGTCGTCTGCGCCTCGAAGTCGGGTGCGGTGTCACCAAGCTGCAGGGCCATCTTCCTCCCCTCGTCGAACGTGGACGCGCCTGCGGCGCCCGTCTGCCGCGGGCGACGGTGGACACAGTGTGTAGCAAACGCGGGGCGCGCCGTCCGCCTTCCGCCCGTCTCCGCCTCGGATCAGGCGGCGTGCGCGCGCGGCGGGGTCGCCGCCTCGGGCGGATCCTCCGGAATGCCCAGCAGCCGCGCCGCCTCCGCCCTCGTCGAGGCAAGCGAGAAGCGGCTGGCGAGCTGCAGCACCTCGAACCGGCGGCGGAGCGAGGGCTGCAGGACGACGGCCATTTCGCCGCGCCCGACCAGGCCGGCCCGGGCGGCGAGGAGGGCGTTCATGCCCGCGGTCGTCACCTCGTGCGCCTCGCGAAGGTCGACGAGGAGCCTCGTTGCGCCGGCGGAGAGCGCGGCCGCCAGCTCGCGCGCGAGCGAGGCGGCGTGGCCAGCGTCGACGACCCCGCGGGCGCTCACCTCGGCGACGAGGACGTGCCCGGCCGCCCCGAGCCCGGCCGCCTCGGCCGGCCCGGTTGCCCGCGCGCCGGCGGCCGCGTGGGCGACAACACCTCCGGACACGACTCGGTCGTCGTTCCCGGAAGCGTCTGCGCCGGGCCGCGACTGACTCCAGGTCGACCTCATGCAGGCACCCGGGCGAGCGCCGCCGCGCGGATGCTCTCGATCTCGGCGGCCCAGCTCTGGGCCTGCGGTCCCTCGAGCGGCGGCGAGAAGTAGGAGCCCTGCGCGGCGTCGCAGTGGAGCGCGGCGAGGACGGCCCCCGCCTCCTCCGTCTCCACGCCCTCGGCCACCACCTGGAGCCCGAGGTTGTGCGCCAGGTCGATCGTCGAGCGGACGATCGCCGGGTTGTCGCCGTCGTCGTGCAGCATCCCGAGCACGAACGACTTGTCGATCTTGAGCACGTCGAGGGGGAGCCGCTTCAGGTAGCCGAGCGACGAGTAGCCGCTGCCGAAGTCGTCGATCGCGAGGCGGACGCCGAGGCCCTTGAGCCGCTCGAGGATCGCGCGCGTGCGGACCGGGTCGGTCAGGATCGTGTTCTCGGTGATCTCCAGCTCGAGACGGTGCGGCTCGAGCCGGGCCTCACGCAAGACGCGCGCCACGTCGTCGGGAAGGTGGAGGTCGAGCAGGTCGCGGCCGGAGAGGTTGACCGCCACCGTCAGGTCGAGCCCCAGGCGCCTCCAGGCTGTGCACTGCGCGACCGCCTCCCGCAGCACGTAGCGCGTAAGCGGCTTGATCAGGCCCGTGTGCTCGGCGAACGGGACGAAGCGGTCGGGCGGCAGGAGCCCCTGCTCGGGATGGAGCCAGCGGACGAGCGCCTCGAACCCGATCACCTCGCACGTGCGGAGGTTGACCTTGGGCTGGTAGTGGAGGACGAGCTCGCGGCGGGTGATCGCACGGCGGAGCTCGCCGAGCAGCTTCAGCCGGTCCGGCGAGTACACGTCCCGCTCGGGTACGTACACCTCGATGCCCGAGTGCGTCTCCTTGCTCAGGTACATGGCCACGTCGGCGTGGCGGAGGAGCGTCTCCGCGTCCGTGCCGTGCTCGGGGAAGAGGGCGATGCCGATGCTCGCCTCGACCTCGAGCGTCAGCCCGCGCAGGGAGAACGGCCATTCCACCGCCTGCCTGAGCGTGCGGGCGAGGGCGATCGCCGACTCGTCCTGCCCGATCTCCACCGTCAGGATGGCGAACTCGTCGCCGCCGAGCCGAGCGACCGTGTCCACCGCGCGGAGGCTCTTCGTCAGCCGCTGACCCACCTCGCGCAGGAGCTGGTCGCCGCTCTCGTGCCCGAGCGTGTCGTTGACCTCCTTGAAACGGTCGAGGTCGAGGAACATGACGGCGAGGCCGCCGTCGCTGCGGCGGGCCGCGTGCAGGGCCCGGTCGAGCCGGTCGCGGAAGAGCAGGCGGTTCGGAAGCCCCGTCAGGTGGTCGTGCAGAGCCTGGTGCTCGATCTCCTGCACGTGCCGCCGCAGACGCTTCGTCACGCGGCGCAGGAGCGGGAACAGCGACAGGGAGAGCCCGAGCAGGATCGCGCCGAGGGCTCCCGCGATCGGCCACGTCGTCGACGCCGCCGACGCCGCCACCGGCCCGTAATCCTGGTAGATCTCGACGACACCCACCCGGCGCCCGGCGAGCGTCACCGGCGCGTACGTCTCGAGCGCTTTCGTGTGTGGGCCCCCGCCGCCCTCCGCGTCCAGCCGGCTCACGTCCGTGGCGGCACCCTCGGACAGCGCCTTGTGGACGCTGTCCTCGGTCAGCGTCGTGCCGATGAGGTCGTGCCGGTTCGAGTAGGTGACGAGCCCGTCCGGCCGGTACAGCTTCACCCGCAGCGCGCCGTCCACGAGGATCTCGCGCGTGAACAGCCGGTCGAGGCGTGACCTGCGCGCGGCCGTGACCGGCGCCGCGAAGTCGGAGGGCAGGAGGTGGTCGGGCAGGATCGCCCGCGCGACGAAGCTCGTGTGCGCGCTCGCGTCCTCCTCCGCCCGCTCGAGCGCATAGCGGCGCGTGTAGAGGATCATGACGACCGCGGCGAGCGCGAGCGCGACCGCCGCGGTGACGGCCACGCGCAAGACGAGGCGCGGGGGCCTCGTCGTATCCGCCCGTCCGCCGCTCACTGCCCCTATGTCGGCAGCACCTCGGCGCCGCTTGATCCCGTGCGAGCGGGCGCACAGCGGGCGGTGGCCGCCGACGCGGCGGTGCGCCGAGTAGACGCCGCCGGAGGCGAGCGCGAGCTCACACGCTGACGAAGTTGACACCGGCGAGCAGGCGCGCCGGCCTTCGGCTCGTCCCAGCCGCTCCAGCGGTCAGCGCGACCGAGCCGGTGGCACGAGCGACGGCCACGATCGCGGCCGCCGCGAGCAGCAACCGCGGCACCCGCCTGCTCCTGCTCATCGTCCGTACCTCCTTCCCTCGTGGTCGGCGGCGGCAGCATCGGACATCCGTGCGAAGGCCCCGCAAGCCGTGGGTACAGCCGTTGTCATTCGATCGATCGCGAGAGCGGGGGCGCGGGTCAAGTTGCCTCGGCGAGGAGCCGATAGCTACGCGGTCCCCCCGGCCAGATGGACCATGCCCTTCGCGACTTCCGCCGCGCCTACGCCGTGCTCGCCGCCGCCGGGCTCGGCCTGTTCGTGCTGCACGCCGGGGCCGGGCTCGGGGGCGCCTCGCTCGACCGCCTGTTCGCCGTCTGGGTGTACGACGCGCTCCTCCTGCTCGCCTGCTCGGGCGCGCTCGCCCGCGCGCTCGCCGTGCGCACGGAGCGCCTGCCCTGGTCGCTCCTCGCCGCCGGCATGGCCTTCTGGGCGGCGGGCGACACGTCCTGGGACTTCGTCTACGGCGGCAATCCGCCGACGCCCTCGGTCGCCGATGGCCTCTACCTCGCCTTCTACCCCTGCTGCTACGCGGCGCTCCTCCTGCTCGTGCGCTCGCGACTGCCGCATGCCGACCGCAGCCTGTGGTTCGACGGCATCACCGCCACGCTCGCCGCCTCCGCCCTGGGCGCGGCCGTGCTCGTCGAGGCGGTCGTGGAGACGACCAACGGGCCGCTCGCCGAAGTCGCCACCAACATCGCCTACCCGGTCGGCGACACGCTTCTGCTCGGCGTCGTCGCCGGCGTGTTCGCGCTCTCCGGCTGGCGGCTCGGCAGGACGTGGATCGTGCTCGCCGCGGGCATGGCCGCCTCTGCCGTCGCCGACGGGGTGTACCTGTTCCAGTCCGCCACCGGCACGTACGTGGAGGGACGGATCTGGGACGCGCTCTGGCCGGCCTCGATGCTGCTTCTCGGCTGGGCCGGCTGGCACGCCCCCAGCCGGAGCTCGCGGAGCGCGGAGCTCGAGGGGAAGCCGCATCTCGCCACCTCCTTTGCCTGCGGGCTGGTCGGGATCGGCATCCTCGCCGCCGACCACTTCCACCGCCTGAACCCGCTCGCGGCCGTGCTCGCGGGAGCGACCCTCGCCGCCGTGCTCGTCCGCGCTGTCCTCACCTTCCGGGAGAACCGGCGCATCCTCGAGCGCATCCGCACCCAGAGCATCACGGACGAGCTGACGGGGCTCGGCAACCGGCGCAAGCTCGTCGAGGACCTCGCGCAGGATCTCGCCGACGGCCTCCAGGCGGAGCCGCGCCTGTTCGTGCTCTTCGACCTGAACGGGTTCAAGCGCTACAACGACACGTTCGGTCACCTCGCCGGCGACGCGCTGCTGGCGCGGCTCGGCCGCAAGCTCGCCGAGGTCGTCCAGCCCGCCGGCAGCGCCTACCGCCTCGGAGGAGACGAGCTCTGCCTGCTCGCCCCGGTTCCCGACGACGGCGCCGAGCCGCTGATCGAGCGCGCCGTCTGGGCGCTCTCCGAGCACGGCGAGGCGTTCCAGGTGAGCACGGCGTACGGCGCGGTGCTGCTGCCCGAGGAGGCGGTGACGACGGCCGACGCGCTGCGCGTCGCCGACCAGCGGCTGTACGCCCGCAAGCGGGCAGCGGCGAGCGGCCGCGGCCAGCCGCACGAGGTGCTGCTGCAGGCGCTCTTCGAGCGCGAGCCGCGGCTACACGCCCACGTCCGCGAGGTCGCCGGCCTGGCGGTGGACATCGGGCGCCAGCTCGGCTTGTCGGCGGACGAGCTCGAGGAGCTGCGGCTGGCGGCGGAGCTGCACGACGTCGGCAAGCTCGCCGTTCCGGACGCCGTCCTGCGCAAGCCGGGTCCGCTCACCCTCGAGGAGTGGACGTTCATCGAGCAGCACACGGTGGTCGGCCAGCGCATCCTCGCCGCGTCGCCCGCGCTCGGCAGCGTGGCCGAGATCGTGCGGCGCACCCACGAGCGCTGGGACGGAAACGGCTACGACGCAGGCCTCGCGGGCGAGGAGATTCCGCTGGCGGCGCGCATCATCGCCGTTTGCGACGCCTACACGGCGATGACGTCGAGGCGGCCGTACCGGCTGCAGGTCCCGCCCGAGGCTGCCGTCGAGGAGCTGAAGCGCTGCGCCGGGACGCAGTTCGACCCAACCATCGTCCCGCTGCTCGTCGTCGTGCTGCTGCAGCGCCAGCGCGCGGGAGCCCGCAAGCGCAGCGCGGACGTCGCGTAGCCGGCACCCGCTTGCGCTAGATGCAGTCCTTCAACCCCTGCGCCTCGGGGAGCGACTCGAGCTTCTTCAACGTGTTGTTCTCGATCTGGCGGATCCGTTCGCGCGTGACGCCGAACGCACGGCCGACCTCCTCGAGCGTGCACGGGGGCTCCCCATTCAGCCCGAAGCGCAGCTCGATCACCTTGCGCTCGCGCTCAGGGAGCGAGCCGAGAGCGCGCTCGATGTCCTCCCGCCGCAGGGAGAGGGTGGTCGAGTCGAACGGCGACTCGGCGAGGTCGTCCTGGACGAAGTCCCCGAGCTCCGACTCCTCCTCTTCGCCGATCGGTTTCTCGAGCGAGACCGGGTGCTGCGCCATGCGCAGGATCTCGCGCACCTCCGCCGTCGTCAGCTCGAGCTCGGCCGCGATCTCGTCCGGCCGCGGCTCACGGCCGAGGCGCTGCACGAGCTGGCGCTCGATGTGCACCACCTTGTTCAGCTTCTCGACCATGTGCACGGGAATCCGGATCGTCCGCGCCTTGTCGGCGATCGCGCGCGTGACCGCCTGGCGGATCCACCAGGTCGCGTAGGTGGAGAACTTGTAGCCCTTGCGGTAGTCGAACTTCTCGACCGCGCGGATGAGACCGAGCGAGCCCTCCTGGATCAGGTCGAGGAACGACAGCCCGCGGCCGAGGTAGCTCTTCGCGATCGAGACGACGAGCCGCAGGTTCGCCTCGATCATCTGCCGCTTCGCCTCCATGTCCCCGCGCTCGATGCGCTTCGCCAGGTAGACCTCCTGGTCGGCGGTGAGCAGCGGCACCTTGCCGATCTCTCGCAGGTAGAGGCGAAGGGAGTCGAGCGACGGCTCGACGGAGAGGTCGAGCTTCGGCGTCGTCTTGTCCTCCTCGACGAGCTGCTGCTCGTGCGGCGGATGCTTGTGCTGCTCTCCCTCGACGAGCTCGATCCCGTGGTCGATCAGGTACGTGTAGAAGTCCTCCACCTGCTCCTTGGTCAGCTCCACTTCCTCGAGCCCGGCGACGATCTCGTCGTACGTGAGCACGCCCTTCTCGAGTCCCTCCTGGACGAGCTTGTGGAGCTCCTCGACCTCCGGCAGAGAGATGTCTACGGTGAGCACGCTACCTCGGCTTTCTACGCGTTTGACGGGATGAATGCGAGCGCCCGACGACCTTCCTCGACACGCCAGAGCCGGCGATGCCCCCCTCCGGCTCACCTGTTGGGGGGCGGATATTACACCGGCCGAAGCCGACGTGTACGCGCCCCGGCCGCCGCTCCCTCGAACGGGTGTCAAGCCCGCCCCGCTGCACTGCAGCGGCCGGTGAAAGGCCCACGAGTCGCCCGGGGAACGCTTGCGCATCGCGCCGGGCGAGGGGCGCCCGGCCGAGCCCCGACCCCCTGCCTCGCCGGCCGGGGCACCCCAGCCCACCACCCACTGCGAGCATAACGGCGAAGCCCGCACGCGTGTGAGACGAGTCCGTGCCAAGAGCGTGACGATCCGTGCCAAGAGCGTGACGCGTCGCGCCGGCCGCGACGTCCGCCCCGGGATGAACCGGGCCGGCCCAGACCGAGCCCGAACGGGACTCGAAGAGCAAGCGAGGCGGCGGGCCGGAGCCCGCCGCCTGATCCCCTGCGCCCGGAAACTCTGCCGTTAGTCTCTCGGTCGGAGGAGGGTTCCCTCTCCATCGGCAGGCCGGAGGGCCCGCTTGAGGCGCCTTTAGAGTGAGGTCGTGGCGCGCTCGCTGCTCGATCGGCTCTCCGGCGGTCCGCCTCTCTGCTGCGACGGCGGAATGGGTTCCCTGATCACGAGCGCCGTGCCGCGCCTGCGCTGCCCGGAGGAGGCGAACCTGCGCGCTCCGGAGAGCGTCCTCTCGCTCCACCTCGGCTTCATCCGGGCCGGCGCGGAGCTGATCCAGACGAACACGTTCGGCGCCAACCGGCGCAAGCTCGCCGCCCGCTTCCTCGAGCACGAGGCCGAGCGGATCAACTCCGACGCCGTCAAGATCGCCCGCGAGGCGCGTGAGATCGCCGGCCGCCAGCTGCTCATCGCCGGCTCGATCGGCCCGCTCGGCGACGTTGGCGACGACGAGGACGAGCGGCGCCCACTCTTCGCGGAGCAGGCGGAGCTGCTCGAGGCGCGCGGCGTCGACCTCTTCTTCGTCGAGACGTTCTACGACCTTGCAGAGCTCGCGACGGCCATCGCCGCCATCCGCAGCGTGTCCTCGCTCCCGATCGTGGCGCTGATGACGTTCGACGAGAGCGGCGAGACGCTGGCCGGCGTGTCGGCGGCCAAGGCCGCGGCCGAGCTGCGCCGCCTCGGAGTCGACGCCATGGGGGCGAACCACGGCTCCGGCCCACACGCGGCGCTGGCCGCGTTGGAGCAGATGGCCGGGAACGGCCCGCCTCTCGCAGCGCTCCCCAACCTCGGGCTCGCGAGCCTCGCCGGCGGCCGGGTCATCTATCCGCACGCGACCCCGGAGTACTTCCAGGAGTTCGCCGCCCAGGCGACGGCGCTCGGTGCACGACTCGTCGGCGGGTGCTGCGGCACGACCCCGACGGAGATCGCCGCGATCCGCACCGCCCTCGACGAGCAGCGACGCCCCGCAGCCCCGTTCGAGGCGGCCGAGCGCGAGCTTGCGGTCGCGGCGCCGTCCGAGCGCCACGAGACCCGGCTCGCACGCGACCTCCGCGAGGGCGCCTGGGTCGTCTCCATTCAGCTCGACCCCCCGCTCGGCGGAAGCCACGGCGGCATGATCGAGGTCGCCGGCGCTATCCGCGAGTCCGGGCTCGCCGGCTTCGTCGACATCAACGACAACGCCACCGCGCGCGCGGCCATGAGCGGGCTCATCATGGCCGCGGCCGTCGAGCGCAGCGTGGGCATCGAGACGATCCCGCATCTGACACCGCGCGATGCGACGATCATGGGCCTCGAGTCCCTGCTCCTCGGCGCCCACGCCGAGGGCGTCCGCAACCTGCTGCTCGTCACCGGCGACCCGCCCGACGTCGGCGACTACCCCGGCTCGCGAGGCGTCTATGAGCTCGACTCGGTCGGCCTAACGAGCCTCGTCTCGCGGCTGAACGCGGGCGAGGACTACAACGGCAAGGCGATCGACGGGCCGACCGACTTCTTCCCCGGCGTGGCGGTGAACCCGACCGCCGACGACCTCGGGCTCGAGCTGGAGCGCTTCCACGCGAAGATCGCGGCCGGCGCCCGCTTCGCGATGACGCAGATCCTCTTCGACCTCGACCATCTCGACCGCTTCCTCGACCGGCTCGGCGGCTCCCCGCCGATCCCGCTCCTCGTCGGTCTCTTCCCCGTCTGGAGCCATCGGCTCGCGCTCCGGCTGCACAACGAGGTACCGGGGATCGTCGTGCCGCAGTCGCTGCAGGACGCGCTCCTCCGGGCGGGGCCCAGGGCGGCGGACGTCGGAGTCGCGTACGCGCGCGAGCTCTACGCCGCGGCGCGGGAGAAGGCAGCGGGCGTGTACGTCGTCGCCCCGTTCCGCGCGCCGCTCGCCGCGCTCGACGTGCTCGCCTGACCCCCGTCGGCTCGGAGCCGCGGCGGTAGACTGTCCCCGGCTCGGGGGCGTAGTTCAGCTGGTTAGAACGCCGGCCTGTCACGCCGGAGGTCGCGGGTTCGAGTCCCGTCGCTCCCGTAGAAAACATCCTGCAAATCAGCGCCTTTTGTTGCCACTGGCGGCGAAAACGACCGCCGGCTTCCTTGTCCGTCCCGCGCGAGGTGGAAAGTGTCGGTTTGCAGGTGCTTTCCGTTGCGGCGCCCAAACTGTGCCGGCCTCCATCCCGCACGCGAATTGCTTGAGCGTCGAAGCGCGCCGGTTTCGCCGCCTCACGGCCGCACCTCAGCTGCACGGCACCCTCAACAAGCGGCTACGGCCCCGACGCGTTCGGGCGGCGTCGATGATCTGTTCGAGCTGGCCGGGGAGAGACCTGAAACGATGAGCGGCCCCGGAGGGCCGCTCAAATCACTCGAAACCTGCCAGCCTTTCGGCCGCTAGGTTCGCTAGCAATATAGCAAGACCACACCCGGGCGACTACCCCTTCCCGCGCGGGATCCCATCATGGCAGAAGACGTCTTCAGCGCTGCTCGGCTCCGCAGCTACCGCGTCCCGGGCGGCGTCGTCTCCACCACGGGCATCGCGGGGCTGACGCCGCACGGCGGCGTCGGCCACCTCCGTCGCAAGTACGGGCTCTCGCTCGACAGTCTCCTCTCGGTCGACATCGTCACGGCCGACGGGCAGCTGCGCAGGGCGAGCGCCACCGAGAACGAGGACCTGTTCTGGGCGGTCCGCGGAGCCGGCAGCAACTTCGGCGTCGTCACCTCCTTCGAGTTCCAGGCGCACCCGGTCGGGCCGATGGTCATGGTCGGCGCGCTCTTCTATGCGCTCGAGGACGGACCGACGGTGCTGCGGCGCTGGCGCGACTACGTGGCGTCGGCGCCCGAGGAGCTGAGCTCGGTGTGCCTGTTCTGGAGCGTTCCCGCCGGGGAGCCGTTCCCCCCGGAGCACCACGGCAAGCCGGTGCTCGTCGTCGCCGGCGTCTACTCGGGTGCGGTCGAGGACGGCGAGCCGGTGGTGCAACCGCTGCGCGAGCTGGCCCAACCGCTGATCGACCTGAGCGGCCCGTGGCCCTGGCTCGGTCTCCAGAGCGGCTTCGACGCGCTCTTCCCGAAGGGGGCGTTCTACTACTGGAAGTCGCGCGCCCTCGCCGAGCTGCCGGACGAGGCGATCGACGAGATCGCCGACTGGGCGGCGCGCCGGCCCTCGCCGCTGACCGACCTCACGGTCTGGCATCACGGCGGCGCGATGAGCCGGGTCGGCGAGACGGAGACGGCCTACGCCGGCCGCAACGTCCCCTTCCTCGTGACAGGGGAGGTCAGCTGGTCGGATCCCGCCCAGAACGACGAGGCGGTCGCCTGGGGGCGGGAGTTCTGGGCTGCGATGGGCCGCTACTCCACCGGTGGGCTCTACCTGAACTTCCCCGGGCTGGGCGAGGAGAAGGACGAGCTCGTGCGCGCGGGCTACGGCGTCAACTACGACCGGCTCGTTGAGCTGCGGACGAAGTACGACCCGGCGAACCTCTTCAGCATGAACCTCAACATCCCACCCAAGACCTGACGGCGCCGGTCAGGCGGGGATCCCTGGAGGCCCCAGGATCTCGATCCCGTACGTGGCGGCGAGCGCGGTGAGGCCGGCGATGTCGGGCGGCTCGGTCGGCGTGGCCGGGATCTCGAGCCGCTCCGCAGGCACGCTTGCGGCGCGGAAGAACGCGTCGAAGCCGGCGGGCTCCGCCACGAGCAGGAACCGCGCCTGCTCGGACGCGACGATGAAGGTGTGCGACACGTCGCGAGGGCCGTAGACGAACGCGCCCGGCTGGGCGTCGACGGTCCGCCCGCCGACCCAGAAAGTGACCTCGCCCTCGAGGACGTAGAACCACTCGTCCTCGCGGCGGTGGACGTGGAGCGGCGAGCCGGCGCCGCGCGGAGCGAGGTGCTCGATGACGGCGACGCGGCCGTCGGTGGTCTCGCTCGAGGCCTTCAGGGTCGCGAGCACGCCGAAGCCCCACAGCGCCTCGCCCTCTCCGGGGCCGAGGGCGATCGGGGCGAGCTGTTCGGTGCTGGTCATGACTGCCTCCCTCCGTTGCCGTGAACTCGGAGCGCAGCTTCCCGTCCACCTCGCGACACGTCGATCCCTCGGGTACGGGGATCTTTCCTGCAGACCGCCGCGGACGGATAATCCGCCGATGGCGGCACGGTGGCCCGTCGAGCGGCTCGCGAAGGAGGTCGCTGTCGTCGCGGGCCGAGGCCTGCCGCGGCAGGACTACTACCGCGAGGTCGCCGCGCGGTTACGCCGCACGATCGAGTTCGACGCCGCTTGCTGGCACACGCTCGACCCGCAGACGCTCCTGATGACGAGCGACGCGCCGGAGGAGCTGCTCGAGCACGGCTTCCTGAAGCTCGAAGACGCGCCGGACGTCGGCCCGCGGCTCGTCGCGAGCGAGTACCTCGTCGACGACGTCAACACGTTCGCCGCCCTGGCACGGAGACGCGAGCCCGTCGGGATCCTCAGCGACGCGACGCATGGGCGCCCCGAGCGAAGCGCCCGGTACCGGGACGTGCTCACGCCCCTGGACATCCCCTTCGAGCTGCGGGTGGCGCTCGTCACGCGCGGTCGCGTGTGGGGCGCCCTACACCTCGCACGCAGATCGGGGAGCGCGGACTTCTCGCGTGCGGATGCGACCGCGCTCGCACGGGTCGCAGGCACGATGGCCGAGGGCTTACGAGCGTCGATCCGGTTCGATGCCTCGCGTCGCGGGGACGCCAGCAGCCCGGGTCTCGTCGTCCTCGGCCCTGGCGGCGAGGTGGAGCTGATCACGCCGCCGGCCGTCGAGTTGCTCGCGGCGCTCCGCAGCCCTGCACGCCCGGAGGGAGACGAGACGCCCCCGACACCGCTGCTCGCACTCGCCTCGTTCGTGCGTGCCGCGGCCGACAACGTCGATCCCCAGTCGCCTGTCGTCGCTGTTCCGACGGCTTCCGGCTGGATCACGCTGCACGCATCGTTGCCCGAGGGCCGCGCCGTCGGTCGCGTCGCGGTCGTGCTCGAGCGCGCTGCGACCGCACAGTCTACGGCGCTGCGCCTAGAGGCCAACGGCGTGACGCCGCGCGAGCGAGAGATCGCGGTCCTGCTCGCGCGCGGCCTCTCCAACCCCGAGATCGCCGCCGAGCTCGTCCTCTCGCTCTACACCGTCCAGGATCACGTGAAGAGCCTCTTCGAGAAGACCGGTGTCGCGTCGAGGCGAGAGCTCGTCGCGCGCATCTTCCTCGACGACTACTGGCCACAGATCGTCCGCCAGACGTCCATCTCGGCCGCTGGTGGCTTCATCGCGGAGAGCGGGCCCGGCTCGAGCTCCTAGGCAGACGCCCTCTGCGCGGCGGCAGCGGACGGTTGACCGCGGAAATTCATCGCTATACGATCAACACGTCCTGCGGGCGCTGATCTCTCGCACGCGCACGGGAGGGAGGACGCATGTCTCGGGCAGCTCCGATCGCCGCTCACTGACGCGTACCGCAGCGTGATCGCGCTCGCCGAGCGGGCGAGCTGCCACCGCTCGGGGTGCACCTGCTCCAGGGCGAGACCGCGCCCCAGAAGGTCCGCGACGCCGCTCGCAACATCGAAGAGGGGCGTACGCAACCCATCCAGGTGACGTGCCGGAAGCCGCGCGACGCGTGAAGCCGGATTGCGTACGGCGAGCGCCCGCGCCTAGCGGATGAACGGCAGCAGGAGCCTGGGCGGGTCGGGGGTGCCGGGCTTCGGGGCGGCGGGGAGACCGCGGTCGCGTAGCCCAGGTTGGTCGTCAACGCGAGGACCGTGCCGGTCTCGACGTGGATGGCCAACCCCGCCGTTCCACCCTCGACGGCGCCGGTGTGGCCGACGAAGAGCCCGAACGGGCTGGGTTGGATTTCGAAGCCCAGGCCGTAGCGGTCTTCTCACCGGCGATCGCCCGCTGCGAGCGGAACATCATGGCCGCCGTCTCGGGCCGGACGAGCTTGCCCCCCGTGAGCGGGATGCCGAAGCGCGCCAGGTCGTCGGCAGTGGAGAGGAAGCCCGCGGCCGGCAGGCGGTCGCTGAGGTCGATCGCCGGCGCGACGCGGACGCCGCCGCCGTCCCGGATCTCGTAGAAGGTCGCTTGGGTCGCCGCCGGGGCGCGCACGAGCGATGTCCTGCGCATGAACGCGGGCGCGAGCACCGTCGCGCGCAAAACGAAAACCGCGCTTACGCGGGGCTTTCGTGAGACTGCGGGGCAAGGAGTCGAATGCCAACCTCCTGTCCCTTGGTCAGGGGACGTGGCTGGCCAGCGGCGACGAGGGTGATCGGTCGAGCCGCCGGAGAACGCGCGCGGACGAGTTCGCTGCCCGTGCCGAAGCCGTCGTGGTCGGCGGAGGCGACGGCTACCGGCACCTCGAGCGCGTTGCGGTTGATCGTCTCTTAGGTGGTTGCCTAGATTGCCACCAAACGCACCACACACCGGCCACACAGGCCCTGCCGGCTGGTAGCCGGTCGTAGCCGGTCACAGCCGGGTCGCACCGGTACGCAATGCCTGCTCCAGACGGCAATTCCGGGTGCGGGCCGGCTGTGCCGGTTGAGTTGGTATCGGCCTGTCACGCCGGAGGTCGCGGGTTCGAGTCCCGTCGCTCCCGCTCTACGGTTTTCCCTGTAAACGGAGATGTTCGTCGCGGTGGGCTCGCGTGGCGGCCGTTCGGGCAGCAACGGGCAGCGGCAAACCGGGCCAGTTTTTCACCGAAAAACACCCGCAAAACAGGCTACATCGGTGTGCCTGCCCGAACTCGATCACTCCAGGCGGCATGGTCGTGCACGATCCCACCCCAGGTCGACGATCGCCTCGGCCACCCCCGATGCGTGCTCGGCTGAGGTCTTTCAGGCAGCAGAGGCCTCACAGGCCAAACGTTCATGACGGGTGGCCGAGCTTGCCTCGGAAGAGTGTCCGACTCCGAAATAGGCCGGCACCGGCCGTCGTAAGCTGTCTGCATGACGATGTGTCCGAAGTGCGGGAAGGAACTCGCCGGGGGAGCCTTCCGCTTCTGTCCTTACTGCGGGGCGTCGCTCGACACTCGACATGCCCCACAGGAAGCACGCAAGACGGTGACGGTGCTCTTCTGCGACGTCACGGGGTCGACCCGGCTCGGGGAGACGCTCGATCCCGAGACGTTGCGGTCGCTGCTCGCGCGCTACTTCGATCGCATGAAGACCATCGTCGAGAAGCACGGCGGCAGCGTCGAGAAGTTCATCGGCGACGCGGTCATGGCCGTGTTCGGCATCCCGGTCGTGCACGAGGACGACGCACTGCGCGCGGTGCGGGCGGCGGCCGAGATGCGCGACGCCTTCGCCGGGCTCGGCGTCTCCGGCCGGATCGGTGTGACGACCGGGGAGATGGTCACCGGCAGCGAGGAGCGGCTCGCCACCGGCGACGCCGTCAACGTCGCGGCCAGGCTCGAGCAGACGGCGCAGCCAGGCGAAGTCGTCGTCGGAGCGCCGACGCTCGCGCTCGTTCGCGACGCCGTCGAGGTCGAAGAGCTTCCTCCGCTCTCCCTGAAGGGCAAGCGCGCGCCCGTAGCCGCCTATCGCCTGCTCGGAGTGGCCGCGGAGGCACCGCGGCGCCACGAAGGGCGGATGGTCGGGAGGGAGAGAGAGAAGCGACTGCTGGCGGACGCCTGGGAGCGCGTCCGCGCAGAGCGCTCGTGCCATCTGTTCACGATCCTCGGGCCGGCCGGGGTCGGGAAGTCGCGGCTGTGCACCGAGTTCGTGGCGGGCGCGACCGACGCGCACGTCGTGCAGGGCTCGTGTCTTTCCTACGGCGAGGGCATCACGTACTGGCCGGTCGTAGAAGTGCTGAAGCAGCTGCCGGAGCGGACCGTCGAGAGGCCCGTCGAGGCCGCGATTCGCGCCCTTCTCGGCGAGGAGGAGCACACGACGTCGAGCGAGGAGATCGCCTGGGCGTTTCGCAAGACGCTCGAGACCGCCGCCGCCGCACAGCCGCTGCTCTGCGTGTTCGACGATCTGCACTGGGGCGAGGAGACGTTCCTCGACCTGGTCGAGCACGTCGCCGACCTTTCGCGCGACGCGCCGATCCTGCTCCTCTGCATGGGGCGTCCGGATCTGCTCGACCGGCGGCCCGCCTGGGGCGGCGGCAAGGTGAACTCGACGATGGTTCTTCTCGAGCCGCTCGCAGACGACGAGACGGAGCTTCTGATCGAGAGCCTCGCCGACCTCGAGGAACCGGTGCGCGCGCGCATCCGGGAAGCCTCGGAAGGCAATCCCCTCTTCGTCGAGGAGATGGTCGCGATGCTGCGCGAGTCCTCCGGCGGCGACCTGCCCGTGCCGCCGACGATCCGGGCCCTGCTCGCGGCGCGCCTCGACCAGCTCGAACCGCAGGAGCGCGATGTCCTGCAGCTCGGCGCGATCGAGGGCCGCGTCTTCCACCGGGGCGCGGTGCAGGAGCTCAGTTCCGACGCGGCGCAGGTGCCGGCGCGGCTCACGGCGCTCGTGCGCAAGGAGCTCGTCCGGCCCGACAAGCCGCAGCTGCCGCGGGAGGACGCCTTCCGCTTCCGGCATCTGCTCATCCGCGACGCCGCCTACGACGCCCTTCCGAAGGCGATGCGCGCGGAGCTGCACGCCCGCTTTGCCGACTGGCTTGCGGAGCGTGGCGCCGACGTCGTCGAGCTCGACGAGCTCCTGGGCTACCACCTCGAGCAGGCGTCTCGCTATCGCGACGAGCTGGGGCTCGAGCGCGACGATGAGCTCCGAGCAGCGGCGCGGCGACGCCTGGCGGACGCCGGCCGTCGCGCGCTCATGCGTCAGGATTTCGCGGCGGCGCGGAACCTCTTGGAGCGCGCGCTCGGGCTTGTTGCGCCCGGCGCGACGGACTACGCGCTCGAGCTCGACCTCGTCGACGCCGTTCACGGCGCGTGCGGCCCCCAGCGGGCGTCCGAGGCCGCCGCAGCGGCCGCCGCTCGCACAGCCGCGTGCGGCGACGCGCTCGGCGCCTGTTGCCTTCGCCTCGAGGGGAGCCTGCTGAGGCTGTACGTCGATCGGGAGGCTTCGCTGCAGCAGGTCGAGACACTCGCCGAGGAGGCGCTCGCAGCCTGCGCGGACTCCGGCGACCACGTCGCCCTGTACCGGGTGCACCTGAGCCGCTGCCGGCTCGCGCAGTTTCGCCTGCGCTATGACGAGCAGCTGAAAGCCGCCGAGCAGGCGGCGTTCCACGCGACCCGGTCGCACCTGCCGCACCTCAGGGCGGAATCGTTCCGATGGCTTGCCGGGCCGCGCTTCTACGGATCGACCTCCATTTCGGAGCTGCTGCGCTGGCTCGACGACCAGGAGTCCGTCCTTCCGACCGCCACGGAGAAGACGTACCGCTCGCTCGCTCTCGCATTCGTCGGGCGGTTCGACGAGGCGCGCGCGCTGTGCGCCGAGCTGCGCCACGACTATGCCGAACGGGGAGCGCTCGCGCGTCTGGGCGGCGTGACGTCGCAGAACGCCGTCACGATCGAGCTGCTCGCGGGCGATCCGGCGAGCGCCGCGAGGCTCGGCGAGGAGGGCTGTGCGATCCTCGAGGAGGCGGGGGAGCTGGGTCTGTTGTCGACGAGCGCCTGCTTCGTCGCTCGAGCGCTGTACCAGATCGGCCGGCTCGACGAGGCTGAGACCTGGGCGGACAGGGCGGCCGAGCTCGGCAGCGGCGACGATGCGGCGACGCAGATGCTGTGGCGCCAAGTGAAGGCCAAGGTGTTCGCCCGCCGCGGCGACGCTGCGGACGCCGAGCGGCTGGCGCGCGAGGCGGTCGCGCTCGCCGAGGAGACGGACAAGACCGACTGGTGCGCAACCGCATACGCCGACCTCGCCGAGGTGCTCGAGCTGACGGGCCGGTACGAGCAGGCTGCCGCGGCTCTCGAGCGCGCGCTCGTCCTCTACGAGCGGAAAGGCAACCTCGTTCTCGCCGAACGGACTCGCTTCCGCCTGCAAGACCTCGAGTCGCGCCGCGCATCGGCACCGTCGTAGGCGCCCTCGATCTCGTCGCTCTCGACGTGTTCGGGAGGCGTGACGCGACGATCGAACCGACCGGTGCGCCTTGTCTTGTGGCGAAGCGCGACCCTGAGAGACGCAGAGACCCGCCGAAGCGGGCCCGCACCCAGCCACCGATAGCAGCCGAGGATGCCCTTCGCCACCAGGCCCGCCGAGGCGAGCTGCACGATCGTGTCGTTCGAGTCCGTCAGCAGTAGCGGACTGTCGACGACGATCCGCAACGAGGCGGCGGGGCCGACCGCCGCCTCGACCGCTCGCCGCCTCCGCTCTCCCGGTTCACGCTCGCCCGCACGCTCCGCAGCGCGGCGAGCTTACGAGCCCACCACCTGGCTCCGGGCCGGCCTATCCTCCTCTCCCGATGGCGATCGAGCGCTCCAACCGCCGCCTGGCGGCCGCGCGGATCACAGCCACCGCCCGGCAGCTCCTCGAGGCGTCCACCCTGTGTGCCATCGCCACCGTCACCCGGAGCGGACGCGCCCACGTCAACACGGCGTACTTCGCCTGGAGCCGCGCCTTCGAGATCGTCTGGCTCTCCGAACCAGGCGCGACCCACTCGCGCAACCTGCGCGCGAATCCCTCGACCGCGATCGCCGTCTACGACTCCGGCCAGACCTGGGGCAAGCCCGACCGCGGCATCCAGCTGTTCGGAACCGCCCGCGAGGTCGCCGGCGAAGATGCCGAGCAGGCCGAAGCGCTCTATACCCGGCGCTTCCCCGCCTACGCAAAGACCGACCTCGGCGCGTACCGCTTCTACCGCTTCACCCCGCGCCGGCTCAAGCTGTTCGACGAGCCCCCGCTCGGCACCGCCACCTTCGTCACCGCCCGCGTCGGCCCGGACGGCCGGCTCGCCTGGGAGCGCACAGAGCGCTACCGCGCCAGCCGCTGACCGCAGAGGACTCGACGTGAGCACACGGCGGTCGCTGGCGGCGGTCACGCGCTCCCGGCGCGCCTGCGCGCGCGACCCGCTGGTGCTCGCGGCCTTTCTCGGCGGCTACGGCTGCCTGAAGGGGACGCCTGTTCTCTCCAAATTACCTGCAAATCAGGATGTTGTGTTGCCCGCCAAGGCGCGAATGACCGCCGGCTTTCTTCTCATCCCGCGTGTATCCGCGCGAGACTTCCCGGGCAATCCCCGCACGACGCCGGTCGTAGCCGGGAATCCCCGCAACTGGTATGGCCGGCCCACAAGGCCGGATGTCTGTATCAGGCGCCGGCCGAGACGAGCCGTGTTTTACAGCGCGTTCATCTGCGCTGACTTGACCGCGACCGCTCGCGTGCGATCTCGTGCACGCCTGGCTTCGCAGCGGCTCCACGCAACCTTTCACACTTGTTAGGGGAAGCGGAACGTGTCGGTCGCGAGCTCGTGGTCGGGTGCCCTCAAGGCGTCAAGCTGCGAAACCTGGGGCTGCTCGAGGAGCGGTGGTGCGTTGAAGAACCTCCTGCGACCGCCTTCCAGATCGAGGAAGTGCGCCACCTGCGGGCAGTGCCGGAGCGGACTGCCTCGTCCGACCTGAAGCCCTCGACGCTCAGTGGTACTGCTGCTTCAGCAGTGTGGCGACCAGCTCGCGGCGGCTGCGCACGCCGGTCTTGGTGAAGATCGACTTGAGGTGATCCTGGATCGTGTTCGTCGTCACGCGCAGCTGCGCGGCGATCTCGATCGTTGACAGCCCCCGGCAGATGAGCGCGGTCACGCGGCGCTCCTGCTGTGTCAAGCCATAGGCCGGCAGGAGCACCGGTAGCACCTCGGACGGGGCGGCTTGCTCGATGATTACGGCGACGCTGCGCGACGGCGGCTCGCCCAGCCAGGAGGCGTGCAGAACAGCCCACCGACCGGCACGGGTGCGCACGCGCAGTCGCGCCGACCGTCCCTCCGTGCCGTCGACCCCTTGCAGCCGAGCGGCGACGGCAAGCAGCTCGAGCGGCAACTCGTTCCTCTCCGGATCGGCGCCGAGCTCGTCGAGCCAACGCTCGCCCGCAGCATTTGTCGCCGCTCGTGATCCGTCCTCGCCGAGCACCACCACCCCTGGCGGCGGGGCGTCGTCGACCCGGGTGCTGCCAATCAGCGTCGCCAAGCGAAAGCCGTCCGCCAGATGTGGTGCGATCCGCTGAACGAACCCGACCTCCTCGCGGAGAAACCCGCCCGGTCCCTCACGGTGCATGCAGACGTATCCCCAGCATTCACCATCGGCCCGCAGAACCGCGCGCATTTCGTCACCGAGACCGAGCGGCTTGAAAATGTCGCGGTAGCGCGCGCTCGACTCCGGCTCACCGCCGGTCGCCTCGTACAGCGTGCGTACGCCATTGCGGTCGCGCGCGAGCTCCGTCCACTTGTTCACGTCGTTCTCGAGGAACTCGTTCGCGACGAAGTACGGACCGGTCTCGGCCGGGATCCCCTCACGCTCGGCACGGTTGAACAGCAGCGTGACCGGATCGGCCACGGCCCACCAGAGCGCGTCAACCGGCACCGCGCGACGGATGCGCGGCAGCAGCCTCCCTCGCAACTCGTCGAGGTCGAGCCCGGCGCGACACGCATCGGCGATCGCCGCCACAAGGTTGTTCTGGGTCGCGCCGCTGATCATCCCGACCTGCGACGCGACCGCCTCATGCCCGGGATCGTAGCCCGGGTCCGTCGCCGGATCACAGCCGCGCCACAACCTCCCAACGCCCGCGCTCGACCAGCTCGATTCCGGTCGCCTCGACGGTGCTCGCCCGGCTCTGCTCAGCGCTGCGGTCCGTCTCCGCCGCAGCTTCCTCGCTCTCCCACAGCGTCAGCGTCAGCCCAGTGCCGCTCTCACGGTTGATCAGAAACACCGCACCAACGTTGCCGGGCAGCGCGGCGACAAACGGCTTAACCTGCCTCTCCGCATGCTCCGCCCACCGCGCCAGCGTCTCCGCCGACCCCTTCCAACTCGACGTCCTCGCGACCAACTCGACCTCCTCGATCATGGGACAGCCCACTGCCGCCCCTCACCGGCAAGACTGCCGCCAGACAATCCGCTCGCCCATCCCAGGAATCTGGGAAACCCACTCGCACGCGCGCGCGTTCACGCAGCCGCTCGACCTGGAACGACGCGAGGGGTACGACCAGTCCGAGCGGCGGCTCGGAATCGGCAAGGAGGTCGAGCTTCTTGCCGACACCTTGCCGGGCCGATGCTCGTCGGCTACATCGAGGCCGGGACGCGGTAGGCGAGCAGGCGACGGCTCTCGTCCACGATGTAGCGGTCGTTCGGGGTCGTCGATCCGGCGGCGACGACCTTGTCCTCGACTGCGGCGCGGTTCGCCGGGGAGCCCTCGAGCCAGAGCGCCGCGTCGAAGCGCAGTTCGAACGGCGCGCTCGACCCGATCTATATCGGTCGCGACTGGTATATACTGCCCGTGTGGCGAAGCACCTGATCGACATCGACGAGGACGCCCTCCGCGCTGCCCGCGCCGAGCTCGGCACCCAGACGATCAAGGAGACCGTCAATCGCGCGCTGCGCCAAGCCGGCGGCGGCGACTCCGCACGGGTGAAGCGGTCGCTCGATCGGCTTGCGCGCGCCCAGCTTGCCGCTCGCGAGGACGCGTGGCGCTGACGCATCTCGTCGATACGAGCGTGCTCACGCGCCTCGGTCAGCCGGCGATCCGGGCGGCGATCGAGCCGAAAGCCGCCCGGGGCGAGCTCGCGCGAGCTGGGATCGGCGACCTCGAGATCGGCTACTCGCCTCGCAGCGCAGCCGAGTGGGATCGCCTCATAGAGGCCTTGCAGGTGTTCGAGCTGGTCGAGACGACCAGCGACCACGTCCGCAGAGCACTGCAGGTGCAGCGGCTGCTCGCCGCCAGGCACCAACGCGGCCGCAAGGTGCCCGACCTCCTGATCGCCGCCGCCGCCGAGGCCCGTAACCTGAGCGTGCTCCACTACGACGCCGACTTCGACCGCATCGCCGCCGTCACCGGCCAAGCCTGCGAATGGGTCGTCCCCGCCGGCTCGGCCAACTGACCCTGCCCTCACCCGAGAAGGCCCGATCGCTCCGTGACCGCAGAGCCGCGACACGGACGCCGATACTCGGCGAGCAAGCCCGCCCCGGCTCACGATCGCTTGGTCGCGGCGAAGACAGCAACGGCACGCCGCCGCGAATCCCGCCTCGTTCGCTTTCAAGGCAACGAAGCATCTGGCACCGATCCCGCACGAGGGCGCCGGAAACCGGCGCTTCTCCCGGCCAATTCGCGTTCGGACGTCGGTTTCCCCTTCAGGGTCGATGTGCTTCGGTCGCCTATCCGCGGGCAGAGCCTTTACTGTTATAGTAAAGGCGATGCCGAGAATCTCTACGAA
This sequence comes from Gaiellaceae bacterium, assembly GCA_035652235.1. Classification (GTDB taxonomy): domain Bacteria; phylum Actinomycetota; class Thermoleophilia; order Gaiellales; family Gaiellaceae; genus PALSA-612. The sequence goes on along the minus strand of DASREE010000019.1, from coordinate 1,770 downwards.
GAACCAGGTCACCATCCCGGTCGCCGTCCTCGAGGAAGCCAGACTGCACGCTGGCGATCAGGTCGTCGTCGAAGCGGTCGAAGAGGGTGAGGTGCGCATCCGCCGCGGCGCCGTCAGCTTCGAGAAGGCGTTCGGCGCTCTCACCGGGGCCTATCCGGCAGGGTACCTCGAGCAGCTCGACAGAGAAGATGAGCAGCGGTGAAGCTCGTCCTCGACGCCGATGTGCTGATCGGCGCGCTCGACGGCTCCGACCCACACCATGCTCAGGCCCGCGCGCTCTTCCTCGGCTGGCAGCAACACGACGCCATTCGCCTGATCAGCGTCGTCAACCTCTCCGAGGTTCTCGTCGCTCCCGCCGCTGACCGGGGTCGGCTGCGAAGGGCACGCGAGGCGATCGCCGCTCTCGGAGTCGCAATCCATCAGCCCGGCGAGGCAATCGGCGTCGAGGCCGCGCGACTCCGCAGCGCTCACCCGATCAGCCTCCCGGACGCCTACTGTCTCGCGACCGCCCACCACGCCGACGCCTCAGTCGTCTCCTTCGACCAGAAGGTTCTTCTCGCCGCAGAACTCGAAGGGATCTCGGTGACGGAGACGGCCGCGCGGCGACGACGGCAGCGCGGACGCTGAGCCAGTTGCTGGCAGCCCTGCGTTCGTCTGCTCTGCCGTGCGGTGGGTTCGCAGCGGAGACAACGCCGAGATCCCGCGCACATCCTGCCGGAGGTCGTCGGAAGCTCCCGCCTGCACCCGCAAGTTCCCACGACATCAGGGTCGGAAAGCCCTGCTCTTGCGGAAATCCCCGCCGATCCCCGCTCACCCCGCAAGCACCAAGACCGGCCTGTCACGCCAGAGGTCGCGGGCTCGAGTCCCGTCGCTCCCGTCCTTTAAACACCTCTTTTCCGGCGGTTTTGTGTTGGCGCCCGAGGAAGAACGGCGCGAATGCTTCTTTCGGGCGCACGGCAACGATGCGGCCGTCGTCGAGCCAGACGCGTTCGAAGATCAGGCGGAGGAGCTCACGCTTGACGTCGGGGTCTTCTTCGATCCGCCAGAAGACGCCGAAGTCGTCGAGCACCCGGCCGGCGAGCTCGATCGTGGGCGATGAACGAGCGTCAGGCGTTGGCGCGCTGCAGGTCCTCCTGCGCCTCGGCGAGCTCCTCGGGTGGGAGGTCCATGTTGTGCATGACCGCGATCGCCCAGTCTGCGTTCTCGCGCGTGCAGACGAGGCTCATCAGTCCTCGGCGCAGCGGCCACGGGTCGCCGCGCGGGTCGCGTGCACCGGTCATGTCCCAACGCACGTCGACTGCGGCCACATCCGGCCGGATGAAACGCACGCGTGTCTCGGGTGCGCTCAGATGGCTGTCGCGGAACATCGTCTCGAAGATCGGCGCGTGGAAGCGCTCGATCGCCTCCCGGCCCTGCGCATGCATGCCGAAGACGTTGGTGAAGTCCGCGTCCTCGTGGAAGACGGCGGCGAAGCGACCGGCATCATGCACATTCCAGGCGGCGACGAGGGAGTCGATCAAGCTCTCGAGGGCGGACTCGGCTTGCTCGTTGCTGGACACGCGGCCCTCCTTATTCAGTCTGGTAGCCAGACGATATGGCCGCCGGACTAGACTGTCAAGGTGGCGCGGTCGTACACGCAGTCGCTCCTCCTCTTCGCCTACCAGCAATCGGCCCGAGAGCTCACCGAACACCTCCACGCGCAGGGGCACGCCGCCATCCGCCCCAAGCACGGGGCCGTGTTCGCGAACCTCGATCGGGAGGGGACACGGC
>DASREE010000018.1:0-109329 GCA_035652235.1 Gaiellaceae bacterium | reverse complement strand
CCGACCTGCACGAATGGAGTAACGACTTGGGCGCTGTCTCAACGAGGGATCCGGTGAAATTGTAGTATCGGTGAAGATGCCGATTACCCGTGGTTGGACGGAAAGACCCCGTGAACCTTTACTACAGCTTGACGTTGGAGTTTGGGGTACGTTGTCCAGGATAGGTGGGAGGCTTTGAAGCGGGGACGCCAGTCCTCGTGGAGCCACCCTTGGGATACCACCCTTCGTGTTCTGGGCTTCTAACTCGCTTCCCTGATCGGGGGCGGGAACAGTGTCAGGTGGGCAGTTTGACTGGGGCGGTCGCCTCCTAAAACGTAACGGAGGCGCGCAAAGGTTCCCTCAGCACGGTTGGAAATCGTGCGTAGAGCGCAAAGGCATAAGGGAGCTTGACTGCGAGACAGACATGTCGAGCAGGGACGAAAGTCGGCCTTAGTGATCCGGCGGTAACGAGTGGAAGTGCCGTCGCTCAACGGATAAAAGGTACTCCGGGGATAACAGGCTTATCCTTCCCAAGAGTCCACATCGACGGAAGGGTTTGGCACCTCGATGTCGGCTCGGCGCATCCTGGGGCTGGAGTAGGTCCCAAGGGTTGGGCTGTTCGCCCATTAAAGCGGTACGCGAGCTGGGTTCAGAACGTCGTGAGACAGTTCGGTCCCTATCCGCCATGGGCGCTGGGAGCTTGAGGGGAGTCGTCTCCAGTACGAGAGGACCGAGATGAACAGACCTCTGGTGTATCAGTCGTCGTGCCAACGGCGCTGCTGATTAGCCACGTCTGGATGGGATAACCGCTGAAAGCATCTAAGCGGGAAGCCCACCCCGAGATGAGGCTCCCCATCACCTCGAGTGAGTAAGGGCCGTGGGAGACCACCACGTCGATAGGCGGGACGTGCAAGCGCAGCAATGCGTTCAGCGGACTCGTACTAATTGCCCGAGGTCTTGATTCCGAACACCGTGTTGTCGCTATGGAGCTTTGAGGGTGCGCGAGCACGCGCCCTGACAAACGTTCGGCGGTCATAGCGGCGGGGGTACACCTCTTCCCATTCCGAACAGAGAAGTTAAGCCCGTCAGCGCCGATGGTACTCGGGGCGAAAGCCCCCGGGAGAGTAGGTCGCCGCCGAATCCTGTCGAAGGCCCCTCACGGGGCCTTCGCCGCTTGTGGGGATCTCTCCCCGTTTGCGGTCAGGCCGCGCGCAGCCGCTCGCGCCAGGCGGGGTCGAGCGCGCGCAGGCGGCGAACCCGCTCTCCGACCGGCGGGTGCGTAACGAACAGCGCGGCGACGCCCTCCTCGAGGAACGGGTTCAGCGTGTACAAGGGCTCGGTGGCGGGGCTGGCCGCGAACTCGACGAGCTCGGCCGCCTGCTCGAGACGGACGAGCGCGTCGGCCAGCGCGTGCGGCGTCTCGCACAGGGACGCGGCCAGCTTGTCGGCGGCGAACTCTCGCTTCGGGGAGAGCAGCAGATGGACGAAGGCAGAGGCGATCGGGCCGAGGACGAAGAGCAAGGCCCGCTCGAGCCATCCTCCCACCCGGCTCAGCTCGACGATGAGGACGGCGAGCACGACCGAGGCGGCCTGCACGAGCACGTCGCGGCTGCGGATATGGGCGATCTCGTGGGCGATCACCCCCTCGACCTCGGCTGCCCACGGGAGGGAGACGAGCGCTGTCGTGACGGCGATCGCCGACGAGCTCGGTCCACGGCCGGCGGAGAGCGCGAGCGGCGGCCCCTTCTCGATCACGTACAGCCTGGGCTTGGCGATGCCGGCCCGCAGCGCCAAACGCTCGACCACCGCGTGCAGCTCCGGCGCCTCTGCCAGCGGCAGCTCGCGCGCTCGCAGCATGCCGAGAACGGCGCGGTCGAGCAGCAGGTAGCAGGCGAGCCCCACGAGCAGCCCCGAGAAGACGAACGAGGAGACGACTCGGATGTCGCCGAGGCCGAAACCGACGAGCGCGAGCACGCCACACAGCCCTGCGAGGAGCAACCAGGCCTTGAGCACGTTGCGCACCGGGGTCAGCGCGCCCACGGGAGCTCAGCTCTCGTCTTCGCTCTCGTCCTCGGCGAGTCCGCGCGGCGGCCAATCCGGTTCCGGCGCGTCGCACCGGCTCGAGCAGTGCAGCGAGGCGACGTTCTGGAGCGGGATGAGGATGTGGCCGTTCAGCTCGACGTGTGCAACCTCGTCGATCGAGCAGTACGCGGTGAGCACGCCTTCCTGGTAGTCGCCCCCGAACAGCGCCACCTCGACCTGCTCGCCTTTGTACTTGCTCGTGTAGTCGTCCACAAGGTCAGTCTACAGGCCGAAATCTGCCGTCCTCGACGGCCACGACCCACAGGCCGCAGTTCTCAACCACCGGCAGGGCCTCGCCAAGCGCCGCTTCCTGGGCGCGCCGCAGCGTGCCGCCATGGGCGACGACCAGCACGCGCTGCCCAGGGTGACGCACCGCGATCTCGCGCAGCGCGGCGAGGACACGAGCCCGATGGGCGGCCAAGCTCTCGCCGTCCCAGTCGGCGCCGTCGACCTCGACGCGCGTCCGCCCCTCCCAGGAGCCAACGTCGATCTCGCGCAGCCGCCGATCGGCCACGACCGTCAGGCCGAGCGCCGAGGCGACGATCTCGGCCGTCTCTCGCGCGCGTCGCAGGTCGCTCGCATAGACGCCGGTTGGCTCCTCGGCGACCACGGCCGCCGCCAGGGCGAGCGCCTGGCGGCGGCCGGCTTCGTTCAGCGGGGGGTCGGCGTGCCCCTGGAAACGCAGCTCGCGGTTCCAGTCCGTCTCGCCGTGACGTGCGAGGAGCAGGATCGTCACGCGCTGTACGCTAGCCACGCCCATGGACCTGGCACTGCGGGACAAGCTCTGCCTCGTCACCGGCTCGAGCCGTGGGATCGGGCGCGAGGTCGCCCGGCTGCTCGCGGCCGAGGGGGCGCGCGTCGCCACCTGCGGGCGCGGCACGGCGCCCGGGGTGGGGGAGAGCGTGCACGTGCCGGCCGACCTGTCGCTGGCAGGCGAGCCCGAACGGGTCGTCGGCGCGGCGGCGCGGACGCTCGGCGGCCTCGACGTCGTCGTCAACAACGTGGGGGTGGCGCGCCAGGCGAGGTTCGAGGACGTGCCGGACGAGGAGTGGGATGCCTACTGGCAGCTGAACGTGATGAGCTACGTGCGCACGATCAGGGCCTCGCTGCCGCTCCTGCGCTCGCGTGGGGGCGGCGCGATCGTGAACGTGTCCTCGACCGCCGGCAAGCGGCCGTCGAGCGGGATGCCGCACTACTCGGTCACGAAAGCGGCCGTCCTGTCGCTGTCGCGGCTCGTCGCGGACCTGTATGCGAAGGACGGCATCCGCTGCAACGCGGTGACCCCGGGGCCGACGGCGACGGACGCGTGGCTGGGCGAGGGTGGCCTCGCCGACCAGCAGGGCAGCGACCGGAAGGCGGTGCTCGCCACCGTCGGCGCGGGGCGTCCGCTCGGCCGTCTTGCCGCGCCCGAGGAGATCGCGGCCGTGATCGTCTTCCTCGCCTCCGAGCGCGCCTCGTACGTCACCGGGGCCGCCTGGAGCGCCGACGGAGGCACGGTTCCGATCATCCTGTAGGGGAGGCCGGCCCCGTCCCCATCCCCCACCCACCCAGGGGGATGGAGCGCCAGGGTAGCAGCGGCGCGCGGCCGCGACGTGCCGAGGCCGTGCCGGATGTGCGCCGATACTGTCCCTGGAGGAGGTGGGCCGGGAGAGGGACTACTCTTGGATCCGTGTCCCCGCTGCCCGAATCGCTCGCGACCGGCTTTGCCGCGCGCATGCGCGAGCAGGAGGAGCAGTGGCTCTCGCCGCTTGCCGTCCGCTCGTACGAGACTCGAGGCCGCGAGCGACCGGAGGATGAGTGCTCGCTGCGGACGCCGTTCCAGCGCGACCGTGACCGGATCGTCCACTCCAAGCCGTTCCGCCGGCTGAAGGGAAAGACGCAGGTCTTCATCGACCCCCTCGGCGACCACTTTCGCACGCGGATGACGCACACGCTGGAGACGACGGCGATCTCGCGCGTCGTCGCCCGGGCGCTGCGGCTGAACGAGGACCTCGTCGAGGCGATCGGCCTCGGCCACGACATGGGCCACACCCCGTTCGGCCACGCGGGCGAGGCGGCGCTCGACGAGATCCTGCAGGAGCGCTTCGGCGTGCGCTTCCGCCACAACGAGCGCTCGCACGCCATCGCCTGTTCGCTCAACCTGACCGGGGAGGTGTGCGACGGGATCCTGACCCACACGGGCGAGCGCGAGCCGGACACGCTGGAGGGGAAGGTCGTGCGCGTGGTCGACCGGGTCGCGTACATCAATCACGACATCGACGACGCGATCCGCTTCGGCATCCTGCACGAGCGCGACCTGCCGCAGCCCGAGATCGAGCTCCTCGGGGCGAGCGGGGCGAAGCGGATCGATCGGCTCGTGCACGACCTCGTCGAGACCTCCGAGGCGTGCGGCGACGTCCGCCAGTCGGAGGAGGTGGGCCAGGCGATGGTCTCGCTGCGCGCGTTCATGTTCGAGCGCGTCTACCTCGGGCCCCAGGTCGAGCTCGAACACCGCCGCGCCCGGGCGGTCGTGCACCGCATCTTCGAGCACCTGATCGCGCGCGGCGACCGGGTCGAGGAGGCCGTCGACTACGTGGCCGGGATGACGGACCGCTTCGCGCTCCGGTACGCCGAGGCGCTGGAGCGCTGAGCGTGGCGCGGCTGAAGCCCGAGTCGGTCGAGGCGGTGAAGGCCGCCGCCGACATCCTGGACGTGGTCGGCGCGAGGACGCAGCTGCGCAAGGCCGGCGCGCGCTACGTCGGCCGCTGCCCGTTCCACGAGGAGCGAACGCCGAGCTTCTCTGTCAACGCGGTCGACAAGCTCTTCTACTGCTTCGGCTGCGGCGAGGGAGGCGACGTGATCTCCTTCGTGCAGAAGACCGAGAACCTCGACTTCGCCGGCGCGGTCGAATGGCTCGCCGATCGCTTCCGGGTCACGCTCGAGCGCGAGGAGACGTCGCCCCGCGTCGAGGCCGAGCGTCGCCGGCGCGAGCGCCTGCTGGAGCTGCTCGAGGCGGCCGCCGCCTGGTACCAGCGGGTGCTGTGGGAGGCGAAGGGAGCGGCCGATGCGCGCGAGTACCTCGCCGGCCGCGGTCTCGGCGAGGAGGTCTGCCGCACCTACCGCCTCGGCTTCGCCCCCGGCGGCCGTATGCTCGCCGAGCGCGCCGGCGCACGCGGCTTCACGCGGGACGAGCTGCTCGCGGCCGGGCTCGTCAATCGCCGCGGGCACGACTACTTCTCGCAGCGGATCGTGTTCCCGCTTGCGGACGCGCGCGGGCGCGTGCTCGGCTTCCAGGCGCGGCGGCTGCGGGCGGACGATCCCGTCGCGGCCAAGTACGTCAACTCGCCGGAGAGCCCGCTCTTCCAGAAGGGCTCCGTGCTGTACGGTCTCGACCACGCGCGGGCCGCGATCGCCAAGCAGGACCGTGCCATCGTCGTCGAGGGCAACCCCGACGTGCTCGCCCTGCACCAGGAGGGGCTCGAGCCGGTGGTGGCCGCGATGGGCACGGCGCTGACGGAGCGGCACCTGCGCGAGCTCTCCCGGCTCAGCCGCAACGTCTGGCTGTGCTTCGACGGCGACGCGGCGGGAGAGGCGGCGACGCTACGCGGCATGGAGCTGGCGGCGGCGCAGGGGTTCGTGATCAAGGTGGTGACCCTCCCGAGCGGATCCGATCCGGCCGACCTCGCGCGGGGGTTCGAGTCGCGCCTCGCGAGTGCCGAGCACTACCTCGTCTACCGCGTGCGGCTGGAGATCGCCCGTACCCCGGACCGCCACGAGGCGTTCCTGCGCGTGCGCGACGTCCTCGAGCGATCGCCGGAGTCGCCCGACCGTCAGGAGGCGTGGCGGCTCGCGAACGACAAGCTGGGCATGACCGTCCAGCTGAGCGGCCGCGTCTCCTCGACCTCCGCGGCCGCAGCGGAGCTTCCGGCGCGGGTTCTCGAGGCGGGCGAGCGGCTGGAGCGCGACGCGCTCGCGGGCTGCGTCGCCAACCGCGGGCTCGTGCCCATGCTCGCGGCGGAGCTGACGCCCGAGCACTTCGACCGTGACGAGCACCGGCGGCTGCGAGCCAGCCTCGTCGGAGGCGGCGATCCGGAGCCGGAGCTCGTCCCGCTGCTCGCCGAGCTGGACGCGCGCGCCTCGGCGGGCGAGATCGGGGAGGCGACGACGAAGGAGCTGATCTTCAGGCTGCGCGAGCGAGGCCTGCGCCGGGAGCTCGCCCGGTCGAACGGCGACCTGGCGCGCACGAAGGAGCTGCAGGAGGAGCTGGAGGGCGTCAGGCGGGAGCTCGACTCGCTCGCGTGAGCTACCCTTGCCGCAACGGGAGTCCCTGACGGGGGCTGAGAGGTGGCCACGAGGCCGCGACCGCAGAACCTGATCTGGGTCATGCCAGCGAAGGGAAGGTGTCATGCAGGATCCGCTCGTCATCGCCGGCCGTGAGTTCCGCTCGCGCCTGATCACGGGGACCGGCAAGTACCCGTCGTTGGAGGTAATGCGCGGCGCCGTCGTCGCCTCGCGCTGCGAGCTCGTCACAGTCGCGGTCCGGCGCATCAATCTCGACGACGTGGGCGAGGCGATCACCGACTGGCTGCCGGAGGGCGTCATGCTCCTCCCGAACACGGCCGGGTGCCGGACGGCGGAGGAGGCGGTGCGGGTCGCGCGCCTCGCGCGGGCGGGCGGCCTGCCGGACTGGATCAAGCTCGAGGTGATTCCCGACCCACGCTACCTGCTCCCGGACGGCGAGGAGACGCTGCGCGCGGCCGTCGAGCTCGTCGGGGAGGGCTTCACCGTCCTGCCGTACGTGTTTCCGGATCCGGTCCTGCAGCGCAAGCTCGAGGCTGCCGGGTGCGCGACCGTGATGCCGCTCGCCGCGCCGATCGGCTCCGGCCGCGGACTCAGGCTGCGGCACGCAATCGAGATCCTCGTCGAACAGGCGGAGGTGCCGGTGATCGTGGACGCCGGGTTGGGCGCGCCGTCCCAGGCGGCGGAGTGCATGGAGCTCGGCGCCGACGGGGTGCTCGTAAACACCGCCATCGGGCTGGCCGGCGACCCGATCGCGATGGCGTCGGCGTTCGCGCAGGCGGTCGAGGCGGGCCGAGCGGCCTACCTCGCGGGCATCATCGAAGAGTCCGAGACGGCGCGGCCGTCGAGCCCGATCACCGGTCTCGTCACGTCGTGAAGGTCGTCTGCAACGGCAAGGAGCTCGAGCTCGGCACGCGCCCGACCGTGTCGCAGCTGCTCGACGAGCTCGGCCTGCGCGCGCCGTATGCGCTGGTCGAGCTGAACGGCGAGCCCGTCGAGCGCGAGCGGTATGCGGAGACGGCGCTGCAGGAGGGAGACACCGTCGTTGTCGCGCGTCCCGTCGCCGGCGGCTAGCAGGCTCTACCTGGTCACGGGCGTCCGTCCCGATCTCGCCGCGTTCCTGGAGGCGGCCGTGCGCGGCGGTGTCGACATCGTCCAGGTGCGCGAGAAGGACCTCCCCGATCGGGAGCTGCTCCCGGCCCTCGAGGAGGCCCGCGAGGTGACCCGGCGGCTCGGGGTGCCCCTGGTCGTCAACGACCGGCCGGACCTGGCCGTGCTGTGCGAGGCCGACTTCGTCCACGTGGGACAGGACGACCTCCCCGTCTCGGCGGCGCGCAGGTTCGGGCTCGGTGTCGGGCTGTCCACGCACGCGAAGGCGGAGATCGACGCCGCCGACGCCGACTACATCGGCGTCGGCCCGGTGTACGCGACCCCGACGAAGGCCGGACGTCCGGCTGTCGGCCTCGAGCTCGTGTCGTATGCGGCGCGGACGGCGACCCTCCCCTGGTTCGCGATCGGCGGCATCGACGCCGCCAACGTCGCCGATGTCGTCGCGGCGGGCGCGACCCGGATCGCGGTCGTGCGCGCGATCGGCGACGCGACCGACCCGGAGCGGGCGGCTGCTCGGCTGCGGGCGGCGCTGCCGTAGGCGCTAAGGCGCTAGACTTGCCGGGCGGCTTGACGGCCGGTCCCCGGTAGCTCAATTGGCAGAGCATCCGGCTGTTAACCGGAGGGTTGTTGGTTCGAGTCCAACCCGGGGAGTGATGCGACTGAGCCCGCTCGGGCCCGGCTTCCTGTCGCCAGGGCCGAGAGCGGACAGCGCCCCGGCGGGAGGGGAGCTCGGAGTCGCCGGGAGGAGGCTCTTGATCGGGATGGGATCAGGTGCCCAGCCCGAGCTGGTTCGTGGCGACCGTGTAGAGGCCATAGATCATCAGCGCTGAAGCCGCGGCTGCGATGAGCAGCGTCGAGGGTCGGCGCCGGTAGAGGGGGTAGACGGCGAAGACGAGGAGCTGGGAGAGGTAGAGGGCGACGAGCGATGGTTCGAGCAGCTGATCGTAGAAGCCCTGCGGGTTGATCAGGCTGAGCGCGTCGGCGGCGAGGAAGGGGATGGCGATCAGGACGAGGGCGCCGCGGATGCGGAGCTTGAGCCAAGCGCGGAGGAGGCGGCTGAGGGCGATGTACTCGGCCAGGATCAGGATCGCCACGCTCGCGGCCGTCGCCAGGCCGACGACAATCGCGAGCGGCCGGCCGGCAAACTCTCGGGCGATCGCGACCCCGGGGACGGGGGCTGCGACGATCGCCCGTGGCGCCTCGGCGAGCGGGAAGGCGGAGAAGACGAAGTAGGCGCCGACGATGGCGAACGCGGCCGCGAGACCGGTGCGGACGGTTCGGCTGCCGCCGCGGGCTTCGCCGCCGAGAAAGAGCGGCAGGCTGCCGCAGACAAACAGCAGGGAGACGTTTCCGACTCCCTTCGCGGTGGCGGTGCCGCCGATCTCCGAGGGTGTGAACGAGCCGGACTGCACCCCGAGGCTGGCAAGCTCGAGCCCGCCCAGCGCCGCCATCAGCAGCAGCTGGCCGGCGGCGAGCGCGCCGACTGCGACGAGGACGGGTGCGAGCGGTGCCAGCGCGAGCGCGACGAGTCCGACCGGCACTGCAAGCTCCAGCTCCCAGCGGTAGGGGTCGATGCCGGGGAAGACGACGGGCAGCAGGTCGTAGACGATGTAGGTGACGGTGTACGGGAGGTAGAGGAAGTAGCTGACCGTCCACATCGCCGCCTGAACCGCGGCCGCTCGCGGCCCGGCGGCGGCCTCGACGAAGGCGTACAGGCCGCCGGCAGAGGCGATCCGCCGCGAGAAGCCGAGCCAGATCGCGAGCGCCGGCAGGAACGCGACCAGGGCGAGAAGGGTGGTGAGCCCGGCCGAGCCGATCGCCGGGCCGGCCGCGCCCGCGACGTACAGCGAGCTGAGCGCGAGCGGCCCGCCGATCGACGCGACCGCGAAGCCGAGAAAGAGCGGTGCCGGGAGTCCCGCGCTCTCCCGACTATCGGCTTCTAGCCCCAACCACTCGTGCCGCTGCTCGTGGGAGGCGGAGCCGAGGACGAGCCGCCGGCGACCTTCATCGTCGTGCGCATTCCAAGAGCGGCGTGTCCAGGCACGGGACACCACAGCTTGTACGTGCCCGCTTTCAGCGTGATCGCGAGCGTGCGGGAGCGGCCGGGCGCGACCGTCCCCGGGATCCGCTTCAGCTTGATCCCCGGTCCCGAGATCGCGAGCGAATGCGCGACCTTGCCGCGATCGATCGCCACCAACACATACGGTCCGGGCCGGAACAGATGCGCTGCCGGCAGGACCTTGCCCGCCATCGACAGCGTCAGCCTGTACTCACGCTCGGTCACCGTCACCCGCGTCGCCTTCTTCGCGGTCCGCGCGACGACGGCCACCGCCCCGCCCGCCACGCCGAGCGCCACCGCCGCGACAGCCGCGAGCAGCCACAGCCGTAACCGAGAAGCGATCATCTGCAACGCCTCCTCCAACTCGCAACCACCTGCACTTCAGGCCTGTACGAGCAGGTCATCCTGGCGGATTTGCGCTCTGCCGGCCGGCGGGTGCGAGGGACCAGGTCGGCGACGGCCTGCGGTAGAGGAGGTAGTCGTAGCGGGAGTCGGCGAGGCGGTAGCTCTCCGAGCGGAGGGCCGCGAGCAGCGGCTCGTCGCGTCTGTACTGCTCGGGCCGCGCCGTGTGCGGCGCGAAGAAGGGAACACGCCGCACGACGACGACCACGTCCGGGAAGCCGTGCCGTCGGTAGTAGGCGATCAGCGGCTGCTCGTAGGCGGCCACCTGGCGCGGCTCGACGGTCGCGATCCAGGCGGCGTCCGTGTCCGGTCGAGCGCGGGTGAGGAGGTAGCCGGCGGGGAAATCGCGGAAGAAGAGGATGCGGCAGGAGGGGCCGACGGCGGCCAGGTCGCGCTCGAGCTGGTCGAGGAAGGCCCGTTTGGCGGGAGTCGTGTGCAGGCCGGCGTAGGGGCCGTCCCGGATGACGCCGGTCAGGCGGGCGATGGGCCCGTCCCGGTACACGGGGAGCTCGAAGACGCAGAACAGGAGGAGCACGACGGCCGCGGGCGCCGCGGCGACGAGCTGGGCCGGCAGGCGCCCGCGCTCGCCGGACAGGTGCAGGCCGGCGAGGACGAGGAGCGCGGTGGTGGCGATCGCCGCCGGGAGGAAGCCGACGCCGAAGTTGACCGCGCCGTTCGCGCTGCTGTAGGCGGTGGTGACGCCGGCGACGAACGCAGGCAGCCAGACGACGAGGAGGAGGCTGCGCGCGGGCGGCCGGTCGCGCACAAGGAGGAAGACGGGTAGCCCGACGAGCCCGTAGTGCGCCACGAACGCGAGCGACGCGCTCGCCACGGTCAGGCGCGTCGGGACGACCGGCGGGTCCGGGAAGAGGACGAGCGGGAGCGCGGCGAGAAGCGGAAGCGCCAGGCGCCGCCGGCGGAGTCCGAGGGTGACGAGCGCCACCAGCAGCGGCAGGAGCAGCTGCCAGGAGCGAAACGTGGTCAGCTCGTGCTCGGCGATCCCGCCGAGCTTGCCGATCCCGCCGCCCTGGCCGAGGTAGTCGACCGAGCGCCGGTAGTCGGAGACGACCTGATCGACGCCCGCGCGGGCGACGAGCGCGGCGAGCGCGGCGCCAGGCAGCACGAGCGCGGGCACCCAGCACCGGAGCGCGTCGCGGCGAGCGCCGCCGGTCGCGACGGCGCGCGCGACGAGGAAGACGAGGACGGGGATCGCCAGCGGCGGATAGGCGAAGACGGCGAGCCCATGCGCGACACCGGCGAGCAGCGCCGTCAGCCGGCGGCTTCCGGCAACTTCCGGGAGGCCGAGGAAGCAACCGGCCGCGAACAGGCCGCCGCCGAGCGTGTTGTAGCTCAACCCGTGGATGTTGAGCGGCGCGTAGGCGAGGGTGGGGAGCGCCACGAACGCCGCGAGCGCGCGGCTTCCCAAAAACGGCGTGAGGCCCACCACCATGCCCAGCACGACGAGGGCGGAGAACGCAACCTGGAGGAAGCGAAAGAAGACGACGATCCCGGTCAGGCCGGCCAGCGCCCTGTAGGCGAGCACGAACGGAGAGACGAGGAGGGCGGCCGTCTGCTGCGTCACGCTCGTCTCGTCGACGAACGGCTTGGCCCCGAGCACGAGGCGGTACGGCAGCGCGATGTAGAACGACTCGTCGGTCAGGTCGACCCCGTAGCGGAGTCGCCAGACGGTAAAGCCGGTGACGAGCAGCGCCGCAGCCGACACGGCGGCGGCTCCCGCCCGAGCTCCCACGCCGACCCGTGCCCAAGGCGCGGCGGCCGTCCCGAGTGCCGAGCGCGGCGACACGGGGCGATAGTTTCGTCCCGTTCCCTGAGAGAACGCTGAGGAGCGCCTCGCTCGTCGCCGGTGCGGCTGGGAGTCGCTGCCGGAGCGCGGGTTGCGCCGCCGTCTAACGCCGGCTTCGCACCGTCTTCATCCGCTGCACACAGCGATCGGCTGAGATACCGGCGTGGCCCCTTCGACGCTGCCGGGACGGCCGCTGCTCCGGGCTCGCGCGCGGCCGCCGGGCGGGAGACGCCGGCGGGCTGCGATCGTCGGCACGCTGGCGCTCGCCGGACTCGGCCTGGTCGGTGGGTGGACGAGCGTGCCGGGCGGGCCCGCCGCTCCACCTGCTCGGGATGGCGCAGGCGGCATCCACAAGATCCGGCACGTGGTGATGATCGTGCAGGAGAACCGGTCGTTCGACTCGTACTTCGGCACCTTCCCGGGGGCGGACGGGATTCCCCTGCGCTACGGGATCCCGACCGTGTGCGTCCCGGATCCGAGCCGCGGCACGTGCGTGCGCCCCTTCCACGACGGGCACGACGCGAACAACGGAGGGCCGCACGCCAAGATCGACGCCAAGGACGACGTCGACGGCGGCAGGATGGACGGGTTCATCGCGAGGCTGGAGGCGGGTCTACCGGCCTGCCGGCCGGGAAGCACCGACCCGGGCTGCGCGCCGGCGGGGCGGCCGGACGTGATGGGCTACCACACCGCGCAGGAGATCCCCAACTACTGGGCGTACGCGCGCCGGTTCGTCCTGCAGGACCACATGTTCGAGTCGGTCGCCTCCTGGAGCCTTCCCGAACACCTGTTCATGGTGTCGGAGTGGTCGGCGTTCTGCACCGTCGAGGGCGACCCGTTCAGCTGCCGCAATGCCACGCAACGCGTGTTCGACCCCGAGGACCCGGCCGTTCACGCCGCTCCGGACTACCCGTGGACCGACCTGACCTACCTGCTCCACCAGGCGGGCGTCAGCTGGGGCTACTACGTGTTCGCAGGCACGCAGCCGGACTGCACGAACGACGGTGCCGTCACCTGTCCTCCGATCCGGCAGCGGGCAACGACCCCCGGGATCTGGAACCCGTTGCCGTACTTCGACACGGTCAGGCAGGACGGCCAGCTCGGCAACGTCCAGCCGATCCGCAACTTCTACGCCCAGGCCAGGACGGGCACGCTTCCCGCCGTCTGCTGGGTGATCCCGAACGGAGCCGTCAGCGAGCATCCGCCGGCTCTCGTCAGCGCCGGCCAGGCGTACGTCACGAGCCTCGTCGACGCGATCATGCGCTCACCCGACTGGAAGTCGACGGCGATCTTCCTGTCCTGGGACGACTGGGGCGGTTTCTACGACCACGTCCCGCCGCCCCGCGTCGACGAGAACGGCTACGGCCTCCGCGTCCCGGGCCTCGTCATCAGCCCCTACGCGCGTACGGGCTACGTCGACCACCAGATCCTGAGCCAGGACGCGTACGTCAAGTTCATCGAAGACGACTTCCTGGCGGGCCGTCGCCTCGACCCGCGCACCGACGGTCGCCCCGACCCGCGTCCCGACACGCGCGAGCTCGCCCCCGCGCTGGGAGACCTGCGCGCCGACTTCGACTTCCGGCAGCCGCCCCGCCGGCCGCTCATCCTTCCCATCCATCCGAGCCTACCGGTGTACACCGGCACCTGGCGCGGGCGGGCCGTCAGGCTCCTCCAGTCGCCGCCGATCACCCTCCGCAAGCTCCCCGACAGTCGCGTCGTCGGCACGCTTCGGCGCTTCCATACAAACGACCCCGCCTACCGCTGCCTCGACGGCAGGTCGCTGACCGTCTCGACGGTGCCGCGGGAGCTCCCGTACACGTACGTCGTCAGCGCGCCACCCGCGACCCGCGAGTGCCCGCCCGCCAGCTGGACGTTCACGTCCACCTCGTAGCCGGCGCTCGTCGGGCGCGGAGCACAGGCTGCGGGCCGCCGGCCCGCCACCCGCAGCGGGGAACGCTGGACGGACGGCCCCGGTCACGCGGCGATCCCCGGCCCGACAGGCGAGTGGCCGGATGGCCGTCGCTCAGCGGCCTCGACGGCTGGGCACGGGAACGCGCGCAAGAAGGCGCGGACGAGCCCTCCAGGCCGAGCCGAGAACCTGACGGAGCGATCGGCTCCGCCCCCGCGCCGGGTCGAGCGGCGCTCCGCAGATCGCGCAGCCGGCCGCGAAGGGGCTGACGTGCTCGCCGCACACCGGGCAGCGGTTGGGGTTCCTCATGCCTCCAATGGAAGCAGACACGCGCGAGCGCGGACCGAAGAATCAGGTAGGAATCTCCGGCAGGATGCCCCTCTCCGTCCCTCGCCGCGTCATGCCCCTGGCGCTCGCCCTCGTCCTCGGCGGCGTCGCCGCGCGTGCTGGCGAGGGAGCCGCGCGTCCGGCTACGGCGAGGCCGCCGCTCGCGCTCGTGACGCGCACGGCCGTGCCGGCGCGGCGCTCCCCCTGCGACCGGCCGACCCACAGCCCCTACGCCTACCCCTGGCCGATCAAGCCGTTCCGGCGCCAGCACCCGATCCGCGGCAACTTCGGCGATCCGCGCACGGTCACCCCCGTCACCTTCGGGGAGGACGTGCCCGGAAGCCCCGGGTCGTTCGCGTTTCACAACGGCGTCGACATCTCCGCGGCCGCCGGCACTCCCGTCTACCCGGTCGTCTCCGGCACCGTGTCGGCGGCTCCCTATCCCCAGGACGAGGTGGTCGTCGTCACCGACGACTTTCGGACCTTCCAGTACTTCCATGTGACGCCGAGCGTGCGGCCAGGTGAGCGCGTCGTCGCCGAGCGAACGGTGCTCGGGACCGTGAAGCCGGAGTGGTGGCACGTCCACCTGACGGAGATCGACGGGTTCCGGACGCATAACCCCGCCGACCCGGGTCACCTCGAGCCCTACCGCGACCACACCGTTCCGGTGATCAAGGGGCTGATCTTCACGAGCGGCCGCGGCACCCGCCTCGAGGCGGCCCGGCTGCACGGCGCGATCCAGATCGCCGTCAACGCCAGCGACGTGCCGCCGCTCCCCGTCTTCCCCGAGTTCTGGGAAGACCTACCCGTCACGCCCGCCCTGGTGTCGTGGCGCATGGTGGACGCGCGCAGTCGCGCCGTCGTGCCGGCGACCGTCGCCGCCGACTTCCGCCGCACCGAGCCGCCCAACCGGAACTTCTGGGACGTGTACGCGGCCGGCACCTACCAGAACTTCCCGGTCTTCGACCACGACTACTACTTCCACCGGCCGGGCCGCTACCTGTTCAGGCTGACCAAGGCTCCGCTCGACACCCGCCGGCTGCGGAACGGTCGCTACGTCATCACGGTCGAGGCCGAGGACGTGTGCGGCAACCGGGCGTCGCTGACGCAACGCGTCGTGATCGCCAACCCGTCAGCGGTAGCACGGAGTCCCGCGGGTCGCTAGAGTCGGCCGATCCTGGCCGCACCGGTCCCGCGCAGCCGAGCGACGCGAGCGCTGCCGCGCCTTGCGGCGGTGCTCGGCGCGGCCGTCGCCGCCGCCTTCGCCGCTGATGCAGCACGCGCGCCGGCGAGCACGGCGTCCGTCTCCGCCGCCGGCAGCGAGGCGATCGTCAGCGTCTACCCCGTCGCGCGGCCGCGCGGCGTGATGGCCACCTCCGGAGGCTGGGCCTACTGTCAGCAGGTTCGCCTGCTCGCGCGCCACACAGGCTACGAGCTCCTCTGCGGCCGGTACGCGAAGGACGGCTACCTCGGCTACGGGTTGCGCCCACGGCGGCATCTGGACTGGGGCAACCCCGACTACCTCGCCGGCCTCGCCGCGAGCATCGAGGCTGCGCACCGGCAGGTCGGCGGAGAGCTCGTGCTGATCGGCGTCTCCTACTCCGGCTTCGGCGTGGCGACGCTGGCGTCTCAGCATCCCGAGCTCCGTCCCGACCGGCTGATCGTGATCGACTCCTTCCTCGACCTCGTCGCCCGGCGCAGAGCCCTCTCTCCACAGCAGCCGACCGCGCGCGAGATCGACGCCGAGACGGGGGGCTCGCTGGCCGAGCTGGAGGCCCGCAACGTCAGCGTCGACGGCCTCGCCCGGCTGGTGAGGGCGGGTACGCGCCTGACCGTCGTCTGGAGCGTGTCAGCCGACGAGCGCAGGGAGTTCAACGGTGCGACGTGCAATCGCGCCGCCAACGCGGCGGTGCTCCTGCGACTTGCTGACGCGCTCAGTCGGCCGGTCGTGGGCTGGGTGACCGACAGCCGGCACGGGCACGACCTGTGGGATCATGGCCGTGCCATCGTCGCCGGCCGCGTGCCCGGCCGTGCCGAGGTGTTCCGCCCGGGCGGGCCGGTTCCGCCGGGAGCCGTGTGCGGGTGAAGTCGACCTCCACCCGCCCGCGCTGCGGCAGCTCACGTTCCCGCCTCACCGGCCGAGCGAGCGATGAGCTTTCGGGCGGGCGCCCGTCTTGTACCGGACAGCGCGTTCGTGTCCCGGACGCGGCAACGAGCGAAGGAGGTGGGGTGACGTGACCGCACCGGCGACGGCGATCGGCACCTTCGTCTGGCACGAGCAGGTGTCGTCCGCTCCGAAGCAGGCGCAGGGCTTCTACACGCAGCTGTTCGGCTGGGGGGTCGAGATGTTCGAGCCCGGAGAGATGGAGTACGCGATGATCTCGTCGGGCGGGCAGGTGCACGGCGGCTTCGGCTCGGCGCAGGAGGGCGCGCCGCCGCCGCACTGGCTCGGCCACGTGCGGGTCGAGAGCTTGGAGGAGACGATCGAACAGGCGAAGGCCGCGGGTGGCCGGCTCGCTGCGGGTCCGTTCGACCTCGGTCAGGTCGGGCGCACCGCGATCATCGCAGACCCGCAGGGAGCGTTCGTAAGCGCCTACCAGCCGGCCGGCGACGCGCCCGCACCCGCGGGCGTGTTCGTCTGGGACGAGCTCGGCACGACCGACGCCGACGCGGCCGAGCGCTTCTACGGCGCCGTCTTCGGCTGGACGGCCGTCGACATGGGCCCCGAGTACGGCGGCTACCGGATCTTCCAGCGCGGCGACACCCGAGTGGGCGGGATGATGGCCCTTGCGGACGCGTCCATCCCGCCGCGCTGGCAGCCGTACGTCGCCGTCGAGGATGCCGACGAGACGGCCGCACGGGCGCGAAAGCTCGCAGCCTCCGTCCTGCTCGAGCCGATGGACGTACCGGACGTCGGGCGCATCGCCGTCCTGCGCGACCCGCAGGGCGCTCCGTTCGGGGTCATCGCAGCGCAGACGCCCGCGTAGGCGGGGCTCCGCGTCCGCGGCGCCGGGCAGCCGGCCGGGAGCGGGGGGTCCCCTCGCCGCCGGCGCCGCGGACGGAGGCGGAGCGAACGGAAGCGGAGCGAACGGTACGGTTCGGGCTCGGCTGCGTGCCCACGACGAGGAGGAGAGATGACCGTCTCACGTGAGGGTGGCTGCGCCTGCGGCGCCGTCCGCTACCGGCTGGCCTGCGAGCCCCTGTTCACGCACTGCTGTCACTGCCTGAACTGCCAGCGGCAGACGGGGAGCGCCTTCGTCGTCAACCTGATGATCGAGCGCGACCGGGTCGAGCTGCTCGCGGGCGCCCCGCAGCCGGTCGGGGTGCCGCGGGACGACGACGGCAGCAGCCAGCGCATCTACCGCTGCCCCACCTGCCAGGTGGCGGTGTTCAGCGAGTACACCCGCCCCGAGCTATGGTTCGTCCGCGCCGGGACGCTCGACGATCCACGCGGCGTCACGCCGGACGTGCACATCTTCACCCGGTCGAAGGTGGGCTGGGTCGCGCTCCCGCAGGAGACGCCCGCGTTCGACGGCTTCTACGACCGGAAGGCTCTGTGGCCGGCCGCAAGCCTGGAGCGGCTCGAGGCGGCACTGGCCGCTCGCGGCTCGAAGGCGTGAGCGGGGAGGGCAGGTGGACGTCCCCGGCCCGCGAGCCGAGGCTCGACCGGCGTCGGCTGCTCGCCGGCGCGCTCGGCGCCGCCGCGCTCGGCGGCGTGCGGGCGGCAAGGCCGGCGTCGGCCGAGCCGCTCCGAGAGGGCGACCTGCCGCCGCCGGGCCGCTCGGGCCTCGACCACGTCGTCGTCGTGACGATGGAGAACCGCTCGTTCGACCACCTGCTCGGCTGGCTGCCGGGCGCGAACGGTCGCCAGGCGGGGCTCACGTTCAGGGACCGGGCGGGCGTGGCGCACGCGACCTATCCGCTCGCTCCCGACTTCACAGGCTGCGGGCATCCCGACCCCGACCACAGCTACGCGGGCGGGCGCGTCGCCTACAACGGCGGGCGCTGCGACGGCTTCCTGCGCGCGGGCGGCAACGACACGTACGCGATCGGCTACTACACGCAGCCGGACCTGCCCTTCCTCGGCCAGGCGGCGCCGGCGTGGACCGTCTGCGACAACTACTTCGCCGCGCTCATGGGGCCGACGTTCCCGAACCGCCTGTACCTGCACGCGGCGCGCAGCGACCGGACGACGAACTTCCCGGTGCCGACCGGCCTGCCCACGATCTGGGACCGGCTGGCCGCGAAGGGGGTGCGTGGGCGCTACTACCGGAGGAACTTCTCCGTCCTCGCGCTGTGGGGCACGCGCTACGCGCGCATCACCCGCTCGTACGGGGAGTTCCTGCGCGACTGCCGGCGCGGGAGCCTGCCGAGCGTCGCCTACCTCGACCCGGCCTTCACGCTGCCGGTGCTCGGGGTCGGCTCGGACGACCATCCGCCCGCCGACATCCGCGCGGGCGAGACCTTCCTCGACGACGTCTACCGGGCGGTGACGACGAGCCCTGCCTGGCCGCGGACGCTGCTCGTCGTCGTCTTCGACGAGTGGGGAGGGTTCTTCGATCACGTGCCGCCGGCTCGTGCCCCCGACGTCGACCGGGCGCACGCGTTGCGCGGCTTCCGCGTCCCCTGCCTGCTCGTCTCCCCGTTCGCTCGGCGCGGCCACGTCGCGCACGGCCTCTACGACCACGCCTCCGTCCTGAAGCTGATCGAGTGGCGCTTCGGGCTGGCGCCGCTGACCGTGCGGGACGCGAAGGCGAACAACCTCGCGACCGCACTCGACTTCTCCCGTTCCCTGCTCGAGGCACCGGCGTTCGACGTGCCGCGCGTCGCCGCCCACGGCTGCTGAGCTTCGAGCGGCTCGCCCGGTCGCCTCCCGTGCGCACGCACGGCCGGGGGTGCAAGCTGAGGTCGATGCCACGCCGCCTTCCGCCCGTCCTGCGCCAGCGCGACTACGCGCTCCTGTGGTCGTCGATGCTCGTCACGGCCGTGGGCACACAGATGGTCGCGGTCGCGGTCGGGTGGCAGGTGTACGGGATCGCCCACGACCCGTTCGACCTCGGTCTGATCGGCCTCGCCGAGTTCGCGCCACTTCCTCTCCTCGCCCTCCCGGCCGGCCACCTCGCCGACCGCCTGCCCCGCAAGCTCGTCGTCTCGGTGGCGCTCGCCCTGGAGACGGCCGTCCCCGCGCTCCTCGTCGTCGTCAGCCTGGCCGGCGCTTCCAGCCTGTGGCCGTACCTGGCGCTCGCCTTCGCCACAGGCGTCGCGTCCGCGTTCAGCACGCCGGCGGCACGGGCGCTCTTCCCGGAGCTTGTCCAGCCGGACCTGCTCGCGAGCGCGCTCGCGCTCCGCTCCATCGCCGGCCAGGCGGCCGTCGTCGGCGGGCCCGCCCTCGGCGGCGTCCTGTTCGCGGTCCGGCCGGAGCTCGTCTACGGCGTGGCGACGGCGCTGTTCGCCGCCGGGCTCGCCTGCGCGCTCGCACTGCGGCCTGCGCGCGCCACCTCCGCCGCCGAGCAGCCGGCGCCGGGCCTCGCGCGCCTCCTCGCGGGCATCGGCTTCATCCGGCGCACCCCCGTCATCCTCGGGGCCATCTCGCTCGATCTGTTCGCCGTCCTGTTCGGCGGCGCTGTGGCGCTTCTGCCCGTGTTCGCGCAGTCGGTGCTGCACACCGGTCCTGCGGGCCTCGGCGTGCTGCGCAGCGCCCCCGCGGCGGGGGCGCTCGTCGCCGGCGTGCTCATCGCCCGGCGGCCGCTGCGCGGCGGCGCCGGGAGGACGCTCCTCGCCGTCGTCGCCGTCTTCGGTGCGAGCATGGTCGTGTTCGGGCTGTCGCGCTGGCTCCCGCTCTCGCTGGCCGCGCTCGCCGTCAGCGGCTTCGCCGACATGATCAGCATGAACATCCGCTCCACGACCGTCGCGCTGGCCACGCCGGACGCGGTGCGCGGCCGCGTGCTCGCCGTGGAGATGGTGTTCGTCAGCGCCTCCAACGAGCTCGGCGCCTTCGAGTCGGGCGCCGCGGCCGCGCTCCTCGGCGCGGTGCCGGCGGTCGTCGCCGGCGGTGCGCTGACGGTGGCGATCGCCGCGCTGTGGGCACGACTGTTCCCGCCGCTCGCCCGCGTCGACCGGCTCGAGGAGCTGCGCCCGCCGTTCGTGACCGAGCCGGAGCTCCGCTGAGCGCTCTCAGCGATTCGGCCGGACGGCGACCGTGCCGAGCAGGTCGCCGAGGTCCATCGGCACGACGATCTTCGTCGCCTCGGAGGTGCCGATCGAGCGGAGCGCGTCCAGGTACTGGAGGCGCATCGTGTTCGGGTCGACCGTGTGCGCCACCTCGTAGATCTTCGAGAGCGCGAGCGCGAAGCCCTCGGCACGGAGAATCGCCGCCTGCCGGTCGCCCTCGGCGGACAGGATCGCCGCCTGCTTCTGCCCCTCGGCGACGGTCACCGCCGCCTGCTTGGAGCCCTCCGCCTCCGTCACCACCGCCCGCCGGGTGCGCTCCGCCGACATCTGCCGCGTCATCGCCTCCTGCACGGTCGGCGGCGGCGTGATCTCCCGCACCTCCACGTTCGTCACCTTGACGCCCCAGCGCTCGGTGACCTCGTCCAGCTTCGTCTGCAGGACGGCGTTCATCTCCTCCCGCTTGGAGAGCACGTCGTCGAGCGGCATGTCGCCGACGACACTGCGCAGCGTGGTGGCGGCGATGTTCTCCGCCGCGCCCGCGAAGTTCTGCACCTTGACCACCGAGTCGACCGCGTCGACGACCCGGTGGAAGACGATGAAGTCGATCGAGATCGGTGCGTTGTCCTTCGTGATCCCCGTCTGCTGCGGAATCTCGAGGTACTGCTCGCGCAGGTCGACGAGCACCGGCCGGTCGATGATCGGGATGAGGAAGATGATCCCCGGGCCCTTGGTGCCGATGCAGCGGCCGAGGCGGAAGACCACGTTCCGCTGGTACTCGCGGACGACGCGGACGCTGAGCAGGAGCAGCGCGACGAGGAGGACGGCTCCGACGGCGACGCCGATGATGAGGCCGGTCACGCTGCCGGCACTGTAGTACCCGCCGCCCGGGCCCGCCAGCGCACGGCCGGCTGCCAGCCGAGGATCGTGCGCGCCCTCGCCGTGTCGAGAAGCGCCCGCCGCGGCTCGCGCTCGTACTCGGGGCCGCCGCGCCACTCGACGCCGGGCAGGAGGCGCTCGGCGAGCTCCCGCGAGGGCGTGTCCGAGGCGATGTCGTCGGCGCACAGCAGGAGGGTCACGTGCCCGGGGTCCGGGCAGAGGAGCGAGCACAGCGCGGCCTCGGCCGCGTCGCTCACGTCGAGGAAGGCCCCGTACTCCCACACCGGCTCCCACTCGGACGCGGGGTCGGTCGCGCGCTGCGCCAGGACGTGCGCATAGTCGGCGGCGTCGAACACGCCGGGCGGCCGCAGGCAGACGGTGGGAACGCCGGTCTCGTCCGTCCACGCCCGGCAGAGCTCCTCCGCCAGCCGCTTCGATACGCCGTACGGTCCGAGCGGGCGCGCGGGGTGCTGGTCGTCGATCGGCAGGTAGTCGGGCCGGCGCTGCCCGCGGAAGACGCCGAGCGCGTTGGCGCTCGAGAAGACGACCACGCGCGCGAGGCCGTGCTCGCGGGCCGCGAGCAGCACGTGCCAGGTGCCGAGGACGTTGACCGCCATGAGCGTGCTCGGGTCGACTCCGCGGTCGGTGCGCACGCCGGCGAGGTGGACGGCGGCAGCGCAACCCCGCGCGGCCCGGGCGACCGCGGCCGCGTCGCGCACGTCCTCGCCGCGCACGAGGTCGAAACCGACGACCTCGGCGCCGGCTCGCCGCAGCCGGGCCGCGACGACGGCTCCGATCTTGCCCGCATCCCCCGTCACGAGTACGCGCACGGAGGCAATCCTGCCTCCTCGCCGGCGCCGCGAGGTGCCCTGCGGCGAGCCTCGAGCCGGGGCACGCGTCCGGTTACCATCCCGGCGTGCGCAGGTTCGGGTTCAGGCTGCGACTCCGGCCGCTCGACGAGGCGGAGGCGTACGCCCGCTGCCACGGCGGCCGCGGGCGGGACGTGAAGATCGTCCAGCTGGAGCCGCGCCGCCCGCGGTACGTCATGCCCGTGACGGGCGAGGACCTCCGCCGCTCGTTCGAGGTCAAGCTGGCGCAACGCGAGCCGCACGAGACCGTGTAGTGGCGACGTCGACGCGAGAGACCCGGGTCGGCTGGGTCGGCACGGGAGTGATGGGGGCGTCGATGTGCGGCCACATCCTCACCGCTGGGCATCCGGTCACCGTCCACACGCGCACGCGCTCGCGCGCCGAGCCGCTGCTCGCGCGCGGCGCGGCGTGGGCCGACACGCCGGCCGCCGTCGCCGCCTCGTCCGACGTCGTCTTCTCGATCGTCGGCTACCCCTCCGACGTGCGGGAGGTGTACCTGGGAGCGGAGGGGCTGGTGGCCGCCGCGGCTCCCGGCTCGGTGCTCGTGGACATGACGACGAGCGAGCCCTCGCTGGCCGTCGAGATCGCCGAGGCGGCCGCCGCACGCGGGGCGGCGGCGCTCGACGCCCCCGTCTCCGGCGGCGACGTCGGCGCGCGCGAGGCGACCCTGTCGATCATGGTCGGCGGCGACGAGGAAGCGATCGAGCGCGTCAGGCCGCTGCTCGAGCTGATGGGCAAGGCGATCGTCCGCCAGGGCGGCCCAGGGGCGGGCCAGCACGCGAAGATGGTGAACCAGACGCTGATCGCCACGGGCATGATCGGCGTCTGCGAGGGCCTGCTGTACGCGTACCGCGCCGGCCTCGACCTGGAGACGGTGCTCCAGTCGGTCGCGCCGGGCGCGGCGGGCTCCTGGTCGCTCTCCAACTACGCGCCGCGTATGCTCGCGGCCGACTTCGAGCCGGGCTTCGTCGTCGAGCACTTCGTCAAGGACATGGGAATCGCCCTCGCCGAGGCACGGCGCATGAACCTGTCGCTGCCCGGGCTCGCGCTCGCCCAGCAGCTGTACGTCGCCCTCGCGGCCCAAGGCAAGGGCCGCAAGGGGACGCACGCGCTCATCCTCGCGCTCGCCAGCCTCTCCGGCGTGGACTGGGAAGGGCGAGGCGCGTAGACGTCGACTTGGGCGCACAGCGGCAGACCGCTTGCCCCATGTGCTGGCGCTCGTACGGACGGCCGCAGCGCGTGCAGGTGGGGAAGAGGATCCCCGCACGTACGAGCAGGGCGCGGATGAGGACGATCCACAGCATCGCCCACGGCGCGAGCAGCCACGTCTGCGTGATCACGCTCTCGCTATCGGCAGCAGGGCGGCCGGTCGTGAACGCCGGTTCGAGGGAACGGCGGGGGAAGCTGCCGGAACGCGCTCGCTAGAATGGACGCTGTGAGCTGGGTGTTCGTCGCACTGCTCGCCTGCGCCGTCATCGTCCTCGCCGGCGCCGAGTGGCCCAGGCTCAGCGACCGGTTCGGCCTCGAGACACGACAGCGGCGCCAGCGGGCCCGGCGCAAGCGCAACCTGCGAGTCGTGCGCTCGGAGACGGAGGAGTTCGCCGCGAGCGTCCGTCGCGACCTCGAGCGTCTGCCCACCTTCGACAAGAAGCGCGACCCCAGGCGCTGAGCCGGGACGGGTCGCCGCCGGCCCGGCTAGCCGACGGTGAAGGCGGCTCGGAGGACACGCGTGTTGGGCAGGATCGTCCCGTACGACTCCATGTTCTTCTCCTCCTGGTAGTCGGAGGCGGACAAGACGAGCGAGTGACGGCCGCGGGCGAGGCCGCGCACGCTGACCGCCGCCTGCGACGAGGAGTACGACGCGCGCCGCGGCTTGCCGTCGACGCTGACGGCGATCGAGCTCGAGTCGACCCCCGAACCGGCGTCCGTGAGCCGGACGACGACGTTGCCGCCCGGCGCCACCGTCGGCGTGAGCAGGTGCGCGCTCGGCGGTGAGGTGTCGTCGACCCAGAAGCGGAAGGTGAACGGTCCGGCCGACGACCTGCCGCGCGTATCGAAGACGACGTCGTAGTCGCGCACGCCGGGTGCGATCGCGGCCGCGATCGGCTGCGGCCGGCCGAAGCTCGTCAGGTAGGGGTTGTCGTCGATCGGGATCGCCGTCACTCCCACGAGGCGGTTCTCGTCTCCTGCCTCGACGATCCGCGGCGTCACCTGGACACCGCGGCCTTGGCGCACGACGACGACGCCGAAGTTGGCGACGCGCCTGCGCAGCCGGACGCGGAACACCTGCTCGGGCCCGCGCAGGTCGTTGCCGACGCCCGGCGCGGCCGGCGCCGCCGGGTAGCGGTACGAGGACACTCGCGCCTGCCCCTTGCGCGTGTCGCCCTGGTACAGGCCGGGCTTCGTCAGCAGCCCCGATGGCTTGCCCAGCCGCGGCCGCTCGACGCGGAACCAGAACGGGATGCGGCGCACGTCGTCGCCGCGCCGGAGGACGACGAAGCCGGTGACGTCGGTCTCGGCCGCGGTGGCCGTGGATGTGGTCTGAACGGTCAGGGAGCCGGGCACGGTCAGCGGCGTCGGGGCGGCGGTGACCTGGACGCCGGCGGGCTGGCCTTGCAGGTCGACGAAGACGTCCCAGCTGCCGGCGCCGCCGCCTGCGTCCGACACCTGCACCGTACGCGAGGCGGACTGCCCGGCGCGGAGGAGGCCGAACGAGAGGTCGGCGGGAGTCGTGAAGACGAGCGGATCGTTCGCCTTGGGCAGGTCGATCAGGCCACCGCCCTCGCGGGTCGCCGGCACCTCGACTCGTCGCTCGTCGGCGAAGACGGGGTCGCCGGTCGAGACGAGCGCCGACTTGATCTGCGCCACCGTCCAGTCGGGGTGGCGCTGGCGTAGGAGCGCAGCCGCGCCGGCCGCGTGCGGGGCGGCCATGCTCGTGCCGCTGAACACGGCCCACGAGCCCTCGCGCGGCGGCACCGCGGACAGGATGGAGACCCCCGGGGCGCTCAGGTCGGGCTTGAAGCCGAGCGAGATCGGAGTCGGCCCGCCGGACGAGAAAGGGGCGACGAGATCGCTCTTCGTCACGGCTGCGACGGTGATCGCCTCGGGCGCGGTACCGGGCGATGAGACCGACCCGGGGCCGAAGTCCTCGTACTCGTTGCCGGCGGCGATCGTCGGCACGACCCCTGCCTCGGCGGCGCCGTCGATCGCGGCGACGACGAGGTCGCGGCTCGGCTCGATCTCGGGCTCGCCGAGCGAGAGGTTGATCACGTCCATCCCGTCGCGCACGGCCGCCTCGATCGCGGCGGCGATCTCCGGCGCGTTGCCGTCCAGTCCGAACTCCTGCGTCGGCACCGTCAGCGCCTTGTAGTTCCCGAGGTAGGCGCGCGGTGCGACCCCCGACAGCGGACCCCGGCCGGGGACAGCGTTCACCGTGTAGTCGCCGGCGGCGATGCCGGCCACGTGCGTCGCATGGTCGGAGTAGACGGGGTCGAAGGGCACCCTGGCGTACTTCCACGTCTCCCCGGGCGGGGCGAACGCCCGCGCGACGATCACCTTCGGGGTCGTGAAGGCGGTGTCTCCCTTGGGAAAGCCCGGCGGGTACGAGTAGCCCGCTGGGTCGAAGAACGGGTGCGCCTGGTCGATGCCCTCGTCGACGATGCCGATCTTGACCCCCTGTCCAGCGGTCGTGAAGTCCGGCAGCCCCCACAGCTGGTCGGCGCCGATCAGCTCGGGGCTGCGGTCGAGCGAGGCGCGGTAGCGGACGTCGGGATAGACCGCCGCCACCCCCGGCAGGCGCGAGAGCTGGGAGAGCCGGTCGGCCGGCAGGTCGACCGCGATCGCGTCGAGCACGACCTGGTAGTGCCAGCGGATGCGCGCCGACGGGATCACCCGCTCGATCGTGCGCGCGAGCGCGTCCTGCCGGCGGGTGAGATCGGCCAGGTAGGCGGTGCTCATCGCCGAGCGCAGGTCGAGCCGCTGCGTCCGCGTGCGCGCGCTGAGGACGCGGCTGTCGTGGAAGGCTCGCGCCAGGCCGGGCGGGGACAGCGCGACGACGACCTCCGTCCGGGCAGCGCGGCCCGCCGCGACCGCCGGCGCCGCGCCAAAGGCGGCCACGGCGGCCGCGAGGATCGGAAGCCCCCGTCTCAGGACGGGAATGGTACGCGGCCGCAGCGGCCGCCGGGGCTAGAATGTGCTCCCGCGCGGATGTGGCGGAATTGGTAGACGCGCACGGTTCAGGTCCGTGTGGGGGCGACCCCGTGGAGGTTCAAGTCCTCTCATCCGCATAGCCAAAGTTGCGGATGCCTTCAGCCCGCCGCCGAGCTCGCCCGCGCGCCTGGTCGCGGCCGGGGAGCCGCCGGGAAGGGCAGCGGCTCCCCGGTGGACGGCCGGTCAGTTGGAGACGAGCGTGACCGTGCGCGTGACGGCGTTCCCGTTCGCGTCGTTGATGTTCAGGAAGACGAGGTAGAGCCCGTTCTTCTGCGCCTTCGTCAACGGGACGCGGAAGGCGACGTAGCCGTCGATGCCGATCCTCGCGCTCGGCTGCGAGACGCCGATGCTCTTGCCTCGGAACGTCACCGAGACGGTGGCGCCGACCCGGGCACCGACGCCGTCCCGGACGAGGAGCTCCCACACGGGCACGCGGACGGTGGGGTTCGACGAGCCGGGCGGGATGTGCTGGGCCGGGTCGCGGACGTCGAGCACCTTCGCGAGCGCGGAGAAGGCCGCGAACGCGGGCTTCCTCGTCGCGTCCTCGCGCAGCAGCCCGCTCTGCCAGGTGCTGACTGGCTCGTCGCGGAAGATGAACCAGATGAACATCTGCACGTACGGGTCCTTCTCCGCGAGCAGGAGCGACTGGCGGGCGTACGTCGCCTGCTGCGCCTGCGTCACGCCCTTCGGCTCGCCCGGCTTCGTCTCGAACCCGTACTCCGTGATCCAGATCGGCGTTCCCTTGCGCCGGAACCACGTGTCCAGCTTGCGCTGGAAGGTGGGGAGCTGGACGAGGTCGACGTTCGGGAAGCGCACTCGCTGCGTGGGAGGCTCGCCCAGGCTCGAGTAGGGGTGGTGCGCCCACGCGTCGAAGCGCACCCGCGGGCGCGCCTGCGAGACGAGCTGGGCGAACAGCCCCGGTGCGATCGTGTCCTGGAGCTTGCCGGGCTTCGGCGACGGCTTCAGGCGCCCGCGCGGCGAGGTCTCGCCGATCGCCACGAGCGCACGCGCGTTGCCGGACTTGATGCCTGCGTAGGCGGCGCGGGCCATGCGCGCGTAGACGAACGGTGAGGAGGGCTTCCCCTTCGAGTCGTACGCGGGGGCGAGGAACTGCGACAGGTTGGGCTCGTTCCAGACCGAGTAGTAGCCGACGAACGGGTACCCCGGGTAGCGCCCCGAGTAGCGGGCGGCGAGCGCATGCGCGAAGTTCTGCAGGTCGGACATGCGCGTCGGCGCGTAGTTCTGTCCCTTGCCGCCGTTCGCCCAGGGCGGCGTGCCCCAGATCGACAGCATCACCGTCATGCCGCGCAGCGTCGCGTTGCGGACGAACTCGTCCAGGTCGTCGAAACGGTACTGCTTCGCGAACGGGTCGGCCGCGTTCGACGGCCGCGTGGGCGCGACGCGGGCCCAGTACACGGTCGTACGGATGATCGACGCGTGCGTCGCAGCCGCCGCGTCGAGGTTGGCGTCGCGCGTGCCGAGCCAGCGGAAGGAGGGGTCGTCCTGGAAGCCGACGAGCATGCGATCGGCCGCCGACGACGCGGCCGGCACGGCGCACACGAGCACGGCCGCGCAGGCGAGGAGAAGAAGGCGGAATCGAGTCATCGCGCCACCATAGCCGGGTGTTCAGCCGGGACCGGCCGCTCCTAACCGATCCCTTACGGCGCTCAACGTGCGTCTTACGCTGTGCTTCGCTCGGCGGGCGCGAGCGCCGCGAGCACCTGGGCGGCGTGGCTGTCCGGCTTCACTCGCCGCATTACCCTCGCCACCGTCCCGTCCGCCGCGACGACGAAGGTCGAACGCTCGATCCCCATCCGCGTCTTGCCGTACTGCTTCTTCTCCACCCACACGCCGTACGCCGCGGCGACCTCGTGCGCGGGGTCGGCGAGCAGGGTGAAGGGGAGCCTGTGCTTCGCCTTGAAGCGGGCGTGGGAGGCCTCCGTGTCCGGGCTGATGCCGAGCACGACGGCGCCGGCTCGCTCGAACGCCGACCAGGCGTCGCGGATGCCGCACGCCTGGCGGGTGCAGCCGGGGGTGTCGTCGCGCGGGTAGAAGTAGACGACGACGGGCCGGCCGCGCAGCGCGGACAGCCGCACGCGCTCGCCGCTGTCCGAGACGAGCTCGAAGTCCGGTGCGGGAGACCCCTCGACGACCATCGCTTCCTCCTCGTGTCGTGTCGCCGGCGTCCAAGCCGGTGTCGCGCGCAGCACGCATCGGCAGCGTATCTGCGAGGCCGGCGCCCGGCGCTCGTCACCGTTGGCAGAGCTGCCGATGCCCCAGGTTCGCCACGCAACCCGGCCCGCTACCCTTGACGCGTGCGCAGGCTCGTCGCGGACATGAACCCGACCTTCCGCGGCTTCCTCGTCATCGCGCTCGTGTCGGCGGGGATCGTCGCGATGCGAGCCGAGTCGACGCTCGTCCAGGCCTCGCTCGTGCTGCAGGTCCTCTTCCTGCTCGCGGCGGCGTTCCTTCTCTATCGGGTCTGGCGCGAGCGGCGCGGGGAGATCGAGCTGTGGCCGCTGCGCGCGCAGGTCGTCTTCTACGGGGCCGCGCTCCTCATCCTGGCCGACGTGGCGGCGTTCTGGTATGAGCGGCCTTCGGGGCTGAGCGCGCTCGCCTTCTTCCTCGTGCTCGGTATCTGCGGCTTCTCCATGCTCCGCGTCTGGCGCGACCAGCACACGTACTCGTGAACGCCGCAGCGGGCGGGCGATGGGCGGGGCCCAGCGCCGGCGCCGCGCGTCAGCCGGCCGGCACGCGGGCGGACGCGCCGTCGAGCGCGTCGAGGGCAGCGCGGATGTCGACGTGGCGGCCGACGAAGATGGGCGTGTCCCGCTCCGTGTAGCGGCTCGCCTCGGACTCGCGCAGCCTCAGCATCAGGTGCATGAAGTCGGCGGGCTCGTCGCACTCGAACGCGGTCATGAACTCCTGGTCGTCGATCCCGAACGAGTACGTCGTATGGTTGTGGATGGACAGGTGCTCGGCGCCGATGCGCACGTGCTCGTCCATCGCGCGCTGACGGTCCTCGACCGGCAGCGAGTACCAGGGTCGCACCTTCACGAACGGGTAGACGATCAGGTACGGCGACCCGTGCGGCGTGATCTTGCGCGCGCGGCGGGCGCTCGTGTACTGCGAGGCCTTCGTCGTCGCCAGGTACGAGTAGGGCGTCGTCAGCCAGGCGGCGAGCGGCGTCGAGTTCAGCTCCGCGCCCAGCTGCTCGAGATCGAGGTAGCGCTCCGTGATCTTCCACAGGAACAGGTCGCAGTCCGGCCTGACCCCGACGGTGGAGTACGCCCGCAGATGGGTGAAGCGGTCGGTCCAGCGCTCGACGACGTCCGCGAACGCCTCCTTCCCGGCCACCCGCTCCTCGACCGGCAGGCGCCGCCACGCGGGGTCGACCTTGAAGAACGTGTAGGCGACGTACTGTCCGCTCTCGAGCTCCGCCACGGCTGTGATGCTAGCTCGGCGGGATCACGAACGGGTCGCTCTGCAGCTGCGCCGGCGGGCCCACGTTCACGGGTGCCGTCAGCCGTACGGTGAAGCGGTACGGGCCGGGGGCGACGCGGCGGGCTGGGAAGGTGACCCGGGTGGGAACACCCGCCTTCACCTGCTTGCGGACGGCGAGCGTGGTCGAGCCCTTCGGCAGCTTCGCCAGCCGCGCGTACACGTTGCAGTCGATGTCGCAGGTCACGGTCAGCCGCAGCGGCACCGAGGAGAGCGCCCGCCCGGTCGGATAGGCGGCCGAGCCGGTCGGGGTCAGGTGCATGCCGGGGCAGCGGGCGATCACGCCTCCGCGCACGTCGCGCACCGCGGCACGCACGACGGGGAGATCCGACTTGGGCGTGAGATCGGCGTAGTAGAAACCCGACTGCCACCCGGGCAGGCCGGGCTCGTCGAAGGCGTGGAAGAAGAAGAACGTCGTCACGGTCGGCTGGCAGAAGGCGATCGCGAGCGCGTCGTGGTAGTAGCGCCCCTGCGTCGCCTCGTCCACCGGCTGCGTCGTCGCCGGCTCGGCGCCGGTATAGAGCGCGGCCTTCGCCGGCGGGATCTGGGTCTCGACGCCGAACTCCCCGTACACGATGGGGAGGGTCGAGCCGGGCTGGGCGGTACCGTCGAACCCGGCGAGCAGGTTGACGAGCTTGTCGTAGTCGGCGATGGCGATCGTCGTCGTCCGCGGGTGCTGGAAGCTCGGCGGCAGGCTCGACCAGTCCTCGTAGGCGTGGATGGAGAAGGCGTCCATGATCGGCTTCGTACGGCCGCTCGCCTTGTAGGCGGCGACGAGATCGCGGATGAACGCCGTCGGCGAATGGGTCGGCCGCTTCCCGGGCTTGTCGCCGCCGTGCGGCGAGACGGCGCCGCCGATCACGTCGATCGACGGCGACACCGCCTTGACCGCGTCGTACGTCCGGGCGAGCAGCGACTCGTAGGCAGGGGCTGCGGCGTCCGCCCCCGTCTCGTCGAACTGCGGCAGCCAGAAGCGGTTGAGGTTCGGCTCGTTGCCGACGATCACGTCCGTCACGCCGCGGTTCCTGCGCAGGAGGGCCGCCGTGTACGCGGCGAAGTCGGCCTGGTCCTGCTCGCTCAGCGGCGTCGTGCGGCTGCCCAGGTTGGTGACGTCGACGTAGACCCGCATGCCGTCGAGCTGCGCGGCGCCGATGGTGGCCGCGAGCGCTCTCTGCTCGGCCGCCGTCGGGGCACGCAGGCCCGGCGCCCAGATCGACGTGATGCGGACGGCGCTCAGGCCGGCGAGCCGGAGCAAGTCGAGCTTCGCCTTGGCGGCGGCGAGCGAGTCCTGCTTGACGAGCTCCTCGACCGCCCCGACCGTCATCGTCGGACCCCCCGCGCTCGCGGGCGCCGCGGCGAGCAGGAGGAGGAGGGCCGTCGCGGTGAACAGCCGCCGCACGACAGCCAAAGTAGCCATGGCTATGTTAGGACGGCGTGAAATCGGGCTTGGAGTCACAGCTCGCGTCGCTTCCGGCCAAGCCGGGCGTGTACGTGTTTCGCGACGCCGGCGGCTCCGTCCTCTACATCGGCAAGGCGAAGTCCCTTCGCTCGCGCGTGCGCAGCTACTTCCAGCGCGGCCGCGCCGGCGAGCGACCGGGGACGGCGCAGCTCGTCGAGCGCATCACCGCGGTCGAGACGATCGTCACCGGCAGCGAGGTCGAGGCGCTGCACCTCGAGCAGAACCTCGTCAAGCGCCACCGGCCGCCGTTCAACGTGCGGCTGCGAGACGACAAGTCGTTCCCGTACATCGCCGTCACGGTCGAGGACGACTTCCCCCGCGTCATGTTCACCCGCGAGCGCCACCGCCGGGGCGTCGTCTACTTCGGGCCGTACGCCAGCGCGAAGAAGGTGCGCGAGACGATCGACGTGCTCAACCGCGCCTTCAAGTTCCGGCCGTGCGAGGGACCGAGGCCCGGCCGCCACTCGGGCATCCCCTGCCTCGACTACCACATCGACCGCTGCCTCGCCCCCTGCGTCGGCTACGTCTCGCAGGCGGAGTACCGCGCGGTCGTCGACGGCGTCGTCGCCTTCCTGTCGGGGGACACGCGTCCGATCGTGCGCGAGCTCGAGGCGCAGATGCAGGCGGCCGCGGCGGCCGAGCGGTTCGAAGACGCCGCCCGCTACCGCAACCGCCTGTTCGCGATCCGGCATCTGGCCGAACGGCAGGCGGCGGACTCGCGCAGCGCCGCCAGTGCGGACGTGATCGGAGTCGCGGCCGGCGGCGACCGCGCAGCCGTGCAGGTCTTCCCGCTCCGGGACGGGAAGCTGATCGATCGCTACAGCTTCCACCTCGAGAACGTCGGCGGCAAGGACGTGCCCGCGCTCGTCGAGGCCTTCTGCCTCGAGTACTACGGCTCCGCCCCGAGCGTTCCGCCCGAGCTCGTCGTACCGGCCGGCGCAGCCGAGAACACGGCGCTCGGCCAGTTCCTGTCGGAGCGCCGCGGCGGGCGCGTCGAGCTGCGCACGCCGAGGCGCGGCGAGAAGCGGCGCCTGCTCGCGCTGGCGGAACAGAACGCCGCGCTGGCGCTCGAGGCGGCCGCGGCCGCCTCCGAGCAGCGCCGCCTGCGGCGGG
This sequence comes from Gaiellaceae bacterium, assembly GCA_035652235.1. GTDB lineage: Bacteria > Actinomycetota > Thermoleophilia > Gaiellales > Gaiellaceae > PALSA-612. The sequence continues at coordinate 77,181 of DASREE010000018.1, read as the reverse complement.
TGGAGGCGCTGGAGGAGCTGCGCGAGGTGCTGAACCTCGAGAGCCTGCCCGTCCGCATCGAGTGCTTCGACGTCTCCACCATCCAGGGCGAGGCGACGGTCGCCTCCATGGTCGTGTTCGAGGACGCCGTGCCCAAGAAGGCCCACTACCGGAAGTTCTCGGTCCGCAGCCTCGAGGGTCAGGACGACTTCGCGGCCATGGCCGAGGTCGTCGGCCGCCGCTTCGCCCGCGCGGGCGTCCAGGCAACGGACGCCGACTACGACGAGGGGTTCGCACCCATCCCCAACCTCGTCGTCGTCGACGGCGGCAAGGGGCAGCTGTCGGCCGCGCTCGACGCCGTGCGCCGCCTCGACCTCGCGCGCGTGGCGGTGATCGCGCTCGCCAAGCGCGAGGAGGAGGTGTACGTGCCGGGCCGGGCAGCGCCGATCCGGCTCGAGCGCTCCTCGCCCGGGCTGCAGCTCCTGCAGCGGATGCGCGACGAGGCGCACCGGTTCGCGCTCGGCTACCACCGCGCCCGGCGCGGCGTGATCGCCCGTGAGTCGATCTTCGACGAGCTGGCCGGCGTCGGCCCCGCGCGGCGGCGGGCGCTCATCCGGCACTTCGGCTCGGCCGAGCGCTTCCTCGCCGCCTCCCAGGAGGAGCTGGAAGGGGTGCCGGGAATCCCGCAGAAGACGGCGCGCGCCATCTACGCGCAGCTGCACAAGGCGGGCCGGGCCTAGACAGGCGGGGCGAGCCGCGGCCGCGCCGGCGGTATTCTCCGCCGTGCTTCGTCGCCTCGCGGCATGATGGGGAATCGGCATGGCAGAGAGCGAGAGGAGTGCTTCCAGGCTGATCGACGAGCGCGTTCGGCAGCTCGGCGACTGGCGCGGGGCGACGCTCGCGAGGGTGCGGGCGATCATCAGGGAGGCCGAGCCCGACATCGTCGAGGAGTGGAAGTGGGTGAGGCCCACGAACCCCGGAACGCCGGTCTGGTCCTGCGCCGGCATCATCTGCACGGGCGAGACATACAAGAACGTGGTCAAGCTCACGTTCTTCAAAGGCGCTGCGCTGGACGATCCGTCGGGCTTGTTCAACTCCAGCCTCGAAGGGAAGGTCAGGCGTGCTATCGACATCGGGGAGCACGACGACATCGACGAGGACGCGCTCAGGAAGCTCGTTCGCCAGGCCGCGGCCCTGAACCGAGCGAGCAAGAGCCATTCCGCGTGAACGTGCCCGGCAGGCAGCGCTGACCCCGACGAGCAGACGCACGCGCGTCGAGGGCGGGACGGCGGGCTCGACCCGTCGATCGCGTCGGGCGCTCTACGATCACGCGGTGGGCCGCCTCGCCGCGATCGTGCTCGTCTTCCTGCTCGTGCTCGCGGTCGCCGCCTGCGGCGGCGGGGGCAAGAAGGCGCAGAGCACCCCGGCCACCTCGACCTCCGCAGCGCACAGGGACCCCGGGAAGGCCGCGCTCGCGTCGTTCCTGGAAGCGGCGAAGCGCCACGACGCCGCTGCGCTGTGGGGCTTGCTCTCGAGTCCGTCCAGGGAGCGGCTGGGGCCGAGCCTCGCGCTCTTCCGCCGGACGTCGGCCGCCACGATCGAGCAGGCCCTCGTGCCGTTCGAGCGCGGCGGAAACGAGCTCGTGCTGTCGCGTCCCACCGGGCCGAGCTTCGGGCTCGTCGCGATCCGCTCGGGCGTCCGTGCGCTCGCCGTACCGCTACGCAAGGAGGGAAGCGCCTGGAAGATCGAGACGCCGGGGCCGATCACGATCGACATCTCCGGCCCGCAGCCCGGCTCGAGCGGGCCCGTCGGCAAGGTCGCGGTCGAGCTGCACGGGGTGCACGGCGTCGGCGAGGCGGGCCTCTTCCTCGACGGATCGCCGCTCGGTGCGAAGGTGACGGTGGGGAGGGGAAGCGCGACTGTCTATGCCAACCTGGCGCAGGCGGCGCCGGCCGGGCTGCACGTCGCCGTCGCCTACGCGCAGTTCGGGCGCAACGTCAGCGCGCTCGCGTGGACCTTCCGCGCGGCCTGAGGGGCTCGCGCCCGGCTTCGGGCTACCCGCGGATCGGCAGGACGAGCACGACCAGGGTCAGCCAGGCGAAGGCGACGATGAGGATGCGCAGGTCTCGCATGCCGGCGAGGGTATCGGCGCCGTGCGTGCGCTCTTTGAGACCCCGTTCGGGGTGCTGCCGAGGCTCAGTCCGGGGCCAGGAACGGGTAGCGGTAGTCGGTCGGCGGCAGGAAGGTCTCCTTCACCGTGCGCGGGCTCACCCAGCGGATGAGGTTCCACATCGAGCCCGCCTTGTCGTTCGTGCCGGAGGCGCGCGCGCCGCCGAACGGCTGCTGCCCGACGACCGCACCGGTCGGCTTGTCGTTGACGTAGAAGTTGCCTGCTGCGTACTGCAGCCGCTCCACCGCCTCGTCGATCGCGGCGCGGCTGCGCGCGAACACCGACCCCGTCAGCGCGTAGGGCGAGGTCGAGTCGACGAGCTCCAACGTCTCCCGCCAGCGCGAGTCCGGATACACGTAGGCGGTGACGATCGGGCCGAACAGCTCCTCCTGCAGCAGGCGGTCCGAGGGGTCCGACGTCTCGATCACCGTGGGCGAGACGAAGTAGCCCTCGCTGTCGTCGTAGGTACCGCCCGCGACCACGGTGCGGCCGTTCGCCTTCGCCTCGTCGATCGCCTCGCGGTGCGTCCGGAACGCGTTCCCGTCGATGACGGCGCCCATGAAGTTCTCGAAGTCCGCCACGTCGCCGACCTTGAGCTCGCCCACCTTGTCTGCCAGCTCGTCGCGCATTCCGGCCCACAGCGACTGCGGCACGTACAGGCGCGACGCGGCCGAGCACTTCTGCCCCTGGTACTCGAACGAGCCGCGGAGGACGGCCGTCACGACCGCCTCCGGATCGGCGGACGGATGGGCGACGATGAAATCCTTGCCGCCCGTCTCGCCGACGATGCGCGGGTAGCTGCGGTAGCGGTCGATGTTGGCGCCGATCGTCCGCCACATCGCTTGGAAGACGCCGGTCGAGCCGGTGAAGTGGACGCCGGCGAGGTCCGGGCTTGCCAGCACCGGGTCGCCGACGGCCGCCCCGTGACCGTGGACGAGGTTGATGACCCCGTCGGGGAGTCCCGCCTCCTGCAGCAGGCGCATGACGAAGTGCGCGGAGTACGCCGCCGTCGACGCCGGCTTCCAGACGACGGTGTTGCCCATGAGCGCCGGGCTCGCGGGCAAGTTGCCGCCGATGGCCGTGAAGTTGAACGGCGTGACGGCGAACACGAAGCCTTCCAGCGGACGGTACTCCATCCGGTTCCAGACGCCGGCCGAAGAGCGCGGCTGCTCCTCGTAGATCCGCAGCATGTAGTGCGCGTTGAAGCGCCAGAAGTCGGCGAGCTCGCAGGCGGCGTCGATCTCCGCCTGGTGGGCCGTCTTCGACTGGCCGAGCATCGTGGCGGCGTTCAGCGTCGCCCGCCACGGCCCGCTGAGCAGCTCAGCCGCGCGCAGGAAGACCGCCGCACGCTCCTCCCAGGGCGTCCGCGACCACTCCGGCCACGCCTGCGCGGCGGCGGCGATCGCGCGCTCCACCTCGGTCGCGCCGCCCTCGTGCACGTCGGCGAGCACGTGCTCCTTGCGGTGCGGCATGACCGCCTGGAAGGTGGCGCCCGTCCGCACGTCCTCGCCGCCGATCACGCACGGCAGCTCCAGCCGCTGTGCCTGGAGCTCCGCCAGCCGCTGCTTCAGCTCGGCGCGCTCGGCCGTGCCCGGAGCGTAGGAGCGAACCGGCTCGTTCTCGACCGGCGGAAGCGTGAAGATGCCGTGCGTGCCCATGGGGCGATTCTAGACCGGCCCGAACGCGAGCCGCGGCCGCTCCGTGCGACGGCTCCCCGCTCGGCCCGGCGGCTCTAGGATGGCCTCGTCCGGATGGCGCGGACGTTCACGTGCTCGTACGAGATCGGCGGCTGGGGCACCGGCGAGTTCTGGCTCGCGGGCGGCCGCCTCGTCTGGCACGAACTCCCGCGCCCGGTCGGGGCACCCCAGCCCACCACCCGCTGCGAGCATACCGAGAAGACCGTGACGGGTGGGACACGGAACCGTGCCGACTTCGAGACAGCGGACCGCCTCGAGCGGCGCATCCGCCGCTACTTCGCCGGCGAGCGTGTCGCGTTCGACGACGTCCCGGCCGACCTCGACTGGTGCACCCCTTTCCAGGCGGCGGTCGCCGCCGCTCTGCGGGCTGTGCCGTACGGGGAGGTCGTGACCTACGGCGAGCTGGCCGCTCTCGCCGGCCACCCCAGCGCGCAGCGGGCGGTGGGGACGTTCTGCGCCCGCAACCGGCTGCCGCTCGTCCTTCCCTGCCACCGGGTCGTCGCGGCAGACAGCCTCGGCTCGTACGGCTGGCTCGGCCCACGCTACAAGCGGCGGCTGCTTGCGCTCGAGGGGGTGACGCTCGAGTGAGCCTCCGACACGAGGCGTAGCCGTGTGGAGCTCGGACGAGATCCGCCACGAGCTGGCCGCGATCGCCCCCGCCCGCCGTTGCGACCGCCTTGCCGAGCTCTCGGCGCTCTTCCACACCGCCGGCACGCTGCACCTCCGCGGCTGCGGCCGGGTCGCCCTCCACCTCGACCTGTCCAGCTCGGCCGTCGCGCGGCGCGCCTTCCTGCTCCTGCGCGAGCTCGGCGTCGCCTCGGAGATCCGGACGTACCGGCAGCGAGCCTTCGCTCACGCGACCCGCTACCAGCTGCACGTGGACGGATCGGAGGCGACGCTGCCGGTGCTGTCCGAGGCCGGCATCGTCTCGGCGGGAGGAGCGCCGCGGTTGCGACCGCCCAAGCGCGTGGTGGGGCGGGAGTGCTGCCGCGCCGCCTACGTGCGAGGGGCGCTGCTCGGCGCCGGCTCCGTGAGCGGCCCGCGGTCGCCCCACCTCGAGATCCGTTGCGCGTCGCTCGAGGCGGCCGAGCTGCTCGTTCGGGTGGCCGCGCTCGACGACGTCGCAGTGCGCGCCCGCGACCGCGGCCGCCACGCGCTCGTGTACGCGAAGCGGACGGACGCGATCGCCGAGCTTCTGGCCCTTGCCGGCGCGAGCGACGCGGCGCTGGCCGTCGACGAGCAGGGCGTCGTCGGCGCGGCGAGGGCGCATGCGAACCGTCTCGCCAACGCCGACCAGGCGAACCTCGTCCGCGCCAGCCGCGCCGCGGGCGTCCAGCTGCGGGCGGTGCGCCAGCTGGCCGAGAACGGGACCCTCGAGACGCTGCCGGTCACCCTCCGCGAGATCGCCGACCTGCGCCTGCGCCACCCCTCGCTGTCGCTCCGTGAGCTGGCCGCGAAGTGCCGCCCGCCGACGACCAAGGCCTCCGTCCACCGCCGGCTCGCGCGGCTCGTCCGCCTCGCACAGCCGTGAAGCCGGCGACCGCCGGCGCCGCCGCACGCGAGCCGGGCGGATTCCCGGCCGGCCGAGGATAGACTCGGCCGGAGAACTCGACCCGAGGGAGACAGCAGGCATGGCGATACGCGTTGGCATCAACGGCTTGGGGCGCATCGGCCGGAACTTCCTCCGCGCCCACCTGCAGCGGGGCGGCGGCTTCGAGGTCGTCGCCGCGAACGACGTCGGCGACACCGAGACGATGGCCCACCTGCTCAGGTACGACTCCGTGCTCGGCCCGCTCGAGCTCGGCGTCGAGGTACAGGGGGACTCGATCCGCGTCGGCGAGCAGACGATCCGCCTGCTGAACGAGCACGAGCCGGCGCGGCTGCCGTGGAGCGAGCTGGGCGTCGACGTGGCGATCGAGTCGACCGGCGTGTTCACGAGGCGCGACCAGGCAGAGCAGCACCTCGCCGCAGGCGCCAAGAAGGTGGTGATCTCGGCGCCCGCCAGCGACCCCGACGTCACGCTCGTCCTCGGCGTCAACGACGACGCCTACGACGCCGCCTCGCACCACGTCGTCTCCAACGCGTCGTGCACGACGAACTGCGTCGCGCCGCTCGCCAAGGTGCTGCACGAGGAGCTCGGGATCGAGCAGGGGTTCATGACCACGATCCACGCGTACACGAACGACCAGCGCGTGCTCGACCTCCCGCACCGGGACCTGCGCCGGGCGCGCGCCGCCGCCATCAACCTGATCCCGACGTCGACCGGCGCGGCGCGCGCGATCGGGCTCGTGCTCCCCGACTTGAAGGGGAAGCTGGACGGGATGTCGATGCGGGCGCCCGTGCCGACCGGGTCGGTCGTCGACCTCGTCGTCCAGGTCGGACGCGAGACGACCGTCGAGGAGGTGAACGCGCTGTTCCGGGCGAAGGCCGACACGGGCCCCCTGGCCGGCATCCTCCGGTATACCGACGCGCCGATCGTCTCCACGGACATCGTCCGCTCGTCCTACTCCTGCATCTTCGACAGCGAGCTGACCATGGTCAGCGGACGGCTGGTGAAGGTGTTCGGCTGGTACGACAACGAATGGGGCTACTCGTGCCGCCTCGTCGACCTGGTGGGCCGCCTGCTGTGAAGCGATGCGGCTGCTCGCCGCCGGGCACCCCGGTCGTCGCCGGTCGGGCCGGCCGGGGTATCCACGTCGCCGGTCCCCGCGACCCCGTCGGCGCGCTGATCGAGCCGTTCGAGCGGATTTCGACGGCCGGATGAGACTGCCCCGCTCGGTTCGCGACGCCGACGTCGCCGGGCGGCGCATCCTCGTCCGCGCCGACCTGAACGTGCCGCTCCAGGGAGGCGAGGTCGCCGACGACACGCGCATCCGCGCCTCGCTGCCCACGCTCCGGTTGCTCGTCGAGCGGGGGGCGGCCGACGTCGCCGTCTGCTCCCACCTGGGCCGGCCGACGGGACCGGACCCCGCTTTGTCGATCGACCCGGTGCGGCGCCGGCTCGCGGAGCTCCTCCCGGACGCGCCGGTGACCGTGCTCGAGAACACGCGCTTCAACCCGGGCGAGACGACGAACGACCCCGGCTACGCTCGCGAGCTGGCGGCCGGACGCGACCTGTACGTGAACGACGCCTTCGGCTCCGCGCACCGCGCCCACGCCTCCACGGAGGGCGTCGCGCACCTCCTGCCGGCCTACGCCGGCCTGCTCCTCGAGGCCGAGCTCCGACATCTCGGGCGGCTCCTCGGGGACGTCGAGCGCCCCTTCGTGCTCGTGGTCGGCGGTGCGAAGGTGGAGGACAAGCTCGGCGTGCTGCGGCACCTCGGCGGCCGCGCGGACGCGGTGCTCGTCGGCGGCAAGATGGCGGAGGAGCTCCGGCGCGAGAACCCGCTCCCCTTCCACGTCGAGCTGCCGGTGGACGTCGTCGCGGCGGCGGCGTTCGCGCCCGACGCGGAGTCGCGCGTCACCCCCTGCGACACCGTCCCCGACGGCTGGCTGGGGCTGGACATCGGCCCGGAGACGCGCCGGCGGTTCGCCGAGATCGTCCACGGCGCGCGCACCGTCTTCTGGAACGGGCCGATGGGCGTGTTCGAGTGGCCGCGGTTCGCCGAGGGAACGAACGCCGTCGCGCGCGCGCTCGCCGAGGCGGACGCGTTCACGGTCGTCGGGGGCGGGGACTCCGTCCGGGCCGTCAACGAGCTCGGGCTCGCCGAGCGCATCTCCTGGGTGTCGACCGGGGGCGGGGCCTCGCTCGAGCTGCTCGAGGGGAAGGAGCTTCCGGGCGTGGCGGCGATCCCTTCCGCGTAGACCGATGCTGATCGCCGGCAACTGGAAGATGTTCCGTGGCCCCGAGCCGGCCGAGCTTGCCGTCCGTCTGGCCGGGCTCGACGGCGTCGACGTCGTCGTCTGCCCGCCGTACACGCGGCTCGCGGCCTGCGCGGCCGCGGGCCTGCGCACGTTCGCGCAGAACGTGCACTGGGCAGACGAGGGCGCCTTCACGGGGGAGATCTCGGCCGGGATGCTGCAGGAGCTGGGAGTCACCGGCGCGATCGTCGGCCACTCGGAGCGCCGCCAGCTGTTCGGCGAGACGGACGAGACGGTGGCGCGGCGCGCAGCCCACGCGCTGGCGGCCGGGCTCGCCGTGATCGCCTGCGTGGGCGAGCTCGAGACGGAGCGGGAGGCAGGAGCGACCGAGGAGGTGCTCCGCCGGCAGGTGTCCGTGCTCGAGCCGCACCCGTCGCTCGTCGTCGCCTACGAGCCCGTATGGGCGATCGGCACGGGCCGCACGGCCACACCCGAGCTCGCCCAGGAGGCGCACGCCTTCATCAAGTCGCTGCTCGACGTGCCCGTGCTCTACGGCGGCTCGGTCAAGCCGGAGAACGCGGCCGGCCTCCTCGCCCAGCCGGACGTCGACGGTGCGCTCGTCGGCGGCGCCTCGCTCGACCCCGACTCCTTCCTGCGCATTTGCCTCGCGGCCCGGTAGTCCTCGTCGTTCTCGACGGCTGGGGCTGCGCGCCGCCCGGCCCGGGCAACGCGGTCTCCCTCGCCTCGACACCCGTCTTCGACCGGCTGTGGCGCGACTACCCGCATACGACGCTCGAAGCCTCCGGGGAGGCGGTCGGGCTGCCGCCCGGGCAGATGGGCAACTCGGAGGTGGGGCACCTGACGATCGGCGCCGGCCGCGTCCTCTACCAGGACCTGATGCGCGTCAACAGGGCGATCGAGGACGGCTCCTTCTTCGCCAACCCCGTGCTCCGCTCCGCCTTCCGGCGGGGCCGAAACGTCCACCTCCTCGGCCTCGTCTCGCACGGAGGCGTCCACTCGCACGTCGACCACCTGCGGGCGCTCCTGCGCTTCGCGCCGGACAAGACGTGGATCCACGCGTTCACGGACGGGCGCGACGTCTCCCCGCACGCGGCCGTGCGCGACCTCGCCGCGCTCCCCGCCGAGCGGATCGCCACCGTCGCCGGGCGCTACTACGCGATGGACCGGGACGGTCGCTGGGAGCGCACGCAGCGCGCCTTCGACGCGATCGTGCACGGTCGCGGCGTGCAGGCGGACGACCCGGTCGCGGCCGTGCAGGCGAGCTACGAGGCGGGCGTCACGGACGAGTTCGTCGAGCCGGTGGTGCTGCGCGGCAGGCCCCGGCTCGAGCGCGGCGACTCGGCGATCTTCTTCAACTTCCGGCCCGACCGGGCACGCCAGCTCAGCGAGCGCCTGCTCGAGGCAGGCTTCGACCTGACGACGATGACCCGCTACCGAGACGACTTCCGCTGCCCGGTCGTCTTCCCCGAGCAGGAAGTCGAGCAGACGATGGCGCAGGTGCTCGCCGCGCACGGGATCCGTCAGCTGCACGCCGCCGAGACCGAGAAGTACGCCCACGTGACGTACTTCTTCAACGGCGGCCGCGAGCAGGAGTGGCCGGGAGAGAGCAGGATCCTCGTTCCCTCGCCGCGCGAGGTGGGGACGTACGACCGCAAGCCGGAGATGTCCGCGCCCGAGCTGGCCGACCGCTTCTGCGCCGAGATCGGCGACGGCTACGGCTTCGCGATCGTCAACTTCGCCAACCCCGACATGGTCGGGCACACCGGCGTCATTCCGGCCGTCGTCGAGGCCGTCGAGGCGACCGACCGCTGCCTGGGACGGGTCGTCCAGGCCGTCGAGCGGGCGGGAGGCGTGCTGCTCGTCACCGCCGACCACGGCAACGCCGAGCAGCTCGTCGAGGCGGACGGCGTCAGCCCGCACACCGCGCACACGACGAATCCGGTGCCGCTCGTCGTCACCGAGGTGGCGGCGACGCTCCGGGACGGAGGCGAGCTGTCGGACCTGGCGCCGACGGCGCTCGCGCTCGTGGGGGTCGAGCCGCCCGCGGCCATGACCGGCCGAAGCCTGCTTCAGCGCGACCGGTAAAACCGGCGTAAGCCCGGGTGTGCATAGCGATGATGCACGCATGCACCGGAGCTATACTCCCCGCACCTTGTCACTGGAGCAACCTGATCTCGGCATCCTGCGCAAGGCGCAGCGCGGTGACGAGCGAGCCTTCTCCATCATCGTCAGGGCGTACGAGACGCCGGTCTTCAACTACGTGCTGCGGCTCGTCGGCGACCGCTCGCTGGCCGAGGACCTGACGCAGGAGGTCTTCCTGCGCGTCTTCCAGGGACTGCCGAGGTTCTCGCTCCGCTGCCGCTTCACGACCTGGCTGTTCCAGGTGACGAAGAACCGGGTGCTGGACGAGCTGCGCGCGACCGAGCGCAGGCCGCGCGCGGTGATGGCGCTCGAGGACGCCCCCGCCTTCGAGGTGCTGGACGCGCCCGCCGAGCGGATCGAAGCAATCGACGCCGTCTGGCGCGCCGTCAACGCGCTCAACGTCGACCTGAAGATGGCGTTGCTGCTGCGCGACGTGGTCGGGCTCTCCTACGCCGAGATCGCCGACTCGTTGGAGATCACGCTCGCGACCGTGAAGTGGCGCATCTACAAGGCGCGCGAAGAGGTTCAGCTCGCGCTCGCGCGCGAGGGCATCGGCTACCCGGGGGCGTCGGAGACCTCTGCGGCCGCCGTCGCCCCGTCCTCCGTCGAGGCGCGCGCCCACCTGCGTCCGGTCTGATCACTCCTAGAGACCGCCTGCGAGCCGCTCGGCGAGCAGCTCCGGGAGCCCGGCGGCGCGGATCTCCGCCTGCGTGCGCTCGACCGGGTACTCGCTGCGCACGAACGCAGCCCGCCGCCCGTCCAGGTCGAGGAGCAGGTGCGCGGCACGGGGGTCTCCATCCCGCGGCTGGCCGATCGAGCCGGGGTTGAGGAGCCAGCGACCCTGCCTCAGGTCGAGCGTCGTGCCGCCGGGCGCGTGGCCGCCCTCGAGGCGCCCATCGTCCAGCTGGAGCGCCAGGGGGACATGGCTGTGCCCGACGAGGACGATGCTCGCCGTCGTCTCCTCGAGCGCCGCGCGGGCTGCCTCCTCGGTGAGGACGTACTCCCAGACGGGGTCGCGCGGGCTGCCGTGGAAGAGCTGGACACCGGATGCCTCGCCGAGCGGGCTGAGGCGGGCGAGGAACGCCCGGGCGCCGCCGCCGAGCACCTGTCGCGTCCAGCGCGCGGCGGCGGCTGCGTCGGGCGAGAAGCTGTCCAGGTCGACGTCGCCTCGGACGCCGAGATCGTGGTTTCCCGCCAGGCACACGCCGGCTTGTTCCTCGACGGTCAGGCAGCATTCGTTCGGGCGGGCGCCGTAGCCGACGAGGTCGCCGAGGCACCAGATCTCGTCCGGTCGCTCGCGGCGGATCGCCGCGAGCGACGCCTCCAGGGCGTGCAGGTTGCCGTGGATGTCCGAGATGACGGCGACGCGCACGGAGGTCGAGCCTAACCCGAGCGCGGGTCCGGCGCCTGCGGCCGGGCGCGCAGGCACCGCCGCCGCGGTCGCGCCGTAGAGTGCCTGCGCGCCGTGTTGACGCGCCCCCACCACCTCGCCGGCGACGGCGCCCGCCGCGCCGCCGGGCGGCTGCTGCTCCTTGTCGCGCTCGCCTGCGGCTGGTCGGCGGCCGGCTTGTTCCTGTGGCGGTCGAGCGTCCCCTCCAGCCTCACCCTGCCGCATCTCGACCCGCGCAGCTTCTTCACGCCGCAGCAGCTGGCGCGAGCCGACAGCTTCCAGCGCGTCCACCAGCTGCTCTGGATCGGCTCGACCGCGGCCCTGCTCGCGGCGCTCGCCGTCTACGCAGCGACCGGCGCTCGCTTCATGCGCGAGTCGGCGGCCGGGCGCATCGGCACGGGGATGTTCCTCGCCATGCTCGGCTTCGCGCTCGTCTGGCTCGTGCAGGTGCCGTTCCGGATCGTCGGCAACTGGTGGGACCGCCACCACGCCGTGTCCAGGGCGAGCTATCTGGAGGTCGTGCTCGGCGGCTGGCTCGGGCTCGGCGTCACGTTCGTCCTCCTCTGCCTCGCCGTGCTCGTGGTCATGGGGCTGGCCGGCCTCGTCGGCGAGCGCTGGTGGCTGCTGGCCGCGCCCGTGTTCGTCGCCGAGGCGCTGCTGTTCGCCTTCGTCCAGCCGTACCTCGTCACGGACGCGCATCCGATCCGCGACCCCGCCCTCGCCGCCGACGTGCGCCGGATCGCCAGGGCGGAGGGAGAGCCGGGGGTGCGCGTCGAGGTGGAGGACGTGAGCCGGTACACGTCGAGCGCCAACGCGTACGCGACCGGCCTCGGGCCGTCGAAGCGCATCTTCCTGTGGGACACGCTGCTCGACGGGCGCTTCAGCGAGGCGGAGGTGCGCACCGTGCTCGCGCACGAGTTCGGCCACCATGCGCGCGACCACCTGTGGAAGGAGATCGGCTGGTACGCGCTCTTCGCCTTTCCGGGTGCGTACCTGATCGCAGCCGGCACGCGCCGCCGCGGGGGGATGGCGCGCCCGGAGTCGGTGCCGCTCGCGCTCCTCCTCCTTGCCGCCCTCGACCTCGCCGCGCTGCCGCTGCAGAACCTGATCTCGCGCCACGACGAAGCGGAGGCGGACTGGGTGGCGCTGCAGACGACGCGCGACCCGGGCAGCTTCGTCGGCCTCGTCGAGCGCTTCCAGGCGACGAGCCTGGACGAGCCGAACCCACCCACCTGGGAGTACGTGCTGCTCGAGGATCACCCGACGCTGATGCAGCGCATCGCCATGGCCGAGGCGTGGCGGCGGCGGGTCGCAGCGCGTCGCTGAGGCCTACCCGCCGGCAGAGGACTCGGGCAGGCTGCGGATCGCCTCCCGCGCTGACCACCTCGACCAGCAGTCCTGCATCGCGTCCATCAGCTCCCGCATGAACTTCGGCGTCAGGTTGACACGCCCGACGACGACGCCCGGGATCTCGTCTCCCTCGACCTCGTGATCGACACGGGCGAAGGTGATCGTGAACTCGTAGTCGGAGAAGCTGACGTTGGCGAAGTTCGCGTACACGCCGGCGATGTGCTGCGGGTCGAGATGGAGGTTGAGCTGCCGCTCCTGCGACTCGGGCTCCACGTGCAGGGATACTACTCACGTGACTGCGGACGGCCCGCTCAGGCTGCGCCACTTCCTGGCCGGGCTCGTCGTCTTCGGGCTCGTGCTGCTCGGCGGCACGGCCGCGTTCGCCTTCCTCCTCGACGAGTCCTTCTTCCGCGCCCTGTACCGTTCCACGGTCACCATCTCCCTGACGGGAGAGGACACGACCCCACACACCACCGGCGGCCGCGTCGCCACCGTGGTCGTGATCCTGCTCGGGATGGCAATCTACGCCTACCTGGCGGGGACGCTCGTCGACATCGTCACCCGCGGCGTCCTCACGGGGGCGTGGAGCGAGCTGAAGAGGAGGCGCGTGAACCAGGGCCTGCGCGACCACTACATCATCTGCGGCTACGGTCGCGTCGGGCGGCGGGTGGCGCAGGAGCTGCGGCAGGAGGGCGTCCCCTACGTCGTGCTCGACTTCAACGCGGACGCGCTGCGCAACGCCCGCGAGGCAGGCGAGAACTGGATCCACGGCACGGGCACGCAGGACGAGGACCTGCAGAAGGCGGGCATCGACCGGGCGAAGGGGCTCGTCGCCTCGAGCGACTCCGACCCGGACAACCTGTACATCACGCTCTCGGCGCGAGCGATGCGCCCGGACCTGTTCATCGTCACCCGCGCCTCGGACGAGGATGCTGCTCGCAAGATGCGCCGCGCGGGGGCAGACCGGGTGGTGCAGCCCTACTCGGCCGCCGGCCAGGAGATGGCGAAGCTCGTCCTGCGCCCGCAGGTCGCTGCCTTCCTCGATGTCGTCAGCACGACGGCAGGGCCCGACATCCGCCTGGAGGAGATCGAGGTGAGTGCCGCCTCGGGCCGCGTCGGCCGGTCGATCCGCGAGCTCCGCGTCCGCCACGACACGGGCGCGCTGATCATCGCGGTGCGGCGCGCCGGCGGCCGCTTCGAGGCGATCCCGAGCCCCGACACGGTGCTCGAGGCGGGCGACGTGCTGATCGCCGTCGGCACCGATCGGGAGCTGCAGGCGCTGGAGGAACGCTTCCAGCCGCGCGAGCCGGTCGCCGGATAGCGGGGCCCACGTGGGAGCGAAGACCCTCGTGCGGCTCGAGGCCGCCCTGTCCGGGCTCGCCGGGACGCCGATCTCGCTCGAGCGGCCCCCCAAGGCCGAGCACGGCGACTACGCGACGAACGCCGCGCTGCGGGCGGCTTCGAGCCAGCGCCGCCCGCCGCGCCAGGTGGCCGAGGAGATCGCAGCGCGCGCCCGCGAGCTGCCGGAGGTGGAGCGCTGCGAGGTGGCCGGGCCGGGCTTCGTCAACCTGTGGCTGCGGCCGCCCTGGTACGGGGAGGCCCTGGCCGAGATCCTGGACGCAGGCCCGGCGTACGGCGGCCGGAGCGCGGAGGTGCCCGAGCGCGTGCAGGTGGAGATGGTGTCCGCCAATCCGACGGGGCCGATCACCGTCGCCGCCGCCCGCAACGGTGCCTACGGCGACTCGGTCGCCCGCCTGCTCACCTTCGCCGGGCACCAGGTCGAGCGCGAGTACTACTACAACGACGCCGGCACGCAGATGGAGCGCTTCCGCGAGTCGGTCGAGGCGGCCAGGCAGGGGCGGGAGCCGCCCGCGGACGGCTATCGCGGTGCCTACGTCGAGGAGCTCGCGCGTACCGGGGGCGACCCGGTAGCGCTCATGCTGCGCCGGATCGAGACGACGCTCGAGCGCTTCCGCATCCACTACGACTCGTGGCGCCGACAGAGCGAGCTCGAGCGGCGGCTTCCCGGACTGCTGCCGCGCCTGGACACGTACGAGCGTGACGGCGCGGTCTGGGCCCGCTCGTCGGCGTACGGAGACGAGCAGGACCGGGTCGTCATCCGCTCGAGCGGCGCCCCCACCTACCGGGGGGCCGACATCGCCTACCTCGAGGACAAGCTCAGCCGGGGTTTCGACCGCGCCATCTACGTGCTCGGAGCCGACCACCACGGCACGCGCAACTGGTACGCGGCCGTCGCCAGGATGCTCGGCTACGACCCGGAGCGGGTCGAGGTGCTCCTGTACCAGTTCGTCCACCTCGTCCGCTCCGGCGAGGTGGCGGCGATGTCGAAGCGGGCCGGCGACATCGTCGAGCTGGACGAGCTGATGGACGAGATCGGCGTCGACGCCGCACGCTGGTATCTCGTCTCCCGCAGCCATGACCAGACAATCGAGATCGACGTCGACCTGGCCGCGGAGAAGTCGCAGAAGAACCCGGTCTACTACGTCCAGTACGCGCACGCGCGGATCGCCGGCATCCTGCGCAACGCCGGCGGGGTCGCGTCGTCGGCGGCGCCACCGGGCAGGCTCGAACCGGAGGAGCGGGGGCTGATCAAACGCCTGGTCGAGTTCCCGGCGATCGTCGCCGAGGCGACGGAGCGGCGGGGGCCGCACGCTCTGCCGATCTACGCGATCCAGCTTGCCGACGACTTCCACCGCTTCTACCACCATCACCGCGTGCTCGGCAGCGGGGAGCGCGAGGGCTTCAGGCTCGGGCTGTGCCGCGCCACGCAGGCGGTGATCGCACGCGCGCTCGACCTCGTCGGCGTGGAGGCTCCCGAGCGCATGTGAGCGCCCGCTCGGGCCTGCCGACGCGCCCCCGCCGATCGAGTACGATCGGGGTGGTGGCAGGCGCCGCGCCCGATCGGAACCTCGCGCTCGAGCTCGTCCGCGTCACCGAGGCGGCGGCCATGAGCGCTGGCCGCTGGATCGGACGAGGCGACAAGGAGGCAGCCGACCAGGCCGCGGTCGACGCCATGCGGCACATGCTCCAGACCGTCGCCATGGACGGCGTCGTCGTCATCGGCGAGGGCGAGAAGGACGAGGCGCCGATGCTCTACAACGGCGAGCGCGTCGGCAACGGGAGCGGGGTGGAGGTCGACGTCGCGGTCGACCCGCTCGAGGGCACCCGCCTGACGGCACTCGGCCAGCCGAACGCGATCGCCGTCATCGCCGTCGCCGAGCGGGGCACCATGTTCTTCCCCGGGGCAGCCGTGTACATGGACAAGATCGCCGTCGGCCCGGAGGGAGCGGACGTGATCGACATCGAGGCGCCGGCGGCGGAGAACGTCCGTCGGGTGGCGAAGGCGAAGGGCGTTGCGCCCGAGGAGGTCACGGTCGTCGTCCTCGACCGCGACCGCCACGCAGGGCTGATCGCCGAGCTGCGCGAGGTGGGGGCGAAGGTGCGGCTGATCACCGACGGCGACGTCGCCCCTTCGATCGCGGCTGCGCGCGCCCAGTCGCCGGTCGACCTGCTCATGGGGATCGGCGGTACGCCCGAGGGCGTGATCTCGGCGGCGGCGATCAAGTGCCTCGGCGGCGCCATCCAGGGCAAGCTGTGGCCGCGCTCGGACGAGGAGCGGCAGAAGCTCCTCGACGCCGGCTACGACCTCGACCGCGTGCTCACGACCGACGACCTCGTCGCCGGCGAAGACGTCTTCGTCGCCGCGACCGGAGTGACCGAGGGGGCGCTCCTGGACGGCGTCCGCTACACGCCCGGCGGCGCGGTCACCGACTCGATCGTCATGCGCTCCCGCTCGGGCACCGTCCGGCGCATCGAGGCCTACCACGCCTTCGGCAAGCTGCGCGCGCTGACGGCGACCCGCTGCGGCTGATCCGGCCCGGGCCGCCGGTCGCGGCACGGGTGGGCGGCTGCCGACGCGCAGGCTGCCGGAGCGGGCCTGTCGGCCGCGCACGAGGCGCCCGCCGCCTGCGCCTCGTCGCGGATGCCGGGCCCGCCGGCCGGGGTCGTTCGACCCTATGCTGCGAGCTTCTCCATCTCGGGCGTGTACGAGCCCGAGCGGGCGGCGCTGTTCAGCTTCGCGCGGTGGTAGAAGGCCCGCTGCGCGGCCTGCACGTTCTCCGGCCTTCCGCCCCAAGCCTTGAGCGCAGGCGCCTGCAGCGCCCGCCCGTAGGAGAAGGAGAGCTGCCACGGGTGGGGCCCGATCGCGTTCATCGCGTTCAGGTGCACCGTCGCGTCCTCGTCGGATTGGCCCCCCGACAGGAAGACGATGCCGGGCACCGCCGCCGGCACGTGGCGGCGGAAGCACTCGAGCGTCCGCTCGGCCACCTCCTCCGGGCCGGCCTGCTCGGGGCAGTCGTAGCCGGAGAGGACCATGTTCGGCTTCAGCAGCATCTGATCGAAGTGCACGCGCTGGTCGCGCAGCTCGGTGAAGACCGCGTGCAGCGTCCGCGAGGTGACATCGAAGCTGCGATCGATCGTGTGATCGCCGTCCATCAGCACCTCCGGCTCGACGATCGGTACGAGCCCGGCCTCCTGTGACAGGGCGGCGAAGCGGGCGAGCGCGTGGGCGTTCGCCCAGATGCAGTACTCGCTCGGGATGCCCGCGCCGATCGTGATCACGGCGCGCCACTTCGTGAACCGGGCGCCGAGGGAGCGGTACTCCTCGAGCCGCTCGCGCAGCCCGTCGAGACCCTCCGTGATCTTCTCGCCCGGAGCGTTCGCGAGGTCCTTCGCTCCCTTGTCGACCTTGATCCCGGGGATGATCCCCTTGCCCTCGAGGAGCTTCGGGAACGGTGTCCCGTCGGCCGACGACTGGCGGATGGTCTCGTCGAAGAGGATGACGCCGCTGATGAACTCCTCCACGCCGGGCGTCGTGAACAGGAGGTCGCGATAGGCGCGGCGGCTCTCTTCCGTCGACTCGACGCCGATCGAGTCGAACCGCTTCTTGATCGTCCCGCTCGACTCGTCGGCGGCGAGAATGCCCTTGCCGGGCGCCACGAGCGCCCGGGCGGTTTCCTTCAGTGCCTGCGTGCTCATCGGGTCTCCTCCGGTCGTGTCACGCCCCCATTATCCCCGCTGGCGTACTCCTCGCCGCCCCGTCGCACGCGCCGGACGTCGCCGTCCGACGCGTGGAGGAGAGGGCTCGCGCCGGCACCGGGCGACCGCCGGCGCGAGCGCAGCGAGGGCGAAGCGGGGAGGGAGCGTCGCCGTCGCGGAGCCTCGAGCATGCCGGAAGACCTGTGTCGTGTCTGTGCCGCTTCGGTATCGTGTCCGTGCCGCGCGGACGTAGCTCAGCTGGTAGAGCATTGGCTTCCCAAGCCAAGGGTCGCGGGTTCGAGCCCCGTCGTCCGCTCCAGTTTTCTCAGCCAAGAGCTCCAGCCGGGCGGGGCTCTTGCCCGCCGCGAGGGTCGGGCCCCGAACCGCTCAGCCGCGCCGTTTCGCCCGCTTGCGGTGCTCGCTCGACCGTCCGGCGGGAGGGTGGCGAGGCCCGCTGGGCTTCCCCACAGGAAGCTGTGCGGATTGCGACTCGCCAGCGGTCTTTGCTCGTAGTACGATGCGGGAGCAGGCGGGGCGCAGCTGCGGTTCGCCCCTCGCCCGCTCAGTCGGGGGTCTGAGCGCGAGGACGGAGAGCTGTGGGCGCCGGCGGACGCCGGGCGCCCACAGCCTCCGCCCGGTCGATGCGGGGCGGGCCGAGCGGCCGTCTGTCGCCTTCCCGCTGCCGGCTCAGGAGCTGATCCACTCGTCGTCGACCCTCCGCCGGCGAACCTCGAGGAACGCCCAGCTGACTGCGACCATCGCACCCAGGACCGAGAGCACGGGTCGCAGCCACCACAGGAGTTCGATCGCACCGGAGACGAGGAAGGCGACCGCGATGCCGAAGCCGCCGACGACGAGCCACAGCTGCCAGGGCTTCAACCGTGCCAGCCTGTTCATCGTGCTTGCGCCTTCGGCCCCGGCGAGCGATCGCTGCATCGCCCGTGCAGGTGGCTTGCCCCGTCCTCCCCCGAGCGAGCGACCGTGCGGGGCGGGAGTCGCGCCCGCCGGAGGAGCGCTCTCGCCGGACGAGCCCGGCACTCCGGCGGGCGCTCGTGCCCGGCCCGCGCCCGCAGCCGAAACGGCGAGGGGCCCCGGCCGGGGCCCCTGTGACTCTGCCGTCCTGTTCACCTGACGCGGCGCTCACAGCACCCAGAAGTACCCCGTGCTCGTCGCGGTCCCTCCGGGCGTCGTCACCTGCCACTTGAAGAAGCCGTAGCGAAGGGACGACGGCACCGTCGCCCGAATCTGCATCGACGAGACGACGGTGAACGCCGCCGTCACCGATCCGAGCTTGACCGAGGTCGCGCCGGTGAAGTTGGCCCCGTTGATCGTCACGACGGTCCCCGGATAGCCGCGGGTGGGCGAGAACGACGTCACCGTGGGCGGGCTCCCGCCGCCTCCGCCGGTGACGGTGAAGGACGCTGCGCTCGTGCCGGTGCCGTTCGGCGTCGTCACCGAGATCGGTCCGCTCGTCGCTCCGGACGGCACCGTCGCCGTGATGCTCGTCGCCGAGTTGACCGTGAACGACGTCGCGGCCGTGCCGTTGAAGCCGACCGCCGTCGCCCCGGTGAAGTTCGTCCCGCTGATCGACACGCTCGTCCCCACCGGCCCGCTCGTCGGCGAGAACGACGTCACCGTCGGCGGGCTCCCGGCCGAGCCGTAGCGCTGCAGGCACGTCGAGCCCGCGTTCGACCACTCCTCCTGCAGCCAGTAATGGTGGCCGTTGATGATCTGGTTGTAGCGCGAGCCGACGCTGCCGCCGAGAGCCGCCCCGAAGATCCAGGCGCACTTGTCCGATCCTTCGTAGCCGGCGCTGTCGTACCAGGCGTCCAGGTGCTCGTCGTTGATCGCCTCGCGGTGCTCGTGGCTCGCGACGTTGATCGTCGCGTCCGCGTCGTCGCCGTTCGGATGGTCGGTGTCGCAGCCGGGCGCGGCCGCGTATGGCTGGTTGGCGTAGATCAGGCCACCTGCGTAGCCGTGGTAGGCGCAGAACACCGAGTAGGAGCAGTCGCCCGGAGCGTCGCAGCTACCGACGTTCTTCGGCGTGAAGATGAAGAACTGCGTCGTCAGGTTCTTCACCCACCCCTGCGCGGCGACGACGTTGTTGATCTCCGTGACGAGCTGGGTGTCGCTCAGGCATTTCGGTGGCCCCCCGCACGACGAGTAGGCATTCGCCGGGAAGGGCGTCGTGTCGATCGTGTACCCGCCGAAGGTGGAGCTGTAGGCGATCGGCCCGGTGCCATCGTAGTACTGCGTCTCGACCGAGTAGACGTTCTGGTTCGACCCGCCGTCGGCGGCGACGTCCGTGAAGTAGCGGTTGATCAGGCTGACGTAGTTCGGGCTGACCGAGTAGCCCGACGGAATCCAGTAGATGGCGTACGTCTTGTTCGTCCGCATCACAGGCCCGCCGTGGTAAATGAGATTGCCCCAGCCGAGCCTCCGACCCACGCCGTGGGCGGGGACGTACCCGCCGGTGTGGCGGACCGTGGGACTGGGCCGGACGGAGCGGGCTGCCTGCGTCGAGCCGGCGGCGGCCGCCGCGGCGACGGCGGCGAGCAGAACGGCGATGCCCACCCACCGTGCTGAGCCGCCGCTCGCCCTGAGGGCGTTCGAGCGTCGTGTCATTCCCTTCCTTCGTTCGGGGACGGATACGGGGGTTCGGGGGATTTCAGCACACTCCCATACTCGCCGCCCGGCCGGAGTCCTGTCGTCCGTCCGAAGCGACCGTTTCGACGCTTGGTCGGCCGGGCGCCGCGTGCGCTCCACTCCCCGAACGAGGATGATCGGCGAGGCGGCCGCCGGTACCGACTCCGGCCGGCCCTCGGCGCGTTCAACGCGGCCAGGCGGAGGCGAGCCGGCGTCGCGTCACCTCCACGTGCTCGGGGAGCACCTTCACGTCCGCCAGCACGGGCATGAAGTTCGTGTCCCCGGCCCAGCGCGGCACGACGTGCATGTGCACGTGGTCGACCACGCCGGCGCCCGCGATCCGGCCGAGGTTCCAGCCGAGGTTGTACCCCTGCGGTGCGTACACCTCTGCCAGCGCGGCCATGCCCGAGGCGGCGAGCCGGTGCACCTCGACCACCTCGTCCGCGGACAGGTCGGCGAAATCGGCGAGATGGCGACGAGGCGCGACGAGCAGATGACCCGACGCGTACGGGTACTTGTTGAGGATGACGAGCGCCTCGACGCCCCGGCGGACGACCAGGCAGTCCTCGTCGTCTCCACCGTCTGCCCGGCAGAAGACGCACCCGGTCTGCTCGTCCGCCGTCGCGACGTACTCGAGACGCCACGGAGCCCACAGCTGCTTCGTCACGCGGTCAGCCTAATCGGTGCTGATCGTCCGGCGCCATGCAGCCGGCCTCGCCCCGGACGAGTGACTGTGGCGCCCCGTCTGAGACGGGACCGTGGCGCTCCGTTAGAAGAAGCGCTTATAGCGAAAGAAGCCGACGAGCACGACGACCGTCACGGCCATGATCCCGAGGATCGCCCAGAAACCCTCGGAGGTGTCGAAGCCGGGGAAGCGGGTGTTCATGCCGAAGATGCCGCTGATCAGCGTCAGGGGCAGGAGCACGACGCTGAACACGGTCAGCACCCGGAGAATGTCGTTCTGACGGTGGGAGATGACCGACTCGTTCGTCGACTCGAGCCCCTCGACGACCTCCTTGTAGTTGTCGAGGAGGTCCCAGATCCGTTCGGCGGCATCGACGATGTCGTCGAAGTAGACCTCGAGCTCCTCCGGCAGGAACCGGCGCGTGTGTCGCTCGAGCACGCGCAGAGTGGCCCGCTCCGGCTTGATGATCTTCCGGTAGGAGATGATCTCCTGCTTCACGTTCGAGATGTCGCGGACGACCTCCTCGGAGCGGCCCTCGAACATCTCGTCCTCGACCGTGTCGAGCTTGTGCCCGATCTTGTCGAGGATCGGGAAGCAGTAGTCGAACAGGTCGTCGAGGACGTGGTAGAAGAGGTAGCCGGAGCCCTTGCCGAACAGGGTCTCGCGGAGGTCGGCGTCCTCGCCGCAGCGCTCGAAGAGCCTCGTCACGGGGAGCAGCTCGACCGTCGGCAGGGTCACCAGGTAGCCGGAGCCGAGGAAGAAGTCGAGCTCGCCGGCGTTCAGGCGCTGGACCGTCTTGTCGTAGACCGGGAAGTGGAGGACGCCGAACAGATAGTTCGGGTACTCGTCGATCTTCGGCCGCTGGCGCTTCGAGAGGACGTCCTCGAGATCGAGCGGGTGCCAGCCGAAGCGCTGGCTGAGGGCGGCGATCTCCTCCGCGCTCGGAGCCGTCAGGTGCACCCAGACGAGGCCCCCGGCGTCGAGCTCAGCGAGCCGGTGCTCGCGATGCGTGAGCGCGATGTCCGCAGGCCGGGTCCGCCGACGCGTCCGCTTGATGCGGGGCAGGCTCGGCATGGGTACTGAGGGGATCCTCCGTCCTGAGCGCCATGTCAGAGATTCTACTCCCCGGGGCGCAGGCCCGAGCCGGCCCTGCCCGGGGGTCAGACCCGGGTTACGCCGTTCGGAGCGATGTCCACGGAGCTCATGCATCGGGTCGGACCCCGGCCGCCCAGGCCGCGGATCCCGGCCCAGAGCTCCAGCGAGCGCTGCCGGTGGCTCGACTAGGCTTGCGGAGTGGCGATCACGCTCGAGGAGCTCCAGCTCGCGACGCGGAACCACGGCCTGCCGCTCGAGGCGCTCCGCTATCCCGTCACGCCTGTCGGGCTCCACTACCTGCTCACCCACTTCGACGTCCCGGTGGTGCCCGACGGCTGGCGGCTCCGGGTCGGGGGGCAGGTGAAACGCGAGCTCACGCTGTCGCTGCACGACCTGCGCGCCCGACCGCCCACGACCTCGGTCGTGACGATGGAGTGCGCCGGCAACGGACGGGCGCACCTCGACCCGCGACCGGTGAGCCAGCCGTGGCGCTCCGAGGCGGTCGGGACCGGGGAGTGGACCGGCGTTCCGCTGCGCTCGCTGCTCGTCGAGGCGGGTGTTTCCCAGCGGGCGGAGGAGGTGCTCTTCTCCGGCTCCGACCGGGGCGTCGATGGCGGCGTCGAGCAGGCGTACGAACGGAGCTTGCCGCTCGACGAGGCCTTTCGGGAGGACGTCCTGCTCGCCTACGACCTGAACGGCGCGCCGCTTCCTCCGCAGCACGGCGCCCCGCTGCGGCTCGTCGTCCCCGGCTGGTACGGCATGACGAACGTGAAGTGGCTCGAGCGGATCACCGTCCTCGAGCGGCCGTTCGACGGCTACCAGCAGACGCGCGCGTACCGGCTGCGGCGCGACGAGGACGACGAGGGGATCCCGCTCACGCGCATCCGGCCGCGGGCGCTGATGGCGCCGCCGGGTATCCCGGACTTCCTCTCGCGCCACCGGATCGTGGACGCCGGCCCGTGCCCCCTCGAGGGCCGTGCCTGGTCGGGCCTCGCCCCGGTCGCAGCGGTCGAGGTGAGCGTCGACGGCGGCGCTGTCTGGACCGCCGCCGAGGTCGAGCCTCAGCTCGGCCCGTGGGCGTGGGCAGGCTGGCGCTTCGTCTGGGAGGCGGCGCCCGGCGACTACGAGCTCCTCTGCCGGGCACGCGACGAGGCCGGCAACGAGCAGCCGCTCGTCCCCGAGTGGAACGTCGGCGGGTATGCGAACAACGCCGTGCAGCGCGTCCCGGTGACGGTCAGGGCCTGAGCCTCTCTCCGGCGGGGCCGCGACGAGCGTGACGAGAAGACCGGCACCCACCGCCGGAATGACCGATCCTCCGCCGGCGAGTACCATCGCGGCATGGTCGAGCACGTCGGCACGCTGCAGCTCGTGCGGCAGGCGGTGGCGACGGCGTCGCTGTACGCGGCGACCGCGAGGCACGTCGTCCCGCGCGGCGGCTTCTCGTTCACGGCTCGGCTAGGCCGCGTCGACGACCGCCTCGTGTTCGTGGTCGGATCGCCGCGGTCGGGCACGACCATGCTCGCCCAGTCGATCGGCGCCGTGCCCGGATTCGTCGATCTGGGTGAGGTCGCTCCGCTCAAAGCCGCAGTGCCCGAGCTCGTCCGCCTGCCGGTGGAGCAGGCGGCACGTCAACTCCGCCGCGTGGTCGAGCGTGTCCGCAGGCTGGCGGCGGTGCGCGGACTCCGCTGCGTCGAGCAGACGCCAGAGGCCGCGTACCTCGTCGACGCGATCGCACGTGCCTATCCGCGTGCTCGCGTCGTCCACATCGTGCGCGACGGCCGCGACGTCGTCTGCTCGCTGCTCGAGCGCGGCTGGCTCAGCTTCGACCGGGACGGTCGTGACGACGTCGGCCAGCCGTACGGCGCAGACGCCCGCTTCTGGGTGGAGCCCGAGCGGCGCACGGAGTTCGAGAGCGCGAGCAACGCGACCCGCGCCGCGTGGGCCTGGCGGCGGTACGTGGGCGCGGCCCGGCAGCACGCCGACCACCTGCTCGAGCTGCGCTACGAGGAGGTCGTACGCGACCCCGTGTGCGCAGCGCAACGGCTCGCCGCGCACCTCGAGGCCGACTCCGACCGCCTCACGGCGGCGCTGGCGAGGGCGCACGAGCGCTCGGTCGGACGCTGGCGGCGCGACCTCTCGCCCGAGCAGCTCGCCGACGTCGAGCGCGAGGCCGGAGCGCTTCTGCGCGAGCTCGGCTACGCCTCGTAGGGTCCGTGCCGGCGGCGGCCGTGGCAGACCGGGTTCGCCCGCATCGGCGATCGTGGTTTCCGCCGATGGCAGGAAGCGGGTACGAGGCGAGCATGGATGGCGCAGAAGGAGGAGTACATGACCGCGCTCTGGATCACGCTCGCGATGGTGTTCGTGGTCGGCGTGCTCGTCTGGCTCGGATACGGACTGTTCGAGGTGAGCCCGCTCGCGCGCCACGGGGACCAGTTCCGTGACCCCCGCACGGGACGGCGCCGCTGGGAGAGCCCGCACCTGGAGACGCGCGACGAGTTCGAGCGGTCCCATCCCGCCTGAGCGACGCGCTCGGTTACGCCGGCGGCGGAGGTAGCCGGCGCGGCACGCGTCGGCGGCCCCCGCCGGCGCTCGATGCGCCTGGCAGGATTCGAACCTGCGGCCTTGCGCTCCGGAGGCGCACGCTCTATCCCCTGAGCTACAGGCGCGTTCGGCTCAGTCTACCCGGGGCGCGGCTCCCGCCATCGCGCCCGGGTGGTGGCGCCTCCAGGTGACGGCGGCGACGAAGCCGAGCAGCAGCGTGGGGACGACGGTAAGGAAGCGGTAGAGGAGAACCCCGGCCACCACCTTGGCATGCCCGCCGCCGAAGCCGACGAGCAGCGAGGTCAGGCCGAGCTCGACGACGCCGATACCGCCGGGCGTGATCGGGAGCGACCCGAGCACGCGGACGATCGACCAGGAGGAGAAGATCTCGACGCCGGTGAGTGCGCCCGACGAGACACCGATCACGCGCAGGCACACCCACAGCACGAAGAACACGCTCAGCTGCCCGGCCAGCGCACCGGCTGTGAGCACGTGCCAGCGCCGCCCGAGCAGCTCCAGCGTGTCGGTCCGGAAGCGGACGAGGCTCTCGCCGTCGAAGCGGACCGGACCGCGGCGCGCCAGGCGCTGTGCGAGCGCGGCCGCGCGTGCGGCGAGGTCGCCGGCCCAGCGGGCGAGATCCGCACTCGCGAGCGCGGCCGCGAACAGCGCGACGGCGGCGACGAAGACGACGAGTCCGGCCAGCGCGAACGTCTGCAGCAGCGGGTTCCGCTCGCCGACCACCGTCAGGAGGGCGAGCGCGACGGCCGGCGAGCCGAAGATCACGAGCTGGTTCCAGACGCCCGTGACGGCGACGGTGACCGCGACCTGCCGGGCCGTGTACCCCCAGCCGCGCAGCATTGCGAACGAGACGGCCATCCCCGGAGCCGCCCCGCCGGGAGCGACGTAGGTGCTCGCGGTCGAGGCCTGCGTGACGAGCAGCGCTCGCCACATTCCGAGCCCCGGCAGGCACGCCATCCAGGGCGGCGCGAAGGTGAGGATGTTGAGGACGGTTGCGCCCGCCACGGCGAGGATGCTGAGCCAGGAGAGTCCGCGTACGACGTCCCACACGTCCCGGTAGCTCGCGATCCGTGGAAGGACGAACGCGAACGTGAGCGCGGTGAGAGCGACGGCGAGCGCGACCGGCAGCAGGTGGCGGACCCGCCCGCGTCCGCTTGAGCGAGCCCTGCTCCGGCGGCGGACCTCGAGCTCTCGCACCGGCAGAACGTACAGCCGGCCGCGGCGAGTAGGGTACCGCCGTGCAGGTGTCCGCGAGCATCGCCGCGCTCCCGCTCGCGGAGACGTTCCGCATCGCGCGCGAGAGCCAGGACGTGGCCGAGGTGGTGCAGGTCTCGATCCACCACGGCGACGTGGTCGGCTACGGCGAGGCGGCGCCGATCGCGCGCTACGAGCAGTCGGCGGCGTCGGCGCTCGCCTACGTCGAGGAGCACGCGCCGCTTGTCGGCGACGACCCGTGGGCGCTCGACGAGATCCACGCCCGGCTACCGAGCCGCGAGCCGGCGGCCCGCTCCGCGCTCGACGCGGCCCTGCACGACCTGTGCGGGAAGCTGGCCGGGGTGCCGGTGTGGAGGCTGCTCGGCCTGCGACGCGCGGGGCCACCGACCTCGTGGACGATCGGGCTCGGCGATCCCGACGAGATGGCCCGCAAGGCGGAGCGAGCCGCGCAGGGTGGGCGCTTCCTCCGCCTGAAGCTCAAGCTCGGCGGCCGCGACGGGCTCGACGTCGAACGGGTTCGCTCGGTGCGCGCCGCCACGGCGCTCCCGCTCCAGGTCGACGTCAACGAGTACTGGTCGCTCGACGAGGCGCTCGATGCCCTCCCGCAGCTGGCCGCGCTCGGCGTCGAGTACTGCGAGCAACCGCTGCGGGCGGGCGACCGGGCGGGCGTCCGGCTCCGCGCGGCCTCGCCGCTCCCGATCTACGTCGACGAGGACTGCCACACGCTCGCCGACGTCCGCGCCTGCGCCGAGATCGCGCACGGGATCAACATCAAGCTGGGCAAGTCCGGCGGCATCCGGGAAGCGGTGCGGATGGCGCACGCCGCGCGCGCTCTCGGCCTCGGCGTCATGCTCGGCTGCATGGTCGAGTCCGGGCTCGGCATCGCCCCCGCCGCCCACATCGCGTCGCTCTGCGACCACGTCGACCTCGACGGCAACCTGCTCCTGCGCGGCGATCCGTGGCCCGGGATCGAGCTCGTCGACGGCGTACAGCTTCCTCCCGACACGCCCGGTCTCGGCGTTGCGCCCCGTGCGTGACGAGCTCGTCGACGGCCTTTCTCGCGTGGAGGCGGTCGACTGGGGCGGCGCCGCCGACGAGCTGCTCGGCGAGCGAGCCCGGGAGGGGCTCGCGGCAGCGGGCCGAGCGGCGTGAAGGAGAAGCGCTACCTCGTCCTCGCCGAGGACTACTCGGCTGATCCGCACTACGGCAAGACCGCTCGCGGCATCATCCGCTACGCGCTGACACCGGTCGTCGCGATGCTCGACTCGACGCGCGCCGGCGAGACGCAGGACGGGGTGCCGATCGTCGGCTCGGTCAACGAGGCGCTCTGTTTCAACCCGACGACGGCGATCGTCGGCGTGGCCACGGCCGGCGGTCGCTTCCCGCCCAAGTGGCGGGAGCTCCTGAAGAGCTGCATCGCCAAGGGGCTCGACGTCGAGAACGGCCTGCACGAGTTCGTCGCCGACGACCCGGAGCTGGCCGCGCTCGCCCGCCGTCACGGCGTCCGGCTCCGCGATCTGCGCCGTCCGCCCGAGCAGCTCGGCGTCCCGACCGGCGAGAACCTGCGGGTCGCGGCGCGGATCGTCCTCACCGTCGGCTCCGACTGCGCGATCGGGAAGATGACGGTCGCGCTCGAGCTCGACTTCGAGGCCCGCCGGCGCGGCCTCCCGTCGGCCTTCGTCCCCACCGGCCAGACGGGGATGGCGATCGCAGGGTGGGGGCTGGCCGTCGACGCCGTCGTCGCGGACTTCGTCGCAGGGGCGGCCGAGCGGCTCGTCGTCGAGGGCGCGGAGCGGGGCGGACGCCTGCTGTTCGTCGAGGGGCAGGGGGCGATCACGCACCCCGCCTACTCGGGGGTGACGCTCGGACTCGTGCACGGGTCGGCCCCGCACGCGTTCGTGCTCTGTCACCTCGCCGGCTCGACCGAGCACGAGGGCTTTCCCGGCCACCCGCTCGCGAGCCTGCCCGAGCTGGTCGAGCTGCACGAGCGCATCGCGCTGCGCGCTCGGCCGGCGCTGGTCGCCGCCGTCGCCGTCAACACGCGGCTCCTCGACGAGGACGCAGCGCGGGCGGCGATCGCCCAGGCGGCCGCCGAGACGGGGCTGCCGGCGGACGACCCTGTGCGCTTCGGGGCCGGACGGCTGCTCGACGCCGTGCTCGCCCGCCTGCCGGACCTGCCTTGACACGAACGCCTGTTCGATCTACCCTGACGAACGCGTGTTCGGAAAGGTGCTCATCGTCGTCGCGATCGCGACGCTGCTCGGGGCCGTGCTCGCCCGGCAGTCGACGGGGGCAGGGCGGGAGCAGAGGTACGTCGTCAGGCCCGGCGACACGCTGTGGGCGATCGCGTCGGCGCGCTACGCGGGCGACCCGCGCGAGGGCGTGTGGCGGATCGAGAGACGGAACCACCTGTCCGGCGCTGCGATCACGCCCGGCGAGCGGCTCGTGCTGCCGTCCGGCTAGGAGCCGGTCATCGGTGATCGCAGCTCCGTTCGACGGGAGCTCGCCCGCGGCTCGCCGTGCCGGCGTGCCCGCCGAGGGGACGCGGCGCAGGCACCCTACAATCGACGGGTGGACCTCGATCTCGTCTTCCTCGGCACCTCCGGATCGATGCCGACGGGCTTCCGCGGCGCCCCCGCGTTGCTCGTGCGGCGCGGCGGGGAGCGGCTGCTGTTCGACTGCGGCGAGGGAACGCAGCGGCAGCTGCTGCTCTCCTCCGTCGGTCTCGTCGACCTCGCCGAGGTCTTCCTGACCCACTACCACGCCGACCACTACCTCGGGCTGCCCGGCATGCTGAAGACGTTCGCCCTCCGCGGCCGCGAGCAACCGATCACGATCTACGGCCCGCCCGGGCTGCGCGAGCTGTTCGGCGATTTGCGTCGCATCTTCGGCCGGCTGACCTACGACTACCGGCTGGTCGAGCTGCGCCCCGGCGACGAGCTGGCGCGGGTCGGCTACCGGATCCAGGTGTTCCCGGTCCTGCACGGCGTCCGCGCCGCCGGCTACGCGATCGTCGAGGATGCTCGCCCCGGCCGGTTCGACGTGCGCAGGGCAGACGAGCTCGGCGTCCCCGCCGGCCCCGAACGCGGAGCGCTGCAGCGAGGGGAGCACGTCACGCTCGCGGACGGCCGGATCATCACGCCCGACCAGGTGCTCGGCCCGGCCCGCCGCGGACGCAAGCTCGCGATCACGGGCGACACCGCGCCGTCCTCGGAGGTGGTCGAGGCGGTCCGCGGTGCGGACGTGCTCGTGCACGAGGCGACGTTCCTCGAGGATGAGCAGGGGCGCGCCCGGGAGACGATGCACTCGACGGCGCTCGACGCGGCGCTCATCGCCCGCGAGGCCGAGGTGGCGCTGCTCGCGCTCGTCCACCTGTCCAACCGCTATCTCGGCCGCGACGCCGCCCGCGAGGCTCGCAGCGTGTTCGAGCCGACGGTGGTGCCGAAGGACTTCGATACGATCGACGTCGCGTTCGAGGAACGAGGCGGACCCCGGCTCGTGAAAGGCGGCGCGGTGTACGGCCGCGCGCAGGCACCCACCGCCGAGGAGACGGTCACCGTCGGCGAGGAAGGAGCGGCATGACCGAACTGGTCCAGGTAGCGCTCGCAGAGGACATCGCGGAGGCCGAGGAGATTCAGGCGATCCTCAGCTCGGCAGGGATCGCATCCGAGCTCGAGACGGCTGTCGACCACCACCCCTCGTCCACCGAGGATGCACCGCAGAAGGTGCTCGTGGCCGCCTCCGCCCTCGAGGCGGCGCTGCATGCGATCGAGGCCATGAGCGATCCCGACGAGGTCACCTCCGACTGAGGCGCTCCTCCTCCGGCCGGTGAGCTCGCCGGACTTCGGTCGCCGCGCGGAGTCGTACGACCGCATCCGGCCGGTCGACGACAGCTGGTGGGAGCTCTTCGAGCTCCTCGTCGCCGAGGCTGACCTGCGCGGCCGCCGCGTCCTCGACATCGGCTGCGGCACCGGGCGCCTGTGCGCGGCCCTCGCCGAGCGGGTCGGCGCGCGGGCGTGGGGTGTCGACGCCTCGCCCGAGATGCTCTCGGTCGCCGCGGCGAGGGTTCCGCGAGGCGTCGGCCTGCGCCAGAGCCGGGCCGAGCGGCTCCCGTTCACGGACGGCTGGTTCGAACGCGCCGTCATGTGGCTCGCCCTGCACCTGCTCGAGCGGCCGGCGGCGCTGCGCGAGGCGGCGCGCGTGCTCGGCCGCGAGGGCCGTCTCGCGGTCGTCACCTTCGATCCAGCGCACTTCGAGAGGCACTGGTTGAACCGCTTCTTCCCATCGATCGCCCGCATCGACCGCAGGCGCTTCCCCGACGAGGCAGGGCTGCGTGCCGAGCTCGCTGCCGCCGGTTTCGGCGCTGTCCGCTCCCTTCGCCTGAGCCAGCGCCGGACGCTGACGCGAGCGGAGGCGCTCGAGCGGATCCACGGGCGGCATATCTCCACCTTCGACCTCGTCTCGGAGGAGGAGCTCCGCTCCGGCAGCGAGCGGGCGGAGGCCGAGCTCCCCGACCGGGTCGAGCAGGCGCTCGAGTGGCTCCTCGTCGTCGCCGAGCAGCCGGGCGAGCCTCCAGCCGCGTAGCTCCCGTCGCCCGATGCGCCGTTGGCGCTCCTCCTGCCACTCGCCGTATTCGCGTCCGCCTCCCCCGTCGGCCGCGGACGCCCGAATCCGGCTGGCACGAGTGGGCGGGCATCGTCCGGTTCGTCCGTTCCTCTCGCTAGACTGCCCGGCGGTACGGAGTCCTTTAACCCGGTCCAGCGAGGCCGGAAAGGAGTCGGATGAACGCTGCACATGCTCCCGCCGGCGAGCGGGTGCTCCTCGACGCAGATGCGCTGCAGCGCACGCTCCACCGCATCGCCCACGAGATCATCGAGGGGAACGCCGATCTCGGGCGGGTCGCGCTCGTCGGCATCCACACCCGCGGCGTCTTCCTCGCCCAGCGGCTGCGCCGTCTGATCGAGGATTTCGCCGGCGTCCGCGTCGAGCTCGGCACGGTCGACATCACCTTCTACCGGGACGACGTGCACGTGCGCGGCCACGAGGCCCCGCTGCACCCGCAACCGCTCGTCCGCTCGACGCGCTTCGACTTCGCCCTCGAGGGCAAGACCTGCGTCCTCGTCGACGACGTCCTCTACACCGGCCGCACGATCCGCGCCGCCATCGAGGCGCTCTTCGACTACGGCCGGCCCGCGCGCGTGCAGCTCGCGGTCATCTGCGACCGCGGCCACCGCGAGCTCCCGATCCGGCCCGACTACGTCGGCAAGAACCTGCCGACCGCCCGTTCCGAGCGCGTCCAGGTGCAGCTCGTCGAGGTCGACGAGATCGATCGGGTGCTGCTCATCCCCGCCCCCGAGGAGGAGGTTCGGCCATGACCGAGATCCGCGTCATCCGGGAGGAGCTCCCGCCGGCCCGGCCGCGGCGACGGCACCTGCTCTCGATCCACGACCTGACGCGGGAGGACGTGGAGCGCCTGCTCGCGACCGCCCGCGCCTTCGAGCACGCGTCGCAGCGGGAGGTGAAGAAGCTGCCCACGCTGCGCGGCCGCACGGTCGTCAACCTCTTCTTCGAGGCGTCCACCCGGACGTCCTCGAGCTTCGAGCTCGCCGCCAAGCGCCTGTCCGCCGACGTCATGTCCGTGAAGGCGGCCGGCTCCTCCGTCGACAAGGGCGAGTCGCTGAAGGACACGGTGCTCACGCTCGACGCCTACAGCCCGGACGTGATCGTCATCCGCCATCCATCGATCGGCGCGCCGCAGCTCGTCGCCTCGGTCAGCGGCGCGCACGTCGTCAACGCGGGGGACGGCAAGCACCAGCACCCGACGCAGGCGCTCCTCGACCTGTACACGATCCGGGAGGAGCTCGGCCGGATCGAGGGCGTCCACGTCGCGATCGTAGGCGACGTCCTCCACTCGCGCGTCGCCCGGTCGAACATCCAGGCGCTCGTGCTGTGCGGCGCGCGCGTCACCGTCGTCGGCCCCCCGACGCTCGTCCCACGCGGGATCGAGACGATGGGCTGCGAGGTGTCGACGGACATCGGCGCGATCGCCGACGCGGACGTCGTCTACGTCCTGCGCATGCAGCGCGAGCGCATGCAGGCGGGCGCGGGCTACGTGCCGAGCCTGCGGGAGTACACCGCCCGCTGGGGCGTGACGCCGGAGCGGCTGCGGCCAGGCCAGAAGGTCATGCACCCGGGGCCGATGAACCGCGGCGTCGAGATCGACCCGCGCGTCGCCGACGCGCCGGCGTCGCTGATCGAGGCGCAGGTGCGGGCCGGGCTCGTCGTGCGCATGGCCGTGCTCTACGACCTGCTCACGCACGGGCCGGCGGCGGTGCCGGCGGCGGCCGCCGTGGAGGTGGCGTGATGATTCCGCTCTTCGCCCAAGACCTGCCCGGAGAGGACGTCGTCCTGCGCGGCGCCCGCGTGCTCGACCCGGCGGAGGGCGTCGACGCGGTGCTCGACGTGCGCGTCGACCGCGGCCTCGTCGCCGGCCTCGGCCTCGGCCTCGCCGCGAACGGACACCGCGTCGTCGACGGCGCGGGCCTCGTCCTCGCCCCGGCGTTCGTCGACCCCCACGTCCACCTGCGCACCCCGGGGCGGGAAGACGAGGAGACGATCGAGTCGGGCACGCTCGCCGCGGCCGCCGGCGGCTACTGCGCGATCCTGGCCATGCCGAACAGCGAGCCGGTCGTCGACTCGGCGGCCGTTCTCTCCTCGCTCGTCGAGCGCGCGCGGTCGGAGGCGGTCGTGCCCGTCGGCTTCCTGGCGGCGATCTCGAAGCGCCAGGCAGGGGAGAAGCTGACGGAGATGGCCGAGCTCGCGGACGCGGGAGCGGCCGGCTTCACCGACGACGGACGCCCGGTCGCCTCGCCCGCCCTCATGCGCCGCGCGCTCCAGTACAGCCCCGTCGCGGGCCGACGGGTTGCCGTCCACTGCGAGGAGCCGTCCCTCTCCCACGGCGGCCAGATGCACGAGGGCGTCGTCTCCGCACAGCTCGGCTTCGCCGGCTACCCCTCGCTCGCCGAGAGCGTCATGGTCGAGCGCGACCTGGCGATCGCCGCCTACGAGCGGCAGCCGGTCCACCTGCTCCACCTCTCCGCCCGCGAGTCGGTCGAGGCCCTCTCGCGCGCGCAGGCAGCGGGGGTGGCAGCCACGGGCGAGGTGACACCGCACCATCTGTGCCTGACCGACGAGGCCGTGCGCTCCCTCGACGCGAACGTGAAGATGAACCCGCCGCTGCGAAGCGCGGACGACCGCGAGGCGCTCCTCGGCGGGCTGCGCGACGGGACGATCTGCGCGGTCGCGACCGACCACGCGCCGCACGCGCGGCACGAGAAGGACGTGCCGTTCGAGGAGGCGCCGTTCGGGGTCACGGGCCTGGAGACGGCGTTCGCCGCGCTCAACACGCACCTGGTCGCGCCCGGGCTGCTCCGGCTGGAGACCCTGCTCGAGCGCATGTCGGCCGGGCCGGCGCGCGCCTACGGCCTCGAGCCGCCGCGGATCGCCGTGGGAGCGCCGGCGAACCTCGTCCTTCTCGACACCGAGTCGCCGTGGCGGGTGACGGAGGACTGCTTCCGCTCTCGCTCGGCGAACTCGTGGCTGCTCGGCCAGACGCTCAGGGGCAGGGTGCGGCTGACGATGGCTGCTGGCCGCGTGGTGTTCGCCGCGTGACCGGCTTCCTGCTGCTCGAGGACGGCGAGGTCTTCCCCGGCTCGTCCGTCGGCGCCGCAGGCGTGTCCTTCGGCGAGGCCGTGTTCACGACCGCGATGACGGGCTACCAGGAGCTCGTCACCGACCCGAGCTACGCGGGGCAGATCCTCTGCTTCACCGCGCCGATGGTCGGCAACTACGGGGTCGCGCCCGAGCGCAGCGAGTCGGACCGCGTCCACGTCCGCGGGGTGGTCATGCGCGAGGCGCGCGGCCCGGCCTGGACGGGGTGGCTCGCCCGAGCCGGCGTGGTCGCGCTCACCGGTGTCGACACCCGCTCGCTCGTCCTGCACGTGCGCGAGCACGGCGCCATGCGCGCGGCGATCGCCGCCGGGAAGGCGGACATCGCCGGGACGCTGGCCGCGGTTCGCGAGCAGCCGGCAATGGCGGGGCAGCCGCTCGCAGCACGGGTGTCCACCCCCGAGCCGGTCGTGGTCGCCGCTTCCGGGCACGTCCGGGTCGCCGTCGTCGACTACGGCTGCAAGCGCTCGATCCTGCGCCGGCTCGTGCGCGCGGGGGCGGCGGTGACCGTCTACCCGCACCACGTCGACGCGGACGAGCTGCTCGCGTACGACGGCGTGCTGCTATCGAACGGCCCAGGCGACCCGGAGCCGCTCCAGGCAGAGAGAGCAACCGTCTGTCACGTGCTCGGACGTGTCCCGGTGCTCGGCATCTGCCTCGGGCACCAGCTGCTCGCGCTCGCGACCGGGCACGAGACGTTCAAGCTGCCGTTCGGCCACCGCGGCGCCAACCACCCGGTCGTCGAGCGACGCTCGGGCCGGGTGCTCGTGACGAGCCAGAACCACGGCTTCGCGGTACGGCCGGTGGACGGGGGCGAGGCAACGCACGTGTCGCTCTACGACGGGACGGTCGAGGGCCTCGACTTTCCGCACCTCGCCGCGCGCTCGCTGCAGTTCCATCCGGAGGCGGGCCCGGGTCCGCACGACGCCTGGCCGCTGCTCGAGTCGTGGGTCGCGGGACTGAGGAGCGTCCGTGCCGCGGCGTAACGACATCGAGTCCATCTGCCTGATCGGCTCCGGGCCGATCGTGATCGGACAGGCGTGCGAGTTCGACTACGCCGGCTGCCAGGCGTTGAAGGTGCTGCGGGCGGACGGGTTCCGCACCGTCGTCGTCAACTCGAACCCGGCCACGATCATGACCGACCCCGGCTTCGCCGACCGCACGTACCTCGAACCGCTCGACCTCGAGGGGGTGGCGTCGGTGCTCGAGCGCGAGCGGCCGGATGCGCTGCTGCCGACGATGGGCGGGCAGACGGCGCTCAACCTCGCGCGGGCGCTCGCAGAGGAGGGGTTGCTCGAGCTGCTCGGCGTCGAGCTGATCGGCGCGCCGCTCGACGTCATCCAGCGGGCGGAGGACCGGCAGCTCTTCCGGGAGTGCGTGCGCAGCGTCGGCCTGCATGTGCCGGCGTCGCGCGTCGTCACCTCGCTCGAGCAGCTGGCCGGCGTGTCGCTGCCGGCGGTCGTGCGGCCGGCGTTCACGCTCGGCGGCCACGGCGGCGGCTTCGTCGCGAGCGAGGCGGAGCTGCGCCGCCAGGTCGAGCTCGGCCTCGCCGAGAGCCCGATCGGCCAGGTGCTGGTCGAGGAGTCGGTGCGCGGCTGGGACGAGTTCGAGCTCGAGGTCGTGCGCGACGCAAACGACAACGTCGTCGTCGTCTGCTCGATCGAGAACCTCGATCCGATGGGGGTGCACACGGGCGACTCGGTCACCGTCGCGCCGCAGATGACCCTGTCGGACGAGGCCTACCAGGAGCTCCGCGACGCGGCGATCGCCGTCGTCCGCGCCGTCGGCGTCGAGTGCGGAGGCTCGAACATCCAGTTCGCCCGCAACCGCGAGACCGGCGAGCTGCGCGTGATCGAGATGAACCCGCGCGTGTCGCGCTCCTCGGCGCTCGCCTCCAAGGCGACCGGTTATCCGATCGCCAAGGTGGCAGCCAAGCTGGCGGTCGGCTACACGCTGGACGAGATCCCGAACGACCTGACCGGGACGACGCCGGCGAGCTTCGAGCCGACGCTCGACTACGTCGTCGTCAAGTTCCCGCGCTTCGCGTTCGAGAAGTTCCCCGGCGCCGACCCGACGCTCGGCACGCAGATGAAGTCGGTCGGGGAGTCGATGGGCATCGGCCGCACCTTCGCGGAGGCGTTCTGGAAAGCCCGGCGCGGGCTCGAGGTCGACCCGGACTGGCGGCCGGACAACCTCCACCCCTGGTTCGCCCGCGAGCTGGAGGCGCCACGCCCGCGAGGCTGCGTCTCCTTCCGCCGCGTCGACTCGTGCGCCGGCGAGGTGGAGGCGGCGTCGAGCTACTTCTACTCCACGTGCGGGGAGCGGGACGAGCGCCCTCCACAGCCGGCCCGCAGCGTCGTCATCCTCGGCTCGGGCCCGAACCGGATCGGGCAGGGGATCGAGTTCGACTACTGCTGCGTCCACGCCGCGCGCGCGTTCCAAGCGCTCGGCTACGAGGCGGTGATGGTCAACTGCAACCCCGAGACCGTCTCCACCGACTACGACACGTCCGACCGGCTCTACCTCGAGCCACTCGACGAGCAGGCAGTGCTCGCCGTGCTCGAGCGCGAGCAGCCGGTCGGCGTGTGCATCCAGTTCGGTGGGCAGACGCCGCTCAAGCTCGCCCGTGCCGTCGAGCGGGCCGGCTTCCGCATCCTCGGCACTCCCTTCGATGCCGTCGACCTCGCCGAGGACCGCGAGCGGTTCGCCTCGCTCCTCGGTGAGCTGGGCATCCGCTGCCCGGAGTGGGGGACGGCCAGAAGCGGGGAGGAGGCCGTCGCGGTCGCGGAGCGGATCGGCTACCCCGTGCTCGTCCGGCCGTCCTACGTCCTCGGCGGCCGCGCGATGCGCGTCTGCTACCGGCGCGAGCAGGTCGAGGCTGCGTTCGCCGAGCTGCGCCGTGGGCAGACGCTCGTCGATCGTTTCCTCGAGGGTGCGCTCGAGATCGACGTCGACGCGCTCTGCGACGGCGAGTCGACGTACGTGGCGGCGGTGATGGAGCATGTCGAGGAGGCGGGCGTCCACTCCGGCGACTCGTCCTGCGTCCTGCCACCGCACTCGCTCGCCGCCCGCCATGAAGCGGAGATCCGCGAGGTCGTCTCGAGGCTCGCGCCCGCGCTCGGGGTCGTCGGGCTGATCAACGTGCAGCTCGCCGTCGCGGACGGGCAGGTGTCCGTGCTCGAGGCGAACCCCCGCGCGTCGCGCACGGTCCCCTTCGCGAGCAAGGCAACCGGCGTCAACCTCGTCGCCGCGGCCTGCCGGCTCATGGCCGGCGCCAGCCTGTCCGATCTCGACCTGCCCCGGGGTCGGACCCCGGGCCGTGGCCGGATCGGGCAGGTGTCGGTGAAGGCGGCGGTGCTGCCGTTCGCGCGCTTTCCCGGCAGCGACCCGGTGCTCGGCCCGGAGATGCGCTCGACCGGCGAGGTGATGGCGAGCGCATCGGACTTCGCCACCGCCTTCGCGAAGGCCGAGCGCGCCGCCGGGCGTCCGCTACCGGTGAGGGGGACGGCGTTCCTGTCCGTCCGCGACGAAGACAAGGGTGCCCTCGTGCCGGTGGCACGCGGGCTCGCACAGCTCGGCTTTCGCCTCGTCGCCACGACCGGGACGGCGACCGCGCTGGCGGCGGCGGGGATCGACGTCCAGGCGGTGGCGAAGGTGTCGGAGGCGGCGCCTGGGCCGACCGTCGTCGACTTGATCCGCCGCCGCAAGTGCGACCTCGTCGTCAACACGCCGCAGGGCTCGGCGGCCCGCAGCGACGGCTACCGCATCCGCGAGGCGGCGCTCGCCGCCAGAGTCCCGTGCGTGACGACCATCGCAGGCGCGGCGGCGGCGGTCGAGGCGATCGCGAACGCCCGCTGCGAGGTCACCCGTAGCCTCCAGGAGCGCCATGCGGCGACGACGAGCGCTTAGGGTCGCCGGCCGCGAGACGGTGGGGCCGTACACGCTCCTCCGTCTCGAGCGCCGGGACGTCGATCCGGGTGCGCCCGGCCAGTTCTTCATGCTCTCGCCGCCTGGACGCGTGCTGCCCCGGCCGATGAGCGTCTGCCTCGCCTCTGCGGGCGAGCTCGCCTTTCTCGTCGACCCGGTGGGGCCGGGGACGCTGGCGCTGTGCGAGCTCGAGCCGGGCGACAGCCTTCCCGTGTTCGGTCCGCTCGGTCGCGGCTTCGACCTCCGCGTCCGCCGCCCGCTGCTCGTCGGGGGCGGCATCGGCGTCGCACCGCTTCCCTCCCTGTCGCAGGCGCTCGGGTCGCCGCCGGCCGTGCTCGGCTTCCGCAGCGAGCGTTACGCCGAGGCAGCGGCGCTCCTCCCCGGAGCGGAGGTCGTGCTCGAGCCAGCCCTTGTAACAGACTGTCACTTGGACGGGTTCGACGTGTTGGCGTGCGGGCCGGAGCCGATGCTGCGGGCGCTGGCGAGGCGCTGCCCGAGCGCACAGCTGGCCTGGGAGGCGCCGATGGCGTGCGGCTACGGCGCCTGCTACGGGTGCGTGGTCGAGATCGACGGTGCGCTCCGCCGGCTGTGCGTCGACGGGCCGGTCGTGCGCGCCGAGGCGGTTGGGAAGGAAGATCGCGATCCGATGCGAACGTCCACGTGTGCTATGAATGCCGGGCCCGAGCGCAGGCGTGGCAGCGTGACGGCATCCGTCTCCAGATGAGAGTGCCGAGGAGATCGACGCCCCGGACGGTGGGGGCCCTCGCGGCAGCAGCCGCGCTCCCGCTCGCCCTGGCCGCGGTCGCCCTCGGCGAGGGGCACGACGCCGTCGGCGACACGCACGCGGTGAGCGTCGAGCAGGTGCGCGACGCCCACGCGGCGGCGCCCCGTGCCCGACCCAGGGTCCTGCGCGCGCTTCGTCACGACCGCTCGCGACCGCTGCGGGAGATCGCGCCGTCGTTTCCGCCCGGCGGGCTCAAGGAGGCGCCCGAGAATCCGCGGCGCAAGGCGGAGTTCGCGCTCCCCGGCGGCTTCGACCCGAGCCTGCAGACGACGGCGCCGCAGGCCGTGATGCCGCCCATCTCGCGCAGCTTCGACGGTGTGTCGAACGTGAACGCCGTGCTCCCGCCGGACACGAACGCGGACGTGGGGCGGACGCAGATCGTCGAGACCGTCAACCTCAGCTTCGCCGTCTACTCGAAGACGGGAGCCAGGCTGTACGGCCCAGCCGCGACGAACACGCTCTTCTCCGGGTTCGGCGGACCCTGCGAGTCGACGGACGACGGCGACCCGATCGTGCAGTACGACCAGCTGGCCGACCGCTGGCTGATCAGCCAGTTCGCGCTGCCGAGCTACCCGCGCGGCCCCTTCTACCAGTGCCTCGCCGTCTCGACGAGCGACGACGCGACCGGCTCGTACTACCGCTACGAGTTCCTGATCAGCGACGCGACTCAGAACCTGCTCAACGACTACCCGAAGTTCGGCGTCTGGCCGGACGGCTACTACATGGCCGTCAACGACTTCCGCGGGGGGTCGCTGTTCACCGGCGTCACCGTCGTCGCCTTCGACCGGTCGAAGCTGCTCGCGGGGGTGTCGGCGCAGGCGGTGGAGTTCGTCCTCGCGAACCCGTCGCTGTACTCGCTGCTCCCGTCCGATCTCGACGGACGGACGCAGCCCGCGCCCGGGACGCCGAACTCGTTCCTGCAGGTCGACGACGACGCGCAGGGCTACCCGCGCGACCAGCTCGAGGTGTGGAACT
The DNA here is from genome assembly GCA_035652235.1 of Gaiellaceae bacterium. GTDB lineage: Bacteria > Actinomycetota > Thermoleophilia > Gaiellales > Gaiellaceae > PALSA-612. The sequence goes on along the minus strand of DASREE010000018.1, from coordinate 37,959 downwards.
TCCACGTCGACTGGACGGCGCCCTCCAGCTCGACCTTCACGCAGGCGACGCCGATCCCCGTCGCCTCGTTCGACTCGGACATCGCGCTCGGCATCCCGCAGCCGGGGACGGTGGCGCGTCTCGACCCGATCTCCGACCGGCTCATGTACCGGCTGGCCTACCGCAACTTCGGCTCGTACGAGGATCTCGTCGTCAACCACACGGTCGACGTCGGGGGCCTGAACAGGGCGGGTATCCGCTGGTACGAGCTGCGCAGGCCGCCGGGCGGCCAGTGGAACGTCTACCAGCAGGGGACGTACGCCCCCGACGACAAGGACCGCTGGATGGCCAGCGCGGCCATGGACGCCTCGGGAGACATCGCGCTCGGCTTCTCGTTCGGGAACGGCACCGTGCGCCCGTCGATCCGCTACGCCGGACGGCTCGCGAGCGACCCGCTCGGGCTGATCACCGGCGAGGGGAGCATCCAGGTCGGCACCGGCTCGCAGACGGACGTCTCCGGCCGCTGGGGCGACTACACGTCGATGGTGGTCGACCCGACGGACGACTGCACGTTCTGGTACTCGAACGAGTACCTGTCGACGACGGGGCCGGCGCCGTGGCGGACGAGGATCGCCTCCTTCCGCTTCCCGACCTGCACGAGCGCGCCGTCGACGGCTCCGGCGGTCACCTCCTTCGCGCCCGACCACGGGCCGGTCGGCGCCGCGGTCACCATCGCCGGTGTGAACCTGACCGGGGCAACCGCCGTGCAGTTCGACGGGGTTGCGGCCGCGTACACGGTCGACTCGGCGACGCAGATCACGGCCAGGGTCCCGGCTGGCGCGGGCTCGGGCCCGATCACGGTCACGACCCCGAGCGGCACCGCCACCAGCACGAGCCCCTTCACCGTCGACGGCGCGCCTGCGATCGGCGGCTTCTCGCCGGCGAGCGGGCCTCCGGGCACGCTCGTCACCGTCGCGGGCACGGGTTTCACGGGCGCGACGGCGGTGACGTTCAACGGCACGGCCGCGGCGAGCTACGCCGTCGTGTCGGACACGCAGATCACGGCCACGGTCCCCGCCGGCGCGACCACCGGCCCGATTGCTGTGACGACGCCGCTCGGCAGCGCGACGAGCTCGACGTCCTTCACGGTCACCGCCGCGGCGCAGCCGCCCGTCGTGCGCGGCTACATCCCCAACCGGGGCCGCGCCGGGTCGCTGGTGACGATCTTCGGCACGGGCTTCGTGCACGTCCAGTCGGTGACGTTGCGCGGGGTCGCAGCCGAGTTCACGGTCACCTCCCCGACGATCATCCGCGCGACCGTGCCGAGCGTGGGCAAGGGCGTCGCGCACTGGCAGGTGACGACGGCGGGCGGCACCGGCACCGGCCCGGCGTTCACGGTCTGGTGACGGCGTGCTGCTGAACGCCTCCGGCTGCCTCGACGCGCTCACGGCTCCGGAGGTCGCGAGCCAGCTGGACGCGTACGTGACGAAGACGGTCACCCCCGAGCCGCGCGAGGGAAACCGGCCGGTGCGGATCGCCGAGACCGACTGCGGCATGCTGAACTCGATCGGGCTCGCCAATCCCGGGCTGGAGCGGTTCCTCGCCGACACGCTGCCGCGACTCGCCTCGCTCGGCCTGCCGCTGTGGGTGTCCGTCGGCGGCTTCTCCGAGCGCGACTTCGCCGGCTCGTGCGCCCGGCTCGACGAGCGCGCCGAGGTGGAGGCGATCGAGCTCAACCTGTCGTGCCCCAACGTGGACGCGTCGACCGGGACCGTGTCCGAGCTCGTCGCCGCGGCCCGCGCAGCGACCGGAAAGCCGCTGTACGCGAAGCTGTCGCCCGCCGTCCCCGATGTCGCCGAGCTCGCCCGGGCGGCGCAGGCCGCGGGCGCGGACGGGCTCTCGCTCGTGAACACGATCCGCGGGCTCGCTCTCGACGACCGGCTGCGTCCGGTGCTCGCCCACGCCAGCGGGGGGATGTCCGGCCCCGCCCTGCGGCCGGTCGCTCTGGCGGCCGTCTACTGCGCCTACGCCGCGACGGGGCTCCCGATCGTCGGTATGGGCGGCGTCTCGACCGGACGGCACGCGCTCGAGCTCGTCGCGGCCGGCGCGAGCTCGGTCGCGCTCGGCACGGTCCTGTTCTCGGACCCCGACGCCCCCGTCCGCATCCGGGCGGAGCTGGCCGCCGAGCTGGAGGCGCTCGGGCTGCCCTCGCTGGAGGCGGCACGAGGCGTCGCCCACGGGGGCGGAACGCCCGCGCAACCGCTTCCCATGGGCGTCTCCGGCGCCTGACCGGAGCCGTCGCAGCGGCTCCTCGAGCCCGCGGCGATGGCTCGATCGGGTGATTACGGTCGCCGCGCGAGCGGTGTTAGTATCGACGCCCCAGCATGGTCGCGTCGAAGACCCAGAGCCAGGCGCCGTCCCGCTCGCTCGACCAGCGGATGGACGCGCTCCGGCGGGCGAACGACATCCGCGTCAAGCGCGCACAGCTGAAGAAGGACCTCAAGCTCGGCCACCTGCGGATCGACGAGATCCTGCGCGACCCACCCGACTACGTCTCCACGGCGAAGGTCCTGGACATGCTGATGGCAGTTCCGAAGTTCGGCCAGGTGAAGGCAAAGCGCTACCTGAACCAGTGCCGGATCAGCGAGTCGAAGACCGTGGGCGGGCTGTCCGAGCGCCAGCGCGCCGAGCTGATCGGCCTCTTTCGGCGCTCGCCCGGCTGAGAACGGACTCGCTCCCTCGGGCCGGAGCGGACGGGCGGCGGCGGGAGATGCCTGTGCGGACTGGCGCCGCGATCCGTAGGGTTCCCAGCGGTGGCGACTCGGCCGGTGATCGTGATCACGGGGCCCTCCGGCGCGGGGAAGGGGACGCTCATCCGCGCGCTGCTCGAACGCATGCCCGATCTCGAGCTCGCCGTCTCCGCGACCACGCGCCTGAGGAGGGACGGAGAGGAGGACGGGCGCGACTACCACTTCCTCTCAGACGGCGACTTCGCGCGGCGCGTCGCGAACGGCGAGTTCCTCGAGCACGTCACCTACGTCTCCGGCAACCGCTACGGGACGCTCCGCTCCGAGGTCGACCGGATCGCGGGCGAGGGGCGGATCTGCGTGCTCGAGCTCGAGACGGAGGGCGCGCTGCGGGTGGCGGAAACGCTGCCCGGCGCCGTGACCGTGTTCGTCACCGCTCCGCTCGCCGAGCTGGAGCGGCGGCTGCGGGAGCGTGCGACCGAGAGCGCAGGGGAGATCGGGGAGCGGCTCGACCTCGCCGAGAACCAGCTTCGCCAGGCGAGCCTGTTCGACTACGTCGTCGAGAACGACGACCTCGAGCGCGCCGTGGACGAGCTCGCCGGCATCGTCGAACGGGAGATCGCAGCTGCCGCTACCATGGAGCCGTGATCCAGCCGCGCATCGACAAGCTCTTCCGAAACAGCGACAGCCGCTACGCGCTCGTCATCGTCGCCGCGAAGCGGGCGCGGCAGATCAACAACTACCACCACCAGCTCGGCGAGGGCACGTTCGACGAGCTGCCGCCCCTCGTCGAGTCGCGCTCGAAGAACTACCTGACGATGGCCCTCGAGGAGATCGCCGAGGGCAAGATCACCTACCGCTACACGACCTGATCGCGGCCGTCGCGGCGCGCGGCGCTCGCCGCCGGGCCGCGTGCGGGTCAGAATGGGTGCATGGCCCGCATACTGCTCGGCGTCACCGGCGGCATCGCCGCCTACAAGGCGTGCGAGCTCCTGCGCCTGTTCGTGCGCGCCGGGCACGAGGTGATCCCGGTCGTCACGCGCGGCGCCGACCGTTTCGTCCGCGCGGACACCTTCCGCGCCCTCGCGCGGCGCCCGGCCGGCGAGAGTCCCTACCCGCACCTGGAGGCAGCCGACCTGCTCGTCGTCGCGCCGCTGACGGCGCACACCCTGGCGAGGCTGGCGCACGGCCTCGCCGACGACGTGCTCACCCAGGCGGCGCTTGCCCACCGCGGTCCCGTGCTCGTCGCACCGGCGATGAGCCCGCGCATGTGGGCGCACCCGGCGACGCAGGCGAACGCCGCTCTGCTCCGCGCGCGCGGCGCCGAGCTGATCGGGCCCGAGGAGGGCGAGGCGGCGGAAGGCGGCACGGGCGTCGGCCGGATGAGCGAGCCCGAGACGATCTTCCAGCGGGCGCTCGAGCTGCTCGGCGCCCGGCCGGGCCTGCTCGCCGGCAGGCGCGTCCTCGTCTCCGCCGGCGGCACGCGCGAGCCGCTGGACGCGGTCCGCTTCCTCGGCAACCGCTCGTCGGGCCGCATGGGCGTCGCCATCGCGGCCGAGGCACGCCGCCGCGGCGCCCAGGTCACCCTGCTCGCGGCCAACCTGGCGGTGCCCGCGCCACCGGGTGTCGAGGTCGTGGACACGCCGACGGCCGACGACATGGCCCGCGAGGCGCTCGCCCGCGCCGGCAGCGCGGAGGTGGTGGTGATGACAGCCGCCGTCGCCGACTACCGCCCGGCCGTACCCGTCGAGGGCAAGCGGCCGAAGGACGGACGGCCCTGGACGGTCGAGCTGGAGCCGACCGTCGACATCCTGCACGAGCTCGGCGCACGCCGCCGCGACTCGCAGGTGCTCGTCGGCTTCGCCGCGGACGCGGGCGAGGAGGGTCTCGCCCGGGCGCGCGCGAAGCTCGCCGCCAAGCGCGCCGACCTGATCGTGTTCAACGACGTCGCACGGCCGGGCATCGGCTTCGAGGCGGCCGAGAACGAGGTCGTCCTCGTCTCGAGCGGCGGCGAGCGAGCGCTGCCGCGGGCGCCCAAGGAGGCCGTCGCCGCGGCCGTCCTCGACGCCGTCGAGGCGCTGCTCGCGTGATCGAGGCGGTCGTGATGGCGGCCGGCGAGGGGCGCCGGCTGCGCCCGCTCACCGAGCGCTACGCGAAGCCGGTGCTGCCGATCGACGGCCGGCCGGTGATCGCCACCGTCCTGCGCGAGCTGGCAGCGGCCGGCGTCGGCCGCGTGACCGTGGTCACGGGGCATCTCGCCGAGCAGGTGGAGGCGCTCCTCGCCGGCTTCGACCACGAGCTCCGCTTCGTCCGCCAGCCGCGCGCGGACGGCTCGGCCGACGCCGCGCGGCGCGCCGCGCTCGACCCTCCCTACCTGGCGGTCGCCGCCGACACGCTGTTCACGCCCGGCGACGTGGGGCGCTTCCTGGCCGCCTCGGCGGGGCACGACGGGGCGATCGCCGTCCGCCGGGTGCCGGGGCCGGGACCGGGGCGGACGGCGGTGCGGGTGGAGGAGGGCATCGTCACGCGGGTGGTCGACGACGACGGCGACAACCCGCTCGCCGCGGCGCCCTTGTGGCTTGTCGGCGCGGCCGTGCACGCGCGGCTGGCCGGGCTCCCGGGACCGCCGTTCGAGCTCGCGCGCGCCTTCCAGCAGGCAATCGACGCCGGGGCGCGCGTCGCCGGCGTCGAGATCGGCCGCACGCGCGACTTGACGCGTCCGGTTGACTTGGTGCGGGAGAACTTCGGCTACCTGCGAGCGTCATGACCGAGATCTACGACTACTTCCAGGAGGGGCGCAAGCGTCTGCGCAGGGGCCAGGCGGCGCAGGCGACGGTGCCGCTCGAGAAGGCGAAGCGGCGCGCGCCGGACAAGGCGTCGATCCGGGAGAGCCTCGGTATCGCCTACTTCCGCCTCGGCCGCTACGAGGAGGCGGCCGCCGAGTTCAGGGCCGCGCTCGACATCTCCCCGGTCGACGACTACGCCCACTACGCGCTCGGGCGCTGCCTGGAGAAGCAGGGGCGCCTGAGCGAGGCGAACGGGCACTACAAGCTCGCGCGCTCGCTCAGGCCGGGCGACGGACGCTACGCGGCCCGCGTGCGCGAGCTCTAGCTCGCCGGGGACGGCGTGCGCTCTCCGGCCCGCAGCTTCCCGGCCCGGCGAAGCGCCTCCTGGTCGTACAGGTGGCACTCGACGCGGACCCGGCCGACTTCGAGCGGTCGGGGGGCGAGCGGCTCGTGCCAGGTCATCTCGACCCCGTCCGCCAGCGGCTGGACGCTGCGGACGCCGGTCCAGAACGGCTCGTCCGGGTCGGACGAGCGGATCGCGGCGAGCGCCTCCGCGAGCTCCTCCGGGCGTGCGCCCTTCCGCACCTGGAGGCGGGCGTGCAGGGCGGGGCTGTCGAGGACGCCGAGCTCGGCGACCAGCGCCCGCTCGGCTTCGTACTCGGCCTCGCTGACACCCGCCCAGCGGCGCTCGAGCAGGTCGCGCAGGTCGCGCGCCTCCCAGCCGCACAGCTCGAACGCCTGCGGGCAGCGCGGATGGAAACGGCAGCCGAGCGGCGGGCAGGCCGCATCCGGCACCTCGCCGCGGGGGATGTCGCGCGGCACGCTCCGCTGCGGGTCCGGCTCGGGGATCGCCCGCAGCAGTGCCTTCGTGTACGGGTGCTTCGGATCGTCGTAGATCGCCTCCGAGGGGCCGATCTCCACGATCCGGCCGAGGTACATGATGGCGATGCGGTCGCAGAAGAACTTCGCCGTCGCCAGGTCGTGGGTGATGTACAGGTAGGTCAGGTCGAGGTCGCGCTTGAGCGCGAGCATCAGCTCGAGGATCTTGGCGCGCACGCTCATGTCCAGCATCGACACAGGCTCGTCAGCGACGAGCAGCACCGGACCGAGGATGACCGCTCGCGCGATCACCGCCCGCTGCTTCTGACCGCCCGAGAGGTCGGACGGGTACTTGTCCAGGAACTGCTCGGCCGGCGCGAGCCCAACCCGCTCGAGCGCCTCCGCCACCCGTGAGCGCACTTCCGCCCGCGTGGTCGCGACGCCGTGGATGCGGAGCGGGTGGCCGACCGCCTGCTCCAGCGTCATCGCCGGGTTCAGCGACGCGTGCGGGTCCTGGAAGACGATCTGCATGCGCCGCCGCAGCCGGCGGAGCTCGCGCTCGGGCAGGCCGACGATCTCGCGCCCCTCGAAGCGCACGCTGCCGGCGGTGGCGGGAACGAGGCCGAGGAGCGTACGGCCGAGCGTCGTCTTGCCGCTTCCCGACTCGCCGACCAGCCCGAGCACCTCCCCCTTGCGCAGGTCGAAGGAGACGTCGTCCACCGCCTTCACCCGACCCGCCTCGCGTCCAACCAGGCGGTCGAGGAAGCTCCCGCGGATGGCGTAGTACGTCTGGAGGCCGCGGACGGAGACGAGCGCCGTGTCGTCGTGCGGCACGGGCGCCTGCGCCGTCGCGCCCGGCCTGATCGCGGTCACTACGCCTCCTCCGCGACCGCGATCGGCCCGCGCGCGAGCGGCTCGCGAGCGCCCTCGAACGCCTCGGGCACGGGGCCGTGCAACCAGCACTCCACCCGCCGGTCCGGGGCGGGTTGCAGCTGGAGCGGCTGCTGCGCCGCGCACACGCGCATCGCGTCCGGGCAGCGGGGGTGGAAGCGACAGCCCCGCGGCGGGTCGATCAGGTTCGGCGGCGCACCGGGAATCGAGTGGAGCTCCGTCGTGTCGAGCGAGATCGTGGAGCGCAGCAGCTCGCGCGTGTACGGGTGGGCCGGCTCCGCGAAGACGTCGCGGGCCCGACCCTCCTCGACGATGCGGCCGGCGTACATGACCGCGACCCGGTCGCACGACTCCGCGACGATGCCGAGGTTGTGGGTGATGAGCAGGAGCGCGGTGCCGAAGTTCTCCTTCAGATCGGCGAGAATGCGCAGGATCTGTGCCTCCACGATCACGTCCAGCGCGGTCGTCGGCTCGTCGGCGACGAGCAGCTTCGGACGCAGGACGAGCGCGAGCGCGATCATGATCCGCTGGCGCATCCCGCCGGAGAACTCGTGCGGGTACTGCCGGAAGCGCGTGGGAGGGATGCCCATCCGGCCGAGCGTCTCCAGCGAGCGCCTGCGGATGTCGCGCTCGTCGAGCTTCGGCTCGTGCTGGCGGAGCGTCTCGGCGAAGTGCTGCTCGATGCGCAGGAGCGGGTTCAGCCGTGTCATCGGCTCCTGGAAGATCAGCCCGAGCTCGGGGCCGCGCAGAGCCCGAAGCTCCCTCGCGGGCAGCTCGACCAGGTTACGGCCGCCGTACAGAACCTGGCCGTCTGCCCGCGCGCCCTCCGGCAGGAGGCCGAGGATGCCGCGGCCGAGCGTCGACTTTCCGCAGCCGGACTCCCCGACGAGGCCGACCACCTGTCCTGCCTCGATGTCGAGGTCGACGCCGTCCACGGCGCGCACGGGGGCGCCGCCTGTCCCGTAGTAGACGCGCAGGTTGCGGAGGGAGAGAACGGGCACGGGCCGTCTGGTCAGGGCTCGACGATGTCCGCGGACGGCGGGACGGCAGGGAGCTCGAACTTCGCCACCGCCCGCCGCCGCAGGACGGGGTTGATCGTCTCGTTCAGGCCCTCGCCGAGCAGGGTCAGTCCGGTGACGAGGAGGACGATCGCGAGGCCGGGGAAGAGGCCCGTCCACCAGATCCCGGAGGCCGCGTCCGACACCGCCCGCTGGATGTCGTAGCCCCACTCGGCAGCCTCCGTCGGCTGGATGCCGTAGCCGAGGAAGCCGAGCGCGGCCAGCGTCAGGATCGCGTCGGCCGCATTGAGCGTGGCGATCGGCGGCACGTTCTGCACGACGTTGTAGAAGACGTAGCGGCGGATGACCGTGAACGGGCGTGCGCCGAGCGCGCGCGCGGCCTCGACGTACGGCTCCTCCCGCAGGCTGATCACATGGTTGCGGACGACGCGGAAGTAGAGCGGGATGTAGGCGCCGGAGATGGCGATCGCGGCGGTGAGGACACCCTTGCCGATGCTGTTCGAGAGCAGGAAGGCGATGACGATCGCGAGCAGCAGGTAGGGGAAGGCGTACAGGGCATCCATGAGCAGGACGAGCGCGCGGTCGAGCGGCCCGGAGAAGTAGCCGGACACGAGGCCGAGCGGGACGCCGACCGCGAGCGCGAAGGCGAGCGAGACGACGACCACCTTGAGCTCCGTCTGCGTGCCCCAGATCACGCGCGCGAGCACGTCCGTCGACTGCACCGTCGTCCCCATCGGGTGGCCGGAGGAGGGAGCGGCGAGCTGCGCGAAGCGGTGGCCGCCGGAGCTGTACTGGTCGAACGCGTACGGTGAGATGACCGGCGCGAGCAGCGCGACGAGGACGAAGAAGGCCGTGATGCCGGCGCCGACCAGCAGCATCACCTTCGCGAAACCCCCGGCGCCGGCGACGGGCGCGAGCATCCGCCTCGTCCCGCGCCACAGCACGCGGCTCACGGGCAACGGCGTGCGCAGCTCTGCCGGCGCCGCCATCAGTACCGGATCCTCGGGTCGATGAACGCGTTGACGAAGTCGATGATGACGCTGACCGCGACGACGACGAGGCCGAAGACGACGATGATCCCCTGCACGGCGGTGTAGTCGCGGTTCTCGAGGTAGAGGACGAGCTCGTGGCCGATGCCGGGCCAGTTGAAGGTCGTCTCGGTCAGCACCGCCCCGCCGAGCAGACCCGCCGTCGTCAGGCCGACGACCGTGATCACCGGCACGAGCGCGTTCTTGAACGCGTGCCGGTAGACGACGGCGCGCTCGCCGATCCCGCGAGCGCGCGCCGCCTCGATGTAGTCGTCGCGGAGCGTGCGGATGACGTTGACGCGGATGAGGCGGATGAACACGCCCGCCGTGACGAGCCCGAGGGTCGTCGCCGGCAGGATCAGGTGCAGGACGACGTCCCCGAGGTCGCCCCAGTTGCCGTCGATGATCGCGTCGAGGGTGAAGATGTTCGTGTGCGTCTGCAGGGTTGCCTGCGTGATCGGGCTCGCCCGGTCGGACGTGGGCAGCCAGCCGAGCGTCGAGCCGAACAGCAGCTGCGCCATCAGGCCGAGGAAGAACACCGGCGTCGCGTAGACGACGATGCCGAACAGCCGTCCGCCGACGTCGAGCGGCGTGTCGCGGTAGCGACCGGCGACGAGGCCGACGAGGACGCCGACGACAACCGCCACGATCATGGCGAAGAAGGTCAGCTCGAGCGTCGCGGCGCCGTTCGTGAGGATGATGTCGCTCACCGGGCGCCGGTCGGTGATCGTCGACCCGAAGTTGCCGCGCAGGATGTCCCACAGGTAGTTCCCGTACTGGACGTAGAGCGGCTTGTCGAAGCCGAGCTGGTGCTTGATCTGGTTGATGACCGGTTGGGGGACGTGCCCGCCGAGGGAGGCGGAGATCGGGTCTCCCGGCGCCACGCGCATGAGCAGGAAGACGAACGTGAGCAGGATGAACACCATCGGCAGGACGAGCGCGATGCGGGTAATCAGGTAGACCCTGAGCGATGTTCCCTGTCCGGCCATCGTTCGTACTCGCTCGTCGGAGCTTAGAGCCGGCCTGCCTGGGGGCGACCTGGAGGGGCGCCGGGCGGGCGCCCCTCCAGGTCGTGGGTCACGAGCGTCAGGACTTCGACAGGAGCCAGAACCGCATGTTGAACGCGGCGTCCAGCGTCGAGTCGATCCCGTGCACGTTGTTCCGCGAGACTGCGACCATCTTGCCCTGCCAGTACGGGATGATCGGCACGTCCTTCGCGGCGAGCATCTGCGCCTGCTTGATCACGCCGAGCCGGGCAGGGGTGCTCGTCGCCGCGTACTCCTTCTTGATCAGCGCGGTCATCTTCGGGTCGTTGTAGCCGTTCGCCATGAAGTTGTCCGGCTGGTAGAAGGGGACGATGTAGTCCTCCGCGTCCGGGTAGTCCGGGAACCAGCCGAGCTGGAAGGCGTTGTAGCGCTTGCCCGGCGAGGCGCTGTACTGCGCCCACTCCGCCGACTTCAGCGTCACCTTGAACAGCCCGCTCGAGTTGAGCGCCCGCTGGATCTCGGCGTACTCGTCGGCGGACGCGTCGCCGTAGTGGCTCGGCGTCCACCAGATGTCGATCGCGACCGGGGTCTTCACGCCGGCCGCCTTCAGCACCGCACGCGCCTTGGCCACGCTCGGCGAGGCGCCGTAGACGGTCTTGAACGCGTCGATGTGACCGGGCAGGCCCGCCGGCACCATCGAGTAGAGCGGCTGGACGAAGCCGTGGTACACGCGGCTCGCGATTGTCTGTCGCGGGAACAGGTACGCGATCGCCTTGCGTACGGCGATGTTGTTCGTCGGCGGCCGCGTCGGGTTGAAGACGAGGTAGCGGATGACGACGCCGTTGCCGGAGTGGACGGTGATGCCGCTCGCCGTCTTCAGCGAGGTGAGCTCGGTCGGGGTGAAGTCGCGGAACGCCATGTCGATCTCGCCCCGTTGGAGCGCGAGCTTCATGGTCGACGACTTCGAGTAGTAGTTGATGATCAGGTTCTCGGTCTTCGGCTTCGGGCCCCAGAAGTTCGGGTTGGCCTTGAACACCGCCTGCTGGCCAGGCGTGTACTTGACGAGCTCGTACGGACCGCTGCCAACCTGCGACTGGCTGTTGTCACGGATCTTGTCGGCCGGATAGAGGCTCTTCGGGACGACGTAGCCCGCGTTCGTGGCGAGGATGAACGGCCACGTCGACTGCGGAGACTTCAGGTGGAAGGTGACGCTGTAGGGCCCGTTCGTGCTGACGCTCTTCAGGTTCGAAAGGAGCGCGTAGATGCCCTGGTCGCCCTTGATCTTGACGACGCGGTCGAACGACCATTTGACATCGGCCGAGGTCATGGGCGTGCCGTCGCTGAACTTCACGTTCCTGCGCAGCGTGCACACCCAGGTCGCCGCCGTGCCCTTCGTCTTGCAGCCGGTGGCGAGCACGGGCTCGAGCTTCGAGCTGTGCGGGAAGCCGTACAGCCCCTGGAAGATGAGCAGGTCGAGCGTGAAGGTGCCGTAGTCGTACTCGTTGGCGGGGTCGATGTTCGTGACGCTGTCCGTCGTGCCGTCGACGAGCGTGTCGCTCGCAGACGATGTGCGCGTGCCACCCGACCGGGCGAGCGCGGCAGACGTCGCCGCGGCGGCGAGCAGGGCGGCGGCGGCGGCGATCCCCGCGAGGCGCCACGTCCTCCATCTCGGACTCATATGTCCTCCTCGGTGGGAAACAGGTCTAGCCGGTTGAGACGACGGAACTCTATGCCTGGATAGCGACAATGCAAGCACGCATACGGCAGCGCAGCCCCGGCGCCGGCTGCCGACGGGCGCGTCGGGCGAGTACGCTCGGCCGGTGCGGGCGGTCGTGCAGCGGGTCGCGCGGGCGGAGGTCGCCGTCTCCGGGCGGACGGTCGGCCGGATCGAACGGGGGCTGTGCGTCCTCCTGGGAGTGGCGGCCGCCGACGACGAGGCGGCGGCCGCGCGCCTCGCCGGCCGCGTCGCCCGGCTGCGCGTGTTCGAGAACGAGGCGGGCAAGTTCGACCGCAGCCTGCTCGAAACGGGCGGCGACGCGCTCGTCGTCAGCCAGTTCACGCTGATCGCCGACACCGCGAAGGGCAACCGACCGAGCTTCGCCGCCGCGGCGGGGCCGGAGCAGGCCGAGCCGCTGTACGAGCGCTTCTGCGCGGTGCTGCGCGAGCACGGCGTGCACGTGGAGACGGGCGTGTTCGGCGCGCGCATGCGGGTGGAGCTCGTCAACGACGGCCCGGTCACGATCGTGCTCGACACATGACGAAGAGACGGCGCGCGCTCGCCTGCACGCCGCTGCCATCAGGCTGCGTCTCGTAGCCTGAGGCTCGCCGATGGAGCAGGTGCGGATCGACAAGTGGCTGTGGGCGGCCCGCTTCTTCAAGAGCCGCGCTGCGGCGACCGACGCCGTGGCCGGCGGGCGCGTGCACGTGAACGGCCAGCGCGTGCGCCCGGCGAAGGAGGTCCGCGTCGGCGACACGGTCGAGGCGCGCGTCGGGGACGTGGCCCGCACGGTCGTCGTGAAGGGGATCGCCGACCGGCGAGGCCCTGCGACGGTCGCGGCGGCGTTGTACGAGGAGACCGCGGAGTCGATCGCGAGACGGGAACGGGTGGCCGCCGAGCGCCGGCTCGCACGCCCGCCGGGCGCCGACCTCGGGCCACGGCCGACGAAGCAGGCGCGCCGGCGGCTCGACGCCCTCCGCCGCACCGACCGCCGCCGCGGGCGAGAGGGCCGCTGACGTGCGGCCGCGGGCAGGCGACGCGAGCGCGGGCGAGCTCCGGGGCCCCGGACCGAGCCCGCTCGTCCGCCCGTCCGCCGCCTGCTTCCGCGACGTCCACAGCCTCCGGCGCCCGCTCCGCTTCGACGAGAGCCTCGTCCGCGCGATCCGGCTCGTGAGGCCGGCGCGACCGCATTCGGCGCAGGCGAGTTGCTATTCTGAGCGCACCACATTTCACCGGCTTGGCGAAATGGGCGCGCGGCGCCCATTTTTTTCGAGAGGACGCGACGTGGCAGCGGTTCACGAGAAGGAGAAGGAGCTGACGAGAGAGGTGTCGGGCACGGTCGAACGGCAGATCCCGGGCGTCGAGGTGCTCGCCGTCGAGCTGCTCTCGCCGACCCGCTTCTGCGTGTTCATCGACCACCCGGGCGGAGTCGACCACGCGCTGTGCGCCCGCGTGACCGACCTCCTGCGCGGCTATCTGAACGAGTACACGGTCGACGTCTCTTCCCCGGGCGCCGAACGGCCACTGCGCAAGCCCGCGCACTTCCGCAACGCCGTCGGACGTCGCGTGGCCGTGCGCACCTCCGAGGCGATCGCCGGCCGCACCCGCTTCCGCGGCGAGGTGCTCGCCGCCGGCGACACGACCGTCAGCCTCGCCCGCGACGGAGGCGAGGTCGTTGCCATCCCGTACGACGCCGTCGTGCGGGGGAACCTGATCGACGAGGTGACCAGATGAGCCGAGAGATCATCGAGGCGGTGCGCACGATCGAGCGCGAGAAGGGGATCGACGGCGACACGCTGATCACCGCGCTCGAGGACGCGCTCCTCGCCGCGTACAAGAAGACGCCGGGCGCGTCCCGCCACGCGACCGTGGAGCTCGACCACGAGACCGGCGACTTCCGCGTCTACGCGATCGAGCTCCCGAAGGACGTCGAGGAGCGCCTGCTCGACGAGGCGCGCGAGCGGGCCTACCAGGAGCTGGAGGCGCTCGAGGCCGAGACCGGGGAGCGCTCGCACGTGCTCGTCTCCGACGACGACCTCGACCTCGACTGGTCGGACGTGCCGCAGGAGCTGATCACCCGCGAGGACGTCACACCCGAGAACTTCGGTCGCATCGCCGCGCAGACGGCGAAGCAGGTCATCCTGCAGCGGATCCGCGAGGCCGAGCGCGAGATGATGTACGAGGAGTACGTCGACCGGGTCGGCGAGGTCGTCACCGGCATCGTCCAGCAGGCGGGCGACCGTAACAACGTGCTGATCGACCTCGGCAAGGTGGAGGCGCTGCTGCCGCGCTCCGAGCAGGTCGACGGCGAGCGCTACGAGCAGGGCAGCCGTATCAAGGCGGTGATCACCGAGGTGCGCTCGGGCACGAAGGGCCCGCAGGTGATCCTCTCCCGGCGCGACCCCGAGCTCATCCGGACGCTGTTCGAGCTGGAGGTGCCCGAGATCGCCGACGGGCTCGTCGAGATCAAGGCCGTCGCGCGCGAGCCGGGCTACCGGGCGAAGATCGCCGTCGAGTCGCACGCGCAGGGCGTCGACCCCGTCGGGGCCTGCGTCGGCCCGCGCGGCTCGCGCGTGCGCATGGTCGTCTCCGAGCTCCGCGGCGAGAAGATCGACATCATCCCCTGGAACACGGAGCCGGCTCGGTTCGTCGCCAAGGCGCTCTCGCCGGCGCGCGTGCGCGAGGTGTACATCGACGACGAGTCGCGCGAGGCGACCGTGGTCGTGCCGGACGACCAGCTCGCCCTCGCGATCGGCAAGGAGGGCCTGAACGCGCGGCTGGCCGCGCGCCTGACCGGCTGGAAGGTGGACATCAAGTCCGACACCGAGTTCGCGCAGGAGGAGGCCGAGGCGGCGTTCGGCGGCGAGGACAGCGAGGAGTTCACCGGCCGCTGCGCCGCCATCCTCGCCAACGGCAAGCGCTGCCCGAACGCGGCGCTGCCCGGGTCGCGCTTCTGCGGCGTCGCCGCCCACCAGCAGCTCGCCGCCCGCGAGGCGCGCGGCGAGGACCTGACGGGCAGCGTCGTCCAGACCGCGGACGCCGACGAGGACGAGGACCGCGAGCAGCCGGGCGAGTCGGCCGGCGCCGCCGACCCGGCGCCGACGGAGGCGGCCGAGCCGGTCGGAAAAGCGCCCGAGGAGCCTCCTGCCGTGGCTGCGGCCGCGGTCGAAAGGCAGGAAGAGGAGTCCGCACCTGCCGCGTGAGCGGGTCACGCGCCCGGGGCACGTCCCGACACGGACGTGCGCCGGCTGCGGCCGCCGTGCTCCGCAGCCCGAGCTCGTCCGCTTCGTCGCCCGCGACGGACGGCTCGCTCCGGCCCGACCCGGCGACCCCGGGCGTGGCGTGTACACCTGCCGGCGGCTCGCCTGCTTCGAGCGCGCCGCGGCGCGCCGCGCCTTCTCGCGCACCCTGCACGCCTCCGTCCTCGTCGACCCGTCCCTCGCCCGTCTCTACACTGGTGGGTGATGGCTGAGCGCCCGAACAGGCCCATCCGCCCGCGCGGCCACGGCGCCGCCGGCCGCAGGCGCCGGGTCGTCATCGACACCGGCGCCGGCCGCCCGCGCCCCGAGGCCCGTCAGGCGCGCGAGCGCGCGACGCGCGAGCCGCGCGGCGACCAGCAGGTCGCGCAGCCGAGCGGCCCGGTCGCCGTCGAGTCGGGCGTGTCCGTCCGCGACCTGTCGCAGGCGCTCGGGGTGGGAATGCAGGAGATCATCAAGATCCTCATGGGCCTCGGAGTCATGAAGATGGCGACGCAGTCGCTCACGGACGACGAGGTCGAGCTGATCGCCGCCGAGCT
Source organism: Gaiellaceae bacterium (assembly GCA_035652235.1). Lineage (GTDB taxonomy): Bacteria > Actinomycetota > Thermoleophilia > Gaiellales > Gaiellaceae > PALSA-612. The sequence goes on along the minus strand of DASREE010000018.1, from coordinate 22,191 downwards.
CAAGCGCGAGGTGACGATCAAGCACGTCGGCGAGGAGGACGAGGAGCCGGAGGCCTTCCGGGACCCGGAGGAGTCGCTCGTCGCACGTCCGCCCGTCGTCACGATCATGGGCCACGTCGACCACGGCAAGACGACCCTGCTCGACGCGATCCGCGAGACGTCGGTCGCCCAGACCGAGGCGGGCGGCATCACGCAGCACATCGGCGCCTACCAGGTCGACCACGACGGCCGCAAGATCACCTTCCTGGACACGCCCGGCCACGAAGCGTTCACGGCCATGCGCGCCCGCGGCGCGAACGCCACCGACCTCGCCGTGCTCGTCGTCGCGGCCGACGACGGCGTCATGCCGCAGACGCTCGAGTCGATCTCCCACGCCCGCGCAGCAGGCGTGCCGATCGTCGTCGCGATCAACAAGATCGACCTGCCCGACGCGAACCCGGACCGGGTGAAGAGCGAGCTCGCGGCGAACGACCTGCAGCCGGAGGAGTGGGGTGGGACGACGCAGTTCTCCGAGGTGTCCGCCAAGCAGAAGCAGGGCCTCGACGACCTGCTCGAGAAGGTGCTGCTGGTCGCGGACATCGAGCTCGACCTGCGCGCGAACCCGGACGCGGAGGCCTCGGGGCCGATCATCGAGTCGCGCCTCGACCGCGGCCGCGGGCCTGTTGCGACCATGCTCGTCCAGCGCGGCACCCTGCGCGTCGGCGACGCCGTCGTCGCCGGCGACGCCCAGGGTCGCGTGCGCGGCCTGTTCAGCTACCGCGGGGAGAAGGTGCGCGAGGCGAAGCCGGGCGACCCGGTCGAGATCATCGGCTTCGACAAGCCGCCGCCCGCCGGCGAGCTCTGCCGCGTGGTCGAGAACGAGCGCCAGGCGCGCCACCTCGCCCAGCTGCGGGGCGAGCGGCTCCGCCGCGAGCAGCTCGCCACGCAGGCGAAGCCGGGAGTCTCGCTCGAGACGCTGTTCGAGCAGATGCAGGAAGGGGCCGTGCAGGAGCTCAACCTCGTCGTCAAGGGCGACGTGGTCGGCTCGGTGGAGGCGGCCGTCGGCGAGCTGCAGAAGATCCAGCACCCGGAGGTGCGCGTCAACGTCATCCACCAGGGCGTCGGCGGCATCACCGAGAACGACGTCAACCTCGCCGTCGCCTCGCACGCCATGGTGGTCGGGTTCAACGTCCGCCCGAGCGCCGAGGCCCGCCAGCTGGCCGAGCGCGAGGGGGTGGAGATCCGCACCTACCGCGTCATCTACCAGCTGACCGAGGACATCCAGCAGGCGCTCGTCGGCATGCTGCGTCCGGTGAGCGAGGAGGTCGCGCTCGGCGAGGCCGAGGTGCGCGCGCTCATCCGCATCTCCCGCTTCGGCACGATCGCCGGCTCGTACGTCACGAGCGGCGTCGTCCGCCGGGGCGCGAAGGTGCGCGTCGTCCGCGACGGCGCCGTCGTCTACGAAACGACGATCGACTCGCTGAGGCGGTTCAAGGACGACGTGCGCGAGGTGAGCGAGGGCTTCGAGTGCGGTATCCACCTCGAGGGCTTCGACGACGTCAAGGAGGGGGACGTGCTCGAGGTGTACGAGGTGCGCGAGGTCGAGCGGACGGCGCTCGACGAGTCGCCCGCGCCCGCCGCCTCCTAGCGCTCGCCCAGGCGAGCCGGCTCGTTGCGGCTCCGGGTGTCGCGCGCGATCATGACCGGATGCGTCCCGAGACCCGCTACGCGCGTTCCGGCGACGTGTCGATCGCCTACCAGGTCGCAGGGAGCGGGCCGTTCGACCTCGTCTACGTGCCCGGCTTCGTCTCGCACGTCGAGCTGCGCTGGAGCGTGCCCTCGTTCGCCGAGCACCTCCGCCAGCTGGTCTCCTTCTGCCGCCTGATCCTGTTCGACAAGCGCGGCACGGGCATGTCGGACCGGGTGGCAGGCGCGCCGACGCTCGAGACGCGGATGGACGACCTGCGTGCCGTGATGGACGCCGCCGCCGTCCGGCGAGCAGCCCTGTTCGGCGTCTCCGAGGGCGCGCCCATGTGCCTGCTGTTCGCGGCCAGCTATCCGGAGCGGACGGCAGCGCTCGTCCTGCGCAGCGGGTATCCGCGGACGCTGTGGGCGCCCGACTACCCGTGGGGCCGAACCGAGGAGCGCTACCGGCAGGATCTCGAGCGCGAGCTCCGAATCTACGGGTCGCCCGCACAGGCGGAGGCGTTCGTGCGCTCCCTCGCCTCCTGGGAGGAGGAGGACGTCGCGGCGATCGTCGACTACCTGCGCTGGTCGGCGAGCCCGGGCGCGCTGGAGGCGCTCGTCACCATGAACCGGGAGATCGACGTCCGGAACGTGCTGCCCGCCATCCGCGTCCCGACGCTGATCGTGCACGGGGCGGACGATCCGGTGGTCGAGCTCGAGGCGGCCCGGTACATGGCGCAGCGCATCCCCGGAGCGCTCCTCGTCGAGGTGCCCGGTGTCGGCCATCTCCACTTCGGGCGGGGGACGGACACCGTTCACGCCGAGGTGGAGCGGTTCCTGACCGAGCTCTGGGAGGAGGGCGCCTGGGAGGAGAGCGAGCGCGACCGCATCCTGGCGACCGTCCTGTTCACGGATATCGTCGCGGCCAGCGAGCGTGCGTCCGCGCTCGGCGATCGCGCCTGGCGGGAGCTGCTCGCGCGCCACCACCAGCTCGTACGCCGCCAGCTCGCCCGCTTCCGCGGCCGTGAGCTGGACACGGCCGGGGACGGCTTCCTCGCCTCCTTCGACGGGCCTGCGCGGGCGATCCGCTGCGCGCGTGCGATCGTGGAGTCGGTGCGGGAGCTCGGCCTCGAGGTGCGCGCCGGCCTGCACACCGGGGAGTGCGAGTTGACCGAAGGCAAGGTGGCGGGGATCGCCGTCCACACGGGCGCGCGGGTCGCCGCGCTCGCCGGCTCGGGCGAGGTGCTCGTCTCCGGCACGGTCAAGGACCTCGTCGCCGGCTCGGGCCTGCGTTTCGACGACCGCGGCGTCCACGAGCTGAAGGGCATCCCCGGCGAGTGGCGGCTGTACGCGGTCGTCGGAGACGAGTGAGGCGGCAGCATGGGCGCCGGCTACGTAGGCATCCTCTCGGTCGAGCTCCACTTTCCGGAGTCCGGCTCGCTAAAGGGCAAGCGCCGGTACGTGAGGTCGGCGAAGGTCCAGCTCCAGCAGCGGTTCGGCGCCTCGGTCGCGGAGGTCGACCACCACGACCGGTGGCAGCGCTCGCGTCTGCTCGTCGCGTGCGCCGCGCGCGGTCACCGGGAGCTGCAGGAGCTGCTCGACGGGGCGGAGCGCTACCTGGCGGGCCAGGCGTGGGAGCTCGTCCACGTCGAGCGGCGGGTCGTGACCGACGCGGACGAGCCGGACGCCTTCGGATGGAGACGTGTGTAGGTTCCGGCCGTGAGCTGCACGAGCCGCACGCCGCAGCGGCTGCTCGCCGCAGGCCCACGCCGCGCCGCGCTCGAGGTGGTGCTGCTCGGTGTCTGAACGCATGCGACGCGTCAACGAGTCGATCCGGGAGGTGCTCTCGGAGGCTCTGCCGGAGCTGAAAGATCCGCGGATCGGCTTCGTCACCGTCACCGGCGTCGCCACTTCGGCAGACCTCCGCCACGCGACCGTCTTCGTCAGTGTCCTCGGCGGCGAGAAGGCGCGCACGCGCACGCTGCGGGGGCTCGCCGCCGCCCACGGCGTGCTGCAGGCACGGGTGGCGCGCGAGCTGAAGCTCAAGCGGACCCCGCAGCTCGCCTTCGAATACGATCCCTCCGTCGAGCGGGGGGTGCGGCTGACGAAGTTGATCGATGACCTCGCTCGGAAGGACGATGCAGGCGTCGACGACCACTGAGCTCGCCGCGGTCGCGGAGGCGATCCGTTCACACGACCGCTTCCTGCTCGTCACGCACGAGAACCCGGACGGCGACGCCCTCGGCTCCCTCCTGGGCATGAAGCTCGCCCTGGACGTGCTCGGCAAGGACGCCGTCATGTACCTCGGCGGCGCGACCGACCTGCCGGCCGAGTACGACTTCCTGCCGCTCGGCGAGCTCCGTCGCGAGCTGCCCTCCGATGCGCGCGAGCGCGTCCTCCTGGCGCTCGACTGCGCGAACGCTTCGCGCATGAGCGCCGCGGCCGGACTGCTCGGCGAGGTGCCCCTGTCGATCGACGTCGACCACCACCACGACAACACGCGCTTCGGGGACGTGAGCGTTGTCGTCGCGGACGCCTCCTCGACCGGCGAGATCGTGCGCGACCTGCTCCGCGAGCTCGGAGTCGGCCTGACGCCGGCGATCGCGGAAGCGCTGTACGTGGCCGTCGTCACGGATACCGGTCGCTTCCAGTACACGAACACGACTCCGAAGGCGCTGCGGCTGGCCGCCGAGCTGGTCGAGGCTGGGGTGGACGTGCACCGCGTCTTCCGCGGGATCTACGAGTCGGTCGAGTTCGCGAAGCTCAAGCTGGTCGGCCGCGTGCTCGACCGGGCGCAGGTGTACGAGGGCGGCGGCCTCGTCGTCTCGCACCTGACGCGCGCGGACTTCGTCGACCTCGGCGTGGGGGAGGAGTACGCCGAGGGCGTCATCGACTACCTCCGCGCCGTCGACGGCGCGCAGATGGCGGCGATCATCCGCGAGCCGCCCGACCCGCCGGAGGCGCCGCGCCGCGTCAGCCTGCGCTCCTCCAGCGACGAGCTCGACGTGTCCGCGATCGCCAGGCAGCGGGGGGGCGGCGGGCACCGGCAGGCGGCCGGCTTCTCGAGCAGCGAGTCGATCGCCCAGATCACGGCGTTCATCCGCGCCGCGTACGCCGCCCAGGTGGACGGCTCGCCGTCCGCGTAGGTGGGTGGTCGCCGGCTGCCGCGATGAAGCGCGCGCTCAGACCGACAGGGCTCGTGCTCGTCGACAAGCCTGCCGGGCCCTCGTCGTTCGCGATCGTCAGGCAGCTGCGCGAGCGGACGGGCGCGCGCGCGGGGCACGCCGGGACGCTCGACCCGTTTGCGACTGGGCTGCTGCTCGTCCTGCTCGGCTCGTCGACCCGGCTTGCCCAGTACCTCGTCGGACTCGACAAGCGCTACGTGACCGCCATCGACCTGACGGCACGCACAGCGACCGGCGACCCCGAGGGCGAGGTCGTCGAGCAGTCCGAGCCGCCGAGCCGCGCCGAGCTCGAGCGGCGGCTCGACGGTCTGCGCGGCGAGGTCGAGCTGCCCGTCCCGGCCGCCTCGGCGGTGAAGGTCGGCGGCGAGCGGGCCTACCGGCTCGCCCGCCGCGGGACCGCGGTGGACATGCCCAGCCGTCGCTCGCTCGTGCGCGAGCTCGAGCTGAGGGAGTACGCGGGCGGCGTCGCGCTGCTCGAGCTCCTCGTTTCCTCCGGCACCTACGTCCGCGCGATCGCCGACGTGCTGGGTGGCCACTGCCGCAGCCTGCGGCGCACCGAGGTGGGGCCCTTCTCGGTCGCGCAGGCCGACGAGGAGCGGATCGTGCCCCCTGCAGAGGCGCTCGCCTTCCTGCCCGCCGTCGAGGTGGACGCGCGCGACGCGGCCGCGATCCGGCAGGGGCGCCGACGCGTGGCCGAGCGCGTGCGCGTCCTGTGCGGGGGCGAGCTCGTCGCCGTCGACGGAACGGTGCTGCCGTGAGGGTCGTCAGCCGGCCCGAGGAGCTCGAGCGGCGGGGGCGGGCGGTCGCGATCGGTACCTTCGACGGCGTCCACCGCGGCCACCGGCGCGTCATCGAGGCGGCGATCGAGACGGGGCTCGTTCCCACGGTCGTCACCTTCGACCGGCACCCGCGCCTCGTCCTCGGCTACGGCGTCGAGCTGCTGTCGACGCTCGCCCGCAGGCTGGAGCTGATCGAGGCGCTCGGTGTCGCGGACGTGCTCGTCGTCCCGTTCGACCACGACCTGCAGCAGCTCGAGCCCGAGGACTTCGCCGAGCGGTTCCTCCTCGAGATAGGAGCCGAGGTGGTGGTCGCGGGTGAGACCTTCCGCTTCGGACACCGGCGCCGCGGCGACCTCGCGCTCCTCCGCTCGCTCGGCCTCGACGCGAGGACGGTGCCGTTCCTGGAGGGCATCTCCTCGACCGAGATCCGCGCGCGCCTGCACGCCGGGGAGGTCGAGGCCGCTGCGGCGATGCTCGGACGTCCGGCGGAGGTGGAGGGGACGGTCGTGGTCGGCGACGAGCGCGGGGGGACGCTCGGCTTCCCGACCGCGAACCTCGCCGTGGAGCCGCACCTGCTCGTCCCCGCCTACGGCATCTACGCCGGTGCCGCGCTTGGCCGCCGTGCCGCCGTCTCCATCGGCACGAACCCGCACTACGGCGGCCACGAGCGGCGGATCGAGGCCTTCCTGCTCGACTTCGAGGGTGACCTCTACGGCCAGCGGCTCGTCGTCGAGCTGTGGCGGCGGCTCCGGGACGAGATGGCGTTCGACAGCGAACAGGCGCTCGTCGAGCAGATCGCCCGCGACGTCGAGCAGACCCGGGCGGCGGTTCGACCCGCCTGACGGACGCCGCGCGCCCGGGGTCAGACCGCCGGGCCTGCCTCCAGCTGCGACGGCGCGAGCCGCGTCGGGTTCCTGCGAGCACCGACACGAGCGCCGTTCGCAACCGCCTGCCGCCGGTAGCCCCGGCGGTCAGAACGAGCCCATCGCGGTCGAGGGCGCGCGCCGGCGCGCAGCGCCGCCGGCTGGCGGGAGAGGCCCGCCGCTTGCTCGCACGTCCGGCGGGCTCCTCGTCCGCGCCGGGCGGCTGCCGCGTCGCCTGGTACCCTGTCTGCGACCGCAACCTCGGCCGTGCGCGTGGCTTCCGCGCGGCGTGCTGGGACTGCGGGGTCATTCTCCCTGGAGGTCGAATGGGTCTCACGAAGGAAGCGAAGCAGGACATCGTCGGCAAGCACGGTCGCCACGAGTCGGACACCGGCTCGACCGAAGTGCAGGTCGCACTGCTGACGACCCGGATCAACGAGCTCACCGAGCACATGCGCACGCACCCGAAGGACCACCACTCGCGGCGCGGCCTGCTCAAGCTCGTCGGCCGGCGCCGGCGGCTGCTGGACTACTTCCAGCGAACGGACGTCGAGGGCTACCGCGCGCTGATCAAGGAGCTCGGCCTCAGGCGCTAGCGAGGACAACGGTTTCCGGAGAGTGGAAGTTTGAGCGAGCCCCGGCCGGGTCGGGGCTGACTCAAACCTCCACTCTCCACGACGAGAAGTGGAGGACAGCATGAGCATTGCCACCGGGCAGGCCACGTCGGTCTCGGTGACCGTCGGCGGCCGCGAGATCGTCTTCGAGACGGGCAAGCTGGCCAAGCAGGCCGACGGCGCCGTTCTCGTCCGCTCGGGCGAGACGATGGTGCTGGCGACGGCCCAGGGCCGCTTGGAGACCCGCGAGGGGGCGGACTTCTTTCCGCTCACGGTCGACGTCGAAGAGCGCATGTACGCCGCCGGGAAGATCCCCGGCGGTTTCTTCAAGCGCGAGGGACGTCCCACGGAGCGCGCCATCCTCACCGCCCGCATGATCGACCGGCCGATCCGGCCGCTGTGGCCGAAGGGCTTCCGCAACGAGGTGCAGGTGATCTGCACGACGCTGTCGGCGGACCTCGTCACGGCGCACGACATCCTCTGCATCAACGGCGCCTCGGCGGCGCTGATGATCTCGCCGCTGCCCTTCCTCGGGCCTGTCGGCGCCGTACGCATCGCGCTCATCGACGACCAGCTGGTCGTCAACCCGACGCTGGCGGAGGTGGAGGAGGCCTCGCGGCTCGACCTGATCGTGGTCGGCACGAAGGAGGCGCTGACGATGGTCGAGGCGGGCGCCGACGAGGTACCGGAGGAGACGATCCTCGAGGCGTTCGAGCTCGCGCAGTCCGAGATCATCCGGCTCTGCGACGCGCAGCTCGAGCTGCGCGAGCTCGCCGGAAAGCCGAAGTGGCTCGATCCCGACCTGACCGCGGAGCTCGAGCAGCGCTACGGCGCGCAGATCCACCAGCACATCGCCGAGCACGGGCTGCGCGAGGCCGGGACCTTCGTCGACAGCCTCGAGGCGGAGCTCTGTCCCGAGCTGACGATGCAGTCGACGGAGGCCGACATCGTCCGCCGCGTCCAGGTGCGCTCCAGCCTCGCCGCCGTCCTCGACAGCGTTCGTATGCAGGCGGTCGAGCGACCGGTGCGCGAGCAGTTCGAGGCCGACCTGCGCACGCTGACGGAGGCTGAGCAGGACTCGAAGGAGCTGAAGTCGGCGAAGCGGGCCCTCCTGTTCGAGCGCATCGTCGAGGGGGCGCAGCTGCCGTTCCCGGCCGGGCCGGCGACGGACGGCGAGCCGCCCGTCAAGGACGCGATGACGAAGCAGTTCCTGAAGCGGGCGGCGGACGCCGTCTACAAGGATCTCGTCCGGCACAAGATCGCCGTCGAGAAGCGCCGGCCGGACGGCCGCGGAACCGAGGAGATCAGGCCCGTGTCGTGCGAGGTCGGCGTGTCGCCGCGCACGCACGGCTCGGCGCTGTTCACGCGCGGCCAGACACAGATCATGACGCTCCTCACGCTCGGCACGGCGAAGGAGGGCCAGCGGATCGACGACCTCTCCCTGGAGGAGGAGCGCCGCTACATGCACCACTACAACTTCCCGCCCTACTCCGTCGGTGAGACAGGTTTCATGCGCGGGCCGAAGCGCCGCGACATCGGACACGGCGCGCTCGCGCAGCGCGCGCTCGAGCCCGTCATCCCGGGGCCGGACGAGTTCCCGTACACGATCCGGCTCGTCTCCGAGACCCTCGAGTCGAACGGCTCCTCGTCGATGGGCTCGGTGTGCGGCTCGACGCTGGCGCTGATGGACGCCGGCGTGCCGATCAAGCGCCCGGTCGGGGGCATCGCCATGGGCCTCGTCAAGGAGGGCGACGACTACGTCATCCTCACCGACATCCAGGGGGCGGAGGACCACCTCGGCGACATGGATTTCAAGGTCGCCGGGTCGCGAGAGGGCATCACGGCGCTGCAGATGGACATCAAGATCACCGGCGTCACGCAGGAGATCATGCGCGCCGCGCTCGAGCAGGCGAAGCGGGCCCGTGAGTTCATCCTCGACCGGATGGCCGAGGCGATCCCCGAGGCGCGCACCACCCTCCGCGAGCACGCGCCGCGCATCTCCACGATCAAGATCGACCCCGAGTACATCGGCATGGTGATCGGGAAGGGCGGGGAGACCATCAGGGCGCTCGAGGCCGACCACGACGTGCAGATCGACATCGAGGAGGACGGGACGATCCTCGTCTACGCGACCGAGGGCAGGAACGCGGACGCGGCGATCGCCGCCATCAACGCCCTGACGAAGGAGCCGGAGGTGGGGGACAGGTACACGGGCAGGGTCGTGAAGACGACGCAGTTCGGCGCCTTCGTCGAGCTCAAGAAGGGCACGGACGGCCTCCTGCACGTGTCCAACGTCGGCCCCGGACGCGTCGGTCACATCGAGGACGTGATCACGCGCGGCGACGTCCTCGACGTGCTCGTCCAGGAGGTCGACAAGGAGCGGGGCCGGATCGGCCTCAAGCTGGTCGCCAAGCACGAGAACGGCTCGCTCGTCCAGCCCGAGGAGCTGATCGAGCGCGCGAAGAACGCCCCGCCGCGCGCGCGCGAGGAGGAGCGGCCCCGCGGCGAGCGCGAGCGCGGGCGTGGTCGCGGCGGTCGCGGCGGTCGCGACCGCGGACCGCGCCGCGACGACTGAGCCGGGCAAGCTCGCGGCCGGGCTCCTGCAGGAGCCCGGCCGCGGACGCCGGTAGCTGCCAGCCGCAACGTGCGGTTGGCAGGTGGTGGCGGAGCCCCCTCGGCGGTGGCGGGCGGCCGCCGGATCTACGATGAGCTCGTGCAGGAGTACGTCCTCTCCGAGCTCGACGCCGGCGAGCGCCTGATCACCGAGCGGGTGCCGAGCGTGCGCTCGATCGCCCTCGGCTTCTGGATCGGCGCAGGCTCACGGGACGAGCCCGAGTCGAAAGCGGGCGTCACGCACTTCATCGAGCACCTGCTCTTCAAGGGGACTCGGTCGTTCAGCGCGCAGGACATCGCCGAGACCTTCGACGCGCTCGGCGGGGAGCTGAACGCCGCGACCTCGCGCGAGAGCACCGTCGTCTTCGCCCGCGTGCCGGACCGGCACCTCGAGCGGGCGCTCGACGTGATGGCCGACATGGTCTTCTCTCCGACGTTCGCCGACATCGACTCCGAACGCGAGGTCGTGCTGGAGGAGATCGCGATGCTCGAGGACAGCCCGCAGGATCTCGTGCACGACCTCCTGTCGGAGGCGATCTTCGCGGGCGATCCCCTCGGACGCCAGGTGATCGGGCGGGCCGAGGTGATCTCCACTGTCAGCCGGCGAACGCTCCAGGCCTACCACCGCCAGATGTATACGGCCGGCAACATCGTCCTGGCCGCTGCGGGCAACCTCGACCACGACCGCCTGCTCACGCTGCTCGAGCGGGCGGCGCACCAGCGCGTCGAGCCGCCGGACTCGCGCACCCGCGTGCGCAAGCCGCTCGTCGCGTCGCCGCCGCCAGGCATCCGTTTCCAGCGCAAGGACACCGAGCAGTACCACGTCTGCATCGGCGGAACCGGCATCCCCAGGACGGACCGCCGCCGCTTCGCGGCGTCGCTGCTCGACGCCATCCTCGGCGGCTCGGCGTCCTCGCGCCTCTTCCAGGAGATCAGGGAGAAGCGCGGAATGGCCTACTCGGTGTACAGCTTCACCTCGCAGTACACGGACACCGGCCAGATCGGCATCTACCTCGGCACCCGCGAGGAGAACCTCGAGCCCTGCCTGGAGATCGTCGCCCACGAGATCGCGGACGTCGCCGCGGGCAACGTCCGCGACGCCGAGCTGCAGCGCGCCAAGGAGAACCTGAAGGGCCGGATCGTGCTGTCCATGGAGTCGATGTCGAGCCGGATGAGCCGCCTCGGCAAGTCGCTCATCACCGACACGGAGCTGCTCACGCTCGACCGGATCATCGCCGAGATCGACGCGGTCGAGACGTCTGGCCTGGCCGAGCTCGCCGCGGTGCTGCTCGCGCCCGAGCGGCTGTCGGCAGCTGCGATCGGCCCGAGCGAGGACCGCTTCCTGGCTGCGGTCGAGCGCATCCACCCGGGCCTCGCGGCGCAGGCCGCATGAGCGGGATATGAAGGTCGCCGTCTTCGGCTGCCGCGGCAAGGTCGGCTCGGTGGTCGCTGCCGGCACCGCGGCGGCGGGGCACCAGGTGGTCGGCATCGGCGCCGGCGATGCGGTGGCCGTCGGCGGTTGTGATGCCGCGGTCGACTTCACGCGTCCGGACGCCGTCGCCGACAACGTCGCGGCCTGCCTGCGCGAGCGCGTCCCGGTCGTGATCGGCACCACCGGGTTCGACCGTGACCGGGTCGACCGCGCGGCCCGACAGGCGGGAGTGCCCGTCTTCCACGCGCCCAACTTCGCCGTCGGCGCCGTGCTGATGATCCGCTTCGCCGCCGAGGCGGTGCGCCACCTGCCGAAGGCCGAGATCGTCGAGCTCCACCACGACACGAAGCTCGATGCACCGTCGGGAACGGCCCAGGCGACGGCCGCCGCCATGGGGGGGAGGGTGCCGATCCACTCGGTGCGGCTGCCGGGGCTCGTCGCGCACCAGGAGGTCATCCTCGGCGGCCCGGGCCAGACGCTGACGATCCGGCACGACACGACCTCGCGCGAGGCCTTCCTGCCCGGGGTGCTGCTCGCGCTCGAGCGTCTCCGAGACCTGCCCGCCGGGCTGACGGTGGGGCTGGAGATGCTCCTCGCGTAGCTCGGCGCCCATGCGCGCAGCCAGGCTGTGCGGCGATCACACGGACCGGGACCGGCCCGGCAAGCGGCTTCTGCGCGCGCTCGCCCGGACGCCCGCGAAGAGTTCATCCCCCGGGGCCTTCGGCCCCTCGCCCCCCGGTGTTGACCATAGCAGCGAACCGCGCGCGGGTGTGCGACGCGGATGCGCCGATTCCGTGACGGGCGGGAGACCGCCCCACGCGCGGCGAGCGGACGCCCTGCCTCCCGCGCGGCGGGTCGGCCGGTGCCCAGATGCCGACGCCACGCCGGGGGAAGGGCGGCGCCCGGCCACCGGTGAGACCCGCGACAGAGCACCTGCCCCGGCCGCGGTACGATACCGGGCGTGCTCGGCGAGGTCCTCACGGCGATCGTGACGCCGTTCCGAGCGGACGGGTCGATCGACTTCCACCGCTTCGCAGCGCTCGCCCACCACCTCGTGGACAACGGATCGGACGGGATCGTCGTCGCGGGCACGACCGGCGAGTCGCCCACGCTCTCCGACGACGAGCGGCTGGAGCTGGTCCGCGTCGCGGTCGGCGCCGTCGGCGACCGGGCGACGGTGATCGCCGGCACGGGCACGTACTCGACCGCGCACTCCGTGCACCTCACCCGCAAGGCGCACGACCTCGACGTCGACGGCTTCCTGGTCGTCACCCCCTACTACAACAAGCCGCCGCAGCGCGGCATCGTCGAGCACTTCAAGGCAGTCGCCGACGCGAGCGACAAGCCGATCGTCGTCTACAACATCCCGGGGCGCGTCGTCGTCAACATCGAGCCGGAGACGATGGCGCAGCTGGCCGAGATCCCGACGGTGAAGGCGGTCAAGCAGGCGAACGACGACCTCGTACAGGCGCGCCGGATCGTCGAGGAGACCGGCCTCGACCTGTACGCCGGAGACGACTACCTGATCTACCCGTTCCTCGAGCTCGGCGGGGTCGGCGGCGTCTGCGTGCACACGCACGTGGTCGGGCCGCGCGTGAAGGAGATGATCCGGCTGTACCGCTCCGGCGACCACGTCGAAGCGCGCCGCCTACACGAGGAGCTCGCGCCCGCGTACGAGCTCCTGAAGGTCGTCGTCAACCCGATCGCCATCAAGGCGGCCCTGAACGTGCTCGGACACGAGGTGGGCGGGCTTCGCCTGCCGCTCGTCGAGGCAAACGAAGAGGAGACGGCCGCGATCCGCGCCTGCCTCGAGCGCCTCGGTGTCCTCGTCGCCGCGTAGCCCCCGCCGGCGGCCCCCGCCTGCGCCGCCACCGGCGGCGGGTGGCGACGCCGAAGGGCGCCGTTAGACTGGCCCGAGTGAGCAGGAGCGTTCGCATCGTCCCGCTCGGCGGGCTCGGCGAGGTCGGCAAGAACATGACCGTCTACGAGACGGAGGGCGGCAGCGTCCTCGTCGATGCCGGCCTCGCCTTTCCCCGCGACGAGCATCTCGGCGTCGACCTCGTCCTCCCGGACTTCTCCTACCTGAGGGACCATGCCGGGGAGCTGCATGCGGTCGTCCTCACGCACGCGCACGAGGACCACGTCGGCTCGCTCCCCTACGTCCTCCGTGAGGTACCCGTCCCACGGGTGCTCGCCACGAAGCTGACGCTCGGGCTCGTCCAGTCGAAGCTCGACGAGCACGGCCTGCTCGGCAAGACGGTCCTGGAGGAGGTGCGGCCCGAGGCGGGCCCGCTCGACGTGGGACCGTTCCGGATCGACTTCGTGCGCATGGCGCACTCCGTCCCAGACAACGTCGGCATCGTGCTCGAGGCCGCCGGGCTCCGGCTGCTGCACACGAGCGACTACAAGCTCGACCACACCCCGGTCGACGGCTTCAAGACCGACGTCGGCAAGCTCGCCGAGCTCGGCAACCGCGGCGTCGACCTGCTGCTCGGCGACTCGACCAACGCCGAGCGGCCCGGCTTCACCGGCTCCGAGCGCCTCGTCGGCGACGCGTTCCGCCAGATCATCCCGCTGCGCAAGGGCCGGGTGCTCGTCGCCACCTTCGCGTCCAACGTGCACCGCATGCAGCAGGCGATCGACGTCGCGCTCGAGTCGGGGCGGAAGGTGTGCGTCATCGGCCGCTCGATGCGGAAGAACCTCAACATCGCGCGCTCGCTCGGCTACCTCGAGGTCGCGGACGGCACGCTCATCCGTCCGAGCGAGCTCGCCAACCACGCACCGGACGGCGTCCTCGTCCTCTGCACGGGCAGTCAGGGCGAGCCGCTGTCGGCGCTGACGCGCATCGCCTACCACGATCACAGCGCCGTCCACATCGAGCGCGGCGACACGGTCATCATCTCGGCGAAGCCGGTGCCCGGGAACGAGCTCCGCGTGCACGACACGATCAACCAGCTCGCCCGGGCGGGGGCGGAGATCCTGCACCAGGAGATCGCGCCCGTGCACGTCTCCGGCCACGGCAATGCCGAGGAGATCCGCACGGTGCTCTCGCTCGTCCGCCCGAAGGCGGTGATGCCGATGCACGGCGAGTTCCGCATGCTCGCCGCACAGGCCCGGATGGCCGGCGAGGCGGGGGTGCCGGCCTCGTCGATCGTGCTCGCCGACAACGGCACGGTGGTGGAGCTGAACGCGAGCGGGCCGCGCGTCGTCGACCACGTCGACGCCGGGGTGACGTTCGTGGACGGGCTGGCGGTCGGGAATCTGAGCGACGTCGCGCTGCGCGACCGCCGGCGCCTGTCCGAGGACGGCGTCCTCATCGTCGTGGCGACGCTGACGAGCTCGAACGGGCGCCGGAGCGCAACTCCCGAGCTGATCGCGCGCGGCTTCACCGACGCCGCCGGGCCCTTCCTGGAGGAGATGCGCGAGGAGGCAGACGAGATCCTCGACGCCTGCCTGGCCGACGACATCCTCGAGATCAAGCTGCTCCAGGAGCACCTGCACGACGGGCTCGGCCAGCTCGTCTACGACCGCACCGGCCGCCGGCCGATGATCCTCCCCATCGTCGTCGAGGTATGACCGCCTCTCGGGCCGTGCCTGCCCTCCCCCCGGCGCAGCCGTCCGCCTCCGGCGCGCCCTCGCCGCCGGCGATCCCCTCGGAAGCCCGGACGTGAGCGCGACCCGCTCGCGCAGCTGGGCGGACGTGCTCACCGAGCACGCGCCACGCGAGGCGACGGGCGCCCGCCTCGTCGCGCAGCTGCGCGCCTGCGAGGCCTCGGCGCTCGCCTTCTGCCGGCTGCTCGAGCGCTGGGCCCGCGGCGACGCCGACCCGTGCACCCCCGGCCGCCGGCAGGCCGCGCTCCGCCGGGCGGCCGACCGTGCGGAGACGGCGCTCGCCGGGCTCGAGCGGCCGCTCTCCCGCTACCTGCTCGAGCTCGAGCCGGAGGTGGCCGAAGGGCGGTCGTGGTACGGCGGACCCGGCGCGGCGGAGCTTCGCGAGTGGGACGCCGTGCTCGCGCGAGCCGGCGTGAAGGCCTCGCCGACGCGCGTGGCGCAGGCGTACCTCGAGCTTGCGGTGCTCGTGCGTGCCCTCGAAGGCCTCGCGGACGCCGCCCGCTTCGGCGCTCCGCCCGACCGGGGCTCGCTGTGGGCCGGGCTGTTCGACCTGCGCGAAAACCTCCTCAGCCAGGCTGTGCACGACCTGCGCGCGCTGGCCGCGTAGCGGCGTGAAGCGAGCCCGCCGTCGCCTCCCGGGCATGAGCGCGCCCAGCCGGCGACCGCGGATCGCGGTCGTCGGCAGCGTCAACGTCGACCTCGTCGCACGCTGCGAGCGCCTGCCGCGTCCGGGCGAGACGGTCGGCGGCGCGTCGTTCGAGCGGATCCCTGGTGGCAAAGGAGCGAACCAGGCCGTCGCCGCCGCCCGGCTCGGAGCCGACGTCCGCCTGGTCGCGGCCGTCGCCGACGACGAGCTCGCGGACGAGGCGCTCGCCGGCCTCGTCCAGGCGGGAGTGGACACGAGCGGCGTCCGCCGCCTGACCGGGACAGGGCTGCACACCGGCGTCGCGCTCGTCCTCGTCGACGCGCACGGCGAGAACGCGATCGCCGTCGCGCCGGGCGCCAACGCACGCCTGGCGCCGGCCGACGTGACGGTGGGCGAGGTCGACGCCGTGCTCTGCCAGCTCGAGGTCCCGGACGGAGCCGTGCGCGCAGCGGCCGCGCAGGCGCCGTTCTTCTGCCTGAACGCCGCCCCCGCCCGGCGGGTCGCCGTCGAGCCCGACCTGCTCGTCGTCAACCGGTTCGAGCGCGAGACGGTCGGGGACCGCGGCCGGCTCGTGGCCGTGACGCTCGGCGCCGAGGGCGCGCTCCTGCTCGAGGAGGGAGAGGAGGTGGCGCATGCGGCTCCGCCGCCCGTGCGCGCGGTCGACGGCACCGCCGCCGGCGACGCCTTCACGGCCTGCCTCGTCGTCTCCCTGCTCGAGAGGCGCCCGCGACAGCAGGCCCTGCGCCGAGCCTGCGCCGCCGGCGCTCTGGCCGCGTCGCGGCCGGGAGCACAACCGTCGCTCCCGACCGCGTCCGAGGTGGACGAGCTCGTCGCCGCGCACGCGTCCCGGTAGGCTCGCGGCGATGCCGACCCGCATCGTCGTCGACTGCGACCCCGGCCACGACGACGCGATCGGGCTCCTGCTCGCGCTCGCCAGCCCGGAGGTGGAGCTCCTCGCCGTGACGACGGTGCACGGCAACACGACGCTCGACAAGACGACCGCGAACGCGATCCGGGTGCTCGAGCTGGCCGGCCGCGGCGACGTGCCCGTGGCCGCAGGGGCGGAGCGGCCCCTCGTGCGCGAGCCCCGCTCGGCCGAGTACGTGCACGGCGAGAGCGGCCTCGACGGGCCTGCGCTGCCCCCGCCGCGCGCGCGTCCGGCGCCCGGCCACGCCGCCGACGTCCTCGCCGAGCGGCTCGGGCCCGGAGTCGTGCTCGTCGCGACCGGCCCGCTGACGAACGTCGCCCTCCTGCTCGAGCGGCATCCGGAGGTACGGCCCGAGCGGATCGTGCTCATGGGCGGAGCGATCGGCCTCGGCAACGTCACGCCGGCCGCCGAGTTCAACGTCTGGGCCGATCCGGAGGCGGCCGCGCGGGTCTTCTCGAGCGGCCTCGACGTGACCATGATCGGCCTCGACGTGACGCACAAGGCGCTGTTCACGCCCGACCGGTCCGAGGCGCTGAGGCGGGGCGGCGGCGTCGCACGCGTCGCCGCCGAGCTGGTCGACTTCTACGCGCACTACCACCGCGAGACGTACGGGTGGCCGGGACCGCCGGTCCACGACGCGCTCGCGCTCGCGTTCGTCGCCGACCCGACGCTGCTCGAGACGCGGCGCTGCCACGTGGCAGTCGAGACCGAGTCCGAGCTCTGCCGCGGCCGCACCGTCTGCGACCTCCTCGGCCGCACCGGGCTCGCGCCGACGGCGGAGGTGGCGGTCGACGTCGACGCCGAGGCGTTCCTCGACCTCCTCGTCGACCGCATCGCCGGCCTGTAGCCGCAAAGCCGGAACTCTCCGGCGGCGAGGAAGGAGGCGGCCGTCCCGCCGCGAACGCTGGCCCATGGCGCGGAGAAAGCGCTCGACGAGGCTGCGCCCGCGTCAGCCTGCGCGCATCCGCAGGCGCAAGCGGGCTCAGCCTCGCCGAGGCCTGCACAGCCACCACCGGTCAGAGCTGGTCGGGCTCGCCCTGCTCGCGCTCGGCGTCTTCGTCGGCACCGTTCTCTACGCGGGCTGGGACGGCGGCTCGCTCGGACGCGGCCTTGCCGCCGGCCTGCACGACCTGGTCGGGGAAGCCGGATACGCCGCGCCCGTCGCGCTCGTCGCGGTCGGGGCGCTCGTGCTCGGCCGCAGCCGCCTCGTCGACTTCCGCCCGTTCCGCATCGGCCTCGGCGCGCTTGCCCTCGGCCTCGGCCTCGTCCTCGGCCGGGCGCACGGGGGGTACCTCGGCAAGGGCCTCGATGCCGCGCTCGGCGGGCCGATCGGGTCGACCGGCGTGACGATCCTCGGCGTCTTCACGCTCCTCGCCGCCGCCCTGCTCGTGACGGGCGCCTCCGCCGGGGCGCTCCTCCACCGCTCGCACCACGCCGTGCGCCTCGTCGGCAGGTCGGCGGGGCGGACGGCCAGGCTGATGCTCGAGCGCCCGCCTCGCCTCCGCCCGCGCAGCAGCTCCCTGCCAAGTGACAGTCTGTTCCAAAGCGTGTACGGGTTGGCGCCTGCCGCGCCTCCCGAGCCGGCGAGCGGGCTTCCGCCGGCGCTCGTCGACGCCGAGCACGACTTCCCGGATCTCGTCGGGGCGTGTCCGAACACAAGTGACAGTCTGTTGCAAGGGACGGAGGAGGCGGCTCTGGCTGCGGACGCGGCCGAGGACACGCAGGGCTCGCTCTTCGGCGTGCTCGCGCAGGCCGCCGACTACCGGCTCCCCGACCGTGCGCTCCTGCGCCGCTCGAAGGGGGCGCAGGGAGCCTCGGCCGAGCGAAGCGGCCGAACGGCGGAGCTCCTCGTGCGCACGCTCTCCCACTTCGGCGTCGAGGCGACGGTGGTGGGCGAGATCTCCGGGCCGCGCGTCACGCGCTACGAGCTGCAGCTCGCGGCGGGCACGAAGGTGGCGAAGGTGGCGAGCCTCAAGGACGACCTCTCGTACGCGCTCGCGACGACGGACATCCGCATCCTCGCTCCGATCCCCGGAAAGCAGGCGGTCGGGGTCGAGGTCCCGAACGCGAGCCCGAACCTCGTGACGCTCGGCGACATCTTCGACGACCTCCCGGCCGCCGCGAGCCCGCTCGCCGTCTGGCTCGGCAAGGACATCGCCGGCAACGCCGTCTGGACCGACCTCGCCCGCATGCCGCACCTGCTGATCGCAGGGACGACCGGCTCCGGCAAGTCGGGCTGCCTGAACACGATGCTGACCTCGATCCTGCTGCGAGCGACCCCGGACGAGGTGCGGATGATCCTCATCGACCCGAAGCGGATCGAGCTCGGCTACTACGAGTCGATCCCGCATCTTCTGACGCCCGTCGTCTCCAGCCCGAAGCAGGCGGCGGCCGCCCTCACGAACGTGGTCGGCGAGATGGAGCGCCGCTACGAGCGCATGAGCCTCCTGCGCGCCCGCAGCCTCCCCGAGCTGAACCGGTCGCTGCGCGCGCGCGGGGAGGAGGAGTGGCCCTACCTGCTCGTGGTCATCGACGAGCTCGCCGACCTGATGATGATCTCGCCGCAGGAGGTCGAGGACGCGATCATCCGGCTCGCACAGAAGTCGCGCGCGGTCGGCATCCACCTCGTCCTCGCCACGCAGCGGCCGTCGGTCGACGTCATCACCGGGATGATCAAGGCCAACGTCCCCAGCCGGATCGCCTTCGCCGTCTCCAGCCAGACCGACTCGCGCGTCATCCTCGACCACAACGGCGCCGAATCGCTGCTCGGCCAGGGCGACATGCTCTTCAAGCCGCTCGGGACCTCGCGGCTGCAGCGCCTGCAGGGCGCGTTCGTGAGCGAGGAGGAGATCGCCCTGGTCGTCGAGCAGTGCCGGGCGCAGCGCCCGCAGGAGCTCGACGAGTCCCTGCTCGTCCCGCCGGAGCGCGAGTCCGGCGAGGAGGAGCCGGACGACGAGTTCGACCCCGACGAGGACCCGCTGCTGGACAAGGCGATCGAGGTCGTCGTACAGACGCAGACGGCCTCCGTGTCGCTCATCCAGCGCCGGCTTCGCGTGGGCTACACGCGGGCGGGCCGGCTGATCGACATGCTCGAGCGCCGCGGCATCATCTCGGGCTACGAGGGCTCGAAGCCGAGGCGCGTCCTCGTCGGCGAGGCGGACCTCGACCGTCTGCCCGTCGGCGAGCGCTGAGCGGCCCGAGCCGGTGTTGCGGGATTTCCCGCCAGAGTCCGGGGTTTTCCGCTCGCCCGCCCGCGGACTTCCGAGTAGCATCGGGCGTCGGAAGTTCCGGGGAATCCTCTCAGGGAGGAACACGTGAACACACGCACTCGATTCATCGCCGCCGTCTCCGCGGCGCTCGTCGTCGCTGCCGCCGTTACGGGCGCGCTGGCGACGAGCGGCAAGGCCGCGCAGCGGGCGGCGATCAGGGTCGCCGTCGTCACGGACATCGGCAGCCTGAACGACAAGGGCTTCAACGCCCTGTCCGCCGTGGGCCTGCAGCGCGCCGAGAACAAGCTCGGCGTCGACGGCCGCATCTTCATCACGCAGACGGCCGCCGACCGGCAGCCGAACCTGGTGGCCGCCGCGCAGCAGGGCTACGACCTCGTCTTCGGGGTCGGCGTCCTGTTCGCCTTCGGGCCGCTGCCGACCGTGGCGAAGGCGTTCCCCAACACGATGTTCGCGGGCATCGACGTCGCCCAGTCGGACATGGGCACGACGCCGATCCCGAACGTCCGCGGCATCCAGTTCAAAGAGCAGGAGGCAGGCTGCCTGGTCGGCAACATCGCCGCGCTCGAGATGCTGCGCGAGAAGCGGAACACCATCTCGGCGGTCGGGGCGAACAAGGTGCCGGCGATCGTCCGCTACATCGCCGGCTACAAGTACTGCGCGCAGCGGGTGAGCAAGAACATCCGGGTGCTCGTCAACTACGCGAACGACCCGACCTTCGCCGACCAGGCGAAGTGCCGGGCGACGGCGCTGTCGCAGATTGCCCGCGGCTCGCACGTCGTCTTCCAGGTGGCCGGCCAGTGCGGGCTCGGCGCTCTCGACGCGGCGAAGAGCAAGGGCGTGTGGGGCATCGGCGTGGACGCCGACCAGTCCTTCCTCGGCCCGCACATCCTGACGAGCGCGCGGAAGCGGGTGGACCAGGCGGTCTTCGACACGATCAAGGAGTACATGGCCGACCCGAAGGGGTTCAAGGGCGGCATCGACAAGACGTACGACCTGAAGAACCAGGGCGTCGGCTTCGGCAAGCTCAGCCCCAAGCTGCCGGCGTCCGTCCGGGCTGCGTTCGGCAAGAGTACGAACGCGCTCGCGCGCCTGATCATCCAGGGCAAGGTCACTCCTCCGGCGCAGTAGCTCGTCGATCCTAGGGGGGCGGAGTCCGCTCCGCCCCCCTAGGATTCCTCCGTGCCTGACGACAGCCTCGTCCTCGAGCTGCGGGCGATCACGAAGCGTTTCCCGGGCGTCGTCGCCAACGACCGGGTGGACTTCGACCTGCGACGCGGCGAGGTGCACGCGCTCCTCGGCGAGAACGGCGCCGGCAAGTCGACGCTGATGAACATCCTCTACGGGCTGTACAAGGCCGACGAGGGCGAGACGATCGTCAACGGCCGGCGCGTGTCCTTCGGCTCCGCCAAGGACGCCATCCGGGCGGGGATCGGCATGGTGCACCAGCACTTCATGCTCATCCCGGTCATGACCGCCGCCGAGAACATCGTCCTCGGCAGCGAGCCGATGGACGGGCGCGTGCTGCTCGACTACCGCCGCGCGCGCGAGCGGGTGAGCGAGATCTCCCGCACGTTCGGCTTCCACATCGAGCCGGACATGCTCGTCCAGAACATGACCGTCGGCCAGCAGCAGCGGGTCGAGATCGTCAAGGCACTCTACCGCCGCGCCGACATCCTCATCCTCGACGAGCCGACCGCCGTGCTCACGCCCCAGGAGGCGAGAGAGCTGTTCGAGATCCTGCGCTCGCTGAAGGCGGAGGGCATGTCGATCGTCTTCATCAGCCACAAGCTGAACGAGGCGCTCGAGATCGCAGACCGGATCACCGTGCTCCGCCGCGGCAGGAAGGTCGGGACGGTACCGCGCGCAGGTGCCACCGAGGCCGCGCTGGCGCGGATGATGGTCGGTCGCGACGTCGTCCTCCAGGTCGACAAGGGTCCGCCGCACCCCGCCGAGACGCTGCTCGAGGTTCGCGACCTCCACGCCTTCGACGACCGTGGGGTCGAGAAGGTCCGCGGCGTCTCCTTCGACGTCCACGCCGGCGAGATCGTCGGCATCGCCGGCGTCGACGGCAACGGCCAGACCGAGCTGATCGAGTGCCTCACCGCCCTCCGCCACCGTGCGAGCGGCACGATCGCGGTCGCCGGGAGGACGCTGTCGCCGCACGCCTCGCCGCGGGACGCGCTCGACGCAGGCCTCGGGCACATCCCGGAGGACCGCCACCGGCACGGGCTCGTGCTCGACTTCACCCTGGCCGAGAACCTCGTCCTGCACGACTACGGCAAGGCGCCCTTCGCGGCGCGCGGGTGGGTCTTTCCGCGGCGGATCGTGCAGCGGGCGCGCGAGCTCCTGCGGCAGTTCGACGTGCGCGGCGGCGGTCCGGCTACGCGCGCCTCGGCGCTGTCCGGCGGCAACCAGCAGAAGCTCGTGCTTGCGCGCGAGATCGGCCGTGACCCGCGCGTCCTGCTCGCCGCTCAGCCGACCCGCGGCCTCGACGTGGGCGCGATCGAGTTCGTCCACCGGCGCCTGGTCGAGGAGCGCGACGAGGGGCGCGCGATCCTGCTCGTCTCGCTCGAGCTGGACGAGATCCTCTCCCTGTCCGACCGCATCCTCGTCATGTACGAAGG